>JAAFIF010000102.1 GCA_013298625.1 Myxococcales bacterium
GGGCTGCGGGCCTTTTCGCCGCTGTTTCTCCACACACGATTTGGGTAACGATGAGCACCGGGTCCCGGGCAACGAGCGCGCGCTTCGCGCCGTGCGCGATGTGCGCGCGAGCGTCGTGGGTCACTGGCAGCGTCGCCCGCGCGTCCCCATCGTGCTCGGCGGTGAACGCGGTCTGCTCCGCCCGCTCGAACGCTCTTGTCCGTGCATCCCCAAGAGCAACCCACGCCCATGTAATCAAAGACTCGCTCGCAGACCCACCGCTTCGCCCCGCTCGCGCTCGAGCTCAGTCCCCGAGCTTCCAGTCGATCGCGGGCGTGCCGTACTTCTCGAGCGCGGCGTTGATCTTCGAGTACGGCTTCGAGCCGAAGAAGCCCGCCTTCGCGCTGAGCGGCGAGGGGTGGGCGCTCTCGATGATCGTGTGCTTCTTCTTGTCGATGAGCTTGCCCTTCTTCTTCGCGTAGCTGCCCCAGAGGATGAACACAACGGGCGTGCTCTTCGCGTTGACCGCAGCGATCACCGCGTCCGTGAAGCTCTCCCAGCCCTTGTCTTTGTGCGAGTTGGGCTCGTGCGCGCGCACGGTGAGCACCGCGTTGATCATCAACATCCCCTGCTTCGCCCACGGAACGAGCGAGCCCGTCTTCGCGATGGGCAGCCCCATGTCGTCCTTGAGCTCGACGAACATGTTGTAGAGCGACGGCGGCTTGCGAATCCCCGGCTTCACGCTGAAGCACAGGCCGTGCGCCTGACCGTCGTCGTGATACGGGTCTTGCCCGAGCAACAGCACCCGCACCTGGTCGTACGGCGTCAGCTCGAACGCCGAGAAGACCTCGTCTTCGGGCGGAAACACCGAGCCCTTCGCGCGCTCTTCAGCGACGAAGCGCTCGAGGTCTTTGAAGTACGGCTTGTCGAGCTCGGGGCCGAGCGCCTTCTGCCAGTCGTCGGGCAATTTCATCGCGCACATGGTCGGTCGCGCGACTGTAGCAACCCTGCCGGTCGCCACGTCAGCGCGATCGCGCTCGGAGTGACAGAAAACGTCCCGCCAAGCGCGCCCCTCCGAGTGCTCTGAAGTAGTGACAGAGTACGTCACGGTGTGTTTGCGATGCCGTGTTTCGAGCGCCACTCTCGATCTCGCAATGAAGCTCAATCCGAACGAAGAGCGGGGCATGGCACCGTGGACCGAGGACGAGGCGCGGGCTCGCGTGGGGGCGCGGGCGCTCGAGCGCGGGAGGCTCTACGACGCCGCTGGCGCGCTCTTCGACCTGCGCATCGAAGGGACGAACTTCACCGCGCGCTGCGAGGGCTCGGGGGCCGAGGTGTACCGCGTGCGCGCGCGCCGCGCGGGGCCGAGCGTGATCGAAGCGCACTGCTCGTGCCCCGTCGGGGACACCGGCGGCTGCAAGCACGCGGCGGCGCTGCTGCTCTTCGTGCTGCGCGAGCCCGAGTCGTTCGTGGTGATCGAGCCGCTCTCGACGCTCTGTGATCGCGCAGGCGGCGGCGCGCTCGCGGCGGCGTTCTTGGACCTCGTGGCGCGGGTGAACGAGCTCGAGCCGACCGTTCGGCAGTCGATTCACGACGCGCTCGGAGAGAAGAGCCCTGGCCTCGATCGCGCAGGGGACCCGAAGTGCGCCGTCGGCGAGGCGTTTCGCGCGCACGCGGGCGACCCCGCGGCGGCCAGCGAGGTCTCGCACGCGCTCGCGCCTGTGCTCACGCGGGCGCGCTCGACTGCGATCAGCGGCGATTGGGCCGCAGCCGCGACGGCGTTGCGCGCGCTCTCTGCTGGGATCATGGCGCGCGCGCGTCGCTTCGAAGACCTCGACGGAGCGCTGCGCGACCTCGCCCACACCGCGCTCGAAGCGCAAGGTCGCGTGCTCGCCGCATGCAAAGACGAGCACGCCCGCGCCATCGCCCGCGACGCCCTCTTCGACGCCTACCGCTACGACGCCGAAAACGGAACGGTCTTCGGCCGCGTCGCCGGCATCGTCCTCGCCGAGCGCGCCAGCGACGAGGACCGCAAGACCCTCGCGATCGCCGCGCGCCGCGCGTGCGACGGGCTCGAGGTGTGGGCGCGCCGCGTCTTCGAAGGCGCCCTCGTCGACATCGAAGGCGACTCGCTCGACGACGAGGTCTTCATCGAGCGGTGCCGCGAGGCCAAGCGCCCGCGCGAGCTGATCCTGCGTTTGCTGCAGCGAAACCGCGTCGACGACGCGGTGATCGAGACCGGCAAGATGGGCGAAGTCGCCCTCGTCGACGCCCTCGAGCGCTGCGACGAGATGGACTGTGGCCCCGCGGCCGAGCTGCTCGCCGAGCGCTTGAGCGACGGCAACAAGCACCGAGTGTTGTCATGGTGGCGCGATCGCTTGCTCGCGCGCGGCGACGCTCGCGCGTGGGAGGCCAGCGCCAAGCTCTTTCTCGCGCGGCCCGATCGGCTCGTGTGGCGCACGCTGCGCGCCGAAGCGGGCGACGCGTGGGCCGAGCGCCGCGCCGCGCTGCTCGAGGCGCTCTCTCGCAGGGGCGGAGGCGCGTGGGTCGAGGCCCTCATCGACGAGTCCATGCTCGATCGCGCGGTCGAAGCCGCGCAGGGGATCAACCCGTCGAGCGCCCACGAGGTCCGCGTCGAGCTCGCCGAGCGCGTCGCGAAGGACCGTCCCCTCGACGCCGCAGAGCTGCTGCGCGCGCAGGCCGAGGCGCTCATCGGTCTGCGCGGTCGCAGCAATTATCGCGAGGCCGCCAGGGTCTTGCGTCGCGCGCGCGAGCTGTACGAGAGCGTCCACCAGCGCGGCCGTTGGGTGGCCTACGCAGAGTCGTTGCGGGCGCGGGCGCGGGAGCTTCCTGCGCTGAAAGAAGAGCTCGCCGCGGCGCTGGCGCGACCTGCGGCCATCGATCTCACCGCGCACAACGCGGCCAACGACAACGCCGCCGAGGCGCTCTCGCTGGCGGCCCCCACCACGCGCTGAGCGCGTCGCTCACCACGCGCTGAGCGCGGCGCTCAGCTGCGGCCCGACAGGCTCGAGCGGAGGTTGGCCACCGCGCCGCGGACCGCTCCCGAGAGCGCGCGCTGCTCGAGGTCGCGCGCGAGCGTGTCCGCAGACTGCCCTGGCGCCGTGGTGTTTTGCGCCGTCGCCGCGCCGGACATCGAGCCCACGATCGCGCGGGCGGGGACCGCGACGAGCACCAGCGAGACCTCGGCGCGGACGCTCAGCGTGCTCGCCACGGTCCAGCGACGAAGCTGCTGCACGCTGCCGTCGATCGAGTACACGCGCAGGCGCCCCGAGCGCACGCGTCGCTCGGCCTCGGGGGGCAGCGTCCCGACGCTGAACGCGACCTGATCGAGCCGAGAGACCTCTTGCGCGAGCGCGCTGCGCAGGGCGTCGACCACTTGCGAGCGTTGGTCCGCGCGGTTGGCGAGCGAGCCCGCGCGCAGGACGAAGCGCGTTCGACCCCAGTCCACCGCGAGCTCGGGCGTCGTGGGCACGGCGACGGGCGTGTTGCGATCGAGCAGCGCGAGGGCGCGCTCGACCGTCGAGCGAACGGTCGGGTCTCGATCCGCACGATGCGCCCGCAGCGCCGGAACCGCCGCCGCGTCGCCGATCGTCCGCAGCGCCTCTGCCGCCGACGCGCGCACCGTCGCGTCGCTGTCGTCGAGCGCTCGCACCAGCGCGTCCCGCGCTCCTGCGGGGCGCATGCGGCCGAGCGTGAGCGCCGCTTGAAAACGTGTGCGCGAGTCCCTCCCGGAGTGCAGCATGGTGATGAGCGGCGACGGGGCTGCGAGCTGCGTCGCCGAGGGAGCCGCGCTCGGCGCGCGCGCTTGCGCGCTGAGCTGCTGCGACTGTGTCGTCGCGGGCGCCGCGCAGCACGCGGCGGCGACGAGGACGGATCGCAGTGAGTGGAGACCGCGCATGGACGCTTCGACCCTCTCGGAGCTGGTGGGTGACCGATCGTGGAGGCGACTGTCTCGCTCCGTCGCGCGCGCGACGTGGCAAGTGGACGAAACGCTACCGGCCCGAGGCTGGAGCGCTCAACCCTACACAGTGCGACGCCAGATCCTCCGTGGTCGTTCGCGCACGGGGCGTTTGCGGCGACTACTGCGCGGCGTCCGCGCCGTCGGGACCGGCGTCGGAGGGCGGATTGGTGGGCGTTTGCGCCGTGGGCGTGACGGTCGGGGTGACCGCGCGCGGGCAGGACCAGCGTGAGAGGTCCAGGCCGCCTGTGGGGTTGTGCGTCACGCTGAAGAGCGAGCTGGCGTCGAGCGAGGGGGCGACGGCGCCGCGCGCTCCGACGTACGAAGCGAGCCACGAGGTGCTGCCGTCGCTGCCGACGCGCACGACGTGCTCGCGGCCGTTGCGGTCGTCGATCACGACGAGGGCTGCTCGGTCGTTGTGGGCGCTGACGATCTGCGGCTGCGGGCCGAGCGATCGCGGGAGCGCAGCGGTGCTCTCGGCGAGCGCGCTGCTCGGCCACCAGCGGGCGAGCGAGACGGCGTCGGGGTTGGGGGAGGCGTTGCTCGACAGGGCTAGGACCGCGCTCGGAAGCGCTGCGATCGCGCTGGCTGGCGACGAGAGCGCGAAGGCTTCGACCGCGGCGCCGCTCTCGTCGAGGTGCATGAGCGACGCGCCGCTCGCGCTGCGCACGGTCATCGCGAAGCGCGTATCCCCGGTGAGGGCCACCATCATGGGCGCCGACGCGTCCACCACGATCCTCGGTCGCGCGTTGGGAACACCCCTGAAATCCGTGGTCACCGTCGACGTCGACGGCCCGTCGAGCGATCCCCACGCGACCACGAAGCCCGTCGCGCTCGGGCGCACCGCGACGCCGTCGCAGCGCACGGCGCGGGCGAGCGAGCGGGGGACGTTGCGGGCCATTCCGGCGGCGTCGAGGCGCGCGAACAGGACGTCGTCGTGCGCGTCGCGGCCGTCGCGGGCGACGCGCTCGGTCGCCACCAGCGCAGCGCCTCCGGGAGCCGCGGTGAGCGCGAAGGCCGTCACGGGGCCTGCCACGACGCGGTCTTCTCCTGCGCGCGCCAGCGAGTCGTCGACGCGCAGGACCACGAGCTCATCGGTCCCGCGCGCGCGAAACGCCACGATCGCGCCGGTCGCCGTCGACGCGATCGACAGCTGCGTCTGTCCGTTGGGCGCAGGGCTCGGACCCACGAAGGTCAGCGTGTTCGAGCGCAGCAGCGTGCACAGCGCCGGCGGCGCGACGCCCCGCGGGTCCGGCCGCACCTGCCCCGAGGCGCGCTGCGACAGCGCCGTCGCGAGCGCGATCGCTGCGACAGTGAGCTGATATTTGGCTGATGAAACGCGCTTCATGGCAGCGCTCGCTCGAGCAGCTCGAGGTTGCGCAGCGCCTCGTGGCCGTCGACCGCGGGGCTCGTCTTCGCTCGCACCGCGCGGGCGAAGTCTTCGAGCTCGCCGACGTATGGATTCGTGGGCGTGTATTCAAGAGGCTTGTCGTCGACGGTGATCTCGCCCTTGCCCCACGGGCCGAGCGTCCCTTCGGCCTGCGCGTAGCCGTCGTCGCCGAACAGCTCGATCCGCCGCGCCGCGCGAAAGAGCACGCTCGCGAACACCTCCGCGGTCGAGCCGTCTTCGAAGCGCATCGCGACGAGGGCGCTCTCGTCGTGGGCCGCGCCGAACTTCGGGCTCGACCCGATGGCCTTCAGCTCGACGACCTCACCCGCGTGGGGGACCATGATCCATCGCACGAGGTCGATCGCGTGCGTGCCGACCGAGGCGAGCGCCCACCACCGCCCGACGTCGTCGTGCGCGCGCCAGTTGCTCGCGTCCGGCGCGCTGAAGGTCCATTGCACCCGCGTGTGGCGCACGCGGCCGAGCGCTCCGCTGCGCACGCGCTCGACCAGGGCTTTGTGCCCTGCGTGGTGCCGCAAGTGGTACGCGGCGCCGAGGGTGACGCCGCGCTCTTCGCAGGCGCGCACCATCGCGACGCCGTCTTCGACCCGCGTGGCGAGGGGCTTCTCGCAGAGCACGTGTTTGCCCGCGCGCGCCGCGGCGATCACCTGCTCTTTGTGAACACGGTCGGGGCTCGCGACGAGCACGGCGTCGAGGTCGGGGTCCGCGAGCAGCGCGTCGAGCGAGTCGTGCGCGGGCGATGGGGCGAGCGCTCCGTGTCGCTCGGCAAACGCTTCAGCGTTGGAGCGCGAGCGCGAGAGCACGGACCACAGCCGCGCGCCTTCGCACTGGGCGAGGGCGGGGGCGAGAAACTCGTTGGCGATCCCTCCGGTGCCGAGCAGCGCGATTCGCAGCGGGGTCATGCGCGCGCAGTGTACTGGGCGCGCGCGGTCGGCGCCCTCACTTCACGCGGTGAAAAATCGAGTCGAAGAGCAGCTCGATCCAGCTCGGCTGCTTCTGATGCTCGCCCTTCAACCAGCGGTCGACCTCGGCCGAGGTCTTCGCGCTCGGCATCTCGTTGTTGAGCACCCGTCCGCACGGAACGCACACCACGCCGTCGCCCGTCAGGTACGTCATGTCCACCCAGACCTCCTTCTCGCACTTGGTGCAGACGACGGTGCCGAGCGAGGGTTTTCGCTCGAGCACCGGGGCCATGACCCTGAAGGGTGCGCCGCGATCGGGCTGGGCTTCGATGCTCTTGGCGGCGTCGCGGAGGGCGTCGAGCTCTCCGCCGTCGAGCCACACGCCGCCGCACTGGGAGCACCAATCGATGGGGATCGCGAAGAAGCTCAGCGCGCGCATGGGCTTGTCGCAGTCGGGGCAGCGGCCGACGCCCGTTCCGTGTTGGGGCGAGCGCATGGCCTCGTCGCGGCTGTTGTCGATCCACCCGAGGATCGGGTGCACGCTCTCGGCGCTGTATCGCGGTGACCACACGCCGTGGCACTGCGCGCAGGCGCCCTTGTGCTGCTCGTCGAGGCGGATCTCGATCTCGCAGCGCGGACACAAAACGGTGTTGTTGCTTCTCACCCTGCGATCATCGCATGGGTTTATCCGAAGAACGTTCGTCGTCCGCGCGCGAGCTCGTCCATCGCCGTTTGCAGCGCTGCGCGCACTTCTTCGTAGCAGCGCGCGAGGATGACAGGGTCGTCTGCGGCGCTCGGCTCGAGCTCGGGCCACGCGATCGGTTTGGCGAAGGCGATCGACGTCTGCGCGGGCATCGGAAAGTACGGGAGCACCCCCGAGGTCAGCCCCCACGGGACGCTCAGCACGATCGGACACACCTCCAACCGCAGCCACTTCTTCGTATTGAACAGCTTCGCCAGCCCGTCTCCGCGCGTCAGCACGATCCACTGCTCGTGCGTCCCCACGGACACCACCGGAACGATCGGCGCCCGCTCGCGCAGCGCCAACCGCAAGAATCCCTTTCGTCCGCCGAGCTCGATCTTGTAGCGGTCTTTGAAGGGCCGCGTCGCGTCGAGGTCCGAGCCCGGATACACCAGCACCAGGTGCTCGTCGCGCAGCGCCCGCGCTCCGCCGTTGTGCCCTGCGCGCAACACGCCCGCGCGCGAGGCGACCCTGCGCAGCGTTTCGTTCGAGTGCAGCACGTCGTGCGAGAGCGAGTAGAGCCTGCGCTCGGGGCCGTGGTGCTTGTAGATCGCGGCCATCGTGAGGGCGCTGTCGCTGACCATCAGACCGCCGTTGTGACTGCCGACGATGAGGGCGCGGCCGCTGGCGGGGACGTGCTCGATGCCGCTGAATTTCCAGCGAAAATACTGGTCGCCGATGGCCTCGAAGGTCTCGGCCCACAAGCGCACCGCCTCGGGGTCGCGCGCCTCGAGGTCGTCCGCCGGGATGTGCCTGTCCGGCGCTAACAGGTACTTGGTCGCCGCGTACGCGATGCCCGGCGGCGTGAGCAGCGAGAGCCCGTCGGGCCCGATCTCTCGGGCGAGCTTCGAGAGCCAACGCGCGGTGTCTGCGAGCGCCATGAATGCCGCGCAGAGCATACGACACAGGCAACGAATGGCTTTACCATTCACCGCATGCTCAACAATCGATGGTCGCTGTTCGGAGGCGCGCTCGTCGCCCTCTCGTCTGCGTGCGGGGACATGGTCGAGCCTTTGGGCTCCGATGGAGCGGTGCGCTCCGACGCGCGCGCTGATCGGGCTGCGCCTTCGCCGGACGCGAGCGCGCCCATCGACGCGAGCGTCCCGCCCGTGATGGACGCTGGCGCCGACGCGAGCGGCCCCGCGGATCCGTGCGCGCAACAGCAGCAAGACGGGACGCTCTGCGACGGAATGCTGCTCCGCACCTGCGCGATGGGCCGCACCGTCACGAGCGTTCCGTGCATGGACGGATGCATCGATCGCGGCACGATGAGCGCGTGCGCGTCGGACGCGGTCGACCCGTGCTTCAACGACCCCGACGGGGACTACTGCGGCTCGACCATCGGCGCGACCACGCGACAAAACGACCTGTACCGTTGCCGCAATCGCCGCACCGAGCGCGTCGATGCGTGCGCGGACGGCTGCTTCGATCGCATGGGCGCGACGGACGTGTGCGCGTCGGACATGGTCGACCCGTGCTTCAACGACCCCGACGGGCGCTACTGCGGCGGCTCGATCGGGTCGACCTCGCGGCCCAACGATTTGTACACGTGCGCGGGGCGAAGGACGGCCAACGTGCAAGCGTGCGCGATGGGCTGCGAAGGGGCCGCGGGCATGGCCGCGTGCCGCACGAGCACGACGGACCCTTGCACCAACGCGACGCTGGGCGACGGGCTCTACTGCGGTCGATCGTTGATGGCGGGCTCTGTCGACACGCTCTACGACTGTCGCGCGCGGCGCACGGTGAGCGCGATGGCGTGCGCGCACGGGTGCCTCGTGCGACCGCCGGGGATGCCGGACGCGTGCAATCCGCCGCCGAGCGGGACGCCGGGCTATCGGTTGCCGTTCGCGTGCATGAGCGCGCAGACGGTCTCGCAGGGCAACAACACCGCGTTCAGTCACAACGGGACGCAGGCGTGGGCGTACGACTTCTCGATGCCGCGCGGGACGCCGGTGCACGCGATGGAGGCGGGCACGGTCACGCACGTCAACGGCTCGGTCGTCCCCGGCGGCGCCTGCTGGAACGGCGGCGGAAGCGAGTGCGCCAACACCGTCAACTACGTGTCCATCCAGCACGCGGACGGCACGCGCACGCTGTACCTGCACTTGGACGCGCCCGAAGTGGCCCGCGGCGCTGCGGTGACCCGCGGTCAGCGCATCGGCCGCTCGGGCAACACGGGCTGGTCCACCGGCGCGCACTTGCACGTGCAGCGGCAGGCCAACTGCGGGTCGTGGTTCTGCACGAGCCAGACGCTCACGTTTCAAGAAGCGGGCATGCCGGCGAGCGGCGCGCGCGTGACGTCGAACAACTGCCCGTAGCGATCGTTCACCGCACGGTGAACGCGACGGTGCTCGCCCCGACGGTCACGCGGTAGTCGCCCGGCCGCAGGTCGCCGAGCAAGTGCGTCGCCGTGAACTGCACGGGCATGCGCTGCGCTTCGGGCGGACACGCGCTGGCGCACCCGAACGTCTCGCACGAGCGAGGAGAGAGCGTAAACGCGTTGCCCTGCATTTGATTCACGAAGCCCACTTCGTTGCGGCAGCACGGACGATGGAGGCCGGTCACTTCGACCCAATACAAGTTGGGGCCCGTCGGGCGCTGAAACTCCGCGGGGCCGCGAACCGTGACCTCGCGAACGTCGATTCCCGTGGACGAGCACGCGTCGGCCGAGGCGAAGACGTGCACCGATCGGCGCTGCATTTCGCCGGTGATCGCGTAGTCCGAGCGCCCCGCGGGAGGCGCGCCCAGCAGCTCGCTGGCCCGGTAGCCCGAGTCGACGCACTCGCAGTCCCGACAACAGTTGCAGAGCGTCGGGTCGAAGCCTCGCGCGCTGGACAGCCCGTTGGGCCGAAGCGAGAGCGCGCAGCCGCAGCCAGCTCCCTCGACCTCGACCGTGAGCCCCAGCGGCTGCCCCGCGAAGAGCACCTGCGGCATCAGCACCCTCGCGGGCGTCCCGAGCGCGCACGAGCCCACGATGCCCGTGTCCGGCTGCGTCGCGACGTCGGGGAGCGAGACGACCGCGTCCGAGCTGATCCGATCTGCGCCACTGTCGGTCCCCGGCGCGACCGAGGCGCCGCAGCCAAACGCGAGGGCGCCCAGGCAGAGCGAGAGCGAAATCAACGGTGTTTTGCTGGGATTCATCAGAGATGGCTCCTGTGTGACGCCCCCTGTGCCTTCAACGTTCGGGCCACCGAGGCGATCAGGGATTTCGGCAGGGCATCGCGTCGGAGCACACGTAGCGAAACCACACGAGCGCGTCGATCTCGGGGTCGCCCGTGCCGGGGTTGTAGCGGGGCGGTTCGCGCTCCCAGCGCTCGGCGAAGGCGCGCGAGAGCCTGCGCGCTTCGTCGAAGTACCCGCTGCGGGTCTTGGCCATCTGCGCCTCGGACATGGGCGCCTCGTGGTCGCCCGCGGCGAACGTGAGGGCGCTCTCGACGAGGGCGTCCACCGTCAGCTCGAGCGGCGCGGTGTCGACGAAGTGCTCGCCGGCGAAGCGCCAGACACCGTCGTTCCACCCGAGGGTGTAGGCCGGGACGAAGTGATGGCCGTGGTCTGCCACGAACTCGATCGCGCTCAAGACGAACTCGAGGTCCTCGGCGCTCGCGTAGTACGGAAGCGAGACGCGCACCCACCCGGGCTTCACGCCGATCACGCCGTTTTGAATTTGTGTGCGGTACCGCTGCGACGTCTCTTCGCCGATCCCGAGCAGCCTGTGCCCGTACGGCCCCGCGCAAGCGCAGCCCGCGCGGCTCTGGATCCCGAACAAGTGATCGAGCAGCGCGCTCACCAGGTCGTGGTGCAGCCCCTCGACGTTGAACGACAAGATCGCCAGCCGGTCCAAATCCATGGGGCCCAGCAGCTTGATCCTCGGATTCGCGCTGAGCCGCGCGAGCGCCGCCCGAGAGATCTCCTTCTCGTGCGCGAGGATCTTCTCTGCCCCGACCATCTCTTTGACCAAGAACGCCACGCCCGCGCGCAGGTCGCTCAAGATCGAGGGCGTCCCGGCCTCTTCGCGCTCGTCGAGCTTGTGCGTGTAGTCCACGCGGTGCCGCTCGAACGCGGCCACGTAATCAACGGTCCCGCCGCCCGGTCGCTCGGGCGTCTGCGTGCGAAACAGCGCTCGATTCGCGATCAGCACGCCCGAGGCCTGCGGGCCGCCCAAGAACTTGTGGATCGAGAGCGAGACCGCGTCGAGCCGCTCGGCCGGGTCCGCCGGGCGCATGTCGATCGGGACGTACGGCCCCGCCGCGGCGTAGTCGAACGTCGCGTACGCCCCGTGCGCGTGCAGCACCCGCGCGATCGCGTGCACGTCCGAGAGCACGCCCGTCACGTTGGAGGCCGCAGAGAACGCCCCGATTTTCAGCGGTCGATGCGCGTAGCCGGCCAGCGCTCGATCGAGCGCGGCGACGTCGATGGCCCCGCGCGCGTCGAGCGGCGTCTCGACCACTTCGGCCACGGACTCGAGCCACGGGAGCTCGTTCGAGTGGTGCTCGTACGGCCCCACGAAGACCACCGGCCGCTCGTCCGGCGGGATGTGCTTCGAGAGCTGATACTGCCGCTCGAGCGGCTCGCTGATGCGAAAGCCCAAGAGCCCCACGAGCTTGTTGATCGCTGCGGTCGCGCCCGACCCGACGAAGATCGCCACGTCGTCGTCCCCCGCGTTGACCGAGCGTCGAACGACCTTGCGCGCGTCCTCGCGCAGCCCCGTCATGATCCGGCCCGTCGTCGAGACGTTGGTGTGCGTGTTCGCGTAGAAGGGCCGCACGCGCCGCATCCACGCTTCGACGAAGTGCAGATAGCGCCCGGACGCCGTGAGGTCCGCGTACGTCAGCAGCCTGCGGCCGAAGGGCGTGTCGACGCAGGCGCGGCGGCCGACCTCGTTTTGTCTGAGAAATCCCAGGATGTCTTGCTCGAGGATCGCGCGCATGTCGTCGGTGCTCTCGTGAGTTGTGACCGGGTTGTGTCGGTGCCGTAGCGTGTGGTGATCAGCGCTCGTCGCGGGGCTCGTCGTCGGGTGGGCGCATCCCGAGCGAGCGCGAGAGGCGCTCGTGAAACACCCGCGCCGAGTGCACGCCGGCCTTGCGCAACAGCTCGTTGCGGGCGGCGACCTCGACGACGATGGTGGTGTTTTTTCCGGGGCGAACGGGGATGCGACGCAGGGGGATCTTCACGCCCAAGACCTCGTACCACTCGTCGTCGAGCCCGAGGCGATCCCAGTCTTCGCCCTCGCTCTGCGCGACGAGCCGCACGACCATCTCGAGCCGCTTGCGCTTGCGCACCGCCGCGACGCCGAAGAGATCCTTCACGTCGAGCACGCCGAGGCCGCGCACCTCCAAGTGGTTCTCGAGCAGCGACGTGGCGCTGCCGTACACGAGCCCCGGCGGACGCACGGTGCAGTCCACCACGTCGTCGGCCACGAGGCGATGGCCGCGCTGGACGAGCTCGAGGGCGCACTCGCTCTTTCCGATGCCGCTCTGGCCCATGAGCAGCAGGCCGATCCCGTGCACGTCCACGAACACTCCGTGGATTTGCGTGCGCGGCGCGAGCTGGTCATCCAAGAACGCGTGGATCGCGTTGATCGTGGTCGACGACTTCGCGCTCGACGCGAGCAGCGGACAGCCGAGCGCGCGCGACGCACGCACGAGCGACGCAGACGGGCCCGACTGCGCTGTCACGATCAGGCACGACAGCTCCAGCGACAAGAACGCCTCGCACGCCGCCTCCCGCTCTCGCTCGCTCATCTTGGACAGAAACGAGAGCTCGGTCTCTCCCAGGATCTGCACGCGCGACGGGACGATCCCGTCGAAGTGGCCCACCAGCGCGAGCCCCGCTTTTTGAATGCGCGCGTGGGTGATCAACCGATCGAGCCCCGACTCGCCGGCGACGAGGTCGAGCTTGCACGGGAGGTCCTTCGCGGTGAGCAGCGCGCGCGCCGCGATCGCCCTGGGCTGCGTCGGAGTCATTCGTGCGCGCTTTGTACAGCGCCAGCGAGCGCGAGCGCGAGGGGAGCGCGTCGTTGACGCGCTGTGTCCGAGGCGCGCGGAGTCATCGCGTGAAAGCCTGGCGGGTGAACGGAGAGCGGAGAGTGCGATACCGATGGCGCAGTGTGTTCGCTCGTTGCGTCGAGCGCGCGCGCAAGAGGAGCTCAGCATGCGATCACTTCGACCGGCGGTTTCGTGTCTTGCGTTGGTGTTGCTCGGCTGTGGCGCGGCGCCGCCCGCGAGTCAGGACCGAAAGAACTGGGGAGAAGAGACCCCGCAAGGGCCGCGCGTCCGGGGCACGAGCATGGGGATGGTGACTGTGCAGGGCGAGAGCGGCGCGGCGTACGACGTGGACGGCGATGGCAGGGCGGACGAGATCGACATCGACGGCGACGGGGTGTCCGACGGCGACGACATCAACGGCGACGGCGAGATCACCCTCTGGAACCGCTTTCGAAGCGGCTACGTCCGGGACCCGAACCCCAACAACGACCTTCCGGCCTCGGACCCGGACGACTTCAATCGCCTCGATCCTGCGGTCTCGCTGCGCAACGAAGCGCCCGACGGGACCATCACCGAGCCTGCGTCCACGAACATCGCCGCTTCGCCCATGATGGTGAGCGCGAACAACTCCAACGGAGACATCCTGCGCCCGCTCAACCAGGGCGCTCAGGGCTCGTGCACTGCGTTCGCAAACGCTGCCCTCGTGACGCTCGTCCGCTATCAACGCGAGCGCGTGAGCAATCCTACCGTCGACGCCAACACGCTCTGGGCGAGCCCCTCGTATATCTACGCTCGCGCGCTCGGGATGAGCCCCTGCAACGAGGGCTCGGCGGTGATGGAAGCGCTCAACCTCTTCACGCGCACGGGCGCTGCCACGATCGCCGAGCAGCCGTATCGCTCTGCGGACAACCCCATGCTGTGCGAGCCGCTGACGCCCGACGTCGCGACCGCTCCGCATGTGTTTCGCATCGGATCGTGGCAGCGGATCTCTGGCACCGGCGCGGCGCTGCGCGGGAGGATCCGCGAGTCGCTGGCCGCGGGCATTCCTGTGCCGTTCGGCGTCGAGCTGCCCGAAGGCTTCATGGAGTTTCGCGAGAACGTCGCGGGCGTCGATGTGCGCGCGCCGTTTCGAGGGACGGGCATGTGCATGGGCAGCGGTCACTGCGGCGGTCACGCCATGTTGATCACTGGCTACGACGACGCTCGCGGCGCGTACCGAGTGCTCAACTCTTGGGGCGCGGACTGGGGCGACGGCGGCTACCTCTGGTGGGACTACGCCTCTCTCGAGGCCGGGCGCTCGCTGGATTTGTACCAGGCGATTCCGTTCGCGACCGCGCCGCAGCCCTTGCCCGCGACGCCGCCGGCCGAGATCACCATGACGCGCCCCGAGGGCTCGCAGCCCGTGTTGCGACAAGTTCAGTACGATTTCGGCAGCGGCCCCGAGATGCGCTGGACGCTCTTCGTTCGCGTCCAGTTCAACGACCCCGTCGTGGTCACGACGCTCACCGCCAACGTCAACGGCGACGAGAGCCCCGCGGGCTTCGAGTCCACCGTGCAGTACGGCGATCTCGCGTTCTTGATGCCTGCCGGCGGACCGCCCGCGGCCGGCACGATGGCGATGCTCACCGTCGCTTCGAAGACGCGCGCCAACGTCGACGTGACCAACACGCTGAGCGTGGCGATTCCGGCACCGAGCGCGAACTGAACGCAGCTCGTGCGGCGCTTCAGGCTCTACAACAGAGACTTCGTCGCTGTAGGCTCGACGTCCATTCGATGAGCAGCTCACGCGTTGTCTTGCTTGCGGCGCTCGCGACGGGGTCCGTCTCGCTCGCGCGCTGCGCTGTGTACGACCCGCTCATCTTGCCGCGGCCGCGTGACGCCAGCGCGGACGTGCGAGTGATCCCCGACGCGACGATGGAGGCTGGGGTCGAGTCCGGGGTCGAGGCCGGCGTGGACGCGAGCGGGCCGGACGCGATCGTCGACGCAGGCATGGACGGCGCGCGCGACGCCGCTGCCGATGTTCGCTCGGACGCCGCGGACGGCGCGGTCGATGCTCGTGCGGACGCGATGGTGCCCGACGGAGGATGCGCCGCGGGACAGACGGACTGCGGCGGGGCGTGCGTGGACCTCGCGACGAGCACGATGCACTGCGGCGAGTGCTTCAACGCGTGTCCTGCGGTGTTCAACGGGGCGCCGCGGTGTCGGATGGGAGCGTGCGTTCCGCAGTGTACGGCGCCGGCGACGGCGTACGACGAGCGCGGGTGCGTCAACGCGCCGACCGACGCGTGTCCTGCGGCGATGGCGCCGCTCACGTGGGTGGTGCCCAACGTCCCGCACGTGCGCTTCGACAACCTGGCGCTGACCGCCACGAGCAACGTGACCCTCGGCGCGCCGTGCGCGACGATCACCGGGGTCGATCAGGTGTTCACGTTCGCGGCGCAGCTGCCGGCGACGTACAGGACCGAGCTGTTCTCCGAGTCGTTCGACGGGGCCGTGGCGATCCGCAACGCGCCGTGCTCGAGCACGCCGACGAGCGAGACGTGCGCCAACAACACGACGCGCGCAGGGCGAGAGCTGGCCTCGTCGAGCGCGACGATCGCCTCGACCAACCCGGTGTACGTGATCGCCAAGGCGGGGACGACCTCGCGAGGGCCGTACGCGATCGCGGTCACCGCCACGAGCGCGTGCACCAACCGCGCGATCAACGGCGGCGAGACGTGCGACGACGGCAACATCGTCAGCGGCGATGGCTGCGATACGACCTGCGGATTTACTGCGTTTACGGGGACGAGCTGCGCGCTGCCGGCGACGCGCTACGAGGCGATTCGCGCCAACCTCGGGACGCAGCGGTACCGCGTGGCGCCCCCGGTGGTCGCCGACTCGCACACCCTCACCTGCGGAACCGCGGGCACCCGCGACTTCGTCACGTTCGTCACCCCGGCGACGTCGGGCCGGCTCGAGATCCGCGGCGGAGGCAACGAGTCCGTCGCGTTGTTCGCCGCCGGGGACTGCAGCGTTCGACCGCGCGCGTGCGCGGGCCTCGGCGTGAGCTCTGCGACGATGGTCACCGCCGGGACGACCTACGCGCTGGTGGTCGAGTCCCCGCTGCGTCCGCTGGAGTTTTCGCTGACGCTCTCTCGCTGCGGCGACGGCGTGATCGGCGGCAACGAAGAGTGCGACGACGGCAACGTCGCTGCGGGCGACGGCTGCTCTGCGGGCTGCAACCGCGAGGCGAGCTGCGAGTTCAACGCGGTGGCGACGAACACGTTCGCGAGCCCGTCGAGGCCGCGGTTCGGCAACTGCGCGGTGGTTCCGTTTACGATGAGCGTGGGCGCGGCGGCGGTGTCGCACGCGGTGCTGGTCCCGCTGCAAGCGGGCGATCGCGTGACGGCCACGGTCTCGCGCACCGGCGGCGGCCCGTTGAACGCATGGGGCATCGAGGTCCTCCCCGAGGCCGCCGCGCCCATGGCGAGCACGGGCGCGGCGTGCAACAGCACGGCGGCCTTCGCGTGCAGCAGCGACTCGGGCGCGGGCGCCAACAGCGTGACGTGGATCTCGCCCAACCCGATGGGCGGCAACTACTTCGTGCGCTTCTTCTCGCAGGGCGTCGCGGGCGCGATGCTCAACGCGACGGTCACGGTCGAGCGGTATCCGCGGTTGTGATGCGGGCGCTTGGGGTGAGCGCGCCGTCAGAGATGGCGCGCTTGCGTGTGGCTCCGCCAACAAGCGCCCAGGCAAGAGCCTGGGCTGAGGCAACCGGGGCTTTCTCGCTGAAACACCAGGGCAGCAGCGCGAGCGAGCTCCCGCAGCGTTGATGCTCACCTGCCTCAGCTCGGGCTTCATGCCCGAGCGCTTGTCGGCCCCGCCGCACGCAAGCGCGCCATCTTGATGGCGCGCGAGGGCGACGGGGTGGACTCCCGCGCGTGGCGTACGGCGCGCCATCAGAGATGGCGCGCTTGCGTGTGGCTCCGCCAACAAGCGCCCAGGCAAGAGCCTGGGCTGAGGCAACCGGGGCTTTCTCGCTGAAACACCAGGGCAGCAGCGCGAGCGAGCTCCCGCAGCGTTGATGCTCGCGTGCCTCAGCTCGGGCTTCATGCCCGAGCGCTTGTCGGCCCCGCCGCACGCAAGCGCGCCATCTTGATGGCGCGCGGAGGCGAAGCGGAGGCGCCCGTTACGCGCATTGCGTCGCGTTGCCGCGCCGCGTCAGAGAAATCGCGTTCTGCCCGTGAATTGCGGCACTTTCTGCGCGCTCGCGCGAGGTACCGTTGACGTGTGTGAGCGAGCGCTGCGCGGCTCGCTCGGGCGTGTGCGTTGATTTCTTGTGTGTGTGGAGGTGCTTCGTGCGGACGAAGTCGTTGCGATGGGGCGCGGGCGTGTGTGCGCTCGCTGCGGTTCAGTGGACGTGCTCACCGGCGTTCGACACGACGCGCGTCGAGGCGCCGCGGGCGGCCACGGTGGGCGGCGACGTGTTCAACGTCGTGTGCGAGCGCGTGGACGTCAGCGAGAACCCCACGGACATTGATTTCTCTCGCGCCAGGCCCGTGTGCGCGGGCGAGACGATGGACCCTTGCACCAGCGGAACGGGCGGCGTCGGGCCCCGCGTGTGCGCGCTCGGCGTCAAGCGCGCCGCCGTCGTGACCGCTCTCGATCGCGTCGTCCCCAACACGCTGTACCAGCCGCTCGACACGATGCTGCAGCGCTTGCTGCCGCTCTATGGCCCGCAAGACGGACGCTCGCCGCTCGTCGATCTACCGGACGGAACGCAGGCCCCCGCAGAAGACCTCTTGCCCCAGCTCACCCGCGGGACGAGCGCGCTCTTGCGCTCGCTCCAGCGCGACGAAGACGTCGTGGCCGCACTCTCGCGCATCTCGTTTCGCGAAGGGACGCGCCCGTTGCGCCTCGCGCTCGGCACGACCCAGGTCCTGCTCTCGTACCCGCGCCTCGGGACCACCATCGAGCGCACGATGAACCTCCTGCGCGAAGAGCGCCCAGGCCGCCCCGCCGGCGCAGGAAACCCCCAGCTCAACATCCTCATGGACGTCGCCCGCAACGAGATGGGCACCGCCCAGACCACGCAGCGCGACGCCACGGGGACCACCCTCGAAGCGTTTATGGACCTCGCGTTCGCCACGGACGACGCGCTCTCGACCAGCAAGCCGCGGCTCATCGTCCGCCGCGATCGCTTCGGCATGCCCAGCGTCGCCCGCGCGATGGACGGCTCGCTCCCCACGCCCTTCGTCGACAGCAACATGGACGGCGCAGCGGACAGCCAGGACGGTCGCTTCGTCGCCGGCGGCCGCGCGCTCACGGTCCCCACGCCGTTCGCGACCACCGCCAACGAGCGCGGCGTCGCGCGCGACACCGATGGCCGCGCCACGACCAACGCCGGCCCCATGTACAACTACGTCGACATGGACCGCACCGTGCTCGGCGCGCTGATGCGCGACGCGCGGCCCCTGGTCAACCCCGAGCGCAACACCGCCCTTCGCCTCGCGCGCGGCGCGAGCCCGCTGTTCGGCCCGCGTCGCATGGTCACCGGCGCCGCGAGCGCCGTCGACGTCGCGTGCCCGAGCGAAGAGAACCCCAACGCGCGATGCCACCCGCCCGCCGTGCAGTACAACCAGTTCGACGGCTCGGGCTCAGCGCCCGCCCTCGACCTCGTGCACGCGCTCGGGATCTTGATGGGCCACAGCGAGGTCGACGCCACGCTCGGAACCGCTGAAGCGCTGATGACCAACCACAGCGGCCTGCTCGCGCGCAGCGTCGCGGCGCTGCTCGAGGTCGACCGCGTCGCCGACATGACGCCCAACGCGCGCATGGCCGCGACCGCGACCATCTACGACGATCTGATGGACATCTTGCGGGACGTCGCGCGCAGGCCCGGCTTGCTCGAAGACATCCTCGCGGCCGTCGAAGACCCCGCGACCGAGCGGTGGATGCGCGCGTTCGCCGTGTTCGCGACGCACAAAGATCGCATCGAGCCCGACTGGTCCAGCGCGGCCAGCATGAACCGCTCGCTCGCGGCGCGGACGTTCTCGCAGCGCGTGGACCACGCGCGCCCCGACACGACCGATCACCGCGTCGCGGCCGACGGGATCTCGAGCTACGGCGCCAACGACAACCGCAGCGTGTTTCAGCGCTTCTTGCACCTCGTGTACGACCTCGACGGCGTGCGCATGTGCAACAAGAACGGCGCGCGGGTGATCACGTTCGGCATTCCGCTGCCGGGCACGTACAGCGAGTGCGAGATCTTCGAGGTCCCCGACTCGGCGGTGTTCTACCTGCAGACGGTGGTCGGCGAAGGCCGCATCGAGATGAAGCCCGGCTTCTTGCGGCTCGCAGGAAACATCGCCCCCAGCGTGATGGATCGCATCCTCTCGGGCGAGTCGGACATCGACGGCTTCGACACTTCGCCGACGCCCGAGGCGGTCAACCGCATGGTGTTCGCGCCAGACGTGCGCCGCACCGCGCTGTTGCGTGGGCTGCTCGATCCGCCGCGCACGCGCGACGGTCGGGCCATCCGCGAAGTGCACCCCGGGACCATCTTCGCGTGGGAGACCAACGGCTTCTACGACGGTCTTCGTCCGCTGGCGCGCGCGTTCAACCGTCACGAGGGCGGGCTCAAGCTCTTCGTTCGCATGATGAGCTGGCTGCACTTGCACTGGGCCACGGCCGCGGCGGGGCAGTACCAGAGCGCCAACCCGAGCGCGGCGTTCTTCTCGAAGCTCTCGGGCGGACGCAACTACGAGCCCATCTTCGCCGCTGCGATGGCCGGGGATCTGCCCGCTGCGACGCGCGAGCTCGTGCGCGTGCTGCCCACCATTCGCGTGGGCGCGCGCACGGGGCGCGACGCGATCGCCAACGCCGTTCGCATGATCGTGGACCCCGGGCAGTTCGCGAACATCGCGTACCGCGACGGAAGGACCACCACGCTGCGCTCCGACGGGATGACCCGCGTCGATCAGCCTTCGCTGTTCTATCTCTTCGCGGACGCGTTCAACGCGATGGACACGCGCTTCGACGCCGATCCGCCCGCGCGCGCCGCGTGGGAGGGCGCGCGCTCGGAGCTCATCGACACCTTCGTCGGAACGACTGGCTCCGGCGCCACCACGCAGTTCAGCAACCGGCAGATCCCGGTGATCAGCCGGCTCGCGTTGCAGTGGGCGCGGCGTCGGATCGCGACGCACAGGATGGCCGGTGACCTCGACCCGTGGGCGCGCGGCCTCGCGCGTCGCGCAGGAGAGAGCACCTCGGGCCCCACGTTCGCTGCCGCGTACGACCTGCTGGTGGTGCTCGACTCCGACCCCATGGCTCGTCAGGCCGCGGGTGACCTGCTCACGTGGCTGCTGGACGACTCGGGAACCAACGCGGACAACCCCTTCGGGCTCACGCTCGCCGCGGCCGGTGACCTCGTGCAGATGCTGCAGGTGGACGGGGATATCGTTCCGCTGCTGCGCGGGGCGTCGCCGGCGTTTCAGCGCAGGGTGACCAGCGTCGAGGGGCCGGTGATCCCGGACGGGCTCGTCCCGTCGGCGCTGCGTATGCTCGATCGCTCGCGCGAATACGACACGGCGCACACGCTCGACAGCGTCCTCGTCAACCTCGTCGCGCGCCCCGCGGGGACGAACCCCGGCGACGAGCCCATCAGCGTGCTCGCCGACGCCATCGCCGAGAACACCCGCGTGATCCCCAACGAAGCGAAGCCCCTCTCGCGCGAAGACGTCCGACGGATGTTCGGCGAGGTCGACTCGTTCTTCAGCGATCGCTCGCGCGGGCTCGAACAGTTCTATTACATCGTCCAGCACCGGAGACAGTGAGCGGTGAAATCTCTTTCTCGCGCGCACGCTGCGCGCATCTCGGTCACCGTCGCCGCGCTCGCGTGCGCACACGTTTTCAACAGCGCGAGCGCTGACGCCTCGGGCTTCTTTCTCACCGAGCGCGGCGTGCGCTCGCTCGGCCGCGGCGGCGCCTTCGTCGCGGGCGCTGACGACGCGCACAGCGTGTGGTTCAACCCCGCGGGCCTCGCGCACGCAGGGCGCAGCTTCCTCGTCGACGCGTCGTACATCGGCTTCAACGCCACGTACACGCGCCGCAACTCGGTCATGGACTCGATGGGAATGCCCCAGACCATCGACTATGCCCCCGTGCAGTCGAGCACCGGTCCGCTGGCGATCCCCACGCTCGCGATCACCCACAACTTCGGCGTCCCCAAGGCCAACTTCGCCTTCGCGCTCTTCGCGCCCAACGCCGTGATCCCGACGTATCCCGACACGCTCGCGCCGAGCGACCCCAACGGCCGCTTCAACGCCCCCGCGCCGCAGCGCTACTCGCTCTACAGCTTGAGCGGCTCTCTGCTCGCGATGGCTGGGCTCTACGCGTCGTACAAGCCCTCGGAGGTGATCTCCATCGGCGCGGGAATCCTCGCGCTCACGGGCACCTTCGTCTCGCGCATCGCCCTCACGGGCTGCCCCGCGACCATCACTTGTCAGCCCGAAGACCCGCAGTGGGACGCCGAAGCGCAGATCGAAGCGGGGCCCATCATCTCGCCCACCGGCGCGCTGGGCATCCAGATCTCTCCTGCCCCGTGGCTGCGCATCGGCTTCTCGGGGCAGCTCCCGATGTGGGTCGATTCGCCAGCGAAATTGCGGGTCCGACTGCCGGCTCACCCGTTCTACACCAGCAGCGACCCCAACAACCCGACGCGCACCGAGGGCGACTCGGCCAACGTCAGCTTCGTCCTCGCGCCCGTCGTGCGCGCGGGCGTCGAAGTGCGCCCCACGCAGCGCGATCGCATCGAAGCAGCCTTCACGTGGGAGGCGTGGGACGTGCACGACGCGATCAACCTCAAGCCCACCGGCGCAGGCATCCGCATCGTCAACGTCCGCGGCGTCGGAACCTACGAAATCGGCCCCCAGACCATCGTCCGCGGCTGGCAGAGCGCGTTCTCTGTGCGCCTCGGATACGAGAGGTTTCAAGAGCTTCCCGGCGGGTGGAAGCTCGTCCCGCGCGCGGGGTTCTCGTTCGACACGAGCGCGTCTCCCGACGCGTACACGAGCGTGATGACCCTCGACGCGATGAAGATCCTCGGGACCGCGGGGCTCGGCTTCGGCCGCGGCGGATGGCGCATCGACGCGAGCTTCGCCTACGCGTACTCGCCCACGGTCAACGTGGATCCCACGCAGGCGCGCATCCCGCAGGTGGCCCCGTTTCGCCAGAGCAACGCCGCGACGCGCGACTTCGTCAACGGCGGCCGCTACGACATGAGCACGTTCGTGCTGGGGTTGGGCTTCAACTACCAGTGGTGATACCGCTGGGATTTCAGCGCGCGTCGCGCAGCCTGTAGCCCACGCCCGGCTCGGTCACGATGAGCTTCGGTCGCGCGGGGTCGCGCTCGATCTTCTTGCGCAGCTCCGCCATGTGCACCCGCACGTAGTGCGTCCGCGTCGCGTACGCGGGGCCCCAGACGTCTCGCAAGATCTGCTGGTGCGTGAGCACCCGGCCCGAGTTGCGCGCGAGCAAGAGCAAGAGCTTGTACTCGATCGGCGTCAGGTGCAGCTCGTCTTCGCCCAGGCGAACCTCGCGGCGAACGATGTCGATCGCCAGGTCGCCGAACGTGTACGCGCGCTCGACCGCGGGCTCGTCGGCGCTCGGCCGGTGACGAAGCGCGACGCGCATGCGCGCGAGCAGCTCGTTCATCCCGAAGGGCTTGGTGAGGTAGTCGTCCGCGCCCGCGTCGAGCGCAGAGACCTTGTCCTCTTCGCGTCCGCGCGCCGAGAGCACCACGATCGGGACCGTCGTCCACTCGCGCAGCGAGCGCGTGAGGTCGATCCCGTCTCCGTCGGGCAGCCCCAGGTCCAAGAGCACCACGCGCGGGTTGTGGCTGGTGATCAGCGCGACGACCTCGCTCACGCGCCCTGCTTCGATCACGCGGTAGCCGTTGGCGTCGAGCGCGGCGCGGATGAACCGCCGCAACTGCGGCTCGTCTTCGACCACCAGCACGCTGTCCTTCACGTCGGTCACGGTTGCACCTCGCTCGCGAGCGATGGTGGCTCGCCCACGACAGGGAGGCGAACGCGAAAGATCGCTCCTCCGTCGGGCGCGTTGCGGGCGTCGATCGTCCCGCCGTGAGCCAGGACGATGGCCCTGCAAATGGCCAGCCCGAGCCCCGCGCCGAGCGCGTCGCCCGTCGCCCCGCGGTAGAACTTCTCGAACAAGCGCAGCTCGTCTCCGACGCGGATGCCCGGGCCGTGATCGATCACGTCGAGCGCCACCGACGACGGCTCTCCGCTCGCGACGAGCTCGATGGGCGTCCCGTCGGGGGTGTATTTCAGCGCGTTCTCGACGAGGTTGATGAGCACCTGCTCGAAGAGCACAGGGTCGATGAACACCCAGCGAATCTCCTCGCCGAGACGCACGGACACCGGCCGCGTCCCGAGCTTCGCCTCGAGCCGCCCGAGCGCCGAGCCCACCACTTCGTCGAGCGGAATCCAGTCGCGCTTCAGCGCCACCGCCCCCGATTCGAGCCGCGTCATGTCGAGCAGGTTGCCCACGAGCCGCGCGAGCCGATCGGCCTCGTCGCAGATCGACTCGACCAGCTCGTCGCGCGTGTTCGCGCCGAGCTCGGGCTCGTCGCGCAGCGTCGTAGCGGCGCCGGTGATCGTCGCGAGAGGCGTGCGCAAATCGTGCGAGACCGTCGAGAGCAGCGACGAGCGCATCTCTTCGGTCTCGGCCTTCAGCACCGCTGCCCGCGCCAGCTCGGCGAGCCGCACGCGGTCGAGCGCGGCCGCGACCTGCCCCGTGAACACATCGAGCAACGCGCGCTGCTCGGCGCCGAGCGGAGCCGGCGTCGACCGCGCGATCGCTAGCACGCCCAGCACGAGCCCCTGCGCGCGCAGCGGAGCGCACACCGATCGCGCGCCAGGCAGCGTGTCCGTCCCGTGCCCCGCGAGCGCGCGGTGATCGAACGCCCAGCGCGCGACGCCCTCTTCTTTGTCCGCGAGAGAGGCGTCCGACGGCGTGGCAGCGACCACGCGCAGGGAGCTGTTTGCGTTGGCGTCGGGCAAGAGCACCATCGCGGCGGCGTCGAAGAGCGCCGCGGCGTGCCTCGTCGCAGCGGCGGTGACCGCGGCCTCGTCGTGCGCCGCGGCGAGCTCGCGCGTGAGCGCGTAGAGCGCGTTGGTTCGCTCTTCGCGCGCGGTGGCCTCGCGCTCTTGCCGGCGGAGCCTCGCGGCCAGCTCGCTCAGCAAGAATCCAATGCCGAACATCATCGCGAAGGTCAGGACGTACCGTCGATCCGTGACCGAAAACGTGTAGTACGGCGGGACGAAGAAGAAGTCGTAGCACCCGACGCCGAGCGCCGCGGCGAGCAGCGACGGGCCGCGCCCGAGCCACACCGCGCAGAGCATCACGGCCAAGAAGAAGAGCATCTCGGGGTCAGGCAGCCGCAGCGCAGACCGCAGCGCGAGCGCGACGCCCAGCGTCACCGTGACCACGAGCGCCGCGAGGGCGTAGCTCGTCGCGGGGGCGCTCTCTTCACGGGCTCGCGCGCGGGGCGCTTCTTCGCTCGGCGCTGCGTCGCCGCGGATCACGTGCACGTCGATGGCGCCGCTGCCGCGCACGACGGCGTCGAGCATCGAGCCGCGGAGGCGGTCCGAGAGCCAGGAGTGCGTGGGCTTTCCCAGGACGATCCGAGTGACGTTGTGCTTGCGCGCGTACGAGAGCAGGGCCTCTGCGATGCTCGCGCCAGAGAGCCGCGCGACCGTCGCGCCCAGCGACTCGGCGAGCCGCAGGTGCGCTTCGAGCCGCTCGCGATCGGCCTCGCTCGAGACCGTCGAGGCGTCGACGTAGGCCGCGATCCACGGGCACCTGAGCCCTGCCGCCATGCGCGCGGACGTCCGGATCAGCCGGTCCGAGCTCGGCGCGGGGCCGACGGCCACGAGGATGCGCTCGCCCGACGGCCACGGCGCGGACACCCCGTGCTGCGCGCGGTACTCGAGCACCTCGTCGTCCACGCGCTGCGCGGTGCGGCGCAGGGCGAGCTCGCGAAGCGCCAGGAGATTTCCTCGGCGAAAGAAGTTGTCCGCCGCGCGCTGCGCCTGCTCGCCGAGGTACACTTTGCCCTCGGCCAGGCGCGCGAGCAGCTCTTCGGGCGAGATGTCCACGAGCTCGACGCTGTCCGCTCCGTCGAGCACCGCGTCGGGGACCGTCTCGCGCACGCGCACCTGCGTGATCTGCGCCACCACGTCGTTGAGGCTCTCGACGTGCTGAACGTTGAGCGTCGTGAACACGTCCACGCCTGCGTCGAGCAGCTCTTCGACGTCTTGCCAGCGCTTGGGGTGCCGCGAGCCCGGCGCGTTGCTGTGCGCCAGCTCGTCGACGAGCAACACCTGCGGCTTGCGCGCGAGCGCCGCGTCGAGGTCGAACTCTTCGATCCGCTGTCCGCGGTGCTCGATCGACCGCCGCGCGAGCAGCTCGAGACCCAACACCAGCGACGCGGTGTCGTAGCGCTTGTGCGTCTCGACGACGCCGACGACCACGTCCGCGCGCTGCGTCGCCACGAGCTCGCGGGCGACCTGCAGCATGCGAAAGGTCTTTCCGACGCCGGGGGCGAAACCGAAGAAGACCCGGAGTTTTCCACGTTGTTCGCGAGACTGCTCGCGCTGCACGCGGCGCAACAGCTCGTCTGGATCGGGCCTCACGGGCGCTTCGCTCATGCTCGCTCGCCGCCCGTCACGCTACCGCGCCTCGTCGAGCGCGAGGTTGAGCAACAGCACGTTGACCCTCGGCTCGCCGAGCACGCCCCACGTGCGCCCTTCGATGTGCCGCTCGATCAACGCCCGGACGCGCTGCTCGCTCATCGCGCGCGCGCCGGCTACGCGCCGCGCCTGGTACATCGCTGCGCCCGGCGAGATGTGCGGGTCGAGCCCGCTCGCCGACGCCGTCACCAGGTCCGCGGGCACCGTCGCGCTCGCCGTCGGGTCCGCTGCACGAAGCGCGGCGATCCGCGCGCGAACAGCGTCGCTCAGCGCAGGGGTGCTCGGTCCGATGTTGGATCCGCTCGACGACGCTGCGTTGTAGGGGTGAGGGCTCGTCGCAGACGGCCTGGACCAGAAGTACCGCGGGCTGTCGAAGGGCTGACCGATCAGCGACGAGCCCACGACGCGGCCGCCGCGCAGGAGCGCAGAGCCCTCGGCCTGGCGCGCGAAGAGCAGCCGCGCCGCGCCCGTGACCGCGAGCGGGTACACGACGCCCGTGAGAATCGTGAAGATCAGCAGCAGCGAGAGCGCAGGACGAACGAGAGAACGCATCGCAAACTCCACTTCGCTGAGCGCGCTCAGCGAACCCCCATCGCCGCGAGCCCCGCGTCGATGAGCTTGATGAACGGAAAAGGGACGAGCACGCCGCCCAGGCCGAACACGAGCAAATTGCGTCGCAGCAGCGCGGGCGCGGTCGCCGGTCGATAGCGAATCCCCCGCAGCGCGAGCGGGATCAGCGCCACGATCACCAGCGCGTTGAAGATCACCGCCGAGAGCACCGCGGTCGTTGGCGTGCGCAGCCGCAGGACGTTGAGCGCCCCGAGCTGCGGGTGCGTCGCGACGAACGCCGCCGGGATGATCGCGAAGTACTTGGCCAGATCGTTGGCGATGCTGAACGTGGTCAGCGCGCCGCGGGTCATGAGCATCTGCTTTCCGATCTCGACGATGGTGAGCAGCTTCGTGGGATTGGAGTCGAGGTCGACCATGTTTCCCGCTTCTTTCGCGGCTTGCGTGCCGGTGTTCATCGCGACCGCCACGTCGGCTTGCGCGAGCGCAGGCGCGTCGTTGGTCCCGTCGCCGGTCATCGCCACGAGGTGCCCTTTGCCCTGGTACTCGCGGATCATCGCGAGCTTCGCCTCGGGCGTCGCCTCTGCGAGAAAGTCATCGACGCCCGCTTCGGCGGCGATCGCCGCGGCGGTCACGGGGTTGTCCCCAGTGATCATCACCGTGCGGATGCCGATCCGTCGCAGCTCGCCGAAGCGCTCGCGGATCCCTCCCTTCACTACGTCCTTCAAGCGGATCACGCCGAGCACGCGCGGGCCTTCTGCGACCACCAGCGGCGTGGCCCCGTCCTGCGCGACGCGCTCGACCGCCGCGCGCACTTCTGCGGGGATCGTCCCGCCCTGCTCTTCGACGAAGCGCGTGATCGCGTCGCTCGCGCCCTTGCGCACGCGCCTTCCGTCCAGGTCCACGCCGCTCATCCGCGTCTGCGCCGTGAACGGGACGAACGTCGCGTCGAGCTCTGCGAGCTCTCTGCCGCGCAGGCCGTGCGCGCTCTTGGCGAGCACCACGATGCTGCGACCCTCTGGGGTCTCGTCGATCAGCGACGAGAGCTGCGCGGCTTCGGCGAGCGCGAGCGGAGTGACGCCAGGGGCGGCGATGAACTCCGTGGCTTGACGGTTTCCCAGGGTGATCGTCCCGGTCTTGTCGAGCAAGAGGACGTCGACGTCGCCCGCTGCTTCGACGGCGCGCCCCGAGGTCGCGATCACGTTGGCTTGAACCATACGGTCCATGCCCGCGATGCCGATGGCCGAGAGCAATCCGCCGATCGTCGTGGGGATCAGGCACACCAAGAGCGCGACGAGAACCGTGAGCGACGGGACCGCGCCGTGCCCGGTGCTCGTCACGGCGAAGCGCGCGAACGGCATGAGCGTCACCGTGGCCAGGACGAACACGATGGTGAGCGCGGCGAGCAGGATATCCAGGGCGATTTCGTTGGGCGTCTTCTGCCTGCGCGCGCCCTCGACCATCGAGATCATCCGGTCGAGAAAGGTCTCGCCGGGGTTGGTCGTGACGCGCACGAGCAGCCAGTCGGACAGGACGCGCGTCCCGCCCGTGACCGCGCTGCGGTCTCCGCCGCTCTCGCGGATCACCGGGGCGCTCTCGCCGGTGATCGCGCTCTCGTCCACGGACGCGACGCCTTCGATCACTTCTCCGTCGGCGGGGATGATCGCGCTCGATTCGACGAACACGACGTCGCCGACGCGGAGGGACGAAGACGAGACGCTGACGAGCTGCTGCTTGCGCTGCTCGGGGTTGTTGGAGAGGGCGAGCGCTTGCTCGACAGAGCCGCTGAAGCGCTGCGCAGCGATGTCCTGGCGGGCTTTGCGCAGGGTGTCGGCTTGGGCTTTTCCGCGGCCTTCGGCCATGGCCTCGGCGAAGTTGGCGAAGAGCACGGTGAACCAGAGCCAGAGCGAGACGGCGAGGATAAATGCAGGGTGAGCGTCGCCGTGGCCAGTGAGCGCGGCGTGGACGAAGAGCACGGTGGTGAACGCGCTGCCGACCTCGACGACGAACATCACAGGGTTCTTCACCATGCGACGCGGGTCGAGCTTCTTGAACGCGTCCAAGATTGCAGCGCGGACGATGGCGCGCTCGAAGAGCGGGCGCTGCTCAGCGTGAACGGAGGACATGGATGAGCCTTTCGATTCAACGCCCGGCGAGCGAGAGGTGCTCGACGACGGGGCCCAGCGCGAGGGCTGGCAAGAACGTGAGCGCGCCCACGAGGACGATCGTGGCGACGAGCAGACCGACGAAGAGGGGGGTGTGCGTCGGCAGCGTTCCGCTCGACGGGGGGATGCTCTTTTTCTTCGCGAGCGAGCCCGCGATCGCGAGCACGGGGACGATCACCCAGTAGCGGCCGACGAGCATGCACAGGCCGATCGCCGTGGAGTAGAAGCGCCCGTTGACCGTGAGCCCGCCGAACGCCGAGCCGTTGTTGTTGGCCCCCGACGAGAACGCGTAGAGGATCTCTGTGAACCCGTGGACTCCTGGGTTTGCGACGGCCCGCGCGCCTTCGGGGACGACGCACGCGATGGCCGTCCCGATGAGCACCGCGGCCGACGGCAATAAGATCACCAGCGAGGCCATCTTCATCTCGTAGGCCTCGATCTTCTTGCCGAGAAACTCCGGCGTGCGACCGACCATCAGCCCCGCGATGAAGACCGCGATGATCGCGTAGACGAGCATCCCGTAGAGGCCCGAGCCGACGCCGCCGAAGACGATCTCGCCCAGCTGCATGAGCCACAGCGGAGCGATCGCGCCGAGCGGCGTGAAGCTGTCGTGCATGGCGTTGACCGAGCCGTTGGACGCCGCCGTCGTGGCCGTCGCCCACAGGGCGCTCTGGGTGATCCCGAAGCGCGCCTCTTTGCCCTCCATGTTGCCGCCCGAGGACAGCGCGCTCGCGCTCGCATCGACGCCGAGGGCGGTGAGGTTCGGGTTGCCCGCCTGCTCCGCGGCGACCGTCGCGAACACCAACGGAACAAAGATCACCAGCATCGCGCCGAGCAGCGCCCAGCCCTGGCGACGGTCCTTCACCGCTCGTCCGAAGGTGAAGCACAACGCCGCAGGGATCACCAAGATCGCCAACAGCTGAACGAAGTTCGACAGCGGCGTTGGGTTCTCGAGCGGGTGCGCTGCGTTGGCGTTGAAGAACCCTCCGCCGTTGGTCCCGAGCTGCTTGATCGCGATCTGCGACGCCGCGGGGCCGAGCGCGATCGACTGCGCGCGCGCCCCGGTCGCGCCCGTCTCGATCATCGTCGCGCTCAGCGACGGCGTGAGCGTCTGCACCACACCTTCGCTCACCAGCACCAACGCCAGCGCGAACGACAGCGGGACGAGCACGTACAGCGTCGCCTTCGTGAGGTCGACCCAGAAGCTCCCGAGGCCTTTGGCTTCGCGTCCCGTGAAGCCGCGCACGAGCGCCATGAGCACCGCGATGCCCGTCGCTGCAGAGACGAAGTTCTGCACCGTGAGCGCGAGCATCTGCGTGAGAAAGCTCAGGCTCGTCTCGCCGCTGTACGCCTGCCAATTCGTGTTGGTGGCGAAGCTCACGGCGGTGTTGAACGAGACCTCCGGCGAGACCGCGCCCATGTGCGCTGGGTTGAGCGGGAGCCATCGCTGCGCGCGCTGCAGCCCGTACACGACCAGGGCGCCCGCGAGGTTGAACACCAGCGCGGCGCCCGCGTACCGATGCCACGGCATGTCTTCGTCTTCGCGGACGCCCGCGAGTCGATAGACCCCGCGCTCGATCGGGCCGAGCGCGCGCTGCGCGAGCGTCGCCTCTCCGCTGAACACCCGCGCGATGTACGCGCCGAGCGGCAGCGCGAGGGCGAGCAGCGCGAAGAGAAAGAGAATCACCTGCGAAACAGCGTTCGAACTCACGAGAGCCTCTCGGGGAGCAGCAGCGCGAAGCCCAGGTATCCGAGCAGCGCGAGCGAGAGCAGCAGCGAGACCCACAGCAAGAGCGTCATCGCGATCACACCCTCTGGCAGAGCCGGACGAAGCCCCAGCTCAGGGCGAAGAACCCCACCAGCAGCAACAGAAATCCCACGTCGTACATGACCGACGATGGGTGTAGCGACGCGCGTATCAGGGCGACGTCAACGCTGAGCGTCCGCGCATCAAGAACGCATCAAGATCGCTACAGCCGCACCATGAGCGCGGCGGTGATCCTGTCCTCCGTGGGGACCAGATCGGGGCTCCAGCCCGGGACCATCGAGCCTTGGGGACCCTGGTTTCCGCCTGGCGGAGTGATCCCTCCGGGCCCGGTGAAGTACGGGACGCTCGCGGCGCGGTGGGTGAACTCGAAGCGCAGCGTGGCGTTGCGCGTGGGCATGACGTCGAGCGTCGTCTGCACGTCCCACGCGTCGAAGGGATCCCTGGGATTCGCCGTGAAGTACGGCGTCCCCGAGAACGCTGTCGCGCCGTTGATCGGCGGCAGCAGCACCAGGTAGCGCCCTGGGTTGCGGATCGCTCCGCCGCCCACGGTGAGCCCGAGCAGGTTGCGCGCGAAGTTGACGCGCACGTACGCCATGAAGCCCATGAAGAACTGCTCGCCGCACGAGACCGCGGGCGCCGATCCAGAGCCCGGTCCGAACTCGCAGCCCGCATCAACAGTGAGCGACGCGGCCACGCGGCTGAGCGCGCCCGACGGGCGCTCGAGCATCCTCACCATCACGCTGTCGTCCGTGTGCACACGAAAGCGCCCTGGGACGCCGAGGGTGTCCGTGCCGACGTACTGGTTTCCGATCACCGTGAGCCACTCGGCAGGGGACCAGCGCACTTGCAGCCCGACGCCGGGCGCCTGGTTGAACTTTCCGTACGCTTGCCAGCCGTTGACGATCCAAGGCTCGATCTTCAGCCGCTCGTTGACGAAGATCTGCACGCGCACGCCGTTGAAGAACCACGGCGTGTTCGATGAGACGTACGAGGGCTGATAGGTCCAGTTGTCGAAGTTGTAATAGCTCCAGAGCCCCACGTACGACATGAAGATCCCCGCCTGAACGTTGATCCCCGCGAGCGCGTTGAAGTGGTAGCCCGCGTACGCTTCGGAGATGTAGCGATACGCGTCTTCGAGCCTCCACTGTCCGCGCGAGGCGCTCGGGTCGTTGCGCGGCGTGGTCTGCGAGTACATCCCGAACTGCGTCATCAGCCGGGCGTGCACGCCTTTGTAATAGAAGTCTCCGCCGAGCCCGAGCTGCGTGAGCTGCAGCTCGTTGTGTCGAAAGACCTCGCTCGAGCCGCCGAGGGTGTTGTCCGCGGGGTTGTTGAAGCTGTAGTGAAACGGGACGTCCACGCGCAGCTCCGCGGTGAACGCGCCCGAGCGCAGCGTCGGCGAAGCAGGCGCGTAGCTCGCGGGAGCCCAGGAGAAATCCTCGCTAAACGGCGTGAGCGCCGGCGCGTAGTCGAGCGGGTCGACCGCGGGTTGCGCGGGCTGCGCGGGCTGCGCGGGTGGCGTTTGCGCGAGGGCTGCGTGGGGCGCGAGCGTGGCGCTCGCGATCAGGGCGCGGGTGATCCAGCGTGAGGGCGTCATGGGGTCCGCCGCCCTTGCTACGCCCGCGCTCATCAAGCGGTCGTCAACGCGGCTCGGCGGCGCATCAAGAAATCGTCAGAACGCGTCGAAGAGCGCGGCTCGGCCCTCGCGCGCGGTAAGCGCGCTGCGTAGAACCTGCGCTCTCGAATGAGTGCATCAACGACGGACTCCGCCCACGGCGGAGCGCACAGCGCGTCGCACACGGCGCTGCTGCTCGGGGCGATCGGCGTGGTGTTCGGCGACATCGGGACGTCGCCGCTCTACACGATCCAAGAGTGCTTTCACGGGACGCACGGCGTGCGCGCCACGCCGGACAACGTCCTCGGCGTGCTCTCGCTGGTCTTCTGGTCGCTGACGATGGTCGTGACCGTGAAGTACCTGCTGTTCGTCATGCGCGCGGACAACAAGGGTGAGGGAGGCATCCTCGCGCTGCTCGCGCTCGTCCCAGAGCCGCTGCGCGCGGCGAAGGCGGGCCGCGTCGGCGCGCTCTCTCTGCTGGTGATCGCGGGCGCGGCGCTCTTGTTCGGCGACGGGATCATCACCCCGGCCATCTCGGTGCTGAGCGCGATCGAGGGGCTCGGCGTCGCGACCAGCGCGCTCACGCCGGCGGTCGTGCCCATCACGTGCGCGATCCTGGCGGGGCTCTTCGCGATTCAGCGCTTCGGGACGGGCTCGGTCGGGCGCTTCTTCGGGCCCATCATGGTGCTGTGGTTCTTGGTGATCGCGGGGCTCGGCGGCTATCACATCGCGCAGAATCCCGCGGTTTTCTCGGCGCTTTCTCCAGTGTACGGCGCGCGGTTCTTCGCCAACAACGGGTGGCACGGGTTCGCGTTGCTCGGGTCCGTCGTGCTCTCGGTCACCGGCGGAGAGGCGCTCTACGCGGACATGGGGCACTTCGGTCGCAAGCCGATCCGGCAGTCGTGGCTAGCGCTGATCTTTCCGGCGTTGGTGCTGTGCTACTTCGGGCAGGGCGCGCTGTTGCTCGCGCGCCCAGAGGCCGCCGCGCAGCCGTTCTTCTCGATGGTCCCGCGCGGAGCGCCCACGTTTGCGCTCGTCGCGCTCGCCGCGCCAGCGACGGTGATCGCCTCGCAGGCGCTCATCTCGGGGGTCTTCTCGCTCACGCACCAGGCGGTGCAGCTCGGGTACTTTCCGCGCGTCGAGGTGAGGCACACGGCGCGCGACGCCGAGGGGCAGATCTATATCCCCGTGATCAACTGGATGCTCGCCGTCTCGTGCATCCTGCTCGTCCTGGTCTTTCGCCAATCGACGAAGCTCGCCGCCGCCTTCGGCCTCGCCGTGAGCGGAACGATGGCCATCACCTCCATCGTTCCGCTCACGGCGAG
>JAAFIF010000195.1 GCA_013298625.1 Myxococcales bacterium
CGGTCTGACACCTCACTCGCTCGAGCGCACCGCGCGCACGCCGAGCGATTCACGCGCGCACTGGAGTTCGTCACCATGGCCGAGAACACCCCGGCGGAGCAGCCTGTTGCTGCGTCCGCACCGTCCACTTCTGCTCCCTCGGCGGCGACGCCGAGCACGCCCCCTGGTCCGCCGAAGAGCAACCTGCAGCGGACGCTGGAGACCATCGTCGACCTCGCGGCGATCGCAGTCGCTGGAGGCCTGGCCTGGGTCGGCAAGGTCGACGGAAACGTCGCGCTGCTGATCATCGCGCTGCTCGCCGGCGTCCGTGTGAGCGACCTCGTGAGCGCGCGTTCGGGCGGCACCGGAGGGCCTAGCGGTCCTGCGGCCGGCGGCGTCGCCGGCGCCGTGCTCGCGCTGCTGAGCCACCTCGCGCCGCGCGCGCACCAAGCTGCAGGGCTGACCGTGCTCGGGCTGTCGCTCGCTCTGGCGGGATGCCCGATCCCTCCGCCCGACGGATGCCCTCCGCGCGCGACGCGATGCTCGCCCGCTGGAGTTCCCCAGGTGTGCACGCTCGGCCAATACTGGTCCGCGCCGCAGCCCGAGACGCCGTGCGCGGTGGGATCCGTGTGCTGCTGGACGCGATCGCCGTACGGCCGAGAGCTGCACGCGTGCGTTCCGCGCGAGGACTGCATGATCGAGCCGCCGCTGATCGACGCCGGCGCCGACGGAGGTGCGCAGTGAAGGCGCCGCTTTCCGCAGCGACGGCGCAGGCCGTTCGCGAGGCGCTCAGTGCTCGCTACGGCGTGATGTTCGGAACGAAGGGCGGCGTCGCGTGGGCCGCGGCCGCGCTCGCGTTCGACATCGCGAAGATGTTCGGCGCGCGCGTTCCATCGGGCGCGCGCTTCGTCGGCGACTACATCACCACGATCGCGATCACGATCTTCTACCCGGCGGGCAAGACGTTCGCGCCGCAGGAGCAGATCGAGATCGACACGCACGAGACCAGGCACGCGCATCAGTTCGTGGCCGAGCCCGGCGTGATGCCCTTCGAGTACCTCCGCAACTCTCGTCGACGCGGCGAGTACGAGAGCGCAGCGTTCGGCGACGGCCTCGCCGTGCGCTGGGCGATCACGGGAGAGATCCCGCCGACGGTCGACTCGCTGCCCCATGGCGCGCTGCTCGAGTACGCGTGCACGCCCGCGGATCTGCAGATGGCCCAAGACCAGCTCGAGCAGCTCGCGACCTCCATCGTGCGCGGCGTGATCCCCGAGGGCCCGGCGCGCACTGTCATCGCGACGATCGCGCGCGTGCAGCCCGAGGCGCTCGATCCCACCGCGCTCGAGCTGATCCGCGCTCACTCGCCGGGGGTGCTTTGATGCGCCGATTTGGCACCGCTCCGTGGACGCTCGCGCTCGCCGCGGGCCCGTGGCTGCAGCTCTACCTCGGCTCGATGAAGCCCGCGGACGTCGTGACGATGGTCCTCGAGGCGAAGCGCTTGAAGCTCCCCGGCGTGGTCTTCCACGCTGGCCCGCGCTCGCTCGTGCGCGCGGCTCCGAACTGCGCGGGGCTCGCGCGCACACATGGCGTCGCGTTCGCGTGGGCGATCGGCGCGGATGGCGAGGAGGACTCCGACCGTTCGCGCTTGGCGGTCGAAGAGAAGGCCGAGTGCCTCGCCGACGTGTGCGAGCGCTTCGCGCCTGCGTTCGCGATCGTCAACGCCGAGAGCCAGTGGGACTCGGACAAGGGCGACGCTGACGACATGGACGAGGCGGGCGCGCTGCGCATGGGCGCGCGGTTCCGCGCACGTTGCCCGCGCGTTGTCGTGATCGACCAGCCGTGGTTCGCGATGGACTCGCACGGCGAAGAGCGAAAGACCGCGAAGGCGCTCGGCGAAGGCGGGACGTTCGCGGGTTTCCCGAGCGACGAGTTCGCTTCGTGGGTCGAAGCCCGCGCGCCGCAGGTCTACTTCCGCAACTTCGGGATCGGCGACCGAACGGCGTACCCCCGCATCGTCGCGTGGCACGAGCGCGACTGGGCGAAGCACGACACGTCGCTCGCGCGTCTCGGGCTCGTGCGGCCGCGCACGTACACGTTGCAGGGGTACGGTCACCACCTGCGCCCGCAGGACTTCGTCGACGCGCTGCTGTGGCTGCGTGATCGCGTGTCGATCCTCTGGTGGGATCACGAGTACGTGCGTCGCTGGCCAGTGACTGCGGCGTGCATCGAAGCGGTCAACCGCATCGTGCGCGAGGGGCATGCACCGCAGGGTCGCGAGCCGCGCGAGTGCGTGCGTTCGTGGCAGCGCTCGCTCGGGCTCGTGGGCGCCGACGTCGACGGGCTGTGTGGCTGGGGCACGATCGAGTGCGCTGGCATCGCGAGACGGCCATGATGCACCAGCCGATCGAAGCTGCCCCGCGGCACGACCCGCACGCCGCGGCTCCGCGCGATCCGCCGCCGACTCTCACCGAGGCGGCCAAGCTGCTCACCGAGCCGCGCGTGCTCGAGGAGCTCGCGTACCACGCTCGCAACCTCTGCACGCGCGACGAGCTCGCGGCCACGCTCGAGCAGGAGGCCGTGCGGTGCGATCGCGCATCCGACGGGTTCGCCGATCGCCTCCGGTACGACCTCGCCGCCGGCGAGCGGGAGCGGGCTCGGCTGCTGCGACGATGGGCCGCTGCGCTGCGCGTCGTGCACTGCGCGACGGTCGCCATCACGCCGACGTAACGCGTTGCCGGCCCCCGAGCGAAAGCACCGCGTCCCCGAAGCTGGCGAAGAACCACCGGCCGCTCCAGCAACCGGGCGAAAGCGCTCCCGACTCTGAGTTCAGCTCTGCATGAAGGCAGGGATCGAGAGCCGCGGCACGCGTCTGGAAGGCAGACTCTGTCGCGCAGCGCTCTACTCCTCCCTGGCGCATCCTCCCTGGCGCAATGTCCCCCTGGTGTCACACCCATGTGCGCATGTCACTGTCAACGACTTCCTCTTGACAAAGCACCGCCCACATCCAGCTGCAATACCAACGAGTTACCTCGACACAGAGAACGCCGATCCTGTCAATATTTTCGGCACACTTCCCGCGCAGCCGGGTAGCATGAGCCATGGCGATTGACGCCGTCACCGCTCTCATCGTTCCCCACGGGAAGATTGCCGACTACATCGATGGCACGTTCCGCAAGGACACGCCGGAGGAATACGTCCGTCAGGAGATCGAAAAGTCACTCGTCCACGAGTACAAGTACCCACCCGAGGAGATCGGGGTCGAGTTCTCGATCAAGGTCGGCAGCTCGCGCGCACGGGTCGACCTCGCGATCTTCCCCACCGGCAGTGCGCACAAGCAAGAGCACATCGTCGCGATCGCCGAGTGCAAGGCTGCCGACGTGCCGCCGAACCACAAGAGCGATGGAATCGAGCAGCTAAAGTCCTACCTAGCGGCGTGCGTGAACGCTGAGTTCGGACTCTGGACGAACGGACAGGAGCGGTTCTGCTGTCGGAAGGTCATCAAGGGCAAGAAGATCGTGTTCGAGGAGGTCGTGGACCTGCCCGTGCGCGGGCGCCCCCTCGACGACGCGGAGCGGCCGACGTTCGCCACGCTGAAGAAGGCCAGCAGCGACGCGCTCCTCTTCGCGTTCCGCCGCTGCCACAACTACATCGCGGCGAACCAGGGGCTGCAGAAGCCTGAGGCGTTCTGGGAGTTACTCAAGCTGATATTTTGCAAGATCGCCGACGAGCACGCGCCGGAGATCCAGTTCTACGCCACGACGGCCGAGCGGCAGTCGATGAACGGGCAGGCGAAGGTGAAGGCCCGGCTCGACAAGCTCTTCGGCGTTGTGCGCAGCCAATTCCCGACGATCTTCCGTGAAAACGAAGCCATTGAGCTGGAACCGCGCGTTCTGGCGTACCTAGTCGCCCAGCTCCAGCCCTACTCGCTGCTTGAGAGCGATGTGGATGTGAAGGGCAAGGCATACGAAGAGGTCGTAGGCTCGAACCTTCGCGGCGCGCGCGGTGAGTTCTTCACGCCAAGAAACATCTGCCAGATGGCGGTCGAGATGATCGACCCCGACGCAGACCAACTCGTGCTCGACCCGTCATGTGGCACCGGTGGCTTCCTCGTCACCGCGATGAACCATGTGCGCGACAAGATCCAGAAGACTGAGCGCGCGCGGTGGAAGAAGGTCGATCAGCCAACCACGGGTGAGCGTGCACGCCTCGACCGCCAGCTGCAAGAGTTCCTGTCGAAGAAGATCGTGGGCATCGACCTGAACCCCAACCTGGTGAAGGCCGCGAAGATGAACATGGTCATGAACAACGACGGCGCGGGCGGGCTTTTCCAGGGAAACTCGCTCGCCCGTCCAGTTACTTGGGGCGAGGATCTACGCGACCGCGACCTACTCGGCAAGGTCGACTTGGTGTTTACGAACCCGCTGTTCGGGGCGAAGCTCTCGATCGACGACCCCGCCATCCTCTCCCAGTACGATCTGGCGCACGCTTGGGACTACGACGCGGCGAAGGACGCCTACGCGCTTCGTGAACCCCGCGCGCTCACGAAGTCGCAAGCGCCGGAGATTCTGTTCATCGAGCGCTGCGTACAGTTCCTAAAGCCCGGAGGCGGCATCGCGTGCATGGTGTTGCCTGACGCGATTCTCGGCGCGCCTGGCTTGGCGTACGTTCGTGAGTGGATCCTTCAGAACACCCGCGTGCTAGCAAGCGTGGACCTTCACCCGGACACATTCCAGCCAAAAAACAGCACACAGACAAGCCTCTTGGTGTTGCAGCGCAAGAGCCAACGGGAGATCGACCTCGAGCGCGCGGCCGGAAAGCAGGCGCCGTACGACGTCTTTATGGCACTCGCGAACCACATCGGGCACGACAAACGTGGCAACACCACTTATGTGCGCGACGAGCACGGGAACGAGCGTGTGGAGATCAAACCGGAGACGATTCGCGACCGCCAAGCCAACAG
>JAAFIF010000017.1 GCA_013298625.1 Myxococcales bacterium
GCACGACGTTCGTGTTCGACTCGGCGAGCGCCGCCGACTACGAGCGCTCGATCCCCGGCCGCAACGTGCTCTTTCAGTGCACGAACAACCTGAGGATTCACCGAATCGAAGCGACTCCGCTCCGTTGAGCGCTGTGTGATCGGCGAGAGGACCGCCCCGTCTGTGTACGCTGGATCATCGGAGGCCATGTCGCGTCGAACCCTCGTCTCTCTCGTCGCGCTCGCGCTCGCGTCGGCTCGCTGCGGCGCGCGCTCCGAGTTGATCGCGGCGTCGCCGCCCGCTGCAGACCGCGCGATCGACGCAGGGATCGACGCAGGCATCGACTCCGCAGCGGACGCAGGGGTCGACGCAGGACCGGACGCGAGGATCGACTCCGCAGCGGACGTTTCGTTGGACGCGGGCATCGCGACCGACGCCGACAGCGCCGCCGACGCAGCGCCGTTGGCGGACGCGCGCGCCGACGTCGTGAGCATCGACGTGCGCGCCGACGCAGCGGTCGGCTTCGAGATCCGAGACGAGGTCTTTCTCTCCGTCGATTGGACCGCGGAGAACCCTACGCAGCCGTTTTGCTCGACGGACTATGTTCGCTACCTCGGCGGCAACGAGCCGCGGAGCGAGCCGGTCGCCGATCGCGGCGATCCTCCGAGCGCCTGGAGGCTTCGCACGGGGCCCATCGCGACGAGCGCGCAGCGCTGCACGCACTGGATCGACGGCTATCATCGCAGCGCCGACGTGCTGCCGCGCGCGCTGTGTCACTACGAGATCTCCTTCGATCACCGCGTCGAAGCTGCAGAGCTATGGCGCAACGGCGCCTTGCAGAGCCCGCTTCCGACGAGCGGCTCGGCGCTGTTCGGCGTGGCGGCGGCGTCCGCGGCGCGGATCACCGGTGAGCTTCGTTCGGGGGCTGCCGCTTCCTCGCGCGCGTGGGGCCGGTCGCAGTGGCACGTCACCCGCGCGCAGCTCTCAGCGGCGGGCGTGAGCGTCGGCAGCGTCGTTCGCTTCGGAATCCGCGCGGGAAACTCCACCAACATCGACCAGGCCGGGATCGGCTACTTCGTCGACAACACGATCGATCGATTCGTCGTTCGACGCTTCGTCGACCCCAACGACGACGGTGATTGCAGCGACGCGACGCCGGGCTGATCGTCGCGAGCTTCAGTGTGCCAATGACGTCCGAGGCGATGGCGCCGTCATTGCTCACGGTCGCGCTCACGCCGTAGCGCGCTACGCGGGGGCGTGAAAGGGGCCCGTCACTTCGAAGGTGGTCCCGCCTGCAGGGCTTCGCTGCGAGCTGAAGTACAGCCGAGTTCCGCTCGGATCGAAGGCGGGGCCTGTGATCTCGCTCGCGTCTTGGCCGACGACCTGAACGAGCTGCTTGAGTTCGCCGTTCGGCAGGATGGCGACGACGTCCATCGATCCTTGGTCCTCTGCGACGAGCACGTCACCGCAGCAGGACACGGTGAGATTGTCGACGCCCGTGAGCACCCGCGGCGCTGGATACCGCTGAAAGTCGTAGTAGATCGACAGCGTCGAAGCGCGACAGTCGTACAGCCAGATTCGGTCGTCGCCCTTGGTGCTGAAGTACACCTTGTGGTCGACGTACCAGATGCCTTCTCCGCCGTTGAACTCCGTCGATTCGGGGACCTGGTAGCGCGTCGCCGTCCCCGACGAGTACGTCGGATCCGGAACAGCGCGCCACGTCACCGCGCCCGTTCGATCGACGACCGCGACCTCGAGCGTCCCTCGGCTCAAATCGGGGGCGCCATTCGCGTTCATCCCCGCAGGCACGAAGCGGTAGAGCCGGCCGTTGTTGACGTCCTCGGTCAGGTACAAGTGCCACCGGTCGTGGTCGACGCACACCGCTTCGTGCTCGAACACGCCGAGCGCAGGGCGAGCGACCGCCGGTTGTTCGCCCCATGGATCGCACTCCCACACCTGTCCGCGGCCGATCTCTTCGCACGACAGCCACGTGTGCCAGGGCGTGGGTCCGCCGGCGCAGTTGAGCGTCGTGCGCCGCAGAATCGTGTATGCGCGCGTGATGCTCCCGTCGCCGGCGAAGCGAATCGCGCCGACGCCGCCCATCGCCGCGAGCTGTTCGGAGTTGGACACGTAGATCCAACCTCCATCCTCCGTCGCGAAGGTTGCGCCGCCGTCGGGCGCGACGTGCCACAGGTGCGAAGTGCCCGGCACCGGGCGGTTGTACTCGGCGATCACGCGCGAAGAGAACCCCGGCGGCAGCCTCAGCCCGTTTGCGTCAGCGCGCTCGGCGAGCGGCGCGATCTGTGCGATGCGCGAGCGCAGCGCCGGCGGGGGAGGGACCATCCGTCTGCGAAAGACCGGCGCGGCTGCGTCGATCGCGCGATCGGCGAGCGAACCGTCAGCGGCCGCATCGATGGAGGCGTCCGCGCCGGACTCGACTCCGCTGTCGAACAAGCCGCCGTCCGTCGGGCTCGCGGCCCCGTCGGGACCTGCGCCGAGCGCAGGGCTGCACGCGCCCAACGCCCGCCCCGCCATCACCGACGCGAAGCCGGCGAGCCCCGATCGCAACATGCGCCTCCGGGTCAACACGGCCCTAGCCTGCTCGTCCTCGTCGCGTTCGCGTGGATCCATGATCGTCGAGGTTGCCTTTCGCGCGTCCACGAACGGGCGGAGGCTCCCGTGAGACCAACGTCGCGCTGCGCGTCGCGGCGCCGCTCGTTCTTCGAACGCGGTGTCTGCGATCTACCATGGCTCGGCGAGGCCTGGGCTTCGGCCGTCGGTGACAGTGGGGCTTCACCTGCTGGTCGCGAGAGCGTCACCGACGGCGCGCGGAGCTTTCGGCGCAACCGAGATCCACCGCCGAATGAGTGCCCAAATCGAACAATCGTCACCAGAAATTGTGCGCTCGCGACGACCTCGCATACAACCCTGTGTGTCCGCAGCGCGACGCGCGGCGGGCCGCGACGAGGAGCCGAGGTCGGTGACGACCGAGGCGATGCGTGGCGATCAGGGCGCTGTCTCGCGAGCGATCGCAGAGAGCGTCACTGACGGGGAAGCGAGAGAGCAGACTGCAACGCAGCGAAGCTCTCCGCGAACGAGCCGAAACCCCGACAACAAGCTCGACGCGACCCGTCGTCTCGGGTCGAGCATCGCGTGAGCGGTGCGAGATGCGAGACGCAGCGTCGCGGGCGCCTCCTCTTCGAGCAGCGATGCGAGAAGAGCGATCGAGACCAGAAGCGATTCTGAGCGGTGCGAGAGCACCCGTGTCGAGGACATGTCACGATCGAGCGCGCGATGGTCACTGCGGCTCTCACTTCGGTGAGGGCTCGTGAGCGTCGCCGCCAAAGCGCGCCGAAGGGCTTTGCCCACGATGCCTCTCGCGAGAGCAGAGAGGATTCGTGCATCGGCGGAGCGGTGAAAAATACGTTCGACGAGAGCTCGAAGGATCCCGAGTGCCGCAGTCGCGAGGCGCAGCACCGGGCGACGGACACGCGGTCCACACGCTGGCAACGGCGATGGGGACGGCGATGACCGACCAACAGAATCCTCCCCTTCGAGCTCGCTTGCAGTCGAACGTCGCACGAGAGTGATCTCGCTGCGCGCGAAGCTCCGAGAACAAGACCGAGGCTCAGCCCCGCGCGACGCTGGTGACAGCGAAGCGCGCCGCGATCGAGGCATCGTCGCTGCAAAGCGATGGTGGCTCCGACCGCAACACACTCGCGAACGAGCGCACCCGACGAGCCGACCGCAAGGAGAGCACGCCGGGTGTTCGTGTTTCTCCGGCGCGGTGCGCGATCAACGTGGCCGATCGTCGCTCGGCAGCATGCCCACGAACGACGCTCCCCAGTCGAGCGCGCGCGCAGCGTCGGCGCCTCCGAAGTCTTCATCGCGCAGCGCCGCGAGCGCCCATTCGTCGAGCGGCGCGCCGAGGAGCTGCGCCAGGAGCGCGGCGTCGAGCGCCGCGGTCTGGTCCCTTCCAGCGAGCGATCGTTGGCGCGCGACTTCGACGGCGCGAACGCGCTCGGCCGCGGCGCGATCGAGCAGCGTCAGCAGCTGTGCGCTCGCCTCGTTCGCTTGATCCTGCGGCGACAAGGTCAGCTCGCGCGAGCCTTGCGGTGTCGCGTACGCCTCGTCTTGCGCGCGCAGGGCGATCGTGACGGGCGCGTTGACGTTGGCGTCCGCGGCGAACACGCGGCCCGTGACGTTGGCGCTCAGCTCGAGGTGATGCGTTGTTCGAGTCGCCGTGCGTTGCACGACGAACACGCGCGGGACGTACACCGTACGAAGGACTGGCCGCTGCTCGTAGACGGTGCGCGACCTCGGGCATTGCGAGCGAAACGTCGAAGAGCCACAGGGAGCGTACTCCGTGACCGTACGAGGCACGTTTTCGTACTGCGTCTGTTGCTCAGGGACCATCCGAGACTCTCGCTCTTCAAACGTGTACGTGTCCTCGGTGTCCCACGCGCGGCTCGTTCGCGCGCAGCTCGACAGCGTGAGCTGCGTCGTCCACTCGGGGCCGATCCGCGGGGCGATCGACGCCTGCAGCGGCTCGCGGAGCCAGGCGCAGTCGTTGGCGATTCCTCGAACGTTCCATCGGACAGACAGGCGATGCCGAACGAACGGCCGCAGCGCGGACTCTGCAGCGGCGTCTTGCCAACCGATCGCGCGCAACTTCATCAACGCAAGCCATCGCAGTCCGATGCCGCGCGCCTCGTCGCGAGACTCGCCCACGAAGCGCTCTCTCGCACGCGCCTCGAGCTGCGCGAGCGGCGCGCACAGCGAAGAGCCCGCGCAGCGTCCTGCGGCGCGAAGATCACCGGCGAACTCCGCGAAGGCGGCGAGCGCAGCGGCGAACTTGCCTCGCTCGACCAGCGGCGCGACCCGCGCGCGCACGAGCCGCTCTGCGAGGCGATCCCACCGTGTCGCGAGCGCGCCGAGCGACCCGCGACGATGCGACGGCCCCAGCTCTGGCTGCAAACGCGCGACGAGCGCGAGAGTCTCTTGCTCGTCGCTGCTGCGCTCGGCGCGCGACAGGATGTTCGAGACCGCGCCGTACAAGAGGTCAGAGTCGATCATCGACCGCGGCTGCGGGCAGCGACGTTGCTGACACGCGAGCCGGGAGAGCTCTGCGCTGCGGGCGCTGTCGACCGCGCGGCTCACGCCGAGGCGATACGCCGTCGCGACGACCTGGCAGGCGACCGACCGAACGTCCGCCGCGACGACCGCGCGACTGCTGCACGCGCTCTCGAGCACCGTCAGCGCGCGCGCCGGCTCGACCGGAACCAGCCGAACCAACGCCTCGTCGATGGTGCCGTAGAGATTGAAGCCCTGCAGCGCGTCGCTGTCGCCGATGCGAAAGAGCGCGGCCGTGACGCACGCGCTGTGGTTGCTCTGCGCGCACTGACCGTCGAGCGACCGAAGCACGCTCACCGCCATCTCTCTCGCGTTGCGCTCGTCGCCGCTGTTGCGGGCTGCGACGATCGCGTCAACGCAGTCCGACTGCATGCCCGATTGCTGACAAGCCCCGATCGCCGAACGCCACGACGGCGCACAGCCCGAAGCGATCCCGAGCGCGCCCCACAGCGCGCCCATCACCCACCGCTGATTCATTGACGGCCGCGACTATACCTTGCCCGTTGGCCCCGGCAACGCCGCGCGTGGCTCTCGCGCGCCGCCGTCACCAGCGGTTGCGGGCGCTCCGTTGGCCGTGCGAAACGTGAGCGATGCTCGAGTTCTCGTTGGTCACCGAAGGCGAATCCAGCCCCTGCGCGTGCTGCGAGCGACCGCTCGAGCTCGACCCCGTCCGCGTGCGCGGCGCAAAACCCTGGCTCGACGACGCTCCGCCGCTCGTGTGGCAGTGCTTCGACTGCGCGCTCGACCTCGATCCGCCCGCGCTGCGAGCGGCGTTTGCGCAGAGCACGGTCGAGTTTCGTGATCGCGCCGCGCTGCTCGCGCGCGTCGAGCGGCGGCTCGCGGCCATCGACGCCCGCGCGAAAGGCAAAGAGCTCACGTGCGAACCGTCGAAGGATCCGCAGGGGCGGCCCCGCGTGCGCGCGCTCGTGTTCGGCATCATCGTCTCGTCCCTTCACGCCACAGGAAAAGCCTTTCGCGAATCGCTCGTTCTCGGGCGCCGCTTGCGCTCGGACAAGCGCGAGTATCGGTTCGACGCCGCGAGCGGCGGGCCCGTCATGGCGAGCTACGACCCCGCGCAGCCGCTCGTCGCGCTCGTCTACGGCGTCCCGGGGCGGCCCGCGGACGCGCTGATGCAGGCCAACCACGATCGCTTTCTCTGGGAGTGCTTCGCGCGCGGCCACCCGCCGCCGGTGCTCTGGCTGCAGGGCGTGACCGAGCGAACCGCACGGGACAAGCACATCCCGCGCGTGCGCGAGATCGTCGCGCGCTCGGGGTACGACCCGGACGAGTGCCCGACGCTCTGCTGCAAATCGATCGATCGCGACGCCATTCGCGCGCTCGGCGCGCTGCTCGATGAGCACTTCGACGGCCGCGAGTTCTCGACGAACCTCCAGCGTTCGCGCGGCTGCGCAGCGGCGATCCTCCGCGAGGCGACCCGCGGCGAGTTCGACTCCCTCGCCACGACGCTGCGGTGGAAGCTCACGTACCTTCGCAAGCCTGCGGACAAGGTCGTGAAAGAGACGCTCTCCGAGCTGCGAACGCTGCTCGCAAAGAAGGCCCAGCGCGAGCTGCTCGCTGTGCTCGACGCGTACGAAGGCCGCGCCGCGTAGCGCGTGCATCGCGGACGGGGGCGTGCGCTGAAGATCGCACGTTCGCTACGAACACCACCGTCGCGGTCGAGCGCATCGAGCCGAAGCTGCGCCCACGTGACACAGCACGTTGCGCACGACCGCGCGTTCGTACGATGAACGCTCTCATGAACACGCTTCGTGACTTGTTGCCTGCCAAAGACACGCTGCTCCGCGCGCTGATCGCCGGCGCGCGGCCGGGGCCCGCGAGCGACGCGCCGCCGGTGCTGAAGACGCGCTTGCCCGCGGTGGGCGAGGGGCTCGCGATGCTCATCGACCCGGTGAATTTTCAGCGCGCGTGTCACGAGGCGCTCGGCGACGTGTTCGCGCTGTCGATCTTCGGCGTTCCCCTCGTGCTCGCGCAGGGACCCGAGGCGATCGCGCGCTTCTCTGCGGCCAGCGACGACGAGCTCGACCTCATCACCGCGTACCAGAAGCTGCTGGGAAAGCTGCTCGGCGAAGAGCTCTTTCAGCGGATTCCTCCGGCGATGCTGCGCGAGCTCTCGGGGCAGTCCGTGCGCAAGCGCAGCGCGGCCCTGGCGCGAGACGCAGCGAGCTTTCTCGGCGACAAGCTCGGCAGCGCGCCGGCCGAGCTCGACGCCATGCGCCTCTGCAGCGAGCTCGTGCTCGAGATGACGTGCCGCTTCGTCTGCGGTGACACGCTCTCGCGCGAGCGCATCGTCGAGATCGCCTCGCTGTTCGAGGTGCTCGAGAGCGACTACTCCGTCGTGGGCCTGTTTCTTCCGATCGAGACGCCCGCGCTGCGCCGTCGAGTGCAGGCCCGCGAGCGCCTCATCGCCGTCTTCGAAGACGAGATTCGCCGCGCTGTCCGCGACCTCGATCGCCTCGAAGACGGCTACCTGCGCACGGTGATCGACGCGATGCTCGGCCCCGAACCAGCGTCTGCCGCGCCCGCGCAGCTTCGAGCGGCGGCCGTCGCGATCATGGGCGTCGTGTTCGGCGCGCACACCAACACCGCCAACTCGCTCGCCCTCGCGTGGCTCGACGTGCTCGAACGCCCCGCGCTCGCGCGCTCGCTCGACGAAGAGCGTCGAAGCGTGCTCGCCGACGGCACGCCCCTCGACCTGTCTGCCCTCTGCGCGATGCCCGCGCTTTTGCGGGCGATCAACGAGTCGATGCGCATGAAGGGCGGCGGAGTGCTCTGGCGCTACACGCACAAGAGCTATCGCATCGGACAATACGAGGTCCCCGCGAAGAGCTTCGTCGGGATCTCGATGTCGCTGCTTCATCAGGATCAGGCCGTGTACCCAGCGCCAGCGCAGTATCGGCCCGAGCGCTACGCGGCGATGGTCACCGATGACTTTCAGAGCCCGCCCCTCAAGGACAAGACCTACGGCGTGTGGGGCGTCGGAAAGCACGTCTGCCCCGGCCGCGGCCTCGCCTACACGATCATCGCCTCGGCGCTCACGGTCCTGCTCGATCGCTACACGGTCCGAGTGAAGAGCGCTCCCCGCCGCTGGCACCCGCTCGTGACCGCGGGCATCGCCCGGCCCATCGGAGCGTTTCGCGTCGCGGTCTCGCCGCGAGCCCCGCGCTGAGCGGCGCAAATCGTCGCTCGTCGGCGGCCGAAGTTATTGAAATCACTGATTTTTGTTTGTTCAGACGTCTGAACGAGCGCCCCGGCGACCCCACCGGCGCAATCGCCGCAGCGACGTGCGAGCCGAGAGCGCCGACGGCCGACGCGACGACGCCCCCGCGCGCCCGTGCGTCAGTTGCCCAGCCACGTTCCGTTGAGGCGCGTGCAGAACATCATCGCGTTCGCTGTGTCGATCGGCGGGTAAAATGAGTACGTCTGCGAGAAGGACATCGCGCCGTTCGAGAACGTCTGCACGCATCGTCCGGTGCGCCCCGCGCCCGTGCACGCCCCTGCCGCGTACGTGCCCGACTGCATCGCGCACTGCGCTCGAAGCTGGTCGGCGGTCACCCCGGTGCCCTCTGCGCTGTACTCGATGCAGAGCTGCGCGCCGCTCTGCTGCGCGGTGCAGCTGCCGAGCGTCGGTGCTCCGCAGCCTGTGACCGCTGCCACGATCGCGGCGAATGACCCCATGACGATCCGTTTCATCCCTCTGCTTCTCTCTTTCTCGGCCGAGTCTACCGACGAGCGCGCCGACTTCCCCCCTTCGCGCGGCGCTTCGAGGACAGCGCTCGCGGCTCCTTCACGCGACGCAACGCAGCGTGGTGTACCTTCGAGGTCATGAAGTCCGTTGACGCTCGACGCGTGGTGCGCGCTCTGGTCGTCCCCGCAGCGCTCTCGGTCGCGACGATGGCCCTCGGTTGCTCGGGCGCCGAGCCCGCGTGCGAACCGGTGCTCGACACGACCGCCTCCGTGCAGCCGACGTACAAGTGCCGCGACGGAAGGACGTGCAGCGACGTTCGACCCGCGCAGGCCGACGGCGGGGTCTACCAGGTGTGCCCAGGCACCAACGGGTGCGCGACGTTGGTCATGTCCAACGGCGCCTCGATGCAGGGCTTCTGCTGATAGCCAACAGCGCCCCTCCGGGTTCGAGGGGCATCATTGCAGCGTTCGTTCGCAGCGCCTCCGTGGGTGCAGGCGCGCGTTGCGCCCGCTCACTCTGCGCCGTCGAGCGCGAGCGATCCCGACGTGGTCTCGACGTCGACCGAGCCGACCCCGGCGCCCATCTGCCACAGGACCGACGGTTGGTGCAGCGTGTTGCCCGTTGCGATCCCGTCGCGAAAGCTGCCCGAGCTCGTCTCGAACCGAACCGTCGCCGAGCTCGCTCGGTCGAACGCGAGCCGAACGTCGCCCGAGTTCGATCGCGCCTGCAGCCTGCAGCCCGTCGCGCAGTGGCCTGCCCACTGGATGGCGCCCGATGTGCACGACAGCAACGCGCTGCTCGCGCGGGTCGAGCGGCCGACCTCGATGTCGCCCGAGGACGTTCGAATCGCGATCGAGCCCACGATCGAGCGCACGCGGACGTCGCCCGACGTGCTGGTGATGTCGGTCGCTCCGAGCTCGGCGGCCTCGATGTCGCCCGAGCTCGTGATGATCTTCGTCCCGCCGCCGATCGCGCCGATCGTCACGTCGCCGGACGACGTCGTGACGTCCAAGCCCGTTCCGCGCGGAACCTCCACGCGCACGCGGCGTGTCGGCGTCCGCTCGAATCGCAGCTCGATCGTGCGCTCGTCGATGGCGACCAACGTCGCCGCCGCGTCGCGGTCCGCGCTGAGCACGCTCACGCGATCGTCCGCGCCGGGGTCGATCCGCACGTCTGCCGACGCCGTTCGCACGCGCACGAGCACGGTCCCGTGCACCGCGCGCTGCGCGACGAGGGCGCCCTTGCTCTGGGCCGCGCGACGCACCACCGCGAAGGTCCCAGCGCCCGCGAGCACGAGCGGGAGCGCCGCGGCGAGCAGCCACCATCGCGGCGCCCGCGCGCGGCTCGGCGCAGGCAGCGGCAGCGCGTTCTCTCGGTACGGAGCGCGCTGCTCCTTGGCGCCGGCGATGCGCTCGTCGACGCCGTCCCAGAGGTGATCGACGCTGCCCATCTCGTCGGCGCGCTGCGAAAACAGCGCTCGTTCGCTGCGCAGCCACGCGAGCTCTTCGCTGCACTCGGCGCAGGACGCGATGTGCTCTGCGACGAGCGCGCCGTTGGCGATGGCCTCGTCGGCCGCCAGGGCCTCGAGCGATTCGATGTCGATGTGCGTGCTCATCGCGCGTCCTCCGGTCCGTTCGATTTCGCGGCGATGGCCGCGCGAAGCTGCATGCGCGCGCGGTGAATCTCGTTCTTCACGCGCGCGACGTTCCATCGCAGGATCGATGCGATGTCGTCGTAGCCGAGGCCCTGGTCCACTCGCAGCACGAGCGCCGCGCGGCGGTCGTCGCTGAGCCGCTCGAGCGCGCGGGACAAGAGCGCGTCCGCCTCGCGACCGAGCAAGAGCGCCTCGGGATCGGGCGCGGGGCTCACCCGTTGTTCTTCGTCGTCCGCTTCGAGCGCGACGAGGTTCTTGCGCGATCGCTGCTGCTCGCGCGCGACGTTGCGCGCCACGCCGAGCAGCCAGGGAGCGAGGCTCTCGACCGCAGCCCCGCCCGTCAGCGCCGCGTGCGCGCGAACGAAGCACTCTTGCGTCGCTTCGTCTGCGGCCGCGTCGGAGTCGAGCAGGTTGCGCAGAAACCGTCGAACCCGCGCGGCGTGGCTGCGAAAGAGCTCGCGAAACGCGCCCGCTTCTCCTGCGCGAACGCGCTCGATCAGCGCTCGTTCGAGCGGGACGACCGGCGCTCTGGGCGATGGCAACTCCATCGCGTTCATTGCAACGAGGACACTCACGAAGGGCAAGTGACGCGAGCGGCCCCGCGGTTTCAGAAAAATCGTCCGCGGGCCGCGATGCGAGCCTGCGTCAACGATCGGTCCCCTCGAGGTTTGCGTCGCGCGGCGACGGTGCGCGACGCGCTACGGGATGTGAAAGAGCGGGCCCTGTTGCCCGTTCGCCCCCGAGTTGCCTCCACTGCCGCCGCCGCCAGCAGCACCGGTGCTGCACACCATCATGACCATCGCGCCGCCAGGCATGTACGGCGTGCGCTGGGTCACCATGCACGCGCTCAGTCCGCCAGCGCCGCCGCCGCCGCCGCCGCCGGTTCCGCCAAAGGACCCCGTGCCTCCGTTCGCGCCCGGTCCGCTGATCGGCGCGGTCGTCGAGGCCGGGCCCCCCGTTCCTCCGAGGCCGCCGCGGCCGCCTGCGCCGCCCGAACCGCCTGCGCCTCCCGCGCCGCCTCCCGCGGTCACCAACGAGCTGTCGCTCGGAACCACCACGGCCGAATCGATCAGCAACAACGCGATCGACGCGCCTCCTGGCTGGCCTCCGCCACCACCACCACCACCGCAGCCGCCTGCACCGCCTCCACCTCCGCCGCCGCCAGCGCCGCCCGTGACACACGTGCTCGAACCGCCGCCGCCGCCTCCTCCGCCAGCCCCCGTCGCGCCGGGGGCGCCTGGTCCGCCCGTCGCGCCCACGACGTCGCTGCCGCTCATCATGATCGCCGAGGTCGCTCCCATCCCGTTGCCGGCCGGTGTTGCCGCAAACGTGCTGCTCCCTCCGGGACCTCCGGCGTTGCCTGGGTTCGCGCAGGTGCCCACCGCGCCCGCAAGGCCGCCCACTCCACCTTGCGGCATCGGCAACCCAGGGCCTCCGGCGACGCCCGGTCGCGCGACCGCAGCGGTCGTTCCGCCCGCTCCGCCGGGGCCGCCGCTGCCACCGGAGCACGCGACGTTCTGCCCTTGCGCGCCGCCCGCGCCCGCGCCCGCAGCGAGCCCGCCGGCTACGCCGGGTTGGCCGTTCGCTCCGTCCACGCCCGGAGTGCCTGTCGGCCCTGTGAGGCCCATTCCCCCGAGCCCTGCGCGCAGTCGAACGTTCTGCAACTGCAACGGAAACGAACCTCCAGCCCACCCGCCCGTGCTGATCACGCGCAGCGCCACGGACATGCCCGGCATGGTCCCGACGTCTCGCGCCTGCACGTCGACCTGAACGAGCGTCGCGACGGTGCCTGCCGTCAGCGAGACGGCCTCGAGCGCGATCGGCGGCCCGAGCAGCGTCGTTCGCATCATCGTGCGCGAGGCGAAGCCAGCGTTGTATCCGCCGTGGATCCTCACGCCGCTCACGAGCCGCGCAGGCGTCGCGTGCATGCGCTCGTCGATCGTGTCCGTCGTGAGCAGGATCGTGTTGATTGCCGCCGTCGTCGCGCCGAGCGCGTTGCGCAGCGTGCGCTTCGGAGCGGACGGAAGCAGCCCGCTGTTCAGATCGTTGCCCGTCGTCCCGTTGACGAAGATCGTGCGGTTGAGGACCCCATCGACGCCGTCGCAGTTCTCGTCGCGGCCCATCGCGTCGGGCGGATCGTTGACGTCACTGACGCGGCACTCGCAGCCGTTTGCGTCGTTGCGGTCCAAGTTGACGAAGTTCGCGTTGCAGCTGGTCAGCTGGCACGTGCCCGTGCTGCACGAGCTGACGGCGTTGGCCAACGCGCACGCGACGCCGCACCCCCCGCAGTGCGTCGCGGTGTTGAGCTGCTGCTCGCAGCCGTTCGATCCGCTTCCGTCGCAGTTGGAGAAGCCCGCGTTGCAGCTCGTCACCGAGCAGGCTCCGCCGCTGCACGTGCCCGAACCGTTGCTGAACGAGCACGCGTTGCCGCAGCTGCCACAGTGCATCACCGAGTCGATCAGGCGGACCTCGCAGCCGTCCGTCGCCATCCCGTTGCAGTTGCCGAAGCCAATGTTGCAGCTCGCCACGCTGCACGTGCCCGTCGCGCACGCCGCGGTCCCGTTGGCGACCGTGCAGCTGCGGCCGCAGCCGCCGCAGTGCGTGAGCGAAGTGTTGGTGTCCGTCTCGCACCCGTTGCTCGGGTTGCCGTCGCAGTTGCCGCGGTTCGGTGAGCACGCGCCGAGCGAGCACGTGCCGCCCGAGCACGTCGCAGAAGCGTCCGGATAGCTGCACGTTCGGTTGCATGCGCCGCAGTGCGCGAGCGACGTGTTGGTGTCGACGCAGCTCATCCCGCAGAGCGTTTGCGTCGCGGTGCATCCGGTCGCGCACGTTCCGCCGGTGGCGCCCATTTGGCACACAGGAAGCGCCGCAGTGCACCGCGTCCCGCAGCCGCCGCAGTTGCTTGTCTGGTTGAGGTCCGCTTCGCAGCCGTTCGACTGCACTCCGTCGCAGTTCGAAAACGCTGCGTTGCACACGCGAATCTCGCAAACGCCGGTGCTGCAATCGGCGGTGGCGTTGGCGAGCGAGCACGCCACACCGCAGCCACCGCAGTGGGAGAGCGTGTTCGTCGCCCGCTCGCAGCCGTTGATGGCATCGGCATCGCAGTCGGCGAAGAGGGGCATACACGTCGCGACGCAGCGTCCGCGCATGCACGCCGCGCCCGTGGTGTTCGGCCCCATCGGGCAGACGTTGCCGCACGAACCACAGTTCGTCGGGTCCGTGCTCGTGTCCACGCAGCGTCCGCTGCAGCTCGTCGCGCCATCGCAAGCCGGCCCAGCGTCGATCGTGTCCGCGCCCGGCGCATCGCTCGTCGCCCCATCCAGCGCATCCGTCGTCGCGCCGTCGTTCGCGTCCAACGCGGCGTCGGCACCGGCGTCGGCACCGGCGTCGGCACCGGCGTCGGCACCGGCGTCGGCCGCGTCGACCGTGGTGCCGTCCGCGCGGGCGTCGGTCGAGGCGCCGGCGTCGTCGTCGATCGGCGCGCGAAAGGGACCGAGGCATCCTGCGGTCGTCGCGGTGAGCGCGAGAAGAGCGAGCGCGCTCGCGGTGGTCGCGCGGCTCGGGGCGGGGACCGATCCCTGCTCCGTGCGAAGACGAGTCTCGTGCCGAGTCATAGCGAACCTCCCATGCCAATCACCATGCCGCCTGCCGTGGGCGCGACGAACGCCACGCGCGGTGGCGCTGCGCTCGGCCTCGCAACGAGCATCCAGAGCAGACCTCCTACCGCCGCTGCGCCGCCGATCGCGACGCCCGCGATTCCGATGCCGAACATCGTGTTGGCTCGGTCGTACGCCGCACGGCCCATGGTCACGTTGTCCTGCGTGCAGCGAGGCGTGCACAGCTGGTCGTACTCGGTGGTGGCCGCTGCGCCGAGACCCAAGGTCACCGCGCCTCCGACGGCGATCGCGCCGCCCGTCGCCATCATCGCGACCGCTCCGAGGTTGACCGTGCGCGGTCGATCGGTGGTCGGGCTGACGCCGGCAGCGACGATCGGCGAGCTCGGCGGCTCGCTCGCGCGTCCGGTCGGAGGCGGAGTGATGGTCTGCGCCGTCGTCGAAGCGGCCGCGGCGTTGTCCGGCGCGACCACAACGGTGTTGGCGGGCTGGCTCTGAGGATCGGGCGGCCGTACGGGTGTCGGTTCTGGCTGCGCCTCGCGCTCGAGCGGAAGCGAAACGGACACCGACGCGCCCGCTGCGACCGACACGGTGCGGCTCACCGCGCGGTGCCGCGGCGCCTCGGCGCGTACGCTCACTTCGCCAGGCGTCACAACGTAGTCCTGGCCGAGCAACACCGAGTGCAGCTCTCGGTTGCCGACGAACACGCGCGCGCCCTCGACGGTCGGCGCGAGCGTCACGACGACGCGGCCGACGCGGCTCTGCAGCGAGTTGACGCTCTCTGTGCACAGCCGCGCGATGGTCTGCGCGCTCGCCGCGGTGTCGCGGGCGGCCTCGCTCTGACACGCGATCGCGCTCGAGTACGCCTCGGCGAGCTGCCCGACCAGCGTCTGCTCTTGCATCAAGAACAGCCGCAGGCTGGGCGTCATCTGGATCTGCGCCGCGCGCTGCGCGAGGTCGAGCGCCTCTTGGTGTCGACCGGCGGTCCTCGCGGCGGTCGCTCGGTCGATGAGCGCGCGGCGCGACGCTAGCAGCGTGGGGTCCGTCGTTTGAGCGCTCGCGGACGCGCTCGCGGCGAGCAGCGCTGTCGCGAACGCAGGGGAGACAAAGTTAGAAAGTCGCACGGCGTTGATCGTACCGCACGACGATCCTTCCACCGAAATCGCCGCCGATCGTCGCGTCGCGAGCGGCGTTGTTCGAGCGTCTTTCTTCTGGAGTTTCGCGATGCGCGGCCGTGACTGCGACCGCGGCGCGAGGCGTTCTTGATGCAGGTCAATGCTCGGGGATCGCCCGCGAGGGCACGGTCGCTCGCATGAACACCGTCCCGTCTTCGCAGCTCTCTTCCGCGGCGCGCGATCGCGCCACGACCTTGCGCGCGCTCGCCGTCGCGTCGGCGGCGCTCTTCGCTGCGCTCTTTGGCAGCACGTTCGTGACCGGCGTGAGCCAGCAGCGCTTCGAGCGCGTGATGCCCGCGGCCGAGTACGCCTCGGCGCTCGTGCGCGACGCGACGGCGCTGCGCGCGTTGATCACCGTCGACGACCTGTTCATCGCGGTGTACGTCGCGCTGGGGCTGAGCTTCGCGAGGACGTTCATCGCTCGGCAGCCGTCGCTCTCGCTCGCCGCGAGCGTCGCCGTGTGCGCCGCCGGCGCGCTGGATTTCGCCGAGAATCACCACATCTTGGCGATGTTGGCCGGCGCCGAGGCGGGCGTCGCGCCGACGATGGAGGCGCTGGTGGGACGCTCGCGAGACAGCGCGATCAAGTGGATGCTCGGGCACGCGGCGTTTGTGTTCGCGGGGCTCGCGATGCGCGCGGACACCGCCCCCAAGCAAATCTTTCGCGCAGCGCTCGTGGGCGTGCAGCTGCCGGTGGGAGCGCTGTGCTGGACGCTCGCGGCGCCGACGGCGTTGTTGGCGGCCAACGTCGGTCGCGCGTTGGGGTTGCTCTCGGGCTTCGCGTTCATCGCGTGGCTCGCTCCGCAGCTCGTCGCCGACGGCGAACTCGAGACAGGTGCTCGGGCGTGATCCCCAGGTACGACGCCACGATCGACTGCGAGACGCGCGCTTCGATCCCTGGAAACCGCGCCACGAATCGCTCGTACCTCCCCTCGGCGTCGAGCGCGAGCAGCTCCCACTCTCGCTCGGACTTGCGGAGATACAGCGCTTCGGTGAGCTTGCGCGCCAGTTCGTTGATGGTGGCTGAGCGCGCGCGAAGCTCGTCGAAGGCTCGCCAGGGCACGAGCAGCAGCCGCGACGGAGCGAGGGCTTGCACAGCACTGAGCGAGGGCTTCGGCGAGAGCAGGTCCGAGAGCGATCCGACGAGCGCGCCGGCGAGGGCGAAGCCTTTGGTGCGCTCGGTTCCGTCGGGCAGCGGCCAGTATTCGCGCAGGGCGCCGTCGATGACCAAGGCGCCGTACTCAGCACGGTCTCCAGCGCGCAGCAGGTGCTCTCGCGCAGCGAGCTCTCTCGTCGTGACCAGCGCGGCGACGGCGTCGTGCTCTCGCACATCCAGCGGAGCCAGCGCGTCGAGCGCGCCGCGCAGGGCGGACAGCTCGTCGCGCGTCGGTGTGCCGTGCCGTCGTTGCTCCATCGTGCTCGTGTCTGCAGCACGTCGCCGAGCGAGGCAAGGCGGTCGCGCGGCTCGACGCGGTGGTTTCGCTGCGAGCGCTCGCCCCGACGAGTCGTCAGCGATCACGACCGGCGGCTTCTGACCGCAGCTGCGCGACGCGGGCAGAGGGTGCTACCACCGTCGCTCACGGCAGCGATCGATCGTGCTCACCCCCGAAGACCAGCGCGCGCTCGACCGCGTGCGAAAGCTCCTCGCGCTCGCCACGTCGCCCGACGCGCACGAGGCCGCGTCCGCCGCGGCGCACGCGCAAGCGTTGATCGACCGTCACCGTCTGCGTGCGATCCTCGACGAAGAGTCCGCCGCAGAGTCCGGCGACGATCCCGTCACCGACGCTCGCGATCGCCCTCTCGAGACCGCGCGCAAGATCCGACCCTGGAAGGTCCTGCTCGCGCTGGCGCTGGCCGGCCGCAACGGCTGCGTCGCATACACGCTCGAGGGCGACGACGGGCAGTCGCTGGTGCTCGTCGGTCGCGCGGCCGATCGCGAGGCGGTGATCACCCTGTGGAGCTGGCTCGTTCGACGGATCGAGTGGCTCTCTGCGACGCACGGCGCGGGGCGCACACGACGGTGGCACGACGACTTTCGCGTCGGGGTCGTGGACGCGATCGCTCAGCGTATGGCTGCGACCAATCGCGACGAGTCCACGGACGAACCGCCGCTCGACGCCCGCGCGCTCGCGCGGGTGGACCAGGCGATCGCGGCGCGCGCCGAGGCGCTGAACCGCTTCGTCGAGAAGCACCTTCGCCTCGGTGAAGGGCGCGCGATCCGCGTTGATCCGCGCGCGTGGAAGAAGGGCTTGGCCGTCGCCGCGACAGAGCCCTGGCTCGCTGCGGTCGCGCCGCCGAAGCGCTGAGCTCGCGTCGGCCCGTGCTACATCCCTGCTCCGACCATGAGCGCGCGCGACGGCCTTTGGCGATCCCTCCCACTCTTGCGCGAGCTCTGCAGCGCGCTCTCGGTGTCGCCGAGCGGCGCGCACCTTTGCTTCGACCAGACCCTCTACAAAGACGGCTCGCGCGCGGGGCGGTCGCTGATCTTCGGCGCGCTCGACGATCAGCTCGCGTTCGTCGAGCGTCGACGGGTCGACGTGTCGCAGCACGAGTTCGGCTCGATCGCGCTCGATGATGACGGCCGCGCCGTGTGGTTCGCGCTCGGCGCGATGGGCGCGGTCGGCGCGGACGACGCGCTTCGCGAGGGCGCGGTGGACGGCTGGAGCCACGTCGGCGTCCACCCCGTCCCGTTTGCGAAGGTGCCTCGCGAGCTCGAGCACGGCTACGGCGCGAGCGCGGTGTGGAGCCGCGATCGTCGCTGGCTCGCCGCCAACGGGCTTCGCAACGTGGTCAGCGTGCTGTTCGCGACCGACGATTCGGGCGAAGCGCAGCTTCGCGAGGTGAAAGCGCTCCCCAAGCTGCAGACCGTCGCAGACTTCTCGCGCGACGGCTCGCTCGTCGCGATCCGAAGCAAGAAGCACTTCGAGCTTCGAGACATCGCGCGTTGGAAGAAGCTCTTCTCCGTCGACCTGGCGGGGTCGGGACACGTGCTGTTCTCTCCGAGCTCGAAGAGCGTCGCGGTGCTGCGCTCCACCCGCCCGCAAGTGGTGATCTACGACGCGTCGACGGGCGCGATGCTCGCCGAGAGCCCCGAGTCGATGCCACTCGTCACGATGCAACACCCTGCGTGGGTTCGCGACGACGCGATCGTGTTCAACAACGGCGTGATCGAGCTGCCGCGCAGCGATGTCGCGACGCCCGAGCGCTGAGCGCCTGTGCGCTGGGCTCAGCGTCGCGCGGCGCTCGCCGTCGAATCTGCGCCCTCTTCGCCGAGCGCGCGTCGCACCGAGCGAAGCCCGCGCCCTGGACACGCAGTGTGACCAGGATGCACTTCACCATGGCCTCGCACGCGCTCGGCGGCGATCGCGTACCGCTGTCGCAGCACGCGCACGAGGCGTCGCAGCGTCGCGAGCTGAGCGCGGGTCGGCGCGGCGTGCTCGAAGTTTCCGACGAGGCACACGCCGATCGACTCGGCCGCGAGGTTCGCGCCGGTCTGCTCGTCCCGCAGCCGCGCGGCGATGTGCGCCCCTTGCTGTTGGCGTCGCCAACGAGAGCCCGCCACGAGCTCGCCGTCGCGCATGCCGCGGCCGTTGCCGATGACGAAATGATAGGCCATTCCCAGGGCGAATCGGCGCGAGCCCGAGCGGTGCCACGCCTCGAACGCCGCGACGTTTCCGCCCGGCGTCGCGCTGTGGTGCAAGACGATGTGCCGCCAGCGCCGCGCCCGACCTTCGTGCGCGAGCGCGCGCTCGACGCCGTCCTCGATCGCCTGCGCGTCCCGTGCTCGTCGCTGCGCGTGCGCCGCACCTGGCCAAAGCGCGAGCGACAACGAGAGCGTGGCGAGCACCGTCCGCAGCGAGATCATCGACCGGGCGTATCGCGCGCGCTGCGCGAGCGCCAAATTCTGGCGTCGACGCCTTCGTTCGCGGCCAGCGCTCGAGCCCGACGCAGCGCGCACCGCGGCAGCACCAGCGTGTGCCATCGCACGGCGACGCTCGCCGTCTGCGCTCGGGGCTCATTGGCGTCGATCAGTGAGAAAAATCAGTGAACAACTCTTGTTGTCATGACTAGAAATACTGGAAACTGCGTGTGCCATGACCACTCGGCGTGACGGCTCTGCGAGCCGACCTGCGGGCGCGGACAGCGATCCGCTCGACCTCGACCTCACACGGCACAAGATCCTGAAGGGGGCCTCGGAGGTGTTCGCGCGAAGGGGCTCGAGGGCGCCGACCGTGGACGAGATCGTGAAGGCGTCGAGCGTCGCGCGACGCACGTTTTATCGCTCGTTTCGCAACACCGACGAGGTGCTCCTCGCGCTGTACGAGGTCGCGTGCGCCAAGGTCATCGAGCGCATTCGCCGCGTCACGGCCGAGCACGACGACGCGTGGGGCAAGCTCGAAGCCGGCGTGTGGACCTTTCTCGAGTTTCACTCGGAGGCGGGGCAGCTGCTGCGGGTGTTGCAGGCAGAGGCGATGCGTCCGGCGTCTCCGCTCGAGCGGCGTCGCGAAGATCAGCTCGACGAGATCGCGGCGATCTTCGAGCGCGAGATCCAAGCGTCGCAGGGGCGACGCATCGACCCGATGGTGCTCAGAGGGCTGCTGCTCGCGGTCGAAGGGTTGTCCAACGCGTTTCTCGCGCGCGCCAACGCCGAGGGCGAGATCGACAAGAAGCGCGCGCGCAAAGTGATGCTTCGGATCATGGGCGCCACGCTCGCGCCCGACGGAATCCCCGGCCCCCCGATGCCCCTCGCGAAGTAGCGCCCGCGCTGCGCTCAGCGGCAGGCGCTCGCTTGCCACTGCCAGGGCTCGCCCGCGCACACTGAAGAGTCCAGCGGACCGAAGGGCAAGCCCAGCGTGCAGCGCCCGTTGCAGAAGCCGCAGATCGCGATCGCCGTGCACGAAGCGCAGTCGCGTGCCGCGGCGCACGGGTCCGTCGACGGCGGCGTCATCGACGCGCCCGCGTCCCCGCCGCTGCCCGACGGAGGCGGCTCTTCACCCGTGTCGCCGGGGTCGCCGATGTCTCCGCTGCCGCTGTCCGCAGGAGGCGCGCCGGCGTCGGCCGGAGGCGTGCTGCCCGAGGGCGGTGGCTCTTCGCCGACGTCGCCGGGCGTGGGCTCGAGCGCGCGCTGCCCCCAGTTGTCGAGGCGCGAGCGGATCCACTGCGCCGCCGGGGCGAGCGCAGCCCACAGCGTGCACTGCCCGCGCGCGCGGCACGCGGTCACCGCGACGCTCGAGGACGAGACGCCGTAGAGGGTCATCGTCTCGGGGTCGAACAGCCCGCCGCCGGCGTCTGATGGCGCGATGATCACGCGATCGACGGCGAACGCGTAGCCGCGCGTGGGCTCGAGGTAGTTGATCGCGAACTGCCTGCTGACCGCGAGCTGATCGCTGTCGCCGACGCGACCGACGGCGACGGCGCGCGGGCGCGAGCCGACCGGGTCGAGCTCGAGGCGAGCCACGGCGCTCTCTGCGTAGGGGCGGTCGAGTCTGAGCAGCGCGAGGTCCGAGCCGAGGCGGGTGTCGACCCGGGCTCCGCCGCCCGGATACGTCGTGGCCACGGCGGACTCTGTCGCCTGCCGCGGGGCCGTGTCGCCGCTGTGCGGGCACACGATGCGCCACGACGAGCGGCCGGCGACGCAGTGCCCTGCGGTCAACACGACGGCGGGCGCCACGATGGTGCCGGCGCACGAGCCCTCGTCGCTGGTGATCACGCACGCCGAGGGAACCGCGGTGGCGGCCGCGCCCGCGAGGATCTCGGCGAAGGTCGAAGGGCTGGACTTGACCCCGTCGCTTCCGTACGCGCCCGAGTCGACCGAGCCCACTGCGCAGCCAGCGACGGTCGAGAGCGATGCGAGCAGCGCAGCAGCGAGGGCGGTGGTTCTCACGCGCGCGTCTAGATTCAAGGGTGATGCCACGGCGAGAACCGCGGTGTGCCATCGATGAATCCCACGAAATCCTGCAAATCGAGCGGCCGATTGGCCGGGAGAAATGTGTCCCATGGGAGCGCGAGCACGCGTCGTACACTCTCGCACCGTGCGGTACTGGACGGGTTCGTGGGACCGGTTGCGCTTCGAGTACGACCCAGCGCGGGTGTCGTTGGACGACGACGAGCGCGAGGCGGTGGCGCGCGAGTTTGCCGCGGAGCGCGCGGCGAACCCGTCGCTCTTCGACGGCCCTCTGCTCACGTGCACCGAGGTCGAGCTCGACGACCCGCGAGGGCCGCGCTTCGTGCTCGGGCAGAGCAGCTATGCGCCCTACCTCTGGGCGCGCCGCGCGAGCCGCGCGCGCAAGGGGCTGTACGCCGTGGGTACGGGCGTGCTCGTCGACGAGCGCGAGAGCGATCGCTGGGCGCTCTTCGCCCGCGGCGACTCGGTCGCCTTCGACCGCTGGCGCATCGGAACCATCGGCGGCGTCGCCACTCCGCCCCTCGATCCCGCGCAAGACCTCGCGCGGCACCTCGTCGCCGTGAGCGCGGTCGAGCTCGACGAAGAGCTCGCGCTGGACGTTGCCGTGGACCCAGCGACCTTGCGCTTCGTCGGCGCCTCGCTCGACGAGCAGACGCTCAAGCTCGAGCTGCTGTTTCGCGTCGAACTCGCGCGGTGCGCGCTGCGCGGCGCAGAGAACACCCACGTCGTGCGCGTGGCCAAGGGCGAGCTCGCGCGGCACTTCGCGCGCAACGAAGCCCGCTACGAGAGCTCGACCGCCGCGCACCTGCGCCACGTCGCGGCGCACCTCGACGCCGATCGCTGCTAACGTCCAAGCTGCACATGAGAGACGCGCTTCGTACGCGCTGGGGGATCGCCCTGGCAGGGCTCGCGCTGTCGGCCTGCGTGGCCACGGCCAACACACGAAATCAAACCGCGCTCACGCAGGTCGACCGCGACCTGGCCGCGTGCCGGGCGAGCCCGTCGCGCTGCCCGACGTTGGCGCTCGCGCACGGGGGCGCCGACGTCACGCCGCGCGACGTCGCCTCGGGCATCCGCATCAGCGAGCTCGGCTGCGAGCTGCGCGACGGCGAGAGCTGCCTGCTCGCCTCGGGCTTTCACCAGGTGCAGCAGAACAACGCCTCGGGCCTGCGCATGGCCGAGCGCGGGTGCGCGATCGACCACGCGGCGTCGTGCGCGGAGGTGTCGGCGCTGGTGTTTCCAGAGGGGCCGCTGCACAACGAGCGGCGGGCGTTCGACGCGTCGCTGCGCGGGTGCCAGCTCGGCTCGGCGCTCGGCTGCTCGAACCACGCGGTGGCGCTGCGGCAGTTTCGCGGCCCGTTCGACCCGGCGCGGCGCGAGGTCGCGCGGTTTCTTCGGCAGGGCTGCAACGAGAGCAACCAGCACGGCTGCGTCTTGCTCGCGCGCTCGATGGAGCGCGGCGAAGACGGCATCGAGCGCGACGCCAACCGCGCGTTCGAGCTCTTTCGCGAGGCGTGTACGCGCTCGTCGCCGACGGGCTGCTACGAGTACGGGCAGCTCGCGTTGCGCGCCGACGGCGATCGACCCGCGGACGTTCCCGCGGCCATGCGCGCGCTCGGCGCGGCGTGCGACGACAACGAAGCGCAGGCGTGCGTCATGCTCGCGGGCATCTTCGAGCGCGTCGAGCACCCAGAGACCCCCCGGCGTGTGGCCGCGCTCTACGGCCGCGCGTGCGAGCTCGAGAACCCCGGCGCTTGCCTGGTGATGGCCGTGCTGGTCCTGCGCGGCCAGGGCGTGGCGCAGGACGTCGAGCGCGCGCTTCCGATGCTCGACCGCGCGTGCACAGCGGGCGCGGGCAGCGCGTGCAGCGAGCTCGCTCGCTTCTACACGGAGCTGTCCCGGCCCGACGCGCGCGCGATCGTTCGCTACGGAGACCGCGCGTGCGAGCTCGGCGTCGAGGGCGGCTGCGTGCTCGCGATGCGCGCGCGCTTTCGTCACCCCACTGCGGGCGGACGCGCGGACGCGCTCGAGACCGCGCGGACCGTCTGCAGCGGGCCGCGCAGGGCGCAGTGCCCCATGGTGGTCAACACCGTCGTCTACGAGGGGATCGCCTCGGGCAACGAGCTCGTCGCCCGCGACGTCCTCCCGATGCTCGACGAGGCGTGCGCGGGAGGCCAGCAGCGCTCGTGCGTCTCGGCGTCGAGCCTGCGCCTCGCGGGGCTGTACGGCATCGCCGCGGACCCTGCGCGCGCGGTGAGCGACCTGGTTCGAGTGTGCCAATCCGAGTCCGAGACGCACTCGCTCGCGTGCGACCTCTCGGCGTCGCTGACGCGCTCGGGGGTCGGGACCGAGCGCGACCTCGTTCGAGCTCTGGCGCGCGCGCGCCGCGGCTGCGAAGGCGGTCACGAGTCGAGCTGCGGCGCGGCCGCATTCATGCTCGCGCGGGCAGAGGGCGCGGACGCCAACCTCGCCGAAGCGTCGCGCTTGCAGCAGCGAGAGTGCGAAGACCGTCCGTTTTGCGCGCGTTCGCTCGACGATCCGCGGGGCGTCGCCGCGGTGTGCAGGGCCGCGCAGAGCGTGGCGATCGGCGGCTCGGTCGAGGCAGAGACGCGCGGGGACGACCTGTTTCGCGCCTCGTGCGGGGCCATGGCGCGCAGCCCCGAACAGGTGTTTCGCCTGGAAGTTCGCAGGCGAGACACGCTTCGCATCGAGGCGCAGCGGCTGAGCGAGCGCTACGACCCGGTGATCTACGTCCGCCGCACGTGCGCGGATGAGCGCAGCGAAGTGGCGTGCAACGACGATCCGCTGCCGGGGCTCAACGAGCGCTCGAGGGTCGAGCGGGTCTTCGAGCCCGGGACGTATTTCATCGTCGTCGACGGGTTCGGCGCGACGAGCGCCGGGCGATTCAGGCTCAACGTGACGTCCGTCGCGAGCTCGAACAGCGGGGCTGCGGGCGGGGTTTCGGGCGGGGTTTCCGGTGGGGTTTCGGGCGCCGGCCCGCGCGTGTAGCGGCGGTGTGTCGAAGGCGAAATGTGCGCCCCAGGGGGGGGAGGTCGCGTGACAGTGCGGGGCGATGCGTGGTAACCGCCGCGGCCTCTAATGCACCCGCAGGATAAGCTCCGCAACATCGCGATCGTGGCGCACGTCGACCACGGCAAGACCACGCTCGTCGACATGATGCTCCGCCAGGCCGGAACGTTTCGCGACAACGAGTCGATCCCCGACCGCGTGATGGACTCGAACGACCTCGAGCGCGAGCGCGGAATCACCATCCTCGCGAAGAACACCTCCGTGCGCTGGGGCGAGTACAAGCTCAACATCGTCGACACCCCTGGCCACGCGGACTTCGGCGGCGAGGTCGAGCGCACGCTCATGATGGCCGACGCAGCGCTGCTGCTCGTCGACGCGGCCGAGGGCCCCCTGCCGCAGACGCGCTTCGTGCTGCGCAAGGCGCTCGAGCGCGGGTTCAAGATCATCGTGGTGATCAACAAGATCGACCGCGCCGACGCGCGCGCCGAGGACGTCGTGTCCGAGGTGTTCGACCTGTTCTGCGACCTCGGAGCGACCGACGAACAAGCGGACTTTCCGGTGCTGTACGCGATCGGCAAGCTCGGCATCGCGCGCACCGCGCTGACCGACACCAACACGGACCTGCGTCCGTTGTTCGAGAAGATCGTCGAGTACGTCCCGGCTCCGAAGGGCGACCCCACGGCGCCGCTGCAGGTGCTCGTGACCTCGGTCGACCACGATGATTACGTGGGTCGCCTCGGCATCGGCCGCGTCGTCCGCGGGACCATCAAAGAGGGCGACAAGATCAAGCTCATCCGCGAGAACAGCCAGGAGGACTCGAAGGTCGTCACGCTGCTCTCGTTCGAAGGCCTCGCGCGCAAGCGCGCTCAGTCGCTGGGCGCGGGCGAGAACCTCGCCATCGCCGGCATGGAGAACGTCTCGATCGGCGACACGATCAGCGATCCCACCGTCGTCGAAGCGCTGCCGCGCATCTCCGTGGACGAGCCCACGATCAAGATGCGCTTCGGCGTCAACACGTCGCCGTTCGCGGGGCGCGAGGGCAAGTTCGTCACGTCGCGGCAGATCCGCGAGCGGCTGTACCGCGCGGTGCTTCGCAACCCGGCGCTGCGCGTCGAGGACACCGAGAGCGCCGATCAGTTCTTGGTCTACGGCCGCGGAGAGCTCGCCCTCGCGGTGCTCGCCGAGACGATGCGCCGCGAAGGCTACGAGCTGTCGCTCGGCAACCCCGAGGTGGTCACGCGCGAGGTCGACGGGCAGCTCTGCGAGCCAGTCGAGCTGGTCGTGTGCGACCTGCCCAACGAGTACGTCGGCGTGGTGACCCAGCGCCTCGGCGAGCGCCGCGGAATCATGGTCAACCAGTCGAACCCCGGACACGGGCGCGTGCGCGTCGAGTTCGAGGTTCCTTCGCGCGGGCTCATCGGCTTTCGCGGCGAGTTCTTGACGGCGACCCGCGGCATGGGCCTGCTCAACACGCAGTTTCATGGGTGGCAGCCGTGGGGCGGCCCGATGCTGCGCCGCGCGAACGGCGCGATCGTGTCCGACCGCATGGGCGAGGCCACGCCGTACGCGCTGTTTCACCTGCAGCCGCGCGGCGAGTTCTTCATCACGCCGGGCGTCGCTGTGTACGAAGGGATGATCGTCGGCGAGCACAACCGCCCCAACGACTCCGACGTCAACGTGATCCGCGAGAAGAAGCTCACCAACGTGCGCAACCACGGCAAGGATGAGAACACCATCCTGCACTCGCCGAAGCTGCTCACGATCGAGACCGCCATGGAGTGGATCGATCAGGACGAGCTCGTCGAGGTGACGCCGAACACCGTGCGCGTTCGCAAGAAGATCCTCGGCTGCAACCTGCGCCCCAAGCGCGACGTCGGCGGGGACGACTGAGCGAGCTCACGGGGGAGGCGGGCTGAGCGAACCGACGCGCGCATGCGCGCACGCGCGTCGATCGAACGCTTCGCCAAACGAACGCGCCGCCCCCATCACAATCCCCCCCTTCGCGGCGATCACATCCCGGGGCCGTAGTTCATCTCGGTCATCGAGAGGATCGCGGTGGCGCGCTCGCCCTGGCGGTAGCTGCCCACCCAGACGTCGTACTGACCGGCCTGCGCGCCGATGATGTCGACGATCGGGTTGCGGCCGACGGCGTCGTCGTTGCAGTGCCAGGTCCCGTTGGACGAGTTGATCACCAGCGTCGTGTCCGCGCCGCTCTGCACGTAGAAGCGCAGGCGCTGGGTGTAGCCAGTGAAGCGAACGATGTAGTCCGGCGTGCGAGTGACCCAGCCGATGCAGCCCGACGGCAGGCCCATCGTGCGGGCGTTGAACACGCCGCCCGAGACGACGTTGACCGAGACGGGGTCCGGCTGAAATCCGGGGCCCATGGTCACGTAGCCGAAGTTGGCCTGCGCTCCGCCGATCTGCAGGACCGAGCCGTAGTACCCGGGGTTGCCGGCGACGACGGTGCCGCCGGTGGTGCTGTAGTAACCGGGGCTGGCGCGGAAGATACACCCGCTGAACAGCAACGAGCCGACGGCCAATCCGGCCAACAACTTCGCAGAAGAACGAACCGTGCGCATGTCTGAACCTCTATCTCCCTCTTCGTTGAAGAACGAACCGGCTCTGGATCACCGGGTGCGCTCTCTTACGCGCGAACCCTCTCGAACCTTCACTGTCGCGACGGCGAAAAGTGACTCGCGCGCGCAGTAGACAACGGAAATGCTCGCCGCGCCACAGCCCGCGCTCACCGTCCGTCGCTCGGGCACTCGACCAGCGGAACGCGGTGCAACGCGAGTCCGCGCGGCCCGCGGCTCAGCACTGCGACCGCGGTGTTTCCCACGGAGAGCAGCGGTCGTTCGGCGACGCCCTCGTGACCGCGCACGCGGATCCTCGGCCCCAGCGGACGGTCGTCGGTGGTTCGTGTCTCGAGCATCACCGCGTGGTCGAGCTCGCCCACCGCGCGCTGCGCAGCCAGGATCACCGTGGATTCGTCGAGCGTGGCGATCGAGGGCGACTGCAGCGTCGCGCCCTCGTCTTCGATCGCGATGGGTGAAAAATCCCCGCCCAATCGGCGACCGAAGTGCGCGAGTCGAATGCCCGAGGCGCCGTGCAACCACTGCTCCCACGCGAACGTGAGCTGCCCGCCCGTGTTGGCGACTGCTGCGTGCGGAGGGCGGTCGGCGAGGGCGTGCGGCGCCACGACGATCCTCGCGACACCTGCGGTGCTCTGCGTCACGGGGTCGAGTCGGACGCCTTCGATCGCGAAGGTCGTGGACCGCATCGAGCTCCAGCTCACGATCACCTCGCTCGCTCGCGCGGTGACGGCGACGTCCGAGATGCGCGCGGTGCGCTCGACCAGGTCGATCGGCGGCGCGAGCTGCTGGCCCCACGCCCCGAGCCGCACGGCCATCACCCTGTGTTTTCTCGGCTCGATCTCGGTCGACCACGCGAGCACGTACGTGCCCGCCGGCGTCCGTGCGATCGCGGGAAAGCGGTCGTGACGGTCTCGCGACGTGAGCCTGCGCGCGCGAGAGACCGCGACGCCGCGCTCGTTCAAGCGCTGCACCCAGAGCTCGTCGTACCGCGCAGAGCCCGAGGACGAGACGATCATCCATTGGTCGCCCGCCCACACGAGCGCGGGGTGACGCCCGCGGTAGCCGCGCTCGGTAACGCGGACGGGCGTGTCCATTCTGCGGCCGTTTTCGCTGATCGAAACCCAGTACACAGCGTCCTCGCCGTCGACGCGCTCGGTCCACGCGACGCCCCAGCTACGACCGGAGAACGCGATGGCCATCCCCCCGGTGTCCGTGGGCGATGCGCCGAGGTCCTCGGGCGGCAGGGCGTGCGTGACGCAGCGCCGAGCGCGAGGAGCGGCCGCGGTCGCGTCGGACGCATCTCGAGAATCACCCTGCAAAACGTCATTCGAGTTGATTGTGTGTGCGTCGATCGAGCCGTCCTCTTGCTCCTCGGGCGGAGACCACGGCGCCGCGGGCTGATAGCGCTGACACGACGCGAGCAAAGAAGAGAGCGCGAGGGCGAGGGCGGGAGGCTTCAACGGCGCTCCTTGCCGCGGCGCTTCTTCGTGGCCCGTCGCGCGCTGCCGCGCCCCTTCGGTCGACGAATGGGAAACGTCGGGTGGATCGCCCGCTGGTGCAGGCGCCACCGCGAGTCGAGGACGAACGCGATCACGCCGCCGGTGAGCAAGCCGAGCGAGAGGAGCCAGAGCCAGAGGAGCGTGGCGAACATCCCCGCGGCAGCGCCCCACGCGCCCATGCTCGGCGCGACGGCGAGGTACAAGCTGAGCAGCGCGGAGGCGGCGACGCTGAGCAGGCCGGTGATCATTCCGCCGGTGATCGTCGCGTACCAGCGAGGGCGCTCGGTGGTGGCCAGGTAGAACGTCGCCGCGGCGACGAGGCCGAACACCGCGCCCACCACGGGCCACCGCAGCAGCGCGAACAGCTTCTGCCACGCCAACACCTGCGGAAACCACCGCGCCGCGAAGTGAAACACCCGCGGCCCCACGCTCGCTCCGACCGCCGCGAGCACCAGCGCTGCGACGAGCGCGAGCCCGAGCCCGATCGCGCTCAATCGCCGACCGATCCACGTGGGCCGCAGTCGCCACCCGACGTGGCCGAGCGCTGTCGCGATCGCTCCCGTGGTGGACGAGACGCTCCAGAGCAGCACCGCGACGCTCACGCCGATGATCGACGCGCTCGGTCCGTCGCTGACCAATCGCAGCTGCGACTCGAGCCACGGCCGAACGGCGTCCGGCGTGTACGGCAAGACGTGCGCACGAAAGCCCTCGCGCAGCCGCTCGTCGGGCACGAGCGAGAGCGCCGTGGTCGTCAGCGCCAAGAGCGGCCCGAGCGAGAAGACCGCGTTGTATGCGATCTGCGCGGCTTGCACCGTGACCTGCGCGCGCACGAGCGCGTTGAACACGGCTTCGAAGAGCGATCGCTCGGATGCGTCGCGTCGGTGTTGCTCGGAGTCCATCGATTCGTGCGTGCGCTCGCGCTCGACGCGCACCATACGGCGACCGCCGCGCGCTTGTCGAAAAGTTGCTGCGATCCGGCGCGGTCTGGCACGCGTGCACCCGATGAACTCGGGGCTTCGCGCGGGCGCACGACGAGAGAGCACAAACCCGAGCACGGACCCTCGCGTGGTCTTCACCGTCGCGCGCGAGCGGGCGCGGCGCGCAGCGATCGTTCGGCGCTCGACCCGAGCGACGCCCGCCAACCCCGCGGTGATCCTCTGCCCGCAGCCGTCGGTCGCGCGAGGCATCGAGCGGGCGCTCGCGAACGAGGGCGGCGCCTGGGCGCTCGCGCTCGACTGGACGCGGCTGCTCGACGCGCTCGAGCGCGCCACGGGGCTCGAGGGACGAGAGGTCGCTCACGAAGCCACCCGCGTCGCGTGGGTCGAAGCCGCGCTCGAAGCTCGTCGGGCAGAGGACTCCGCGCTCGCCGCGGCGCTCTCCGTGGACCCGAGCTCCGTCGCGCGCGCGCTTCTGCGCTCGGTCGACCTCGTGCGCGGGGCCGGCTGGCGCGGCGAGCGCGCGGTGATCGACGAGGCGTGCGCGTCCCTCGATCAGCCCGCGATCGCGGCTCCCGTGCGCGCGCACCTCACGCTGATCGCCGCCGGCGTCGAGGCGGTCGAGCGCGGGATGCTCGAGAGCGCGACGCTCGATCACACGGCGCGCGTCGCCCGCTGGCTCGCGTGCGAAACCAAGGTCGTCCCGCCGCAGTGGCGAGAGATCATCGTCGACGGCGTGGACATTCTCTGTCCTCTCGAGAGAGCCCTGCTCGAAGCGCTGATCGACCAGGGGATTCGCGTCGATGTGGCTCCGTGGGTGTGGGGCTGGCGTCGTGCGGCTGCGCGGCCCGCGGACGACCCCGAAGCGCCGTCGAGCGCGCTCGAAGCGCTGGCTCGGTTTCCGCTCGCAGAGCACGCAGAGCGCGACGACGAGACGGTGATCGAGTGCTCGGCGCGCGACCCCGAGGACGAAGCCGAAGCGGTCGCCGAGTGGGTCTCGTCGCTGAGCGCTCACGAGCGCGTAGGCGTGGCGATCGCCGTGGCGGGCGCGCCCGGTGACGGCCCGCGGGTGCTGCGCGCGCTCGAGCGCAACGGCGTGGCGGGGGCGTGGCGGGGCACCGTGAGCGCGACGGCGGTTCCGCTGTGGAGCGTGGTGCGCTCGGCGGTGCGGCTCGTGTGGCGCGGCCCCGACGCGCTCGACCTCGCGACAGTGCTCTCGTCTCCGGGATCGGGGACGTGGGGCGCCGATCGTGATCGCATCGTGGCGAGGCTTCGCTCGGCGCGACCGGCGCGCTGGGCGGACGTGCGCTCGGCGGTGATCGACTGCACCGACCCCGAGCAGCACGCGTTCGTCGTGCACGGAGCGCGCGCAGAAGAGCGCGTGTTCGACGCGGGCCGCGCCGCGGCGCTCGAGACGCAGCGCAAGAGCGTCCTCGCGCTCGTCGCAGAGATCGAGGGAGAGTCCGCGCTGCGAGAGCTCTCGGCAGAGCTCCGCGTGCACAGGCTCCGCGCGCTCTTGCACAGCGTCCTGCAGCGCTTCGCCAACCCGCTGCGCATCCGCGCATCGGTGCACGACGCGCGCGCTGCGGCGTGGTGGGTGGCGAGCGCGACTGCGATTCGCGAGGCGACGCGGGCGGTGCTCGACGGCGTCGAGCGCGACCCGTGGGTGGTCGCGAGCGGCGATCCGACGCCGTTCTTGCTGCGCGTCGAGCGGATGTTGCCTGCGTTGAGCGACGGCGTCGACGAGCGCCGCGCCGACCGCGTTCGCGTGGTGAGCGACGGCGACGTGGGCGACGAGCGGCCCGAGGTGCTCGTGGTCTTCGGCTTCGCGCAGGGCCGCTACCCGTCGGGTGCCAAGGCGCTCGCGTGGCTCGGTCCAACGGAGCGCGCGGCGCTGTCGCGCGCGTCGATCGAGGGGCTGAGCGAGCTGGCCGACGAAGGGCTCTTCGCGCAGATCGCCGCGCGCAACGCACATCGGTTGCTCGCGAGCCCGACGCGCAAGCTCGTGCTCGTGCGCCCGCATCGAGACAGCGCGGGAGGGTCGCTCGAGCCGTGCGCGACGAGGGCAGACGTGCTGGACGCGTTCGCTCCGAGCATCGCCGAGGCGCGCGAGCGGCGCTCGCTGCCGCACGTTCGCTCGGCGCTCGAACCGGCGGCCCCCACCGCGGGTTCGATGCAGCGGATGGTCGCGGCGCGGGTGGGCGCAGGGCTCGAACCCGAGGCGCTCTCGATGCTCGACGCGCTCGCTTCGCAGCACCCCGAGCGAGCGCTGGTCTTCTCTGCGCGGCTCGCGCCGTCGAGGGATTTCGCGATCGCTTCGGCGCTTGCGCCGGTGCTGGACAAGCCGACGTACTCGCCTGCGGACCTCGAGCTGGCGACCAAGTGCGCGTTCGCGTTCGCGACGCGAGCGGTGCTCGGGCTGCGATGGCTTCCGCTGGCGTCAGGGCCGCGCTGGGGGCCGCGCGCGCTGATGGGCGCGGCGCAGCGGGCGGTGCGCGCGCTCGACGCGAGCGACGGCGACGTCGAGCGGGCCATCGACGTGGCGATGGATCACGACGACGCGCGCGGCGCGGCGCTCGAGACCGCGGGCGCGCGACGGGTGTTGCGGTCGTTCGTCCGTCGCTTCGGCGGCCAGCGCAAACGGTGGAAGGCCAGCGAACTGCCAGCGCCCAAGGCCGCGACCGACGCGCGCCCAGCTGGTGACGAAGAGCGTCCGTCGGTCGAGCTCGAGCTCGGCTGCGAGCACCCAGGTGCGCCGAAGAACATTCGCGTGCGCGCCGACGTCGCGCGGGTCGAAGAGGTCGGCGACGGCGGCGAGCGTCGCGCGCTCGTCATCGACCTGCGCATGGGAAAGCTCGCCGACGACCAGGCGAGCCGCGTGCTCGGCGTGGGCGCTGCGTCTGCAGTGCTTCCCGCCGTGGCTTCGCAGCAATACGGGGTGCCCATCGAAGCGATGGCGACGGTCTCGCTGCAGCGCGCAGAGACCAGGGTGATCGCGCGCGAGGGGACCTTCGGTGTCGAGGACCGAGACTCGTCGCTGACCGCGGTCGCGGCCGAAGCCAAGCGCAGGTTCGCGCTGGTGTTCGACGCGATCGCCCGCGGCGACGAGCCAGTCGCGCCCCACGATCACGCCCGTCGCGCTGCGCTCGACAGCGCGGGGATCCGCTCGTGCGAGGGCTGCCCTTCGCGCTTGCTCTGCCGCTTCGACCTGCAGGGAGAACGCGCGTGAAGCGACCGACGCTCGTCTCTGCCGGCGCGGGCTCGGGCAAGACCTACTGGATCATCGAGCACCTCGCTGAGCGCGTCCTCGCGGGCACGCCGGTCGACCGCATCGCCGCCGTCACCTTCACCGAAGCCGCTGCCGCAGAGCTGCAAGCTCGCCTCCGCGCGCGTCTGCTTCGCGCGGGCGCTCGCGAGCAGGCCTCGCGCGTCGAAGCCGCGTCCGTGTGCACCATCCATCGCTTCTCGCTCGAGCTGCTGAGGCGCTACCCGACCGCCGTGGGTCTGCCGCCGGACCCGCTGGTGCTCGACGAGCGTTCGGCGAGCAAATTGCGAGACGAAGCGCTCGAGGCTGCGCTGGCTGCGCGGCCCGCAGGCGAGCTCGACGCGCTGCTCGAGGCGCTCGGCCCGGGGCTCGGGTTGATCGAGCGCGGCCGCAGCGACGCAGAGACGCCCGCCGGAAGGCTGCGCTCGATCCTGCGCGCGACGCTCGACAAAGCGCGGTCCGTCGCGATGAGCGCCGAGCGTTTGCGCGAAGAGTCTTCGCTCGCGGCGCAGCGGCTGCTCGACGCGCTGCCTCCGCCCTCGCGCGGGGCCGTGACGGTGGACACCGCCTTCGCTGAGGCGGTGCTCGAAGCGGCTGCGTTCGTGCGGTCCAAGCCCGAGCCGCCCACGCAAAAAGACCGGCCTTTGTATGCGATCCTCGCGAACCTCGACGAGGTCGCGTTCGTCGCAGACCTCGGCACGCGGCTCTCGTTGGCGCTCACGATTTCGGGCTCTAGCTCGATCGACGCGAGCAAGCAGTTCGCGCCCGGCGCGGCGGCGAAGAAGACCGCCGGCGTGTTTTGCGGCGAGCACCCCGCGCTGCGCGAGCGGCTCGCGTTCGTCGTGCGCGCGACGCTGTCGCTCGCGGCGGACACGATGGAGGCCTTCGACCGCGAGAAGCAGCGGCTCGGCGCCGTGGACTTCGACGCGATGCAGTCGCTGGCGTTGGCGCTGCTCGAAGGGCGCGCGCCGGCCACGATCGCGTACGCGCCGCTCGTCGCGTCGACGCTCGACTTGATCGTCGTCGACGAGTTTCAGGACAGCGCGCCGCTGCAGTTTCGGCTCTTCGAAGCGCTGCGAGAGCGCGGCGTCGAGGTCGCGTACGTCGGCGACCTCAAGCAGGCGATCTACGGCTTTCGCGCGGCGGACTCGACGCTCTTCGCGACGCTGCTCGAGGGCGCTGCGCCAGGCGACGTCCTGCGCTTGTCCGCCTCGCGGCGCAGCCGACCGGAGCTCGTCGCGTTCGCCAACGACTTGTTCGCGAGGCTGTTCGAGAAGACGCCGATCGCCTTCGACGCGCTCGAAGCGCAAAACGCGTACACCCAGCGGGCGATCGCCAAGGACGCGCCGTGCGTCGAGGTGGTCCGTCACTCGCTCGTCGAGCGAGGGCCGATGGTCGGCGCGAAGGCCCGCGCTGTCGCGCAGCGGATGCACGCGTTGATGCAGACCGGCTCCGTGCTCGACCGCGAGACCGGGGCGCTGCGCAGCCCCCGCTGGTCGGACTTCACGCTGCTCGCGCGCTCGCACAGCGCGCTCGCGCGGTGGGCGAGGGACCTGCGCGCGCACGGCGTTCCGGCGGCGCTCGAGCACGGGCCGTGGTTCGAGACGCTCGAAGCGCAGCTCGCGCTCGCGTGGCTTCGGATGATCGCCAGCCCGAGGGACAGCGCCGCGAGCGCCTCGGTGCTGGTGAGCGAGCTCTATGGTCTCTCTCAGCGCGCCGTCGCTGCGCTGCACGCGCGCAACATCGGCGGACTGCCGCAGCGCGCGGTCGAGCTGCACCGCGCCGACCCTTCGGCGCTCGCGCTCACGGACTCCGAGTGCGCCGCGCTCGATCGCTGCGCGAAGGACCTCTCGCGTTCTCGCGAGCTGTTTCGCACGCTCCCGTTGGTCGAAGCGGTCGAGCACGCCCTCTCTCGCGTCGAGCTCGCGCTGCGGCTCTCGCTGCGCGCCGACGAAGCCGCGTCTGCGCAGGTCGCCGCCAACGTGCGCGCGTTTTCGGAGGTCGCCCAGGCGCTCGCGCAGCTCGACGAGCGCTCGCTCGCCGTTCGAGACGCCCGCGGAAGGACGCTCGAAGCGCTGCTCGTCGAGCTCGAAGCGCTGCGCGACGCTGATGCTCCGCAGCCGGTCGCGGAGCTCTCGCGCGACGCGGTCGCGCTCACGACGCTGCACGCGAGCAAGGGCCTCGAGTACCCGATCGTCGTGCTCGATGTGCTCGGCACCGAGCTGTCCGCCAGGCTCCCACGCGTCGAGCTGCGGCGTCCGTCGCCCGACGTGCTGCTCTCTCCCGAGGCGCTCGACGCGATGGGGCTCGAGCTCGTACCCGACGTCGGTCCCGCCGCGCTCTGGGACACGCTCTCCGAGCTCTTCGGCGCCGGCGCGCAGCTGCGGGACGAGCAGCTTCGGCTCCTGTACGTCGCGATCACCCGCGCGAGAGAGCACCTCGTCCTGCTCTGGCCCGACGAGGGCAAGACCCCTTCAGCGACGCGCTACCTCCGCGACCTGCTGACGGACTCGGTCTCGCGTCCTCCCTCTGCTGCGGGCGACGCCACCTGGGTGCTCGGTCCCTCGGGCGCGCCACATCGCGTGCTGGTCGCCAACGCCACCCCCGCCGCAGCCGAGCCAGAGACCGTCGTGGACGTCAGCGACGAGGCCGCGCTCGACGCGCTTCGGGCAGCGGTCGCCCGCGCGGAGCTTGCCGCGGCACACACAATCAAGCCGTCCGTCGAATCGCTGGACGAAGGCGCGTACGCGAGGGAGCTCTCTCCGACCGAACTCGTGGCGGTCGACGACTGCCCCGAGGTGGTTCGACTCTCGGTGCTGCACCCGGACGAGCACCGGATCGCGCGGTGGCGCGAGGCGTCGATCGAGCTTCGCGCGGTGGTGTCTGCGCGCGCCGAGCGGCTCGCCCTCGCGGCACATCCGTCGTCGAAGGTGGGGAGCTGGGTGCACGCGGCCATCGAGCGCTCGCGGCTCGGGACGACGGTGGACGCCGACGCCGTGGCGCGCTCGCTCGCGCGAGAGCCGCTCGGCGCAGACCGGGCGCTGTGCGAGCGGTACGTCCTGCGTTCGATCGAGGCGATCCAGCAAGCGATGGCGTCGCTGGGCGTGACCGAGGTCGTCGGGCAAGAGCTGCCGTTTGCGCTCGACGCGGGGCGCACGCTCTTGCGCGGGAGCATCGATTTGCTGGTGCGAACGCCAGAGGGCCTTCGGGTGATGGACGTCAAGACGCACCCGCTCGAGCCCGATGCGTTCGCGCGCAACGCGGCGTACTACCAGCCGCAGCTCGACGCGTACGCCTACGCGGCGGGGCGGCTGCTCGGCGAGACCGTCGTCGGGCGGGACCTGATCTTGCCGTCATCGGGGGCAGTGATTTCGCTGACCGATGCGTTCGACCCCGCGGCGTTCGAGCGCTCGGTGGGGCGGTGGGGCGCGATGCTCGCGACGGACGCCCGGGGACCGGGGCCGGGAGCGGATTGCGCGCGCTGCCCTTGGGCGCCGCTGTGTCGAGTGGCCGAAGAGGACCGTTGAATTCGTGTGACAAGGGCGTGTCAGCGCGCGATCGCGCGGCACCCGAGCGACGCGGCTGTCGGGTACGATCCGCGCCGTGAAAGAGAAGAAGGCGTCCGTGGCAAAGGGGCAACCAGTGTTCGACCTGCACATCATCGGCTTCGGCGTGGTGGGCCGCGGCGTGGTGAAGGCGCTGATGCGGCCGGGCCCCGACGGCAGGCCGCAGCCGTTTCGCGTGGTGGCGGTGACGGATCGCTCGGGCACCGTGGTCGATCCCGAAGGGCTCGATCTGCCCAAGCTGCTGCGATCGAAGGAGAAGCACGGCGACGTCACGCGCGCCTCGGGCGAGCACCAGAAGTGGAACGGCGAGCAAGCGCTTCGCAACGTCCGCTCGGACATCGTGGTCGAGGTCACGCCGACGAACATCGTCGATGGCGAGCCGGGCATCACCCACATCGCCGAGGCGATGCGGCTCGGGCGCCACGTGGTGACGGCGAACAAAGGGCCGTTCGCGCTGCAGTTTCAGAAGATCGCCGCGCTCGCGCAGCGCTCGGGCGTGCTGCTCAAGTACGGCGGGAGCGTGTGCGGGGCGGTTCCGATCATCGAGCTGGTGCGCGACGCGCTGGTGGGCAACGACGTGAGCGCGATCCGCGGCGTGATGAACGGCAGCTGCAACTACATCCTCTCGCGCATGGAGAAGAGCGGCGAAGAGTTCGACGCCGTGCTCGCCGACGCCGCGAAGCTCGGGATCACCGAGACCGACCCGTCGCAAGACATCGACGGCTGGGACGCCGCGAGCAAGCTGGTGATCCTGGCCAACGCCGTGATGAACCGCCCGATCACCATCCGCGACGTCAAGGTCGAGGGCATTCGCAACGTCACCGCCGCGTCGATGAAGGCCGCCAAGAAGCGCGGAAAGGTCATCCGCCTGATCGCCACCATCTCGCGCGACGTCGCCGAGGTGAAGCCCGTCGAGCTCGACGAGGGCTCGGGGCTCGCCGTCGACGGGACGCTCAACGTCGCGGTCGTCGAGACCGACCTCGCCAAGGACATCACCATCGTGGGTCGCGGCGCGGGACAGATGGAGACCGCGAGCGCGATCCTTGGTGATTTGCACGCGGTTCGTCGCGAGCTCGCCGCGCGCAGCGACGGGGGAGGCGCGCGTCGCGCGGGCCTCGCGCTCTCGGGCATCGAGGTCGGCTCGGTGGCCAAGAAGAAGGTCGCCACGATCGACGCGGACGCGACGCTCGGCCGCGCCGTGCGGCTCATGCAGAAGAAGGGCATCTCGCAGCTGCCCGTGCTCTCCGAAGGCGTGTGCGTGGGGACGATCTCCGAGCGAACCGTGGTCGACCTGCTCGTCGACCGCGGCGCGAAGAAGCTCGAATCCCTGGTGGTGCGAGACGTGATGGGCCCGCCGCTGCCCGAGCTCGGCGCGAGCACGCCGCTCGTGGCCGTCGCGAAGGTGCTCGAGCGTCGCAGCGCAGTGCTCGTCACGCGCGCGCTCGACATCGTCGGGATCGTCACGCGCGCGGACCTCTTGCGGCTCGTCAGCGCAGACTGATCCGCGCGCTCACCACGGCGCGACGGCGTAGTCTTTGAAGAGCACCCCGTGCTCGACCTCGGCGCCGAGCTTCGCGCGGTAGATCGGGTCGAGCACCCGCGCCGCGCTGTCGTCGAGCCCCAGCGGCACGCTGAATCCGCTCGCGCGCATCGCCGCGTCCTGCGCGAACGGGTTTTGCGCAGAGACCCACCCCGGGTCGACGCTGCACACGAGGATGCGCTCTGTCGCAAACGAGTCGGCGACGGTGCGCGTGAGCATGTTGAGGGCGGCCTTGGCCATGTTGGTGTGCGGGTGGCGCGAGGGCTTTCGTCGCTGCGCGAACTGCCCTTCGATCGAGGACACGTTGACGACAAACGCGCGACCTCGCCGCTCCGCCGCCGCGGCGAGCGCCGCGCGGAGCCTGGCCACCAGCACGTACGGCGCGATCGCGTTGACCGCGTGCGCGCTGAGCAGCTCGCCGACGGAGACGTCGTCGATCTCGTGCCTCCACGAGTTGGTTCGTCGCAGGTCTTCGACCACCGCCTCGAGCGCGACGCTGCCGAGCGTCGCGTCGCCGACCGTGTCCGCCGCAGCGAGCGCGCTCACGGGGCGAACTCCTTCGGGCAGCGCGACGGTCGCGTCCTGCGTGCGAAGGGCGGCGTAGTACGCCGGGGCGCGCGCGATCGTCTGCGCGGCGTTGTTGACGAGCACGTCGATCGCGCCGCGCTCGTCGCAGAGCGCGTCGGCGAAGCGCTCGACGTCACGAGCGAAGCGCAAGTCCAGCGGGCGAAGCTCGAGCAGGCCGCGCCATCGATCGAAGTCGGGCTCGCTCGCGAAGCGCGCCCACGCGTCGTTGACGAAGCGAGACGTGGCGATCACCGCGCATCCGCTGCGCAAGAGCGAGAGCGTCGTGTGAAACCCGATGTGCACACGCGCGCCCGTGACGAGCGCGACGCAGCCGGTGAGGTCCGCGCGCTGCGCCCTTCGCTGGTGGTTGATCGCCGCGCAGTCCGGGCAGAGCCTGTCGTAGTGCGCGTCGACGTGGACGAACTCGCGTCGGCACGCGTAGCACTTCTGCGGCGCTTCGAGCGTCGCGCCGGGGGATCGCGCTTCGGGGCTCGCGCCGCGAAGGGTGGTGCTGGCGAGCGTGGCGCTGTCGCGCGCGCGGCTGAGCTGTGCGCGCTCGTCGCGTGGCGTCCTGCTCGTGCGGCGCTGGTCGTGCGCGGTCGGGCGGCTCCACGCGCGCGTTGCGACCGCGCGGAGGCGCTGCTCGGCGTCGGTCAACGCGGCGCCCGACGCCGCTCGCGAGCGGATGGCGTCGATCACTCGCAGCGCGCGCTCGACGTCGTCGTCCGACGGCGCGGGGCAGAGCTGCGCGGGCGCGCGGGAGGAGGCGAGGGCGGGGGCTGTGACGGCGTCGCGCTGCTGCGATCGCCACCGTCGCAGCGGGGCGAGCAGCTCGCGAACGACCGCGTTTTCTCTGGGTCTCGCGCGGTTTGCGTTGCGGGCGAGCGCGGCGCGCAGCGCGTCTCCGAGGGGGCCTCGGTGCGTCGCTTCGTGCACGAGCGCGTCGACCGAGCCCGAGTCGGCGACGAGCGTGACGATGAATTCGTGTGCGTCCTCGGGGATGGCCGCGCCGCGAAGCTCGATCGATCGCAGCGCGCGTCGGGCGGCGGCCGCCGAGAGCACCGCCGCTGCGCCGCGGTCGGTGAGCTCGTTGGGCTTCGCGCCGCTGTGGTGCTCGACGGGGACGAAGCCGAGCTCGAGCGCCCGCAGCGTCGCGCTCGCTTCGACGAGCGCCGCGACGCTGTGCGCTGCATCGTCGCTGAGCCCATTGCTGCTCAGCCCGAGCGCCACGAGGGACGGAGCGGTCGCGAGCGCGCTGCATACGAGCGCGGCGCCTTCGTCGCCGAGGGACGTCGCGTTGAGCCGCAGCAGCGTGAGCGCGGGCCAGCGCGCGAGCGCGTCGGCGAGCGAGCGAGCGGCGCGGGGTCCGATGCGGTTTCCGTCGATCGAGAGCGCCGAGAGCCCGCGGTCTCGCGCGGCGCGGACGACGGCGACGCACGCTTCTTCGGAGAGCTCGCACCCGGCGATGTCCAGGGCGATCAGCGCGGGCGCCGCTGCGATGTGGGCGCACAGCGCCTCGGCGCCTCGGTCGCCGATCGCTGCGCGGCTGAGCCAGAGCGCGCGCGCGTTGGGGTAGCGATCGAAGACCGCGCTCACGCCTCGAGGGCCGAGCTGGTTGTCGCCGAGCCACACGGACGCGATCGATTCGCTGCGAGGCAGGGCGAGAGCGGTCTCTGGACCGAGTCGGTTGCTGCACAAAAACGCGTGCTTCAATCGCTGCGACGCAAACGCAGGCGCGAGGGCCGCGAGCGAGGCGCCGTCGAGGCGCGAATGGCACAGGTCGAGCAGCCCGTCCCCGAGCCAGGTGCCCGCGGCGAACGAGCGGCTCTCGGCGACGGGATCATTCGCGATCCAGGAGGAAATATGCTGGCAGATCGCCGCGCTCGACCTTCGGTCTCGGACCCCCAGCGCGAACGACAGAAGCGCCTCCTCGGGTCGCTCGAACATCGCAGTAGACTAGCGCACCCATCGTGCAACCGAGCCCCGCTCTCGACCCGACCCGCCCTCACATCAACGTCGCGATCCTCGGTCACGCTGGCCACGGAAAGACGCGGCTCGCCTCGGCGCTGACCGCACGTAGCTTCGTGCACGAGTCGAGGCCATGGGCGAAGCACACGCGGCGCATTCAGTACGTCGATCTGCCGACGTACATGGTTCGAACCGAGGCCGTGCGGCACGCGATCGCGCACGTGGTCGAGCACGAGAGTCCGTTTCGTCACTACGACTCGCTCGAGGCTCCTGGACAGCGTCGGTTCATTCGCGCGGCGATGATGGCGTGCGGCGTGGCGGACGTGGTGGTGCTGGTCGTGAGCGCGGTGGACGGCGCGCTCTCGCAGACGCGCGAGCACGCGTTGATCGCGCGGGCGCTCGGCGTCGAGCAGATCGTGGTGTTCTTGTCGCGCTGCGATCTCGTGAGCGACCCCGACCAGCTCGACCTCGCAGAGAACGACGTGCGCGAGGTGCTCACCGAGGTGGGGTTCGACGGCGACAACGCGGCGTTTGTTCGCGGCGCGCTCGGGGTCGAGCACGAGCGCTGGGACGCGACGATCGACGATCTCATCGCGACGCTCGATCGGTCAGTGTCCGACCCGGCGCGCGACAGTGACTCACCGGCGCACGCGACGGTGCTGTGGCGCTACGACGGCGCGGTCTTCGGCGTGCGCGTCGCGCTCGCGCACGTTCGACAGGGCGTGATCAGAAAGGGCGATCGGCTGCTCGCGATGTTTCGGGGACAGCGGCAGCAGGTCCGCGTCGAGGAGCTGCGCGTGTTCGACCGTCCCGTGGACGCCGCGGGGCCGGGCGACATCGTCTCGATCAGCCTCGGCGGGATCGCTGACCGCAACGCGTTTCGCGAGCTCGTTCGCAGAGGAACCGTCTTGACCGCGCGCACCGCGACGCGGCTCACCCGAAGCGTGGTCGCTTCGCTGCGGCTGCTGACCCGCGACGAAGGTGGACGGCACAAGGCCATCGCGTCGGGCCACGCGGGCTTGTTCTGCTTCGGGGCGACCACGGTGCAGGGGCGCATCTTGTTGCCGCCCGGAATCGACGCGATCGCGCCGGGCGCGACGATCGAGGGCGCGGTGGTCGAGTTTCAGTACGGGGTTCCCGTCAGCGAAGGCGCGCGCTTCGTGCTGCGAGACGGCAGCGACGGACTGCAACGCAAGCTCGGCGGCGCGCCGCGATGGGCGGGCACGAGCGCGACGGGATCGATCACGCGCGTGCGCGAGCTCGACGACGAGGCCGCGGTCTGAGCTGCTCAGAGCGCCGCTGCGAACGCGCGGCCGAACTCGACGGGCATCGGTCGGTCGTTGGGGTTCTTCGTCGTCGCGTCGCGCAAGAGCTTCGCGATCGCCGCGGGGAAGATCCGCAGCCGCTCGGGGTCTTCGAACGGATCCCGCTGCATGTGCGCGATGATCCTGTCGCGAGGGTTCGTGATGTCGTCGAAGAACGTGCGTCCCGTCGTGACGTTGTAGATCGTCCCAGCCAGCGCGTAGAGGTCCGCGCGGCCGTCGAGCTCCATCGGGTCGAGGACCTGCTCGGGCGCGATGTAGCCCGGAGTTCCAGCGACGAATCGACCGACGGCCTCCTTCGAAACCTTCGAGGCGCGCACCATCCCGAAGTCGATCACCACCGTCGCGAGCACCGGCGTGCGCGCAGGGTCCCGGTGCTTCTCGGGGTCGAACCGCTCGCCGCCCTGCAGCGGCAGACGGATCCATAGGTTCGCTGGCTTGATGTCTCGGTGCACCAGCCCCGCGCCGTGCAGCGCCGCGAGGCCTGCGCACGACTCGGCCACGATCTGCTTCATCTCGAAGAGCGTGAGCAGCCGCGCGCTCGAGTACTGCTTGAGGTCCGCGCCGATCAACAGCTCGAGCACGAGGTAGGGCGAGCCGTTCGAGACGCCTCGGTCGATGATGTTCGCGACGTTCGGGTGATAGAGCCCCGCGAGCGCCTTGGCCTCTTCGACAAACGACGCGAGGATGCCCTCGCGCTCGGACTCCGACGCCCCTTCGAGCGCGTCCGCCTTGGGAATCTTCAGCACGAACATGCGGTCCGCGCCCGGCTTGCGGATCTGCCACACGCTGCCGATGCCGCCCTCGCCGAGCGGCTTGATGAGCTCGTAGCCCTCGATGAGCTTGCTCGACTCGGTCTTCTTCGGCGGCGGCGGCGGCGGCGGCGTCCTGCGCACCGCGGCCGTCGTCGCCGCCTCGACGAGCGACGAGGTCACGGGTCCGAGCGAGCCGAACCACACCGCCACCGGCGCGAGGTCGCGCGCGCGGATCGCCCTGGCCACCAGCGCCGCCACACGGGGAGCGTTTTCGCTCTCGAACGCTCCGCCATCGGGCGACGAGTGAAGGCCAGTCACCGGGTCTTCGAGCGCGGCGTGCAGGCGCTCTGCGCCGATCGCGAGCTCGAGGCACATCGCGTCGAGGTCGAGCTTGTTGCCGGCCGCGGTCGTGAAGCGCTGCAGCGCCCGTGCGAAGCCCGTCATCGCGTGGGACAGCTCGGTGTCGTCCGCTTCGAGGTCGATCATCGACTGCTCGACGGCGTTGATCCACCGCCCGTCGCATGCGCGAGCGGGGTCCGCGCGCAGCGCAGCGCGGATCTCTTCAGCGAGGATCGTGCATCGCTCGAGGGCGTCTTTCGACAGCATCGGCAGCGCCGAGGCCACTTGTTCGATCACCGTGGGACGGTCCACCACGAGCGCCCACCACGCGGCGAACGGGCCGAGCCAACGCACGTCGTCCACTTCGCCGAGGGACGTTCCTCGCGTGGCGTCGACGAGCCGCCAGAGCAGCGACGAGAGGGCGTTGCGAAGGGCGCCCGGCAGCACGCGCGTCCCGCCCGTGAGCCCCTCGACCTTGCGCAGCCACATGCACGTGTGGTGCGCGGTCGGCCCGCGGCCCGGGCCGAGGTCGGGCTCTTCTCCGCACGCGTCGAGCGCGTATCCGCCCAGCTGAATCGCGAGCACCTCGAGCGCTTCGTCCGCCTCGGGGTCCGGCGAGCCCTCTTTGCGGCGCTCTTCGACGAACTCGAGCAGCCACTGCGGCGCATCGGCGATGGTGCGCCAGCTGTCCTCGAGGTCCGGCTCGATCACCGGCGTGCCTGCGGGCCGCGTCGCGAGCAGCGGGCCCCAGAGCCCGAGCGCGAGCGAGCGTGCGATGCCTTCGACCGCGTTGATCCCAGCGGCGCGTCGGCGCGCGCGACCGTCGGTGCTCGCGATCTTCTTCGCTTCGTTGAACGTAGAGGCCAGCGACTCGGCGAAGCGCGCCGCGCGAGCGTCTGCTTCTTCGTCGTCGTACTGCGCCGCGAGGCGGACGAGGTTCTCGAGACCCTGCTCGAGGTCGAGCGGGTCGCGCTCTGCTCCGTCGATGGGGTCGGTCGAGGCCAGGACGAAGAGCCAACGACGCCAGTCATCGAGGCGCTCGCTGCGCGCGCCGCGGGCGATTTCGCGGAGCTGACGGAGATAGGGCTCGACGAGCTGCTGTTGCGTTCCGCCGCGGCGCCACAGGGCGGCGAGGCCGCGGGCGAGGGCGCGGGCGGTGATCGCTCCGCCGTCGCCCGAGAGGATGCGGCTCGCGAGCTTGTCCCAGAGGTCCTTGCGCTCGGCGATGAGGTACGGGGTCGCCGCGGCCGCGGCCGAGAGCGCGTAGGCCTCTGTCTTCGGGTCCGCGATGAGCGCGCTCAGCTCGCCGCCGTACACGCGAAGCTTGTCCGCCGGAAGCGACGCAAACGCAGTGATCGCGCGCTGTCGCAACAGCGGAGACTCCGAGCGCATCCAGTCGAGCAGCGTCCCTTCGAGCGCCTCGAACTCACCAGCGAATCGACCGAGCGCGCGGCCTGCGTGCACCCACACCAGCGGGTCGGGATGCAACAGCAACGGCTGCAAGATCTGCAGCGTGCGTCCCACGACTTCGGGTGGAAAAGCCTGGGTCAATCCGCGCGCGACCACTTCGAGCGCCCGCGCGGCGAGCACGCGACCGCGCAGCGGACCGCGGGCCCACGCGCCGATCAGCGCGTCGAAGTCTTCGATGCTGGCGAAGACCCACGGCGCGAGCTCGGGCATGGGCAATGCGCTCGCGCCGGCCTCCCAGAACAGGATCTCGAGCCGCGCTTTGACGCTCGAAAACTCGGCGAGCGAGAGCTGCTGCGCAGGCCCCGTGAGCGGCGCGCACGCGAGCGCGTCGGCGAGCGGTCCTTCGAGCACGCGCGCATCGGCGACGTCGGGGATGCGGTCGCGCCAAAGCTCGTGCTGCACAGCGAGCTGCAACAGCGGCGCGAGCCGCACGTCGCGTCGCGCGGCGACGGACATGAGCCAGAGGTACAGCGTCTCTCCGGCAGAGTCCGAGAGCAGCGCGGCGAGCTCTTGCGTCCCGTTGTTCGAGCGGGTCAGCGCGGGCAGCGCGCGCTCGAGGACGTCCGCCGCGGGCTCGGCTTCGGCGGCGAGCTTGTGCTCTGGGCCGTCGTACAAAGGGCCGCGCCAGTAGGCGAGCAGCGCGGCGCGCGACTCGGCGGGGTCTTCGCCGGATTGAAAATACTGCGTCAGTCGGGTGAACGCGTCGCGAACGGCCGGGGCGAGCATGGGCTGCAAACGACGTTACAACGGCTCCCAGCGCGACTCCGCATACGGTACATTTCGCGGCACCGACGATGGACCTCGCGAAGCTGCTGTTCACCCTCAAGCCACTGCTCGCGGACGCTCGAAGCAACCTCCCCAAGATTGTCGAGCTGTTGGAGAAGCACAACGATCTCGCGGAGTACGCGGTCGCGCGCTTCTACGTGAGCAAGGCCGCGAAGGTCGCGCTCGAAGACCGATTGTCCTCTGTGGATCCAGCGCAGCGCGCGGAGGCGGTGAAGGCCATTCCGAAGCTGCTCGGCCGCAACGAGGGCGCGACGCTGCTGCGACGCGTGTACAAAGACCCGGCGCCCGCCGTGCGAAGCGCGGCTCGGTCCGGCGTGTACGCGCTGGGGATCGAGGACGTCGCGCTGCCGGACTCGCGGTTTCCTGCGCCCCGCAACAACTGGCAGCGCGAAGGCGGGTGGAACGAGACGGGGTGGGCCTTCGGCCTCTCGGCGCCCCGCGCCCGCAAGCCGACGCGCCGCGTGCCCGAAGAGATCGCCGCGGCGCGCGGGGTGTTCAAAGAGCTGCAGACCACGGACGACGTGGCCAAGAAGCTCGGGTTCAAGAAGGGCAAAGAGCTGAAGGCGCTCATGCGCGCGGGCAGCCAGGCGGGCTCTGGATACGTGGAATTTACCGTTCCAAAGGCCACCGGTGGCGTGCGTACGATCTGCGCGCCCCGGGCCCCGCTCAAGCGCGTGCAGCGCTCGATCCTGCGCGAGCTGCTCGGCAAGGTCCCCGCGCACCCCGCAGCGCACGGCTTCATCAACGGTCGCTCGGTGGTCAGCAACGCGCAGCCGCACGAGGGCGCGAAGGTGGTCATCAAGATCGACTTGAAAGACTTCTTTCCGACGGTTCACTTCTACCGAGTCGCTGGGACGTTTCGCTATCTCGGCATGGGCGAAGCTGCGGCCAACACGCTGGCCGCCATCGTCACGCACCGCAACAAGCTGCCCGACGGCACGGTGATCATGCCCGGAGCGCTTCCGCAGGGCGCGCCCACTTCGCCGGCGATCACCAACATCGTGTGCCGCAGGCTCGACGCGCGCCTCGACGCCCTCGCGAAGAAAGCCGACGCCACCTACACCCGCTACGCCGACGACCTGACGTTTTCGTTTCGCGCAGAGCCCAGCAAGGGCGTCGGCCGCTTTCTCTGGTGGGTCGATCAGGTCATCCAGCAAGAGGGCTTCGTGCAAAACGCGCCGAAGCGCCGCGTCCTTCGGCCGTCCAACCAGCAGCGCATCACCGGCGTCGTGGTCAACAACGGGCTCAGCGTCCCGCGCGACGCGCGCCGTCGCTTTCGAGCCATCTTGGAGAACGTCCGTCGCACCAGCCTCGAAGAGCAATCGCGCGGCAAGCGCGACTTCAAGTCGTACCTCACGGGCTTCGCGTCCTACGTGAAGATGGTTCAGCCCGAGGTAGGCAACAAGCTGCTCGCTGAAGTGCGCTCGGTGCTCGCGGAGGACGCCCGCAAGAAGGGCACCGAGAAGTGAGCCGAGAGTCCGACGCGCTCGCCGAGGTGCTCGCCGCCCCGGACGACGACGTCGCGCGCATGGCCTACGCCGACCTGCTCGTCTCGAAGGGCGATCCCCGCGGAGAGCTCATTCGTACTCAATGCGCGCTCGCCAACGGCGACGTCGAGTTCCTCGAGAAAAAAGAGCTCCGCGATCGCGCTGCAGAGCTCTTGCGCTTGCACGAGAGGGCGTGGCGCGCCGCCGCGGGGCTCACGGATTCGCTCGAGATCGAGTGGCGAAGGGGCTTCATCGACACCGTCTCGTGCACCGGCGAGCAGTTCGCCGGCGAGCTCGGCGAGAAGCTCTTCGCGATCGAGCCGGTTCGTCACGCGAAGCTCCGAGTGAACTCCACGCGCGTGGCCAAGAAGGTCGCGAACGCTGCGTACGTAGGACGTCTCTCTGCGCTCACGCTCTTCGGCGCGCTCGACTCCGATGGCATCTCTGCGCTGCTCGAAGCGCCGCTCGAAGCGCTCCGCGGGCTCAACGTCGGCGCAATGATCGACGAGGATTCGCTGCCGATTCTGCTGCGCTGCAGCGGGCTCTCGGGGCTCGAGCGCCTCTCGCTCTCGGGCTCGAACATCGAGGGCGTCTTCGAGACAGCGCTCGATGACTGCGCGCTGCTCTCGCTGCAGACGCTCTTCGCCGCGCGCTGCGGTCTCTTGGACGACGACCTCGTCGCGCTCGCGGACTCGCCGCTGCTCTCGCAGCTCGTCACGCTGTGCATCACCAACAACGAGTACGGCGTCGTGGGGCTACGGGCGCTCGCCAACAGCGCCAACAGCGCCACGTTGCAGAGCGTCGAGATCGACCAATGCGACGAGGCCTCCATGGAGGCATGGGTCTCGGGCACCGGGCTCGCGTCGCTGCGCCGCGCGCTCATCGCTGGCTACGAGTGGAAGCTCCCGAAGCCCTTGCGTGAGCGCCTCAAGAAGCGCTTCGGTAAGAGCCTCCGCTGGCGCTGAAATCGCTGCTCAAATCGTCGGCGCTGCGAGAACCGTTCGCTCGTCCGCGAGCTCGTCCAGCGCGTAGCCCAGCTCCCAGAGCGAGACGAGCGGCTCGAAGGGCGAGCGCACGCCGTGACCGATCAAGCGCAGGTGCCAGCCGAGCAGCGCGACCACGTCCCACGCGACCGGCCCCGCGCTGCGGATGAGCGCGTTGCGGATCGCGTCGAGCTCGGCGTTGACCGAAGGCGGCAAGGTCGATCGCTTCGCCTCGGCGCCGCGCACGTTGACGGCCGCGTCGCAGGCGGCGACGAAGACGAGCTCACCCGAACGGGCCTGCGCGCGCGCGCAGAACCGTGAGCGAAATCGCTTGGGATCGACGACCTTCCACCCGATGTCTTGCCCTGTTCGCGCGCTCTGCAAGAGCCCGTGGCAGCTCTGCGCGAAGGAGCGCGCCAGGGTCTCCGCAGTGGAGATTCCTTCGGGGTCGCTGGCGATGGCGACGGCGTCGCGGACGGTGGGGGGAGCCTCTCCGCCGCGCTCGAAGCGCCGTCGCTCGTCGCCGAGCCACTCCATGGGCGCGACGGTTTCCCACGCTTCGCGCGCCGACGCGGGCCCGGCCCACGCCTCGGCCGCGTCGACCACCAGGCCGAGGGCCGCTTTGAATTTGTCCCTCGGGTCGAGCTCGAGCTCGCGGGCGATGGCGTCTTCGGGCGCGGTGGTCACGCGGGACAAGCACGCGGCGAGCGAGGGGCGCGCGGGCTTGAAGACCCGCGACGGGAGCGCGCGAAACCGCTCGATGTCGACGTCGGACCACATGGCGCAGCGGCAGGGGAGCTACTTCGAGACGAGCGTGCCTTCGCGCGCGCGAATGTCCGCGAGGCGGTCGTAGTGCCGGTAGCCGAGGCGGTCGAGCGCGCTCTTCGGCGCGAGGGCGATGTCGACCAGGGTCTTGATCGCATACGTGCCCGAGAGCACCGGCGGTCCGTAGGCGCGCACCGTCGTTTCGTCGCAGAAAGACTCGAGCGGAAACAGCACCGTGTCCGTGTGCACGTGGACGAAGTGCGCCATGGACAAGCGCGAGTAGCCCGGGACGCTGGGCGCGGTGATCACGTGCGGCGTGGCGAGCAGCCGGCCGCCCGTGAGGATCTCGAGCTGCTGTCCGACCTGCGAGACGATGCACCCAGGCGGCGGCGTTCCGGAGACGAGCTCGCCGTTGGGGTTCTCTTTCGTCGGTCGCGTGCGCAGAAACAGCCCGCTCTTCTCATCGGGGCGCTTGCAGGTCGCGCCGCTCGGGTCGAGAAAGCGCCCGCCCGGCAAGAGGGTCAGAAGGTTGAAGTCCGTGTGCTCTTCGCCCCAGAGGATGTCGGTTCCCACCTGTTCGGCGGTGAGCGGCAAGTAGCGAAGCGCGCGGGTGATGTGCGGGCCGTTGTCGGTGAGCCGCGCAAACGTGTCGTCGGGCAAGCGCAGCGCCATCGCGCACGCCTTGAGCAAGTGCAGCCCGATCACGTGCAGCTGGTGGCCGATGGACATCAGCCCGCTGCGAAACACCGGGAGATCTTCAGGCCAAACGTTGTCTGCGTAGATTTGCGGATACAGCGTTTGATCACGCAGGTGAAACGCTTCGGGCGCGGCGAAGTAGCACTCTTTGAAGTCCGGCTGTCCGCCGGCGACCACGGCCTGCTCGGTGTTGGGGGGAGTCCATCCGCGCTGGTACCAGAGGTCGTCGCGGCCGAAGCGGCGCTTCTCGGCCTCGGACTTCGCGCAGAAGCCCAGAAAGCCGTCGTAGAAGGCGTCGAGCGCCGAGGGGTCGATCCCGTGGCCTTTGATGTAGAGCAGGCCGAAGTGGCCGTAGCCGACGCGGATCGCTTCGGCAGCGGCGGCTCGAACCGCGGGGTCTCGGCTCGAGAGATCGGCGAGGTCGAGCACGGGGATCGTCGAGGGCGTGGTCATCGCGCGAGGCGTTCCTTTCTGGCCGCAGGCGGCGGAGGGCGGATGGGGCGCGCAACACTGCCACAACTCTGCGCGCGTTCAGCGAGGGAAGCGCTTGCGCGGGCGCGATCCGAGCTGTACCTGCGACGCGATGACAGAACGCGGCGCGAAGAAGCCAGCAGCGGTGCTCGTGGGCGTGCAGCTCGAAGGCGTGCACGACGAAGAGTTTCGAAGCTCGATGGCCGAGCTCGGCAGACTGGTCTCGACGCTCGGCTACGAGCCGATCGGCGAGGTCGTGCAGCGCCGCGAGCAGCTCGCCTCGTCCGCCGTCTTGGGCGAAGGAAAGCTCGAAGAGCTCGGCGCCCTCACCGGCGGCAAGGGGCGCGTCCCTGCTCCTGCGAAGGCCAAGCCCAACAAAGCCCGCGATCGCTTCGAGAAGCGCGGCGGCGTCGACGAGGACGACTCGGACGAGAGCGACGTCGAAGAGTCCGATGAAGACAGCGCGGACACCTTCGCCGACGGCCGCCGAAGGCCCAAGCTCGTCGCGGTCGACCACGAGCTCAGCCCGAGTCAGGCGCGCAACCTCGAGAAGGCCTGCGGCGTCACGGTGCTCGACCGCACCGGGGTGATCGTCGAGATCTTTCATCGCCACGCGCGCAGTCGAGAAGCAAAACTGCAGGTCGAAATCGCGCGCCTGAAGTACGTCGTCCCGCGGCTGCGCGAGGGATCGGGCGGCGATCGTCAGCGCGGCGGCATCGGCGGAAAGGGCGCCGGCGAGACCGCGCTCGAGCTCGACCGCCGCCGCGTCCGCGACCGCATCGCCGAGATCGAGCGCGAGATCGCCTCGCTGCAGCGCGATCAGGACAACCGCCGCGCGCGCCGCAAGGACGCCATGCGCGTCGCGCTCGTCGGCTACACCAACGCCGGCAAGAGCTCGCTCATGCGCGCGCTCACGGGCAGCGAGGTGTACGTCGAAGACAAGCTCTTCGCGACGCTCGACACCACCGTGCGCGCGCTGCAGCCAGAGACCCGGCCGCGCATCCTCGTGAGCGACACGGTGGGGTTCATCAAGAAGCTGCCGCACGATTTGGTGGCGAGCTTTCGCTCGACCCTCGACGAAGCGCACGAGGCCTCGCTGCTGCTCTTCGTCGCCGACGCGTCGGACCCCACGTTTCGCTCGCAGCTCGCCGTCACCCGCGAGGTGCTCTCGGAGATCGGCGCGCTCGACACGCCCACGCAGCTGCTCTTGAACAAGTGCGATCGGCTCAGCGCCGAGCAGCGCGAAGAGCTCTCGCTGGAGTTTCCCGAGGCGCTGCAGCTCAGCGCGCACTCGCCCGAGGACGTCTCACGCTTGCGCGACTGGCTCATCGCTCACTTCGATCGCTCGCTCGAAGAGCTCGAGCTGCGCGCTCCGCACCGTATCGCTGGCGCGCTCGCTGCTGAAGCGCACGCGCGCGGTCGAGTCCTGGACGAGCAGTGGGATGATGAAGGTGTGACGCTGCGGGTGCGGGCGACCATCGAGGACGCAGCGCGGCTTCGATCCATGGCCGGTTGACGCAGCGAGCAACAAATCGGCTTTTGCTGCGCGGCGCGCGTGCGACTACCATCCCGCGCCCATGCAAAGCGATTCGAGGCGCCCGTCGAGGTCAGATCCCTTCGCGAATCGTCCGCGGCTCGGACGTCGGCGGTGCTCGCGCAGCGCAGCGCTGCTCGGCGTGTCCTTCGCGCTCGTCGCGTGCGGCGGCGTGGTCCGTCCCGCGGGCGGCGAAGGCGACAGCTCGGTGCAAGCGGACGTGATCGCCCGCACCGACGTCGTTCGCGATGTGCCCAACGCGCGGGACGTGGTGGCGCCGAGCTGTCCGCCCGGCACGACCGCGCTGGGAACGTGTCAGGGGCAGACCATCGTGCGCTGCGCCAACGGTGCGATCTCGATGGAGGTCTGCGCGGCCGACCAGCGCTGCGAGCCCTCGACGGGGATGTCTGCGGCGCGATGCGCCACCATTCCGGTCGGCATGGTCATGGCCACGGTCACCGGCCGCGTGATGTATCCGCGTCGTCCCATCAGCCGCATGGGCCTCGGCGCGGTCGAGAGCCTGCCGCTCGAAGGCGTCACCGTCGTGCTCTTGGACGCCATGGGCGCGACCCGGGCGACGACGCTCACCGATCCGATGGGCTTCTACTCGCTCAACGCCGTGTTCGCTGAGGGCGCGATGGCCTCGGTGCGCGCGACGCCCGTGCGCAACGACGCGACGTACCGCTTCTCCGTCGAGAACTTCAGCGGCGCTGCGTACGCTGCGACGTCGCCCGCGTTCGCCGTGGCGCCGATGGTGAGCCGAGACATCACCATCACCGAAGCGACCAACGGCGGGGCGTTTGCGATCTTCGACACGATCCGCGGCGGGCTCGATTTCGTGCGCCGCGTGCTGCCCATGGCTGCGCCGACGCTTCGACTTCGGTGGGAGCGCGGCCGCACGCCACCCGGAGGCACTTCGTACTTCATCCCTGGGCGCAATCAGATCTTTCTGCTCGGCGGACCGCAGGACGTCGACGAGTACGACAAGCCGGTGATCCTCCACGAGTTCGGCCACTTCGTCGAAGCGAACTTCTCTCGCACGAGCTCTCCCGGCGGCAGCCACGACGGCTCTCCCACGGACCCGCGCCTCGCGTGGGGCGAGGGGTGGGGAACCTGGTTCGGCTGCGCCGCCAACGCCTCGAGCGACTACATCGACACCAACATCGACGGCTCGATTCGCAACCGAACGGACCTCGCCAACGTCGCGCTCGTCCGCAACAACATGGGCGACCCGATGGCGCCCATCACACAAAACGTCGGCGAGTACCTCGTCGGCGGCTCGCTGTGGGCGTTCTCGAGCGCCGGCATGGATCGCGACGCGTCGCTCGCCAAGGTGCTCGGCGTGTCGCTGCGATACTTCACGCGAACGCCGACGCCGAACCGCGGCGTCGCGGGCATCGATTTCGTCGACTTTCTCGACGGCTACCTCTGCCTCAACGGCCCGATGGACCGCGGCGTGATCGACTCGTACGTCGTGATGCAGCGGGGATTTCCCTACGACTTCAACTTCGCCGGAGTGTGCCGATGAGCCCCGCTCGCAACGTCTCTCTCGTCGCCGCGCTCGCGCTCACCGCCTGCATGCGCACGCCGGACCCCGCGGCTTCTGCCGCTCGGGCTCCCGCCAACGGCCCCGCTGCGAGCGCGCACCCGGCGGTGCACGAGCGCAAGCCCAGCGCTGGCGCGCGCGTCGAAGTCACCGTCGCGCCGACGCAGTCCGATACCGCATCGGTCACCGTCACCATCACCGCGACCCGACCGCTGCGCGGCGCGGTCCTGCGCATCGGCACGGAGCTCCCGGCGCGCGTCGAAGGTGAGGCCCAGTGGCCGCTCGACCCGATGAGCGAGGGCGCCACGACCACGCGGCTCGTCACGGTTCGTCGCAATCAAGCGCAGCCGCACGGCTCGCTGGTGACGGCCACCGTGAGCGTCGAGCAACCCGGCCAGCTCGTCAGCGACGTCGGCTCGGCGTGGGCGTTCGGCGCGCCGGATCCCGCGCGGGTGCTCCCGCAGTCGAGCGAGGCGCTCGGCGAGCAGGGCGTCGGTGTGCTGGGGCCCAACGACCGCGTCGTGCGAACGCCCGAAGGCGAGCGCGTCCACGAGTCGCTCGTGCAATGAGCGCTCTCGCGTCGGTCGACCTCGTCGATCCGATGGAGTTGGCGGCGCGGGTGTTCTGCCCGCAGCGCCCTGCGATGGCCGCGGCGCTCGAGTGCGTGTACGCGATGCCCGCAGCGCTGGCCGCCGAAGCGGCGGCGGGCGGCGTCTCGTGGGACGAGAGGCGCGGCTGGATCAGCTGGAAATCTCCAGACGGAACCGAACAGAAGTTTCGCTCCGACCTCGGCCACTTCGACGCCGAGCAAGCGTGGGAGGCGCTCGTCTCGCACGGGCTCGTCAACGAGGACTGGCTCAGCGACGAGACGCGCAGCTTTCTCACGACCTCGCTGCACCGCGCGAAGCTCGACGCGAGCATGTCGCCCAAGCGCCTTCGGCACCCGCACACGTTGAAATCGTGTGTCCTGGCGGCGGCGGACATGGCCGCGCTCGAGTCCGTCGAGAGCCTGACCCGCGAGGCGTGCGCGGCGCTCGAGCCTTGGGGACTGCCGCGCCTCGCGCGCTCGGTGCTCTGGCAGTTCGACGACCCGCCTGCGTACGGAGAGCAGACGTTTCTCGCGTCCGATCGCGACGCGCCGCGCAGGGCGCAGTACGTCGATGATCTCGTCGATCCTTGGCTCGAGGCCGTGGCCGTTCGCGCCGCTCCTGCCCTGTTGCGGGCCTCTGCGGCGCTGGGCGCGATCGACGAGAGCGCGAGAAAGACGTCGTTCGCGCAGCGCCCGAAGGCGTGGAGCGCTCGACACGCGAAGCTCGCGTTCGTGATCGCGACGGACGCGGCGCGCTGGCGCTCTGCCGCGTTCGGGGGGCGGGCGGTCGCGGCGCCCGTGCGGGACCCTGAGTTTCCTGCGTCGCTGATCGACGCGGAGTTCTCTGCGCTCGCCAACCCATTCGCGCCGCTCGCGACGGTGTACGCGCTCGGCTATGGGCTGTCTTCGATCGAACAAGAGCTTCGGTTCGTCGCGGTCGAAGCGTAGTCGCGGCGATGCGTCACGAGTGCGCTTGTATCTGGCGCGCTCGCGGGGCAGGGTACGTGAATGTCTCGATTGGCGTTGGCTGCGCTCTGCGTGGGCGCCCTCTCAACAGCGTGCGGACCGGACCGAGGGACGGGGCAAGACGTCGTTCAGCCGGGCGATGGCTCTGCGATGGACTCGACGCCGGTCGTCGACGTCGCGCCGCGGCCCGACGTGACCGCGAGCGACGCGGCGCCCGCGTGCCCGACGACGGGCGCCGAGATCTCTGGCGTCGTGCTCGCGCCCAACGGCGAAGATCCGATTCCAGGCGCGGTCGTGTACCTCACGCAGACCGCGCCGACGCCGCAGGCCGAGGGCGTGAGCTGCGATCGCTGCGACCTTCCGCCGGGCGTGCTCGCGTACTCGACCAGCGACACGCGCGGGCGCTGGGCGTTCGTGCGGGGCGTCAACGCGTCGGGGTCGTTCTTTCTGGTGGTGCAGAAGGGACGCTTTCGAAAGGTCGTTCCGTTCAACGTGACCGCGTGCGCGCCAGCGATGGTGCCCTCGGCGATGACGAAGCTGCCCGGCTCGCGCGCCGAAGGAGAGATCCCTCGCATCCTCGTCGCGTCCGGAACGACCCAAGCGCAGATCGACCGTGCGAACACCGAGGACTGGACGTACGACGACATCAGCCGCGTCCTGCGCCGGATCGGCATCACGGAGTTCGACCGCAGCGACCCGTGCCGACAAGCGACGAACATCACCAACGTCACGACGACCGCGGTGTGTCCTTTCGGCAGCATCCTCGCGGACCCCGCTCGCCTCGGCCGCTACAACGTGATCGTCGCGCCGTGCGGCGCGCTCGGGTTCAACCACTCGTGGCAGGTGCTCGACAACGCGCCCAACCGCGTCATCGCCACCAACGTACGCGACTGGCTCCGCCAGGGCGGCCGCTTGTACACGTCGGACACCGCGTACGGCCTCCTCGCGCGCTCGGCTCCCTCCCTCGTCACCTTCGCCGGGGGGACAACGCTGAGCATGTCCCGCGACCCCGCCAACATCGGCGCCGGTGGCTCGCCCGCGACGCCCGCTGCGTACACCGGCCGCGTCAACGACGAGGGTCTCCGCTCGTGGCTCTCGGATCGCGGATCGCTCGCGATGGACGGCAGCATCGCCCTCACCGGCTTCATCTCTCCGTGGGTCGCCGTCGACTCGGTCCCTATGACCACGCGCGTCGCGGTCGACGCCGTCGTCGACTGGTTTCCACCGTCGATGGGCACACGAATGTCCGCGGGGCGTCGGCCGCTCACCGTCAGCGCCGACTACACCGAGGGCGGCGGCTGCGGCCGCGTGGTGTTCTCTTCGTACGAGGTCCACGATCGCACCGCCTCTGCGATGGCGCCGCTGTCGCCGCAAGAGCGCGTGCTCGAGTACATGCTCTTCGAGCTCGGCGGCTGCCTCGTCACGCCCGGCTGACCATCGACCATGAACGCGCTCGTCGCGCTCTCGACCGCCCTCGACGCGCTGCTCGTCACGGGGCCCGACGCGCTGACGCCCATCGAGCGAAGCGCGCTGTTTTCTCAGGTCGAGCGCGGCCCGTTGCCCCCGCGCGTCGCCGCGGCGCTCGATCGCCTCGTCACGCGCGGCGCCGTCGTCGACCTGCTCGACCTCGCGGCCTGGTCGCGCTCGACGCTCGCTGCGCGCGGCGCTGTCGCACACCGCGACGGAGCGATCGAGCCGCTCGCGTCCGCGCACATCGACGCGCCCCTCGAAGCGCAGCCCGTCGAACGGTGGATCGAGCGCTGCGAGGCGGGCGGCCCCGAGGCCGAGCGCGCCGCCGCGCTCCTGGCCACTGCGCCCGGCGACCGTGTTCGAGACGCGTTCGTTCGCGTCGTGCAAGAGCGAGGCTGGGCCGGCGCGCGCTGGATCGAACCCGTGCTGCGCTGCGCGGGCGAGGGCAGTGATTTTTCAGCGGACTTGATTGTGTGGGCCGACGGAGCTCCCGCCTCGCTCCGCGCCGCGGCGCTGCTCGCGTGCGCCCGTCGCGCGGTGATGGACGACGCGCTTCGAGCGCGGTGGCTCGTCGTAGCAGAGCAGCTCCACGCAGAGCTGGACCTCGCGGCGTGTCTGCGGGCGCTGGTCGATCGCGACGTCGGGCTCGCGGTCGACGCGCTGTTCACCTGGCTCGCCGTCGGAGCTTCCGTCGCGCGAAGCGAGCACGAAGCGGTGCTGCGCGCGATGTCCGCCCGCTACGACGCGCGCTGGCCACCGTGGGCGCGGGCCCGAGTCGCGAGCGGCGAGGCGAGCGCGTGGGAGGTCGAAGCGCTCGACCGATGGCTGCGACGAAACGGCGGTCGGTGAGCTTCGAGGGTTTCTTGTTTTCGCGGGTTCTGCGATGCTTTTCGAGATGTCCAACCGCGAGTCTCGCAAGACGCAAATGGGGTATGCGGTCCCGCACGAGGCGTTCAAGCAAGCGGCCGAGGGGATCGCGTACGAAGCGCCTCCTTCGCCAACGGTGCCGAGCGCCCCGCCCGCTTCGCGCCCGAGCGCGCCGATGACGCCTGCCTCCGGCGCGCCTGCGCCAGGCGACGCAGCGGCCAACGCACCGGGCTCGACGGTGGCCAATCGCGCGCCGCCCATCGAGGTCGAGTACATCCGAGAGACGGACGCGTCGGTCTCGCCGACGGCCGCCGTCGTGCTCGAGATCTGGACGCGAAATCGCATCTATCACGTGGACGCCAACCTCGCGTGCGTGTCGGTGATCAACCGCTCGACCGGAGCGCCCGAAGAGCACCACACGCTCAAGGGGACGAGGCTCACCGGCGGGCAGCGGCGCAGTCGCTCGACGATGGCGATCGAAATCGTGGTGCCGTTTCCTGTTCCGGGCACCGAGGCGGTGTTCAAGCACGCAGGAAAGCGCGGTGCTCAATACGGCCAGACCTCGACGGTCGAGCGCGTGATCCTTCGTGTGCGAAAGATCGTCGTGGGCTCGACCGGCGCCGAGCCCGCGTGGGACGAGATCACCGGTCGGTTTCAGATTCGCTGAGCGCGCTCAGGACTCGCGGCGCGCCCACTGCATCACGCGATCGACCAGCGCGGGGGCGACGCGGGCGGTGCGCCACAGCGCGCGGCTGCGGGTGCCGACGAGGGTGATCCACTCGCGTTCGGCGAAGGCGTCGAGCGCCGACGAGACCACGCGTTCGGGCGACTCGACGCGCGAGAGCTTGAAGCTCGGCAGCGTCTCGGGGAGCTTCTTCAACAGCGGCGTGTCCGCGAGCGGCGGGCACAGCAGCCGAACGTCGACCGGCTCGTCGCCGAGCTCGTCGCGCAGCGCGTACGCGAGCCCCGTGACTGCGTATTTGCTCGCTGAAAATCCAGCCAACTGCGGCATCGCGCGGAGCCCGGCGAGGCTCGAGACGAACATCAAGGTCGCGCGTCCCGCCTCGCTCGCGCACTCGCGCAAGAGCGGCACCGCGGCGAGCGCGACGTGCACGGACCCGAGGGCGTTGGTCTCGAGCATGTCGCGGTAGTCGTCAGCGGAGACGGACGCAAATGAGCCGCCGCGCGCGACGCCCGCACAGTGGATCACGTGCGCGATTCGGCCGACGGTGGCGCGGGTACGAGCGGCCGCTTCGCGCACGGCGTCGACGTCGCGCACGTCCACGACCTCGCGGTGGGCGCGCGGAGAAGCAGCGACGGCGCAGGTGGCGTCCATGCCGTTGATGTCGCGGTCCCAGAGCGCGACGCGCTCGCCGCGCGCGACTAGCTGCCGCACGAACTCGCGGCCGAGGCCGCTGGCCGCGCCGGTGACGAGCCAGGTTCCCGCGGCGAGCGGGCGCTTCGATCGAAGGGCCATCGCGAGACAGATAGCGCAACGGCGGGCGAAATCGCGACTTTTGCGCGTCGCCGCCAGGGCATCGCGATCCGTGGTAGATCGCAGGGATGACCATCGAATGGCTTGCGAAGCGACCGTGGGCGCTCGCCTTCGCGGTGACCGCCGCGACCTTGTCGGCGACGACCGACGCGAGCGCCTACAGCCGCGGAACCACGAACCGATCCGCCTCTGGATGCCTGGGCATCATCCCGAGCTGCCACAACGACACCATGTCGCAGCGCAACGGGGCGATGGTGGCGATCGACGGACCCGCGACGCTCGCAGCTGGTGAGCGGGCGACGTACACGCTTCGGATCTCGCGCACGGACATGGGCACGTTGGCGGGGGCAGGGCTCGACGTGCGCGCGTCTGGGGGCGGTCTGCGACCAAACGGGACGAACACGCGCATCGAGTCCTGTGAGCTCACGCACAACGCGGTGATCCTCCCGGCCATGGCGGGCGCGGGCGAGGTGCGCATCCCGTTTGATTTCATCGCGCCTGCGAGCTCGACGACGGTCACGCTGCAGGCCGCGGGCAACGCGGTCGACGGCAACGGCTCGATCGCGGGAATGCCCGGCCAGACCGGCGATCAGTGGGGCACCGCGTCGCTGATGGTCACGATCACCGGGACGAGCGACGCTGGCGGAACGTGCTTGCCCGACCCCGTCGCCGACGCGGGCCCCGACGCGAGCGCTGACGGCAGCGCGGACGCCGGTGGTTCGACGGGCGACGCGAGCGTCGATGCCACGAGCCAACCCGACGTCGTCGAGACCGACAGCGCGTCCGACGCGAGCTCCTTGCAAGACGCCGCAGCGGACGGCGGAACGCAGCCTCCCGCCATGACCTGCCGCTGCACCGTCGCAGGCCACGGGGCCGCTCGCGGGACGCCAGCGTTGTGGCTCGTGCTGGGCGCGCTCGGGCTCGCCTGGCGCGCGCGCAACCGCCGCGCCGCGTGAGCGCCGACGAGCGGCCGTTCGCAGCCGCGCTCGCTGCGTTTGCGACGGTCGCGCTCTTCGCGCTCTTCGCGTCGGTCGGCTTCGTCGAGGACTGGGACGGCGGCGGGTTCGCGCTCGCGTGCCGCTCGATCGACCTCGCGCGATTTCGTCCTCATCCGCCCGGCTATCCAGGGTACACGGTCATCGCCGCGGCGCTCGGCGCGCTCGGGCTCGAACCTTCAGCGTGCGCCGCGTGGCTGGCGCGGGCTAGCGCTGTCTCGCTCGCGTTGTTCTCCGCGGCGCTGACCGTGTTTGCTCGCGGTTCGTGGCCACGTCGCGCCGCGACCGCCGCGCTCGCCGCCCTGTGCGTCCCCGGCGTCTTGCGCGTCGGGACGATGGTGAGCCCGATGGCCCTCGCGCTCGCCGCGTGCGCGCTCGCCGCGGCCGCGTCGTACGCACACCGACGTCCCGCGCTGCTCGCGTCGCTCGCGCTCGGCGTCGCGCTCTCGGCGAGGCCCTCGGACGCGGTGGCGATCGCGGGCGTGACCGTGGCGCTCGCCTCCTCGCGGCTCCCGCTCGCGCGCGTAGGGCTCTCTGCGTCGCTGTTCGCGCTCTTCGCGCACGGCGTCTTGATTGTGTGCGCCAAAATTCAAGACTTCTCGTCGCTCGCGGCGCGGCAGCTCGTGACGCACGCCGAGCTGACCGAGGCATCGCGAGCGCATCCGTGGCTCGATCGAGCGCAGGCGCTGCGAGGATTCTCCTTCGAGCGCGACGGCGCTCTCGCGTCGGTGATGGTCGCGTCGCTGCTGCTGCTGTCGCTGCGGGCGCTCGCGACGCTGCCGAGCTCGCGGCGAGCTCGCGCGGTGGTGGGCGCCTCGCTCTGCGTCGGCTGGGTGCTCTTCGCGCAGCCTCCGCGGGTCGAGCGACACTGGGTGTACGTGGGCGCGCTCTGCGCCGTGGCCCTCGTGCGCGGGCTCAGCAGCGATCCTTCGCGGCTCGTTCGCCTCGCGTCGCTCTTCGTCGCGCTGGCCGGGCTCGGCGCGGGGGTCGTCGCGTCGCTCGAGCGAGACGCTCACGCGCCGGCCGCGGTGCAGATGGGGCGCTTCGTGCGGTCCCGCGGCGGCGCGCTGTTCGCCGCGCGCGCAGGCCGCGCCGCGGAGGTCGAGGGCGTCGCGGTGTACGAAGCGCGACACATGGGTGAAGTGCGCGCGATCGCCGAGCGGCTCTCGCGATGGCCTGGCGCGCTGTGGGTGACCGACGAGGTTCGGTCAGAGGTGCGGTCACCGGCAGACTCGCGTGATCGCGCGGCATGGCGTGTCTTCTGCGGCCCCCGCTCGGCGCGAGGCGAGCCGGTGTGCGTGCGCGTGCGCACGGTGCATCTACTTGGAGACACAAGAGATTCTGGTCGTTGAAGCGTCGATGCGCTTATCATCGCGGCGAGCTTTCCGATCTGACCTTCAGAGAGCGAGACGCGCCGTGCCGACACCTCCATCGACTCCGCTTCGCAGTGTGCTCGCTGGGCGCTATCAGCTCGACGCGCTGCACGCGAGCGGGGCGTCGAGCGAGCTGTACCGCGGCTACGACCTGCGCGAGCGGCGGCCCATCGCGGTCAAGATCCCGCGAGCCTCGCGCGTCGATACGCCCGAGCGCCGCCGGTCGTTTCTCGACGAAGCTCGGATGCTTCAGCAGCTCGAGCATCGCTCGATCGTCCGGGTGCTCGACGTCGTCGACGACGAGCACGCGCCGTTCATCGTGACCGAGTGGCTGAAGGGCGTGACGCTCGCCGACGCGCTGTCGACGGCGCAGAAGTTCTCGGCGCTCGACGCCGCGACGTTGATCGCGCCGGCGGTCGAGGCGCTCGCCTTCGCGCACGCGAGCGGCTTCGTCCACCGTGATTTCAAGCCGGCCAACGTGTTTCTTTGTGTGCGGACGGACGGCTCGGTCGAGGCGCGTCTGCTCGACTTCGGAATCGCCCGAGCCATCACCAACACCGCTCGCGCCGCGCACGACCGAGAGTTCGTCGCGACCGGCTCGCCGACGTACATGGCGCCCGAGCGCGTGCGCTTCGAGAGCCACGGCGACGCGCGCGCGGACGTGTGGTCCGTGGGCGTCACGATGTTCGAGCTCGTCGCGGGGCACGCGCCGTTCGAAGAGCGCTCGCTCGCGAAGCTGTTCGCGCGGATCGGCCAGGACGACGCGCCGGCGATCGAGTCGATCGAGCCGGGCGTCGACCGAGGCTACGCCATGATGGTCCGCCGCTGCCTGCGCCGCGCGCCGGAGGCTCGCTACCAGTCCGCTGGAGAGCTCGCCGAAGACATCCAGCGCATGCTTGCGTCGCACCCTCCGCGGGCGTTCTTGATGCCCGTGCAGCGCTCGGGTGTGCAAGACAAGCTCGAGGGAGACTGCCTCGGCGCGACGCACTCGATCGCCGACGAGGACTTCGAGTTCTGACCTGTCAGTGCCCTGGGACCACGCGCGGTCCGCCCCGCTCGCCGAGCGCTTGTCGCTCGTAGTGCACGTACACGCGCGTGCCTGCGCGCCCCGTCTCGCTCGAGTTGACCCCGTGCCACCCGGCGGGAAGCTGCGGCTCGGTCCAGTGAAACATCCAGCGAGCGTCGGCAGGCGCCATGTTCACGCAGCCGTGCGAGCGCATGTAGCCGAACAAGTTGTGCCAAAACGCTCCGTGCAGCGCGAACGATCCCTCGAAGTACATCACCCACGGCACGTCTTCGATCGAGTACGGCCCGTCGCCGGCGCTGTTGCCGTCCATCGTCGTGGTCAGGTGCTTCGAATAGATTCGAAACGCGCCCTGAATGGTCTCGTAGTTGCGCTCGACCGAGTCGCGGTTGCGTCGGCCCGTCGAGACCAGAGTCACGTACACGGGACGCGCGCCCTCGTACGCGATGAGCATCTGGCGGTCGAGGTTGACCTCGACCCACTTCTCATTGGCGCCCACGTCCGAAGGCGGGGCGGACGTGCGAATCGTGCGGACGTTGCGCTCGCGCACGTAGAAGCCATCGCGGGTCTTCAGGTAGTTCTCGCGTCCGATGGTGACGGGCGGGTCCGACGTGAGGTGGTAGACCGCGAGCCGCGGCGCGCGCTCGCGGCGCACTGCGCGCTGGCCATCTTCGGACAGATCGTAGGTCGAGCCCTCGAAGGCCACCATGAACACCGCGGGCAACGGGTGCGCTTCGTCGATCACGAGCCCCTGAAACGTCGGCGCGTTGCGCACAGCCGACGCCGCCCCGCGCTCGACGTACCCGCCGTTTTGCGTGCGAAGAAAGCGCCGTCCCGCGCTGGCCATCTCGCGATCGACCGAGATGTACATGCCCGAGAGCATTCGACGCAGCAACGGTGAGCCGTCGGCCCCTTGCAGGTCTTCGATCCGCACGCCCGCGTCTTCGGCCTGCGCGCGGTTCGCCACGATGGCGCTCGCGTTGTTCGTCGGTCCAGCGTCGACGCCGGTCGAGAGCAACGCGCCGCCCGAGGTGCTCGCGACCGCGCTCGTCCCCGCGTCGCGGGCCGCGGTGTTGCTGCTGCGCTCGAAGCGCTCGGGCTCGACCTCGCGCATGTCCGCTTCGGACGGAAGCCAGCGGTACATGACCGCGGGCCGGTACGTCGTCATGTACGGGTACGGCATCGGCTGCGACAGATCGGGCTGCGACGGACGGCGCCCTTCGAGCTCGCGCGCATCGAGCGTGGTCATTCGGTTGAGGCACACGTAGCCGCCGCCATCGACCTCGTACCAGCCGCGCGGGCAGCCCGCGCCCGTCCCGACCGAGCTCGCGCTGCGCAGCCGAAGCGACGCGCCTGCGCGAAAATAACCGACCTTTGGGCCGTTCCAATCCATGCGCTCGAAGATGGGAACCCACACCCACGTCGCCGTGATCGTCGGCCCCGTGTACGGAGCGCCGCCGTCTGCGCTGGCGCTGGCATCGTTCACCGCGCTCGCCGCGCTCGCGTCGGTGACTGTCACGCTCGATACGCCCGCGTCGCGCGCCGGCCGCGCTGCCGGCGGTTGGTCTGGCAGCGGGTCGACCGTCGAGGGCTCGTCGCTCGACGCGGCGTCCTCGCTCGTCTCTGCGTCAGCGCTGCCTGCGCCGCTGTGAATTGCAGCCCACCACTCGTCCATGCGTCCGCACCCGGCGAGCGCCGTCGCGAGAGAAGTGAGTGAGAGGGCCGCCCGAATCGCCAACGATCGCTTCATGAACGAAACCTGCTCGACCGTGGTCGAACCATCCGCTGCTCGCCAGTGTTCGCAACGAGACGAACGGAGCTCCGAGGCAGCGGTGCCGCGTTACAGCCCATCTCCTCGCGTCGTGCAACTTTGTTGCGCGACGGCGGCCGAAGAGCGGGACGGTCTATGCCGCCACAGCGTTGCGAACTCTGGGCCGCGCGAATAGATCCGCCGCTCGCCCAGTCGAACACCGCAGAAGATCACCGTGACGGACACCCCTCACCGCAGTTGCTACAGTGCTCGCGCGGTCGTGGCACCACAGCGAGAGCGTAAACAGAGACACAGCGATCGAATCTCGCTCGCGCTCGCCGTCGGCGCGTCGTTGCTCGTGCACGCCGTTCCGCTCGTCACCGCGATCCGGCTTCCGATGCCGAGCCCGGTCCCGTTCGAAGTGCGGACGCGCACGACCGAGTTCGGCCTCGAGCAAGCGCTCTCGGGCTCGCGTACCGTGACCCCGCGGCCTGCACCTGCGTCCCCGCCCACGCCGACGCCCGCGCCCTCGGAGCCGCAGCCGCGACCGGCGCCTCGTCCGCGCCCGCGCCCTGCGTCGTCGCCGTTGCTGCCCGTTCCCGACCTGCGGCTGCGCGAGCCCACCATCGCTCCGCGCCCGCTCGCGCAGCTCAATGTCCCCTCGAGCGCGACGCCGCCCGCGCGGCCCGCGGCGCCAACGGTGGCCAACACCGCCGCCGACCTCGCGCCGATGGTCCCGCAAGGCTCGCTCTTCACCATCGCGATCCGCATGGACCGCATCCGCGCGACGCCCTACGCGCGCTCGGTCCGCCGGGTGTTCTCGTCGATCCGCGACTGGCGCGAGATGCTCGGCGGAGCGTCGATCGACCTCGTCGAAGACCTCGATCGCGTCGTGCTCGCTGCGTCCAACCCGTTCGGCGCCAACGGGCAGCCGCCAGACTGGTTCGTGTTGGCCAAGGCCGCAGGGCACTCGGACCGCAGGCTGCGCGCCGCGGTCGAAGCGATGGCCGAGAGCGATCGCCCGCAAGCGCCGTCGCCGGTGAACCCTCCGCGCGACGAGGACGCTTCGAGCGCAGAACCGACGCGGGATTCACGATCGCGCGAGGACGACTCGGGCATCGCCGAGGACGCAGGCGCGCGAAGGGACATCTGGACGCAGCGAGACGGCGCGCGGATCACCACGCTGCAGCGCTACGGCGCGGCGCGCTCGTACGTGCTCTTGCCGGACGGAACCGCGGCGATCGCCCTCGCTTCGCAGATGGACCCGCTGCTCGCGGCGCTAGCGCGAAGGCCCCCGTCGGTCGCCGATGACCCCGCGCAGGGCGTCGCGCTCGTGCTCGAGGCCGAGGGAATTCGCAGCGCCATCGTCGAAGTGCCGACGATGCACGGCCCCTTTCCGCTGCCGCGCAGGACGGTCGTGACAGTCACGCCCGACGCCTCTGCGCAAGGGGGCGCGGAGCTCGTCGCGCGATTCGACTACGATTCGCCAGCGCAGGCGCGGGCGGCGCGAGACGAGTGGGACTACGTTCGCGGCCGTTGGGGAGCGATGATCGAGGCGATCCCGGGCGTGGGCGCGCTTCGCATCGGCGCTGGGCTTTTTGGGCGTCGATCGGTCGTCGACCACGTCCAAGCGGCGCTCGGCGCGATCGTGTTTCGCGCCAGCGGAGCGGCGGTGACCGGCCGCGTCCACGTCACGGACGAGCAGCTGCGGTCGCTGCTCGATTCGGCGCCGATGCTCACGTCGCTGTCGCGTTGACCGCGATTCTGTCGCCAAAAACGGGCGCTTGAACGGCAATCGCGCCCGCCTGTACAGTCCCGCGACGATCGAGGCCGCGAACCGTGCGAGCGCGCACGGCTCTGCGCCTACCGCTTCGCGGCCGCGCCGCGAGCACTGCCCGAGGGACCAAAGGCCATGTCCGAGAACGACCCGTTCGCCACGCCCGATGACAACAACTCGCCGCTGGCTGCGCCGCCGGGGCCCGAGGATCCGTTCACCGAACCCGCGGGCGGATACCTCGCCGGCAACGACGACGACGAGGTGCGCAAGATCAACCGCCGCGTCTCGCCGATCGGCAAGCTGCTCGCGCTGCTCGTGATCGGCGGCGTCGGCGCGACCGGCGCGTTCATCGCGAAGAGCGCGAGGGACGAAGCCGCGGCGAATCAGGCGCAGACCGAGGGGCGCGCCGCGCTCGACCGACTGTTGCAGGCGGACGGCGATCGCGCGCAGCTGCCGCAGAAGGTTCGCGAGCTGTACGAGCGCTACAAGGCGTCCGAAGAAGTGCGCATGGCCTGTCGACGCTTGTTGGCGCGGCTGCGTGATCCGCAGTCGGTCAACATCATGATCGAGGGCGTCCGTCGTCGGGGCAACGAGCGTCGCCAGGCAGCCCTCGCGCTCGCCGAGCTCGGGCCGACCGTGGCTGCGCCGGCCAAGGACGTCCTGTTCGCGGCGCTCGCAGACAGCGACGAGCGCGTCGACCGCGCGGACATCACCTGGGCGCTCGTGGTGCTCGGCGAAGTTCGCGCGTGGGACACGGTCGTCAAGATGTTGAGCGAGGGAAAGCTCCAGCAGGTCAAGGACCTCGAGGACCGGCCCTTCTTCGACCCCGCGCTGGTCTCGCGGCTCGCGGGTCGCGAGCGCCTGGTGCAGCTGGCCACGGATTCGACGGGCACGCCGCAGCAGCAGACGGCGCGGCGCCGCATCGCGGCTTCGTCGCTCAGCGAGATGGGCACGCCCGAGGTGTTCGACACGCTGATCACGCTCTCGCGCGACGCCGACGCCGACGTCGGAACGATCGCCGCCATCGGCCTCGGCCGCTCGGGCGACCCGCGCTCGGCGCAGCCGGTGCTCGCGTTTCTCAACGCGCACCCGGACGCGCGCGATCGCGTGCTGACCACGCTCGCGCAGAACTCGGGCTCGCCGGGCTTGAGCGTGATCGGCCAGAACGCGACGGACATCGTGACGCGCAAGCAGGCCGTTCGCTTGCTGATGGAGCTGCAGGACCCGACCGCGGGCGACGCGCTCTTCGCGATCATGAACTCGATTCCGTTGACCGAGACCAACGTCGAGCTGCGGATCATCCGCAACAACGCGTGCTTCGGCCTCGCGGACATCGGCGATCCCCGCGCCGCAGACGGGCTGCTCGAGATCGCGAAGTACCCGATCGGCCGGCCGTTCGACGCCAACGCGGACATGGAGGCGAAGCAGGCGATGGACAAGCTGGTTCGCATTCCGGGCGCCGCGGCGCGCGTGAAGGCGGGCCTGCTCGAGCTGCTCCCGCGAGCGGACTTCATGCGCACGCAGATCTTGCTCGCGCTCGGAGCGAGCGAAGACGCCTCGATCGGACCGCAGGTCGCTCGGTACCTCACCGACGAGCAGGCGCAAGAGGGCGCCGCCCGCGCGGTGTGTCGACTGCGCTATGCGCCGGGAATCCAGACGCTCCGCGGCCAGATTCGTCGTCCTGCCAACGTCCGGATGGACCAGCAGACGATCCAAAACGAGCAGCTCTACATCAAGCGACGCAACGCGATCCGCGGCCTCGCGTGGTCGGGAGACGCGCGCGTCGCGCCGGACCTCATGCGCATCATCGAGGACTCTGCGGACGAGCCGCGCCTCCGCGAAGACGCAGGAAACACCCTCGCGACGCTCGCCGACGACGCAGCGCTGCAGCAGGTCGCGCAGCGCGCTCTCGACACGACGAAGCCCGCCGACGTCCGCGGCTTCTACCTTCGCGCGCTGCGCGTCCGCTCGACCCCGCAGATCGCGACGCAGCTCGTGAGCGCGTACCTCAAGCCCGGCGAAGACGTAAACGTGATGCGCTTCGCGGCGATCGCGGCGGGCTTCGGCGGCGACGACACGACGATCGCGGCGATCCGGCTGCTGCTCGCGTCGACTGACGCGAACGTGCGGCTTCACGCGGGGCTGGCGGCGGTGCTGCTCGGCACCGACGGGCTCGCGACCGCGCTCGTGGACGCGCTCGTGGCCAACCGCGATTTCGCTGATCTTCTCGGGCCCAACTTCGTCACCCGCGGCTCGCAGACGGCGGGCCCGACGATGATGGAGCCGATCGACCTGATGCCGCTCACGGAGGTGATGTTCACCAACGGCGCGGTCAACCGCCGCGTCGAAGGCGCGCTGCTGCTCGAGCGGGGCCGCGGGACCGACCGCTACGAGTTCGGGATCCAGTGGCTGCGCACGCGCTTGCGCGCGGGCTGGGATCACCCGATCGGCATCGGCGCGTTCGCCGTTCGCGACAAGCTGCGTCGGCAAGCGCAGAGCGCGGACGCGGCGCAGCGGGACATGGCGTTCAAGATCCTGCGAACGCTCAACGACCGCGGCTCGCTGCTCTACCTCCGTCGTCAGTCTGGCGACAGCGGCGAGACGGCCCGCAGAATCCTGCTCGAAATGAATTCTGCGGCGAACTGAGAGATCGACGGAATGCTCGGCCTCCGGCCGTCGTAGAACTGCTCGCGGTTCACGGTCTGGAGGTTTGTGCATGACGATCATTCGTTCGACGATGTTGGCGGCGCTCTCGGTGAGCGCGCTGACGGGCTGTCTGGTCTCGGGCGGCGGCGGCTACTGGGTGCAGGGCGGCGGGGGCGGCGCGGTCGTTCAGCAGCAGCCCGTGACGCAGACGGTGGTGGCGCAGCCCAACACGCAGATGCAGGTGCAAACGGGCGCCGTGATGGCGCAGCCCAACGTCACTGCGACGATCAACGTGCAGCTGCAAGCGCCGCAGGGCGTGACGCAACTGCAGGTGCAGTGCAATCCCAACGCCGCCGAGGCGTGCGACGGCATCGACAACAACTGCAACGGCGCGATCGACGAGGGCTGCGGCTATCAGACCGGTCAGGTGCAAGTCGCGGTCGCGTGGCAAGGCACCGCGGACATCGACCTGCACGTGCACGAGCCCGCGGGCGAAGAGCTCTCGTACGCCCACCGCACGTCGAGCTCGGGTGGACAGCTCGATCGCGACGCGAACGCCGCGTGCAACCAGTCGCCGCCCACCGTCGAAAACGTCTATTTCTCGCAGGCCCCGCGCGGTCGCTACCGAGCGCGCGTGCACGTGTACAGCATGTGCCAGGACGGAGCTGTGCCCGTGACGCTCTCGATTTCTGTGGGCGGGCGCGCGTATTCGTTTCAGCACGTCATGACGCACCAGAACGAAGACTTCGAGATCCCGTTCGTCGTGCAGTGAGCTTCGGGCGGTCGAAACTCGGCGCAGATGAGGTAGAGTACGCGCTGCGATGGCTGGTTCTGGCAGCGACGTTCGTATCCCCGAGACACCTGCTCGTCGCTTTCGAACGAGCGACCGCCGCACCGAGGGCGTGACGTCGGTCTCGTTCTTCGGGACGGACCCGGACCTCAACACGCCTGTGGTCGTGAAGGTGCTGCGTCCAGAGGCGTTTCCGTCGCCGCTCGAGCGGCAGCGGGTGGTGCGTGAGCTCAAGCGGCAGGTGAGCGTGCCGCATCCGTCGCTCGCGCGCGTGATCGCCGCGGACGAAGAGGGCGGCGTGGTGTGGGTCGCGCGCGATTGGATCGAAGGCCAACCGCTGAGCGATCGCATCGCGCGCGGCACGATCACGCCGGACGAAGTCGCGCGGTGGACTTCGCAGCTGGCAGAGGCGCTCGGCGAGCTGCACCGAGTGATGCTGCTGCACCGCGACGTGCGTCCCGCGCACGTGATCCTCGCGCTCGACGGACGCGCGCGGCTCATCGACGCCTCGTGCGGCCGTCACTTTCGCGGCGCCGACGGCAAGCCCGTGTTCGGAACGCCGGGCTTCGTCGCTCCCGAAGCCGCCGCCGGCAAGCTCGTCAACGCGCGCAGCGACCTCTACTCGCTCGGCGCGACGGCGTTCGCGATGCTGCAAGGCACGTCGCCGTTCGGAGTCGGAGACGACGCTGCGCTGCTCGAGCGCGCCTCTCGCGGCGACGCTCCGCGAGCGACGCGAGGACCCGAAGGGGTCATCAACGCCGTCGCGAGCATGCTCGCCCGCGAGCCGCGCGAACGACCCTTTCACGCGCACCAGATCGTGCAGCAGCTCGAGCCGTTCTTCACCGCCGCGCGCGTCGCCGCAGCCGCTGACGACAGCGACGGCCCGCCGACGGCCGCCGTCGATGAAGGCATGGTCTCCAAGGCTCTCGCGATCGCCGCAGGGCCGAGCATCCTCGATGACGAGTTCGACGACGCCGAGGTGACCGAGGTCGGCCGCAACCAGCAAGACGACGCGGTGAAGCCCGTCGCCGCGCCGACGCCCAAGCTGCCTCCGCCCAACGTCGGATCGGCTGCGATTCGTGCGCCCGTTGCTTCTCCCAACACCGGCGCGCACGCGGTCGCGGTCGCTCCTTCGTCCGCGCCTGCGATGTCCATGGGCCACGCGAGCCAGAGCGTGGTGCGCAAGGCGACGCTGATGGGCATGGCTCCTGTGCCTGCGGACATGCGGCCGTTGCCAGCGCCGCCCGCAGCGGCGGTCGCGCCTGCGCCATCGACGGACCCGTCCGTTCGAGAAGACTCGGGCTCGCGCTCGACGGGCGTGAGCGACTTCGACGAAGAAGAAAACACCGTCGTTTCACAGGATTCGCGCATCTTCGGCCATTCGCAGCCGCACGCGCAGAGCGCGCACGGCACCGCGGTTCCGCCGCTGCCCGACGACGTGTCCAAGCGTGTGCTGCAGAAGGGCGGCAACGTGACGTCTCCGGTCGAAGCGAGGCCGGTGAGCATTCCCCCTCCGCCGTCGCGCAAGGTCACAGGTTCGATCCGCGTCCCCGCGCCGGCGGGCGTGCCGTCGCTGCCTCACCCCGACGCAGCGCCCCACCACGCGCCGCTGCAGCAAAACGGAGAGGCCACCATGACCGCCTCCGTCGCCGCGGTCGTGAGCGCGTCCGAGCAGAGCGGGCCCAATCAAGCGCTCGACGAAGCGGCGTCCAACGTCTCGATCACCGAGCCGTCCGGACCGTCGTGGGACATGCACGCGCAGCCCATGGCCGTGGCGCCGGACCCCGCGCAACAGTACGCGCACGCCGCGCAGAGCTACGGGCAACAGCAGGGGTATCCGCAGCAACAGCAGCAGGGGTATCCGCAGCAGCAGCAGCACGCGTATCCGCAGCAACCGCAGCAGGCGGGCTACGGCGCGCCAAACGGCGCGTACCCGACGCACAACCCGACCGGAGCGTATCCAGCGCCGCAGCAGCAAGCGACGAGCGCGTATCCGCTGCCGCCGCCGAATCCGACGGGAGCGTATCCGTCGCCGCATCCAACGGGCGCGTACAACGCTCCGCCCAACGCCACGGCGGCGTGGCCGCAGCAGCCGGCGAAGAAGAGCTCCCTGTTTCCATGGATCGCCGCAGGCTGCCTCATCGCGCTCGTCGCCGGCGGAACGGGCTACGCCCTCGCGCTTCGGCACCGCGCCACCGCGGCGACCGAGCTCGACTCGCCGCCGCAGACGGTGGGCCAGACCCCCGTCGACAACGCAGCGCAGAACGCGGCACAGATCGCCGCGCAGAACGCCGCGCAAATCGCCGCACAAAACGCAGCAAACAACGCCGCGCTGCTCGCCGCTGCCGACGCGGCGCTCGTCCCCAACAACGCCGCCGTCAACGTCGGCGTTCCCACGGTCGATCCCACCATCGCCAACAACGCGGTCCTCGCTGACGCCGCGGTGGTCGCCGCGGATCCGCCTCAGCAGGTCGTGGTCGACTCGGGCGTGCCGAGCGCGCTCGTCGCGACGAACACGACGCCGACCCACGTCGAGCCCGCGCACAACCCGCCCAACGCGCAGGTCGCGCCGACCAACAACACCGTCGCCAACAACAACAACGCCACGCGCGCGGTAACCACGCCGGCGGTGCAGACGCCGTTGCAGCAGGCGAGGGCGCTCAACGCGCGCCGCGACTACGCTGGCGCGCGCGCGATCTTGGAGTCGTGGGTGCGCTCGCATCCGAGCGACGCGCAAGCGTTCTTGCTGTTGGGTGACGTCCGCTTCTCGCTCGGCGAGCGCAGGCCCGCGGGCGATGCGTATCGCTCGGCGATCGCCGCAGGAAACTACGCTCGCCCGTACTGGCAGCGCCTCGTCGATCGACAGATGTCCATCGGCGATCGCACGGGCGCGATCAACACGCTCAACGACGTGCTTCGCCACCGGCCCGGAGATCGCGACGCGACCCGCAAGCTCGCCGAGATTCAAGGCGGCGGCGCGCGTCCGGCCGCGAGCAGCGCGGTCCCAGCGTTCGGCGCCCCGACGCGCACCGTTCGTCGCTAACGCGGCGCGCTCGAGCGCGTCTGGGGTGCGCTGCGATGAGCGGCCAATGCTCAGCGCGCGGCTGCGCGTCGAGCGTCCGTCACGAGAGCCAGCCTCGGACGAGCCCGTACAGCTCGCGCGACGTGACGAACAAGAACAGCCCGAGCATCATGAGCATCGAGCCCTGCAGCAGCCTCGTCTCGACCGTGGCGTTGGGCTTGCGGCGCAGCGTGATCTCGTAGGCGAGCATCAGCAGTCGTCCGCCGTCGAGCACGGGGATGGGCAAGAGGTTCATCACGAAGAGCTGCAGCGAGATGAACATCACCGCGAGCAGCCCGTCGCGCCACCCCTTGGACGCTTGCTGCGCGGTCTCTTGCACCATGCGCACGGGGCCCATGAGCTGCGCGTCTTTGATCTGCCGTCGGAAGATCTTGCTCAGCATGTCGACGATTTCGGCGGTCATCGTCGCGGGCTTCACGATGGCGTCGCCGACCGCTCGCCGCATCGAAACCGGTCGAAACTGCGCGCGCTGCGTGATCCCGATGCCGAAGAACTGCTGACCGGCGATGTCGAGCGGCTGCGGGATCACCGTGGTCTCTTGCGTGGATCCAGCGCGCTCGAACTGGACGCGCAGCGGCTGGCCGCGGGAGCCGCGGACGCGCTCGAGCATCGAGCGCCACGTGGGCGTGGCGGTTCCGTCGATCGAGACGATGGTGTCGCCGGTGCGAAATCCCGCGGCGGCTGCGGGCTTTCCTGCGATGACGTCGCCGATCTGGGCGCGCGCGCTGGCGTCGAGGTGCTCGCCGCCGAACACGAGAAGCGCGAACACCGCGAGCGACGCGGCGAGGTAGTTGGCCAGCGGTCCTGCGGCGATCATCAGCAGCCGCGCGATCGGTCGCGCGTTTTGGTAGCTGCCGCGGTCGTGCGGGTCGTTGGGCTCGCGCGGGTTCATGCCCGCGACTTGCACGTAGGCAAGCAGCGGAATCGCAGCGATTTGAAAGATCGTCTCGCTGCCCCGCGGGCGCCATCGGGCGATCACGGGGCCGAAGCCGATCGAGTAGGTGAGCACGCGCATTCCGAACGCGCGCGCGACGAGGTAGTGGCCGAACTCGTGGATGATCACCAAGAGCGAGATCGCCAAGACCACGCCAACGATCGTGAGGAGCTTCTCCATCCGCTGCCTTCGAGAAAGAGGGTTCGGCGCAAACGGTAGCACCGACCGACGGCATCGGGAGCCACAGAGCGCGCCTTGGTGATTGCGGGAACTTTTGCTGCGCGGCAGGCTACACAGCCTCCTCCATGAGCAAGGCTCCAACGCGCAGATCTGCGGCGGCCGCGGCCGTGGTCGTCACGCTCTCGGTCGCGGGCGTCGGCCTCGCGCAGCGCGCGGGGCGGGTGTTGCACCGGCCGATTCCAGGCGATGTTCCGCTCGACGAGCTGCCCAACGCGATGCCGTCGGTCCCGCCGTCGTCGTCGGAGGCGATCGCCCGCGGCGCGGGCGCGCAGAGCGGTTGGCGAGGAAGCCAGGGCGTCTCGCAGGACATCCAGCGTCCTCGGCCGACTTGGGACGCGCCCGCGCGCGAGATGGATCGCCAGACGCGCTCTGCGCAAGGCACCCGACTTCAGTACCAAGAGGTCTTCACGCCTTCGGTGCAGCCGTTCAAGCGCTCGACTGCGCACGACATGGTCGACGAGCTCGGTCGGCTCACGGTGCGAGACCCGTCGCTGCGCCCGATCACCGTGGGCGAGGCCGCCCCGGCGAGCTGGGCGGGCCGGCGTCGCGCGCGTTTCGTCGGCGAAATCCTGGTCGAATTGACCACCTCGTGGCCGACGCCAGTCCCGTCGATCGCCGGCGAGCAGCGCGTGCTCCGCTACGCCACCAGCGACAACGAGTCGATCGAATTTCTCGCGGACGGCGCGGGCAACTTGTTCGTGCGCGGCCTTCGCTCGGGGACGGTGCGGCTCACGTACGTGATCGAAGCGCCGGACTTCACGTTCGCCGTCGAGCGCGCGCCCGCGTTGCCGATGAGCGAGGTCGCCGCGCGCGTGCCCGAGGCGCTGCGACCGGTGCCGCCCACGTGGCTCGAAGACCGCGCTCGCCGTGTGTTTTCGCAGCTCAACCTCAACCGCGACGCGCGCTTCGACGTGCTGCTCGCGCAGCTCGTGGGGCACTTTCGTGCGTTTCGCGACGCTGAGCTCGCTGGGCAGGGCCCCAACCTCTACGTCGAGCTCGCGACGAGCGGCGTCGGCGCGTGTCGGCACCGCGCGTACGCCATGATGCTGACGATGCAGGCGCTGGGGATTCCTGCGCGATACGTCGGCAACGAGGCGCACGCGTGGGTCGAGCTGTTCATCCCCGACACGGGCTGGTCGCGCGTGGACCTCGGCGGCTGGGACGTCCCGCTCGACGCGCGCGCGCCGACCGAGCGCCCGCGGTTCGACCCTGGGATCCGCGATCGGTTTCCTCGGCCCAACCAGTATCAGCAGCAGTTCTCAGCGAGCGCTACGGACAGCGCGGGCGGCGCGACGAGCGGCGATGGCGGAGCGTGGATCGACCCCGACGCCGCCGTCGAACCCAACGCAGAAATGAGCGCAAACGGCGGCGCGAGCGGCGCGTCTGGGGCAGGCTCCTCGGGCGGCGCGAGTGCGTCTGGCGCCAGCGCTTCGCGAGCGAACAGCGTGTCCGGCGGCAGCGCTGTGGCAGAGCGGCGCTCCGAAGACCGCGCGAGCCGCGCCGAGACCGTCGAGCCCGAGGACGACGCGCCGAAGCTCGCGACCACGACCGCGATCGCCTCGGTCCTCGCCGACGAGCGCGCGGGCTTCGCGTCGGGCAACGGCTTCGCGCGGGGCTCGATGGTTCGCATCGTCGGGTTCGTGCGGGACAGCGACGCGGTGGGCATCAACGGGCTCGCGGTCGAGCTGCACCTCGTGCGCAACGGCCGCCCCGTGCAGGGCCTTGGGACGGCGGCCACCGCCGCGGACGGACGCTTCGAAGCGCACGTGCTGCTCGGCGCCTCGCTCGAGACGGGCGAGTACGAGCTGCGCGCGAGCACCGCGGGCGACGCGCGCTACGCGGCCTCTGTGGCCATCGAGTAGCGCAGCTGGTGCAGCGATGGGCCGTCGCTCGGGCGGTGCAGCGACGGGCCGTCGCTCGGCCTGGGCGGGGCTCGCAGGGGAGAAACGCGAAGGGCCCCGGTGATCGCTCACCAGAGCCCTTCGAGACGCTTGCTGAGCCGTTGTGGGCTCAGCGAGCGGGCATCACACCTTGCCCTGGACCAAGAACGCGATCACGAACGCGTACAGGACCAGCGACTCGATGAGCGCGAGACCAAGAATCATCGGCGTGCCGAGCTTGCTGGCCGCGCCGGGGTTGCGAGCGATTCCTTCGAGGGCGGCCGCGGCGACGCGGCCCTGGCCGAGCGCGCCACCGAAGGCCGCGATTCCGATCGCGAGGCCCGCGGCGACGAAGGCCCACGCGGCCTTGTCGTTCGCGTTGCTGCCAGCGGCCGCCGCTTCCTGGGCGAACGCAGCCAGGCTGTAGAGGGTCACGAGCGCAGCGCTCGACAGACCGAGCATCACCTTCTTCATCTCCGATACTCCTTGCCTTTGTTTTCTAGGGTCAGACTCGTTGCGCTTCCAGCGCGTCGGCCTGTCTATCGCGGCGCCTTCTACACGAACTGCGCTGAAAGACAAACCCCTGTCGACGGAAGCGTTGAAACTTTTTCGAAACCGTTCAGGCCGCGACCGCTTGCGCGTGTCCGTGGCCCTTGTCGTGTGACTTCTCGTGGCCGTGCGCGTGGCCGTCGCCGTGGTCGTCGTGGTGCTCGATCGCCATCTGCACGTACACCGTCGAGAGCAGGCAGAACACGTAGGTCTGCACCGTCACGACGAGCACGCCCATCAGCATGATCGGCACGGGCAGGACCAGCGCGACGAGCACGGTGAACACGCTGACGACGAGGTGGTCGACGAACATGTTGACCATCAAGCGGATCGCGAGCGTGATGGGCCGCGCGATGTGCGAGATGAGCTCGAGCGGCAGCATGAGCGGCGCGAGCCACCACACCGGGCCGAGGAAGTGCTTGAGGTACACCACGCCGTTGCGGCGCAGGCCGTACAGGTGCGTGGTGATGAAGATCACCAGGCCGCACGCGAGGGTGACGTTGAAGTTCGACGTCGCCGGCGAGAAGCCTGGGATCAACCCGAGCGCGTTCGAGAAGAAGATGAACAGCGCGCACGTGCCGATGATCGGGAGAAAGTACTTCGCGTCCTTCGCTCCGAGCGCGTCCTTGAGCACGTTGTAGAACGCCTCGACGAAGTTCTCGGTGAACGACGAGATCGTGAGCTGCCCCTCGGGGATCAGCGCCTTCTCGGTCTGCGCGATGCGCGCGCGGGTGATCAGCGCGAACACGAGCACGACGAGCACCGCGAAGAGCGCGAGCAGCGTGTACTCGAGCGTGACGGGCGCGTGCGGGTGGTTGAGGACGGACTGGCTCGTGTGAGCGATCGACCGGTTCAACCCCATGTGCTCGACGGCCTGCTCGAGCGCGTGCAGTCCGGGGAGCGTCAGGAGGTAGGTGAACCAGGAGGTATGATCGGGCATCGCTGCGGCTCCTTCGTGTCCGCGGTGTGCCGTGGCCGTCGCGTCAGCGATCGGCCCCGGACGAAGTGTTGTCCTTGGGAGAATCTGTAGAGTCTGGGGCGGTGGAGTTGAAGAGCCCCACGACCGTGATCGCCGCGACCACCGCCGAGGCGCCAGCCATGAAGGCCCCGCCGCGCACGATGTTGTTGATCACCAGCACGCCCACGATCGTGACGAGGGCGATGAACTTCACGCCGAGAAAGATCCCCGCGCGCCGACGTCCGGGCGCGTTCTCGTCGAGCATCGTCGTGGCGAGCCGCGCGAGCAGCGCGAAATTGGCCGCGCCGATGACCGTGCCGACCAGCGACGAGACCGCGGAGAGCGCGCCGTAGTACCACCCCATCAACGCAGCGGAGATCGCGCCGAGCACAGCGCTCGCGATCACGACTCGTTGGATGAGGGACTGGGCGTTCATCGGTCTTCGGGCTCGCGCTTGGTGTCGTCGGTCTTCGGCTCTTCGCTCGCTTCGCGCTCGCGGTCTTCGCGCTCTTCGCGGGCCGCCGCGCGCTTCGTGTACCGAAGCAGCGAGCGAAACCCTGCCGCGCTGCCCACGACGATCCCCAGCAGCGTGAGCCAGGGTGCCGTGCCGAACCGACGATCGAGCCACGAGCCCGCGACGAGGCCGATGATCACAGAGACGACCAGCTCGATTCCGATCGAGATGGCGCCGGCGTCGCGCAGGGGGATCTTCACGAGGTTCGGCGGCGCTCGTCGCACGCAATGTCGACGAACGAAGCGCCGCGCTATTACACCCCGACGCCCGCAGGGTCAAGGATGCCCGTCGCGCGAGTCCCGCAGTGTTTCTGCGGAAAACCTCGCTCGACGCCCCGCGCACACCCTCCGTCGCGCAATGCTTGCGCGCACCCTTCGCGGCAGAACTTCGCTCGGCGCGAGCGCCTCGGGTGCGCGATGCTCAGCGTCGCGACCGCCATGACCGACGAGAACCGAGCGTTGCCCGCGACCGACGCGAGCCCTGAGCAAGAGACCCCGACGACCTCGTCCGACGCAGCGTCGATCGACGCGCGAACCAGCGCCACCGAGAGCCGTCGCCCGTCGGCCACGAACACCTGGACCAAGAGCGTCGCGATCGACCTCGAGGGCGCCAGGAGCGCGGCGACCAGCGGAGCGCAGCACGCGCGACGGGCGGCGAGCGCGCTCTCGAGCACCGTTCGCGCGGGGGCAGGGCAGCTCGCGGATGGGGTCTCTCGCGGGGCTGGGCGCGTGGGCGCGGCCTTCGAAGCTCCGACGGACAGCGAGGTCGGCGCGCTGCTCGGAGGCGCGGATTTGCCAGAGCTTCAGGGCGATCCGCTCGAGGCCATCGCGCGGAGGCTCGACCGCGAAGCGGACCTGTGGCGGGAGCTCTCGTTGCGGGCGCTGGCCCGCGCTGCGTGGGCTGACCGCGTCGCGCAGACCGCGGCCGTGGGCGCGTGGCTCGTGACCGTGGTCACCGCTGCGGTTGCGCTGGTCGGTGCGCTCTTCGGCGGCGCGCGCTCGACGCAGTCGCTGTTGTTGGTGTTGGCTTCGATCGGCTGCGTGCTCGCGGGGACGGGCATCGTCGCGTGGGTGAGCGCGGGCGTGCGGCGCACGCAAGGGGCGCTCGCGGGCGCGGCGCTCGAGCGCGCGGACCTCGCAGAGCTTCGGCTGCAGCGACTCGGCGTGGTGCTCGCGCTTCGGACCGAAGACGTCTCGCTGTTTCACCGCGCGCTCGCGCGGCTCGAGAGCGACACGCGCGGCGGCGGGTGAGCGTCGGTCAGCCGGATTTGCCGTGAAAGTGCTCGAAGACGGCGCGGGCGCGGGGCGCGTTGACGCCGCTGACGCGCTCGAGTTGGTCGAGCGACGCTTCGCGCACGGCGTCGAGCGAGCCGAAGTGCTTGAGCAGCGCGACGCGGGTCTTCGTTCCGACGCCGGGGAGCTGGTCGAGCTCCGACGCGAGCCTTCGGCGGTGATGCAGGCCTTCGCGGATCTTGTTCGAGAAGCGATGCGCTTCGTCGCGGGCGCGGGCGAGCAGGACGAGCGCGGCCTGGTGTCGGTCGATCGCGATCGCGTTCTTTCGGCCCGGTAGGTACACGCGGTCGACGAGCTTGTCGCCCGTGACGTTCTCGCGCTCCTTGGCGAGCGAGCACACGGCGAGGCCGTCGATCTTGAGCTCTTCGAGCACCGCGAGCGCGACGCCGAGCTGCCCGCGGCCACCGTCCACCATGAACAGATCCGGAAACTCCCAGCCTGCTTCGTGGTTCTTGCCTCTCGCGAACCGCCGGCGCAGGACCTCGAGCATCGCCGCGTAGTCGTTGCCGCCGGTGTCTTCTTTCACGTGGTAGCTGCGGTAGTTCTTCTTGTTGGGCGCCCCGTCCTTCAAGCACACGATCGCGGCGACCGTGTCTTGCCCGCGGTGGTGCGAGATGTCGACGCACTCGATCGTGCGCGGCGGCTTGAGCAGCCCGAGCCGATCGGCGAGCGCGTCCGCGTGCTCTTCGGCGGTCTTCTCGACCACGCGTCGCTCGCGAAACCGATGCTGCGCGTTCTGGTTCGCCATCGCCAGCAAGCGCGCGCGCGAGCCTGCCTTCGGGACGGCGACCTCGACCTTCTTCGCGCGCTGATCCGTGAGCCATTGGGCGATGCCTTCGTGCGCCTCGGGTAGCACGGGAACCAGGATTTCGTCCGGGATCCTGGACCGCTTCGCGACGTCGTCCTCGCCGACGCCGTAGCGCTGCGACAGAAACGCGTCGACGATCTCGTCGTCCGGCAGCTCGCAGCGCGTGAGCAGCGTCACCTGCGTGTCCCGCACGAAGCCCGCGCGCACCACCAGCACCGCGAGCGCGACGGCGTCCCCTTCGCGGTAGATCCCGACGACGTCTCGATCTCGATCGGACACCTCGGAGACGCGCTGCCGCTCTTGCACCTCGCGGATCGCGGAGAGCTGGTCCCGAAGCTGCGCTGCGCGCTCGAAGGCCAGCGACTTCGCGGCGGTCTTCATGTCCGCCTCGATGCTCTTGGCGAGCTCGTCGTTCTTTCCTTCGAGAAAGAGCCCGACGAAGCGCGCTTGCTGCCCGTACGACTCGCGATCGACCTCGTACACGCACGGCGCGGGGCAGCGTTTGATCTGGTATTCGAGGCACGGGCGCGTGCGGCTCGCCATCGTCGCGTCGTCGCACGTGCGCAGCTTGAAGTGCTTGTTGACGAGCTTGAGCGTGCGTCGCGCGGCGGTCGCGCTGGGGTAGGGGCCGTAGTACTGCGCCTTGTCCGCGCTCGGCCGACGAACGACCTCGAGCCGCGGCCAGTCCGCGCGAAGGTCGAGCTTGATCGACAGGTACGTCTTGTCGTCGCGCAGACGCACGTTGTACCGAGGCTTGTGCTCCTTGATGAGCGAGTCTTCGAGCAGGACCGCTTCCTTCTCGGTCTCGGTCACCACGGTCTCGATGTCGCCGAGCACCTTCTCGAGCAGCGGAACAAAGTACCGATAGTCCGTGCTGCCCGCGGCGAAGTACTGCCGCACGCGCGAGCGCAGATTGCGGGCTTTTCCCACGTAGACGATCACGCCCTTGGTGTCGCGAAACAGATAGCAGCCCGGCGCGTTGGGCAGCGTCTCGAGGCGCGCGAGCACGGTCTCGTTCATCGCGGGCAACGATAGCGCGCCCAGCGGACGCGTTCTGCATCTCTCCACGCCACGGACACCAGCGCGCGGTCGCTGGCCGCGTCGTACTCGGTCGCCGACGCGATCGCGATGGACGATCCCGCGTGCGACGCTCGGATCACGAACGCGCGGTCGCCGCACTGCGGATCGTCGAGCCAGAACACGATGGGGCTCGACCCATCCGCGCCCGTCCCTCGGACGCGCGCGCCGCGCGGTCGTGCATCGGCGGTCCCCATCGACAACGGCGCGCCAGCGGGCTGCGAGAGCGCGAGGGTCCACGCGTTGGGCTGGCAGCGCTCTTGGCGGGGCGCCGTCGCGGTCAGCGATCGATCGACGTTGGCGACGCTCGCCACTTCGACGACCGCCGCGCCGAGCGGCGCTGCCCCGCCGTCAGACAACAGCTGCTCGATGCGCCCGTCGCGACGGAGCACACCGCGCAGCGGCTCTGCCGCGCTCACCGCGTGCGGCGCCGCGCGCGCGATCGCGTCCGCGGCTTCGAGCGTCAGCGTCGCGCCCGCGCTCGCCGGGTCGAAGCGATAGAACCGAGCGCGCCCGTCGTCGTCCCCTTCGAACTCTTCGCGCCATCCGAGGCCCACCGCGCAGCGCACGCCGCCGAGCGCCCGGTGGCACAGCAGCTCGGTCATCGTCAGGGCGTAGTGATCCGCGAGGGTGTACGCCTGCAGTGACTCGCGCTCGTTCACGATGGCCAGCTGCGGCCGCGAGCGGCGCGCCAGGGCGGTTCGGTCGGCCCACGCGAGGGCGAGCACGTCGAGCGCGCCCGAGGCGCTCACGGTCGAAGCTGGCGCAAACGGCGGGGGCAGGGACAGAATCGTCGCGTCCCCGCGGGCGATCACCAGCAACGTCTCCCGCGCGGTGGCGAGCGCCAACAGCGAGCGCGCCCCAGCCGCGGCGGTCGCGAACGAGACGGGCCCCTCGCCGACGATCACCGAGCGAACGGGCAGCTCCAGCGTGCAATCGGGCGGCGCGGCGGGTGGCGCAGCCAGGCGCGGCTCGTCGAGCAGGGCGAGCGCGGCGCCTGCATCCAGGGCCGCCGGATGGGACACGCTCTGTGCCACGACGAGGGTCCACGGCGCGGGCGGGGCGTCGGCGGGCGCTGGGCGTCTGGGGTTGCGACAGCCGAGCGCTAGCAGCGCGGCGAGCCATGGCGCGACGAGGCGGCGCACAGAGCGAGCGTTGCACCACGGAGCGCGTGGGTGTCGAGCAAATCCCGCGTGGGGGCGAACGCGGCCTTGGATGCAGCGCGGCGAGCGACGATTGGCCTAGCGGATTGGGCAGGTTGCCGTGCAGGGAGAGAGAGAGCAGACAGAGAGCGGAGTTTCGACCAGTTTGTCGAAGTGTTCGTCGCGGGATTGCGGCGCGGAGGACGGAGCGTCTATGGTCCGCCTCCGTACGACCTTTTCTGCGCGCTCGAAGTCACGCAGACCCTACGAGGTGAGAGAACGATGGCCGAACGAAAGAAGGGGGCACAGGCCCCGGACGACAAGGACTTGAAGTTCGGCGACGAGCTTCCGGTGCTTCCGATTCGCAACGCGGTGCTGTTTCCGGGCGCGGTCTCGCCCTTCGATGTGGGGCGCGAGAAGTCTGTCGCCCTCGTCGAGGACCTCGAGAACCTCTCGCAGCCGGTGATCGCGATCTTCGCGCAGCGCGACCCCAACGTGGACGACCCGGCAGGCACCGACCTCTACCCAGTGGGCGCGGCGGCGCGCGTGCTGAAGAGCTTGAAGCACTCGACCGGCAACTACTCGCTGATCCTTCAGGGGCTCACGCGCGTTCGCCTCGAAGAGGTGACGCAGGTGGGGCCGTACATGAAGGCCAAGATCCGCAAGATCGAAGAGACGCCCGTCACGGACGACGTGGAGGCCGAGGCGCTGGCGATGTCGCTGCGCGACGTGGCCAAGCAGGTCATCCAGCTCATGCCCGAGATGCCCCGCGAGGCGCAGTCGCTGATCGACTCGATCAACGAGCCCGGCGCGCTGGCGGACCTCATCGCCGCGCAGCTCGACGCGCCGGTGGACGAGAAGTCGCAGCTCATGGCGACGATCGACGTGAAGGAGCGCATCCGTCAGGTGCTCAAGCTCCTCACGCGCCAGCTCGAGATCCTCAAGATGCGCGAGCGGATCAACTCGCAAATCAAAGAGGAGATGGGCAAGAACCAGCGCGAGTACGTGCTGCGTCAGCAGCTGAAGGCGATCAAAGAAGAGCTCGGCGAGGACGAGGGCGACCAGGGCGACCTCGACGGACTCGAAGAGCGCATCGCGAAGGCCAACCTGCCGAGCGAGGCCGAGCAGGTCTCGCGCAAGCAGCTGCGCCGTCTGCGCTCGATGCAAGTGGCGAGCGCCGAGTACACCGTCGTCCGCACGTACCTCGACTGGATCTTGGATCTGCCGTGGCACAACCAGACGCCGGACATGCTCGACATCGCGCGGGTGCGTCAGATCCTCGACGAGGACCACTACGGCCTCGAGAAGGTGAAGAAGCGCATCCTCGAGTACCTCGCGGTGCGCAAGCTCAAGAGCGACAAGAAGGGCCCGATCCTGTGCTTGCTCGGGCCGCCTGGCGTCGGCAAGACCTCGCTCGGCCGCTCGATCGCGCGGGCGATCGGACGCAAGTTCGTCCGCATCTCGCTCGGCGGCGTGCACGACGAGGCCGCGATCCGTGGACACCGCCGCACGTACGTCGGCGCGTTGCCCGGTCAGATCATTCAGGGAATGAAGAAGTCCGGCACCACGAACCCGGTCTTCATGCTCGATGAGATCGACAAGATCGGCCACGATTTCCGGGGCGATCCGTCGGCGGCGCTGCTCGAAGTGCTCGACCCCGAGCAGAACAACACGTTCAGCGACCACTACCTCGAGATCCCGTACGACCTGTCGCACGTGATGTTCATCGCGACGGCCAACGTGGCCGATCCGATCCCGGCGCCGTTGCGCGACCGCATGGAGATCCTCGAGATCCCCGGCTATACGCGCAACGAGAAGAAGGCCATCGCGCGGCAGCACCTCGTCCCGAAGCAGCTCGAAGAGCACGGGATCTCGGGCAAGCAGCTCGACGTGACCGACCCGGCCGTCGAGAACCTCATCGACCACTACACGCGCGAAGCGGGCGTCCGCTCGCTCGAGCGCCAGGTGGCCAGCGTGATCCGCGGCGTGGCCGTGAAGATCGCGGAGGGCAACGAAGGCCCGTACAAGATCGACACGCAGGACGAGATTCACCCGTTTCTCGGCCCGCAGAAGTTCACGAGCGAAGTGGCCGAGCGCACCGAAGAGACCGGCGTGGCGACGGGCCTCGCGTGGACGCCGGTGGGAGGAGAGATCCTCTTCATCGAGGCGACCAAGATGCACGGCGCGTCGAAGCTCACGCTCACCGGCCAGCTCGGCGACGTGATGAAAGAGTCCGCCCAGGCGGCGCTCTCGTACATCCGCGCGAAGAACAAGGCGCTCGGGCTCGCGGATGACTTCCTCGAGAAGAGCGACATTCACATTCACATCCCCGCGGGCGCGATGCCCAAGGACGGACCCAGCGCAGGCGTGACGATGTTCACCGCGCTCGTCTCGATGCTGCGCGGGATCCGCGTGCGTCACGACGTCGCGATGACCGGCGAAATCACGCTCCGCGGCCGCGTGCTGCCCGTCGGTGGAATCAAAGAGAAGGTCCTCGCCGCGCACCGCGCGGGCATCAAGCGGATCATCCTCCCCGAGCGCAACAAGCCGGACCTCGAAGAGGTTCCGAACGAAGTGCGCGAGAGCCTCGAGTTCGTCTTCGTCTCGAAGATGGACGACGTGCTCGGCGCCGCGCTCGAAGAGAACCCCATCGGCGTGACGCCCGCGGCCGCGGCGATTCCTGCCAACTGAAGCACGGTCGCGCGCTGCGTGACCGACCCGGGGGGGACAGAGTACATTCGCCGCAGTGAGATCGCTCTCGTTGATCCTCTGCGCCGGGTTGCTCGCGTGCGGCGAAGAGCCGCCGCCCGAGTCGAGCGCGTCGGCCCGCGTCACCGCCATCGCGCGCGATCCGTCGGCCGCCGTTCGCTGCGTGGTGCGCGACGCGCTGCGCGAGCGATCGACGCTCGGTCCCCGCGAAGCCGCGCTCGCCGCGGGCGGTCAGAGCGCGCCGTTCTGGCTCACCACCGCGTGGATCGTCCGCGACGAAGCGCGCACCTCGAGCGCCTTCGCCGCCGCAGAGACCGCTGCGCCGCTGCCTGCGGACCGGTGGCTCAGCTTCGCGCGCGGCTCGCTCGTCCTTCACGACTCCGCCGCGGACGCGGGCCGCCCCGTGCGCGCGCTGCCTTCTGCCTGTGACGTTCGCATCTTGTCGACCCGCGGCGGCGCGTGGGTGCTCTACCGCCGCTCGGCGCAAGGGTGCGTCGGCGGCGCGTCGCAGGGCCCGGTCGTGGTGCTGCGCGTGGCGGCGAACGCCCAGCAATTCGAGGCATTTTCTCCGCTTTCCGATGAAGCTGTCTCCTCGCTCGACGCGCGGCTCGACGCAGGCCGCATCGTCATCGAGAGCACGATCGCTTCGAACCGCGAGCAGCGCGCCACGGTCCTGGACCTCGAAGGCACCGTCGCCGGTCAGAGCAGCGGCGCGCGCGTGGTGTGCCCCCTCTCGGGGTGCGTCTCGGTTCGCGAAGAGCGCGGCGCGCTGACGTTCGCGCCGATCGGAGCGAGCAACGGGGGCTGGACCATCACCACCAGCGCGGGGCCCATCCGGGCGCTCGCGGTCTACGCTGATCGCGTCCTGGTGGCGCAGCAAGAGCCCGCGGGACCGCGGCACTCGATGGTGATCGTCGACGTCGCGCGACGACGCGTCGAGACCGTCTACGACGCGCGCGCGCGCACGGCGGTGGACGTGTGGAGCGAGCCGCTCTCGTCCGGCACGGTGCGCGTCGGAGCGACGGATCGAGGCTTCGCGGTGCTCGGGGCGGCGCTCAGCGGCGACCTCTACGCGCGCGAGGTCGACTGCGAGCCGTAGCGCGCGGCGCGGGGATTTTCTCGAACGCGCGAATCCGTGGCACAGAGCCTCGGTGCTCGAAGCGCTCTACCCCCTGGTTCGCCCGCTGTTCTTCTCGCTCGACGCTGAGCGCGCGCACACGCTCGTCGCGTCGATGCTCGCGCTCGCGCATCGGTCGAGCGCGGTTCGGTCCGCGATGCTCGGCGCGCCGAGCGAGCGGCTGCCCGTGTCCGCGCTCGGACACACGTTTTCAAGTCCAGTGATGATGGCGGCGGGGTTCGACAAGCACGCGAGCATGTACAACGCGCTCTACGCGCTCGGCTTCGGCGCGGTCGAAGTAGGGACGATCACCGCGCAGGCGCAGCCGGGCAACGAGCGGCCGAGGCTGTTTCGCCTCGTCGAAGACCGGGCGTTGATCAACCGCATGGGGTTCAACAACCACGGCGCAGCCGCGGCGCGCGCGGCGATCGCGGCGACGCCGAGGGCGCCGGGCCTGGTCCTGGGCGTCAACATCGGAAAGTCCAAGGCCTGCCCCGTCGAGCGCGCGGCCGACGACTACGCCGAGAGCGCGCGACTGCTCGGCTCGTTGGCGGACTACCTCGTCGTCAACGTCTCGTCGCCGAACACGCCGGGGCTGCGCTCGCTGCAATCGGTGGACGCGCTCGAGCCCATCATCGCCGCCGTGCGGGCTTCGCTCGCCGAGGTGGGCGCGAGCCCGCCGCTGCTCGTGAAGATCGCGCCGGATCTGGCGGACGAAGACGTGGACGCGGTCGCCGACCTCGCGCTGCGCGCGGGGCTCGACGGGCTGGTCGCGACCAACACGACCATCGCGCGCGATGGACTCGGGTTGCGTGCGGATGCTGCCGCTGTGGCCGCGCTGGGGGCAGGAGGCTTGTCGGGGCCGCCGGTTCGCGCGAGGTCGCTGGCGGTGCTTCAGCGGCTGCGGGCGCGGGTCGGCTCGAAGCTGGTGCTCATCGCGGCGGGCGGAATCGAGTCCGCCGATCAAGCGTGGCAGTCGGTGCGCGCGGGCGCGACGTTGGTGCAGGTCTATACGGGGTTCGTCTACGGCGGGCCTGGGCTCGCGCGACGGCTCACGCAGGGCTTGCGCGATCGCATGGCGCGCGACGGCTTCGACGCGTGGGAGGACGCTGTCGGAGCGGACGCGCGCTGATCAGCGACGGCCGCGTTGTCCGAGCAGCGCGCTCCACACGTCCCATGGCAGCGAGGCGGGCAACGGCGTGGCCGCGAACCAGACGCGCGCGGCCTCCGATCCTTCGAGGGCGCGCAGGAGGGTGAGCGCTGGGGGCAGCGAGTGGCTCGCGTCATCGAGCCACGGGGGAGCGTCGAAGATCGCTCGGTGCACAGTGCAGCCTCGCTCGTCGCAGAGGCGTTGATAGCGGCCGTGCGCGCGAAAGAGCGAGAGCAACGGCGACGAGAGCTCGTCGCGCGGGTCGTCGAGCTCGATCGAAAACGACCAGGGGTGCGGCCAGCGCGCCGCTCCGCTTGCGACGAGGCGGCCGAGCGCGACGGCCTCGATCACCGGCGCGCTGTCGCGTCGGGCTGTGATCACCGTCGCGAGCGCCTCGATTGCGGTCTCGGGTCGCGCGGCCTGCACGTGGGCAACGAGCCTCGCGCGATCGGCGTTGTCGACCATGCGGGGGTCGAGCAGCAGCGAACGCGCAGCGGCGGCGCGGAGCTCCGAGTCGCGCTCGTCGTCGAGCGCGCGCAATCGCAGTTGCAGCGCTTCGAACGGCAGTGGCGTCGCAGCGTCTGCGTTTGCTCGCTGCGTGGCCTCTGCGTCCTCGACGCCGAGTCGATCGAGCTCGTGCTCGTCGATCACCGCTGCCGTGCCGTGCGCGACGCCGAGCAGCGCGGCGATCTCTGCGGCGCGGCGCGTTCGGATCACCAGCGCGACCGTGCTGTCGAGCGTCGGCGCGATCGTCAGCCCGAGCGTCGTCAGGCGCAGCGCGATCTGCGCGCGTCGCTCGTGCTCGTCCGCGTGCTCGATGAACACCGGCTGCGAGGGCGCGACGATCACTCGATCGCGCACGAGAGTCGACCCTCCATCGCGCGCGCGACGATCGTGAGGTCCGAGCGCGTGGCGAGCTCGATCGCCGTGGCGAACAGCTCGCGCTCGCAGCGCGCCCGCAGCTCTCGCGCGTTCGCCGAGCCGTCGAGCAGCAGCTCGATCGCCGAGTCCTCGACGCGCAGGCGAATCGCGTGGCGGGCGAGCGCCGCCCCACCGTCGTCGATGAACCTCCGCGCGAGCGCGCGTCGTTCGTCGCGCGAGAGCGGCTCGAACGAGACCGTCGCGTCGAGCGTCGCCGCGAGCGAAGCGCCGAGCAGCTCGGCGGCCTGCGCGAGCTCTGCCTTGACGTTGGTGAGCGAAAATCCAGGGCGAGATCGGGTGCTCTCGGCGCGGTGGGTGACGAGCACCACCAGCGCGCGTCGCAGGTCCGCGCTGTCGCCGCGCGCGTCGGTGAGCGCCGCGTCGCGGAGCGCGTTGGCGAGCATCGCGCGGGCGTCGGGGTGCGCTTGCTCGGGGTTGTCCAAGCAGAGGACCGCGTTGGGCTGCGCGCGCAGCGCGCGCAACAGGGGCGCGCCGTCGTCGTAGCCGACGTAGCCAGCGGAGGTGCCGACGAGCTTCGCGAGGTCGTGGCGTTCGGCCACCGACGCCAGGTCGAACTGAATGATCGGACGATCGAGCGCGGCGGCGAGGGCGCGCAGCGCGCAGTGCTTTCCGACGGACGAGGGGCCGAGGAGGTAGAGGACAGCGCGCGCGCGGCGCTGGCTGGGATCGCGCATCGCGCTCAGCGAGACCGCGCTCGCCAACGCCCGCACCGTGGCCTCGTGCCCGATCACCGCGCTCGTCAACGCGGTGCGTGCGCGCTCGCTCAGCGCTCCGGGCGTCGCGCGCAGCTGATCGACGGTGCTCGACGCCATGGTCGCGACCGTCGCGAGCACGTGCTCGCTCGTCACGCGCGCGGCTCCATCGCGCGCCGCTCGCACGCACGCGCGATCGAGAACGTCCACACCGACGTCGGGCATCCGTCGATCCGCGAGCCACTGCGAGGCGAGCTTGCGGCACTCGTCGACGCGTTCGTCGTCGATCGAGACTCCGTGGTGCCGACCAAATTCTGTGGCGGACGCCCGCAGGATCGCGCGCAACGATCGCTCGTCGGGCTCGCGGACGGACACGCGCTCGAAGCGCCGAGCGAGCGCCGGATCGCGCTGAATCGTGCGCTCGTAGCCCTCGTCCGTGGTGGCGCCGATCAGCGAGAGCTCGCCGCGCGCCATCGCTGGCTTGAGCACCTCTGCGACGCTGAGCTGTCCGGGAGCGGCGCTGGCCACGAGGGTATGGACCTCGTCGAGAAACAAGATGGTCGACCGCCGCTCGCGTAGCTCTTCGAGGATGCGCTGCAGCCTCGACTCGAGCTCGCCGCGAAGCGACGTGCCCGCGGTCAGCGACGCCATGCTCACCTCGACGATCCTCGCCCCCCGCAGCGCTGGTGGGACGCGCCCGTCAGCGATGCGATGCGCGAGCGCTTCCACGATGGCGGTCTTTCCGACGCCCGCGGGCCCGACGAGGCATGGGTTGCTCTTGCGCCGCCGCGCGAGCACGTCGATGAGCTGCTCGATCTCGTCGTCGCGCCCCGTCGCGCGTTCGAGTCGCCCCGCGCGGGCGAGGGCGCACAGGTCTCGTCCCACTCGGTCGAGCGCGCTGTCGTGCGAGCTCGGCGCGCGCTGCGAGCTCGCCAGGACCGCGGGCGGCGCGGCCAGCTGCTCGTCCGGCGTCGTCGCTTCGATCGCCTCGCGCAGCGCGCGGGTGCGACGGTCATCCGGTAGTTCTCCCAGCAAATCGAGGGCGCTCTTGCGCGCCGACGCGGCGAGCGTGGCCCGTCCCGCGAGCGCAGAGAGCGCGTCGGTCGCCTCGTCGCAACGATCCGCGCGCACGAGGGCGAGGGCGAGGTTGACTCGCGCGCTCGGGTCTCGATCGTCGATCGCGATGGCCTCGCGACAACGCTCGATCGCTTCATCGACGCGACCGACGGCGGCGTACATTCCGCCGAGGCGCGCCAAGGTCTGCGCGTCCGATGGCGCGAGGTCGCGCGCGCGCTCTGCGGCGAGCACGGCGCGGGTCGAGTGGCCCATGTAGAAGAGCGCTCGCGACAGAAGCGAGTGCGCGACGGACAGCGAGGGATGTTGGGCGACCAGCGCCTCGGCGCGCTCTCGCGCTGGCTCCCAGTGGCCTGTGCGAAGCAGCGCCTCGACCTCGGCGCAATCGCGGTCGAACGATGCCCGATCAACGGGGCTTGCGGCGACGCGACGACGGCTCATGACTCGACGGCCTCGACCGCGAACAGACCGCACGACGGACAGCGACGGGACGGAGCGCACCTCGCGCACGCCGCGCGGCGACAGCGCGCGCATCGTCGAGCGCAGTGCCCGCAGCGCGGCGCGACGCAGCCTGCGCACAACGCCCACCGCGCTGCAGCGCGCCCGCAGCCATCGCAGCGGGGAAGCACGCGCTCGGCGCCCGACCGCGCCTCGGTCTCGAGCGTCGCCCAGCCAGCGTCCGACGACAAGCGCCAGCGAGCCGCGCGGGTCTTCTGCCGCACGATCACGACGGCTCTCGGGTCGAGGACCAGCGTTGGCGCGACGAGCGCGCGGGTCGCGTCCATCACCGCGGCGCCGCGCGTCGCGAGCGCAGCGCGATGGTCGACGTGCGCCTCGTCGATCGCGTCGAGCACGAATTCGCGCGCGCGAGCGAGCGCGTCGTTGCCCCGCGCGAGCATCGCGTCGATCTGCGGCGCGAAGACGCTTCTGGCGTGAGGCTCGACCTCGCGCGCCGCGCGCTCGATGCATCGCGCGGCCTCGGCTTGGTCGAGCGGTTCGCGCGCAAATCGCGCGGCCATCGCCGTCCAAGCGTCGAACGGCTCGAGCCCTTCGCGGGTCTCGATCGTCGAGTCGTCGGCGGTGACCGTGAACCACGTCGAGCCGCGCGCGCTCGGCGCGATGGACGCTTCGACGAGCACCGCGACGGTGGTGCGCAGTCCATCGATCGGCGCGCCCGAGCGCGCCACGCGGGCTCCTGCGATCGGCGTGGGCTTCGGCGCAGCGCCTGCCGGCGCGGTCGCGCGCGCCGCGGCGCAAAGGGCGCTCCGCTCTGTCGACGCATCGCCCGTTCGCCTCATCAGCGATTCACTACCGCGAATCGTCGACGCGCGCTCGCACCGAAGATTGACGGTGATTTCGTCAACTTCGCGGCGCTGCGTCGAGCCACCGCTGCAGCGGCGCGAGCGCTGGGGCGAGGGGGTGATCACCCTCGACGCGAAGCGTGGTCCGCGCGAGCAGCGCGCCGAGCGCGGCGTCGTCGGTCGCCGCGGGACCGCGGCCGAAGCGAGCGACGAACGAGCGCCGAGTGCCCGCGAGCTCGGGTCGCACCAGCGCGATCAGCTCGTGCAGCGACGCGAGCGAGCGCGCGAGCGGCGCTGGATCTGCAGCGATCAGCCACGCGCGCGCGGAGAGCGCTTCTCGCTGCGCGCGGCTCAGCGAGAGAGCGCGCGCTGCGACGACGCACTCGGCCTGGTCGATCGCTGCGACGCGACGGGCGATCGGACCGATGGCGAGCTGCGGAAGGTCCGTCCAAACGTCGAGCGAACCGCGCGTCGCGGCGACACACTCGACGACGTCGAGCGCTGCGCTCGCCCAAGATTCGTCGGTGGGCGCGAGCAGGACGAGCCTGCCACCGAGCTCGTCGATCGCGCGTCGAGCGGTCTCGCTCACGCGGGGCGCCGCGCTGATCGACGCGGAGATGCCGGCGAGCGCACCGACGGGCGCCTCACGAATCGTCGGGGTGCGTCGCTCGACCGAGAGCGCGATCGTCGGGGGTGGCGCGCGCTCGACGCGTTCTCGAGCCAGTCCGCACTGCGCGCACGGCGAGCTGCCCGCCTCGTCGAGCCAGCCGCAGCGCGAGCATCGTGCGAAACGACCGGCTGACGAGAGGCCCCAGCGGCTCGGCGCGTCGGTCACAAGACGACCCGATGATCGATGGCGTCGCGCATGGAGCTCGCGGGCCTCGCGCGCCCTTGAGCCCACCGCCGCAGCGCCTCGACGGACTCGCGCGCGGTCTTCGCGAGGGGAACCGTCTCTCGCGCAGCGCGAACGATGTCCGCCTGCGCGAGCGGTCGCCCCTCGCTGAAGGCGTACAGCAGCGCGGTCACGACGCATTGCTCGATCTCAGCGCCGCTGAACGCCTCGCACGCGTCTGCGAGCGCGTCGAGGTCGAACTCGTCCGTCGCTCGGCCGCGTCGCGCGAGGTGAATGCGGGCGATTTCGCTGCGCTCGACGCGCGTCGGAAGATCGACGAAGAACACCTCGTCGAAGCGGCCTTTGCGCAGCAGCTCTGGCGGCAACGCGCTCACGTCGTTGGCTGTCGCCACGACGAACACCGGCGCGTCGCGGTCTTGCAGCCACGTGAGCAGCGTCGCGAACACGCGACCGCTGATGCCCGAGTCGCCGCGGCCGCTGACGTCCGAGAGCCCTCGATTGACCTCGTCGAGCCAGAGCACGCACGGCGCGGAGGACTCCGCTTGCGCGAGCGCCCTTCGCACGTTCGCTTCGCTGGCGCCGACGATCCCGTGAAACACTCGGCCGATGTCGAAGCGCAGCAGCGGCAGTCCCCACCGCGCGGCGACCGCTCGGGCGCAGGTGCTCTTGCCTCCGCCCTGAACGCCGACGACGAACACGCCGCGCGGCGCGTCGACGCCGAACGAGCGCGCCTCGTCGGTGAGCGCGCGCGCTCGCAAGTCGAGCCAGCGCTTGAGCGCGTCGAGGCCGCCGAGTCGATCGAGCGAGGCGTCCGTGTCGATCGGCTCGAGCAGCGCTCCGTCGTGAATGGCCCTCGCACCCTCGCGCCGAACTTCTTCAATGGCGCGATGGTCGATGGGGTCGAACCGCACGATCGCGCGGCGCAGCGCGAGCGCGAACGCGTCCGCGCGCAGCCCTTTCGCGGCGGTGACGATGGCGCGCACGGCGTCCTCCTGCAGCGTCGGGGCGAGCGCTCGGGCGACGCGCGCGAGCTCTTCGCTGGTCGGCGGCGCGGCGACCACCCGCGCGCTCTCGGCGCGCAGCTCCGCGAGCGGACACGGCCCGGCGCCGACCATGACGATGGCCTTGCCTTGGCTCGCGAGCGACGACGGTGCTTCGCGCAGGCGGCGCGCCACCAGCGCCTGCGTGAGAAACGGCGCGACGTCGAGCAGGACGAGCACAGCCCTGGCGTCCATCCTTGCAAACGCGTCGAGCGCAGCGAGCGGGTCCTGCGTGCGCGTGTCGACCGCGCTCGATCGCAGCGGGTGCAGGCCGCGCGCGCACGACCACAGCGTGACCGACCGCTGGGCGCGGGCGCTCGACCGCTCGATCGCTGCGATCGCCCGAGGCTCTTCGTCGCTGTCGAGCCACACGATCGGCGCTCCGGCGCGCAGCGTGACGTCGAGCTCGTCCTCCCAATTTGCGAACGAACCGCGCATCTCGTCGGCAGCATACCGCGGCCGAGCGCTGGGGGCGCCGACGTTGTGCGGCCCACGCCGCGGGGTCCTCCGCGGGCCGCGAAACCTTCGGTTGACGTTCTGTAAATCCAAGGCATGTTGTGTGGAGTCGATGCGTCAACGAGTCAGCGCACAGAGTCCGCTCGTTCTCGGGTCGCGCTCACCTCGACGCGCGCAGCTGCTCGAGCAGTGCGGCGTTCCGTTCGAGGTGTTCGCGGTCGAGGTCGATGAGCGCATGCAGCCCGGCGAGCGCCCAGACGCGCTCGCGACGCGGCTGGCGCGACAGAAGGGCGCCGCGACCGTCAGCGCGTTTCAGCGGTCTGGACGCGACCCGAGCGAGCGCTGGTTTCTCTGCGCCGACACGATCGTCCACGTGCAGGGCGAGCTGCTCGGCAAGCCGCGGGACGAGCACGACGCGCGCCGGATGCTGCGGTTGCTCTCGGGCCGAACGCACCACGTGACCACGGGCTTCGTTGTTCACAGCGCGGACGTGTTCGACGCGCCGGTGTACGCCGAGAGCACCGCGGTCACCTTTCGTCCCATCAGCGAGGACGAAGTGCAGCGCTACACGGGCATCGGAGAGGGCGTCGACAAGGCGGGAGGCTACGCGATCCAAGGCGTGGCGAGCGCGTTCTGCGAGCGCCTCGAAGGGTCGTACGCCAACGTCGTCGGCCTGCCGATCCATCGCGTGGTCGAAGTGCTACTCGACCTCGGCGCGCTCGATGGATTTCCGCTGTGATCGATGACGGACGGCGCCACGCCGTCGCCGCCTCGCTGCAGGCCGTTCGCGCGCGCATCGACGCGGCGTGCGCGGCGTGCGGCCGTGAGCCAGGCGAAGTACGTCTCGTCGCGGTATCGAAGTTTCACGACGACGCGTCGGTCCGCGCTGCGTTCGACGCGGGCCAGCGCGCGTTCGGAGAAAACTACGTCCAAGAGCTCTGCGCCAAGTCCGCCGCGCTCGCGGACTGTTCGGGCATCGAGTGGCACGTGATCGGTCACCTCCAGCGCAACAAGGCTCGCGACGTCGTGGCCCGCGCGGCGATGGTGCACACCGTCGACAGCGCACGGCTGGCGGCGGCGCTCGATCGGCAGTGCGCAGAGCAGGGCCGCTCGTTGCCCGTGCTCGTGCAGGTCAACGTCGGAGCAGAGTCGCAGAAGTCAGGGTGCGCGCCGGACGAGCTGTCGGCGGTGCTCGACGCGTGCGCAGGGCTCTCTCACGTGCGCGTGCGAGGGCTGATGACCGTGCCGCCCGAGACGGACGAAGCTGCGGAGTCTCTGCGGTATTTCGAGATGCTCGCGACGCTTCGAGACGCGCACGGCGGGCGCTCGGCGTTGCCGGAGCTCTCGATGGGGATGACGCACGACCTCGAGCACGCCGTTCGCGCCGGCGCCACGCTCGTCCGCGTCGGAACAGCCATCTTCGGCGCCCGCGCCCACCCATCGCCCGCCGGCGAACGCTAGCTCGCCGCAGCGCGACGGTCGTCGCTCAGGCCGAATCGCTCGCCGCGTGCATCGTGTCTTCGACGGCGAGCGCGCGATCGATCTCTTCGATCGCGTCTGCGATCGCGCGCCGCGCTGCGACTTCGACCTCGCGCTCGCGCGCTTCGGCCTGCGCGATCGCGCGCCGCGCTTGCTCTTTGGCCTCGTCGGCGCGGCGCTTGGCTTCGTTGAGCTCGTCGGCCAGGTCCAACGCGACCAACGCGAGCACCGTCGCGGGCGTCGCGTTGCGCGTCGATCCGTGAATGGTCGCGAACCGCTCGTTGACGAGCTGCGCGAGCTCGACCAGATGCGACTCATCGGCGTGCGCGCGAAGTCGAATGCGCTGTCCGCCGATCTCGAGCGCGATCGCTGCGCGCGGCTTGTCGAGTTCGGACGTCATCGCAAGCACCTTACCGATCGCGCACCCTTCGTTCAAGGGCCGCTGCGCGGTCAGTCGCTGTCGTCGTCGGTCGTCGTCGCGCTCGTGCCCGAGCGACGCAGGACCGAGCCGAGCACCGAGCCGACGTCGAGGCCGAGCAACCCGCTCAGCGTGGCGCGGGCCGAAGCGACGCGGGTCGCAGATTCGAGCGCAGGTGCGACGCGGTCCATCAGCGAGCCGAGCGCACCGCGTGCGAGCGCCAGCGCAGAACGTGCGACGTCGGCGCCGAGCGCGGCCACGACCCACGGCGGCGTCGGGTCGATCTTGAGCTGCCCCTCGTTGAACGCGCGCGACCAGGCGCCGGCTTGCTCCGAACGCAGCAGCGATTCGAGGGTGCTGCTGCGCGTGTGTGCTCCGAAGTGCACCGGCCCGAGCTCGCGCTCGATCCAAGCGCGCACGAGCGGCGTGTCGCGCCGCGGGTCGCCGGTGAGCGCGCCGACCGAGGCGACGATCTTCTCCGCTCCGTACACGGTGAACGGCGCGCCGACGGGCCGCGCGACCACGATGGCGGCGTCGAGCGTGGCGTCGTCGCGAAAGAGCAACGCGAACGCTGCCTTTCCCGCGGGCAAGATGAGCTCTGCAGCGGCGTCGATCACGGCGCGCGTCGGTCGAGGGACGCCGCCCGGCACGAGATCGGGCCAAAAATACAGCTTCTTCTCGTCGACGACCTCTCGCACCGCGTCGACGAGCAGCAGCCACGCCTCGCGCGCGGGCTCGTCGGGGTCGACGCGCGCGCCCCAGCGATCGAGCATCAGCTCGACGGCGCCGTCCTCGATGGCGATCGCGAAGCGCGCGTCGAACTGCTCGGCGAGCTTCGGGATCGACTCGACCCCGCGCCACTCGTCGAGCGCACAGCGGCCGCGATGCGAGTGGATCGCGGCGCGCACTTGATCGCCACGGTACACGATCACCAGCAAACCGCCCGGCGTTCGCTCGCGCAGCGCGCGCTCGTTGGGCGGCCGAGAGGCGAGCCCAGGGGCGAAGAGCGTCACGATCTTGTGCCAGCTCTTAGCGTCGAAGCCTTCGAAGTGAATCATCGCTCACCTCCGCGCGCGCGCATCGTCAGCGCGGCGCCAGGGGCGAGCTCGTGCTGCCCGGCTTCGAGCCAACGTCGCGCGTCGTCGAAGAGCGTCGCGGCGCGCTCACAGGCCGAGACAGCCACCAGCGTCGCGCCGTCGGCGCGGGCGAAGATCGAGCCCTGCGGCTCTGCGCGCAGCCCGAGCGGCGCCAGCGTGTCGTGCGCTTCGGGGCGAGCGAGCAGGTCGTACTGCGCGAGCCAGCCGCGGTACACCGCGGTCATCCAGCTCTGCTCGCTGGGCTTCGCGGCGGCGTCGGCCGCGGCGAGCGTGGGGATCGACGCGCACTCGTCGAAGAGCGCGCGCCAGCGCATGGCCACGCGTTGGGTGACGCCCTTCGGGTCGAGCAACGAGCCGACCCACCCGTCGCCGACCCACGCGTGGCGAACGGTGATCGACGCTGCGCCCGCGGCGAGCACGACGCGGGCGGCCGAGGCGGCGTCGCGGTTGCGCAAAGGCCGCGCGAACGGAGCGGACCCGCACGCGACGTCGAAGTGCACGCCGCGCGGGCTGTTTGCGATCGCGTCGGTGACCTCGTGCCAGATCGCGTCGGTGCCGGTCGAGGCGAACGGAGTGCTGGCGTCGAGCGCGAAGGATGCGGCGAGCGCGCTCGCGGCGAGCGCGGAAGAGCGCGTTCCGATCAGAGAGAGGCGAAGCGCAGAGGGAGAAGCGCCACCGTCGAGCGCGGCGTCGACCAGCGCGTCGTAGTAGCGACGAAGGTTGCGCTCTGCCCGCTGCTCGCGCGCGTCGGCGTCGGTCGGAAGCGGGCCCGCTTCGGGGTGGCAGTCCCCCTCGATCGCGTCCGATCGCAGCGGAGCAAACGTCCCTGGACCCAGCACGATCTCGCTGATTTCGCTGAGCGATCGCTCGCTCAACCGCGCGACCACCGCGCGCACCCAAGCGCGCGACGCCTCGATGTACACCCCGCTCGCCACCGACGGCGCCGGCGCAGGAACGAGCCCCACCGGCTCGAGCACCGCGCCCCGCCGCGCGTTGCGCGCGAGCGCCTGCGGCTCTGCGAGCACCCATCGCGCCACACCGTAGCCAGGCTCGCTCTCGACGCATCGAGGTCCGACTCGCACGCGCACCGAGAGCCCCGCGGCCCGCGCCGCGCGCACCACGCCGTCGACGTCCTTGCGCGCGCTCGAGAAGTCCCGGGATCGATCGTCACGCTCGTGCGAGGACCACACGATCGGCAGATCGACGCCGTCGAACCCGAGCTCGCGCAGCGCTTCGAAGCCCGCGCTCCACCGCGCGGGCTCGATCGTGTCCCACCGAACCATCGCCGCGCGCGTCGCCCGTGGCCGCGCGAGCAGCTCGTCGATCTCTCCGTTCACAGTGTTCTCCTCGTCCAACGATTGGCGTTGGTGTCGAACCACGCGAGCAGCTCTTCACCGTCGTCGAGCCGCACGAGCACCTCGGTGCCCTGCTCGCCCTGGTAGAAGCCCAGCGTCTGCTCGACGCGCTTTTGCACGCCGCCGTCGTCGATCAGCACCGGGCCGAAGCCCTTGAATCGGCTCGAGATCTTGGCGGGCGCCTCAGCGCCTCTCAGCCGCGCGAACGATGGCGGCGATGGCAGCCCCGCCTCGCGCAAGAGCTCTTGCGACGCGATCGCGACCTGGTCTGCGGCGCGCGCGGTGATCGTCGGCGACGCCACCAGCAGCACCAGGTCGTAGCCCTCGGAGACCACCCTCGCGATGGCGCTGCGCCGCCGGCCTTCTGCGCGAAACTCGAGCATGGTGCCGGAGGTGAGCTTCGCCGAGCAGCTGCGCGCGAGCGACAACACGATCGCGAACTCGGCGCCTGTGATGCGGGCGTCGAACGCATCGATGCGCGATGCGAGGTCGACGGTCTCTCCCTCTGGGTCGACGAACACCGCGCAAAGCGCCTCGGGCACCGAGCGCACGAGCACGTCGAGCACCTCGCTGAATCCAGTGGCCGCTTGATCTCGGCTCGAGGGCTTCACTGCGCGGGCTCCTCGACGCCGATGAACTGCACCCGATAGCGCGCGCGCAGCTCACCGAGCAGCGTCTGCGTCGCCCGCGTCCTCGCCAGCAAGAGCGCCTCGGCGCGCACCTGTCGCTCGAGCTCGTCCGCAGCGATGGGCGGCGCGGCGGGCTCTCGACGCTCGAGCACGATCACGTGAAAGCCGAAGCTCGTGTCCACCACAGTCGAGATGGCCCCTGGCGCTTCGAGCGTCGCGGCGGCCGCGGCGAACGTCGCGTCCATCGAGGCTGGCGTTCCTGTCGCGCCGGTGGGGTCGAAGCCGGTCACCGATTCGACCCGGATCTGCCCGGGGCCGCGGACGCCTTCGGCGATGCGTCGCACGAGCTCGACGTCCGCCGTCGCGCCCGCCGCGGCGAGCGCCCCGCGGATGGCCTCGGCCCGCGCGCGGCGACCTTCGCGGTCGTCGGGGACGATCGCGCCCTGCGGCGGCGCGACGAGCGCGTGCACGACGTGCAACAGCGGCCCGTGGGACAGTCGAAAGCCGAGCGTGCGCCGCGCGTGCTGCAGCGCTGCTGGCGGGATCGCGCGATCGTTGACGGGCTTTTCGACGGCGTCGATCAGCAGCGCCTGCACCGACGCGCGGCGCTGGGTGTCGATCACTACAGGGTCGGCGAGCCCGCCTCTGCTCATCGCGCGACGCGCGAGCAGCCGGACGTTGACGTAGCGATCGAGCGCCTCGCGCGGGCTGCCGATGTGCTCGCGACGAGCGAAGTCGCTGAGCTCTTGGGCGGTGATCGCCTCGTTGCCGATGCGCGCCACGACGGGGCCCGAGCGCGGCGGAGGCAGCGCGGTCGCCGCGCTCGAGGCGCCCTGGCCCTGCGAACACGCCGCCAGCGCGCCGAGCGCCAGTGACAACAGAGATCGTGTCTGTGCTGCGGTCACTCGGCGCACCTGCTCACTCAGCGCTCTCGGGCCGGATGAACTCGACGCCGGCGCTCAGCGTGAGCCACCCGACGATCGACCCGAGCAGAGCCGCGACGAACTCGCGCCGATCGACCGCGGCGAGCGCGCGGTAGAACACGACGAGCGAAACAGCGACGAGGACGAAGCCCGTCGCGCGGACGAGGCCGTCACTCCAGCGTCGCATGAGTGGTCCTGTTCGAGTGGTTCATGAAGCGTGCGAGAGCTCGAAGCTTGTACCGCAAATGGGCCCGCCGATGCGCGATCACCGCGCGCGCTCGACCCACCACCAGAGCGCGGCGAACGCGAAGGACCAGACGACCATCGCGACGGCGCGCGCGCGGCGGCCGTAGGGGCTGCCCTTTCCGCGGACGAGCCTGGGGCCCGCGGCGAGCGTCCAGACGAGGGCCATGAGCATTCCCGAGGCGCTGACGACGGCGTGGCGCGCTGTGGCGAAGCCAGGGCCGAGCGCGCGTTCGGCGCCGGTGAGGGGTCGCGATGCGAGCAGGGCAGGAGCGATGAGCGCGAGCACGAGCGCGCCGCCGACCAGGACGACCCAGGCGACCCAGCGCAGGGCCGGCGCTGGCGCGGATGTGGCGCCGGGCGAGGGGCGCGACGCGAGCGCGAGCCGAGGCGCCGCCGTCTCGCGAAGCCGCAGAATCGCAGCGAAATAGCCGACGCCAGTCAGCGCTGCGACGACGCGCGCCGGGCCGTCGAAGTGAGGGAGCGTCGAGGCGGCGAGCGAAGTCAGGGCCAGTAAGGTCGGGATTCCTGCGAGCGCGACGGCGGTGGCTCGGCGGTCTCCTTCTGCCACGCGGCGAACCGCCCAGAGCAGCGCGAGCATGGCGATCGCGGCGCCGGCGATCACGATCGGCGTGCGCTCTGAGCGAGCGAGCGCGATCGGCGCGAGCAGGCACTGCGCGAGCAGGACCGCTCCGAGAACGAGCGCCGTGGCGCGATGGGACGTCGTCGCAGGGGTCATCGGAGGGGCGATCGACATTGTACGACGGACGAGAGAGTCCGTCGCCACGGCGAGCGAATGAGGTACAGTCTCGCCCGTGAGGAACTGCCCTCAGTGCAACGCAGAGTGTCCGGACCAACATCGGTTCTGTCCGGCGTGTGGATTTCCGATCGGTGCGCTTCGCACCCAGGTCGGCGACCCGCTCATTGGCCGCAAGCTCGGCGGCGCGTACGTCGTGCTCGAGCACGTGGGCTCTGGGGGGATGGGCAAGGTCTATCGCGGCGAACAGGTCGCGCTCGGCAAGACCGTCGCCGTCAAGGTGATCCACCAGCACCTGATCGCTGACGAAAACGCGACGGCGCGCTTCTACACAGAGGCTCGCGCGAGCTCGCGGCTGAACCACCCGAACTCCGTGAGCGTGATCGACTTCGGTCGCACCGACGAGGGGCTGCTCTACCTCGTGATGGAGTTTCTTCGAGGAAAAGACCTCTCGCACATCCTCTGGGAAGAAGGCCCGCTGCCCGCGCCGCGCGCCGTCGACATCGTTCGACAGGTGCTCGCGGCGCTCGCAGAAGGGCACGAGCTCGGGATCATCCACCGCGACATCAAGCCAGAGAACGTGATCATCGAGCGCCTGCGCACCGGCGGCGACTCGGTGAAGGTCGTCGACTTCGGGCTCGCGAAGGTTCGCGCCGACGTCGCTCCTTCGGTCACCATGCCCGGCATCGTTTGCGGGACGCCGGACTACATGGCGCCCGAGCAGGGCCGCGGCGATCCGCCGGACACGCGAAGCGACCTGTACGCGACCGGCGTGATGCTCTACCAGGTGCTCACCGGTCGCCTGCCGTACGAAGCGGACTCGCCCACGCAGGTCGTTCTGCTGCACATGACCGAGCCGATCCCGGACCCGCGGGCGATCAACCCGACGATCCCGGAGTCGCTGGCGAAGGTCGTGTTTCGCGCGATGGAGAAGGACGCGAACAAGCGCTATCAGAACGCGCTCGAGTTCGCCGAGGCGCTGCAGGTGGCGCTGCGCGAGAGCGTGCCGCCCAACAACCCTCGCGACACGCTCGAGGCCATCGCGTGCCCGAGCTGCAGCGCGCCGCTCGCGCGCGGCGCGAAGTTCTGCAGCGAGTGCGGCTACAGGATGAACGGTGTGACCGAGGCCCCTCGCTCGCTCAACACCTCGGCCCCGCCTGCGCCGCCGAAGCCCGAGACGATCGCGCGCTTCGTCGGGCGCGAGCACGAGCTCGCGGTGCTCGACGAGACCCGCGTCAAAGCGCTCGCGCGCAGCGTCTTTTCTGTGCGTATCACCGGAGAGACCGGCGTCGGCAAATCGCGGCTCGTGCGCGAGTTCATCCAGCGTTGCAACAGCGCCGGCGACCTGGTCGTGTACGCCACGCCCGACCCGTCGTGGGCCGGCGTCGCGTGGGTGCCCATTCGCCAGATCGTGCGCGCCTGCCTCGGGCTCGATCCGACGGTCAACCCGATCGACTGGCTCTCGCGCCAGACCGCCGCGAAGAACCTCGACGCCGCCGTGCGCGCGGGCTTCGACGAATTGTTCGGCGAGGGCGCGGTTCAGCTCGACGGCCGCGCGCGCAGGCCTGCCGTGGCTCACGCAGTGGGCTTCGCGCTGCGCTCGGCCGCGGCGCGGGCGAAGTCCGGACTGTGCGTGATCCTGGTCGATCAGCTGCACCGCGTCGACACCGCCTCGGCTGCGGTGCTCTCGCTGGTGAGCGCGATGGACCTCGACGCGTCGGTGCTGCTCGTCGCCACGCACCTGCCTCGGGTCGAGCCGCGATGGCGCGACGGCGAGGTGATCGTCCTCTCGGGGCTCACGCAGACGCAGGCCCAAGCGGTCGCGCAGTCGCTGCTCGGAGATTGGTACTCGCCGCCCGCGTTCGAGGGCGCCGAGGTGCTTCCGCTGCTCGTCGATCAGACCTCGCGGTGGATGTTCGAAGGCGGCGCGCAGCCCGCGAGCCGCGTGGTCGACGTCGTTGCCTCGCGCTTCGATCGATTGCCGCCCGTGGCGCGCAAGGTGTTGCAGGCGCTCGCCCTCGTCGGAGAGGCCGCGCCCGCCCGCATCGAGGCCGTCATCGGCGAGCCGGTCGACGAGCAGACGTGGCGCTCGTTGCAGTCCCGCTGGTGGATCATCGACAACAAGGGGACGTTGTCGATCGCGCACGAGCTCATCCGCGAGGTCGTCGAGTCGGCTACCAGCGCCGCTGTCCGCGCGGACCTCGCGCGAAGAATCCTCGACGAGACCTCGGACCTGCCGATCGAAGTGCGGGCGCTGCTCGCCGCGCACGCGGACGAAGCCGCGCAGGCGCTGCTCTTGCTCGAGACCGTGGCGGATCGCGCCAACGCGCGGGGCGACGAGCTCGGCGCGGTGCTCGCGCTGCGACGCGGCCTCGAGCGCTCGCGTCGGGAGCTCCACCGCGGCGAGATCGACGACCCTGAGCGCGCCATGACCATCTTCGCGAGAAAGCTCGGCGACGCCCTCGCGCGCGCTGGCGAGGTGGCCGAGGCCGAAGGAGTGCTTCGCGAGGCGCTCGAGCTCGCGCCGCGCGGCAGCCAGGATTTCATTCGGCTTCAGCTCGTGCTCGCGCGCGCTCTCTTCGGTCGCGGTCGCGTCGCCGAGGCCACGCGCGTCGCCGACGACGCGCTGCGCGGCGCGCGAAAGCTCAACGCGCACTCGCTCACCGCTGAACTCACGCAGCTGCGGGCGGATTTCGATTTGAATCAGGGCGTTCCGTTCGAAGCCGTGGCGCAGTTGCGCGCTGCGGACGCGGCGCTCGAAGAGGTCGAGCGCACGACGCACGACCCGCGCAGCGTCTCGCGGCAGCGCATCGACGTGTGGCTGCGCATGGCCAAGGCCCTCGTCGCTGCAGGGCAGCACAGCGCCGCCGAGAGCGCGCTCAGCGAGGCCACCAGCGCCGCGCATCGCTCGGGCTTGTTCGCGGACCTCGCGCGCTGCGAAGCCGCTCGCGCCGACGTCGCGGCGAGCCAAGGCGATGTCGACACCGCGGAGGGATTGCTGCGGCGCGCAGCGGCGAGCGCCCTCGATTGCGGCGACGTCGCCGCAGCGCAATTGTACCGAGCGACCGCCGAGAAAATTCGGGGCCGTTCTTCATCGACCGCGGGGCAGCCTTGACGAAGACACGCTCGTCGGGTAACCCTCCGCGCCCCCGTTCGGAATACGTAGTTTCAGGAGTCTGACTCGTGGCCAATCATTCCTCTGCCGAAAAGCGCAACCGCCAACGCATCAAGCGCACCATCCGCAACCGCTCTGCCAAGACCGCCGTCCGCGGCGTGGTGAAGCAGGTTCGCACCGCCCTCGCCAACGGCGACGCGGCCGCTGCAGCGACGGCCCTCGCCACCGCGACGTCGGCGCTCGACTCCGCAGTGACCAAGGGCGTCATGCACCGCAGCACCGCGGCGCGCTCGATCTCGCGCCTGACCGTCGCCGTCGCCAACGCGAAGAAGGCCTGAGCCCTCTTCGTCTCCGTCGATCGACGCTGTTCGTCCGCACTTCGCCTCGCGGGAATCTCTAGAGGACGAGCGGGGAAGCGCTCACTGCGACAACGCGGGGCGAAGCGCGAACAGCTCGATCACGTACCAGCCGTCCTCCGCGTGCACCGCGGCGATGGCCGCTGCGTCGAAAGACCCGTCCATGCGCACCCGACGGTGCGCAGGGCTTCGATCCAGCCGCGCGAACGCTTCGTCCAACGTCGCGGCGCGCGCCACGTTCTCTGCGACCTGAGCGCTGCGAATCCCCTCGCGCGACAGGTGCGCGTCGGGGGTGTCTCCCTCGACGACCGCGTGCGCAACCGTGGACTGCGCGGCGCACGCGCGCGCTCGGGTGCGCGCCACCGCGAGCAGCAGCGGGTCGTTGCGCAGCGCTTGCGCGCCCAACGTCGCCCTTGTGCGGTTGAGCGCGCTGAGCCAGCCGCGCTCGTCGCGAATGGGGCCGACGCCCGCTCGCTCGGCGGCCTCGGCGCTCGCTCCGACGGTGATCGTGCGCCGAGCCCACGCGATCGGTCCCTGCTCGGACTCGCCGACGAGCTGCGCGCTCCACACCCCGCGCGTCGGAAGCACCTGCGCGCGGTCGAGCGGCGCGACGAAGGATCGCCCCTCGGGCGAGGTGAGCACCACGTGTGGGTTGCGCAGCGGGACGGCGAAGCGCGCGGCGAACGTGACCGTGCTCGCCGCTTCGTTCGTCTGCAAATTCACTGTGAACTCCGCGCTTCGCGGCGCGAGCACGACCGCGTGAAGCGCGCCGTCGCTCACCCGCGCGACGCGGCAGACGCGCCGGTCCAGCGACTGCGCTGCGATCCAGCGGGTGATCTCGGCGTCCGCTGCGCGCTCTGCCCCGCGGCCGACCCAGACGCGGATCGAAGGCGCTGCGAAGCCGCTCTGCTCGGCGCTTGCCCGCAGCGCTTCGGTGGTCAAATGCTCGGCGTGCTCGAGCGCGTACCGCGCGGCGTCGCGGAGCCTCGGCTCGTCGACGCACGGCGCGGAGCTCTCGGGGCTGACAGCGGGCTGCTGTTGCGCCGCGGCGATCGATGGTGACAGGGCGGTGAGCCCCACGGCGAGCAAGGCGAATCGCGAGGCGAGGGGGTGCACGGCGGGGTCGACTCTGCGCATGTCGCGCGAAAGAGGGCGAGTTTTCGATCGCGAGTTTGATCGTCGTGCGAGCAACGGCGTAACGTCACCGCGAGGAGAACACCGTCGTGCCCAAGTGGAGTCCCGTCCTTGCTCTTGTCGGCGCAGCTGCCCTCGCTGCGCCTGTTGCCTTTGCGCAGACCGCACCGGCTTCTGAACCGCCTGCGAACACCGCAGCGACCGCGGGCGCGCCTGCGCCCACGGTGACGACCTCGCCGATTCCTGCGAACAACGCCGTCGCAGACAACGCCCGCATGAACGCCGCGGGCTCGAACCCCGACAACCTGCCGCCGAGCGATCCCAATCGAATGCTCATGCGCGACGTGGGCGCGACGTACAGCCTCGGGTGGCGCTTCTGGTACCACGGCGTTCCGACCTTCATCGTGGGGTTGTTCGCGAAGGTCGACGGCCCGTGGGCTGGCGGCGGTGGCGTCGTGACGGGCCCCGAGTTCGTCTACCGCAACGGCGCCGTCGACATCGTCCTCGGCGTTCAATACTCCGGCTACTACGCCGACTACGGCCACTTGCGCGGGCTCAACGAGCCGATCAGCGCGACCGAGCAGATCAAGGTCGACCTCTGGTCCATCCAGGTCACGTCGCACTTTCTCTACGGCATCCGCGCCAATCGCTTCTTCGAGTTTCAGATCGGCGCGGGCATCGGCGCCGGCGGAATGACCGGCCGACTCAACCGCTATCAAGCGCGGCCTGCCATGACGCCGTCCGGCTACGCGGCGTGCACGATGAGCGACGCCATGCCCAGCGAGCCGTGCAACAGCAACGTGAACAACCACTTCGCCGACCAGGTCGACTCGCAAGGGCGCGGCACCGGCGGCTACCAAGAGAACAACTGGGTCAACGCCGGTGGAGGCTACGTCCCGCTGCTCATCCCGTGGCTCTCGCTGCCGCACATGGCGTTTCACATCCGGCCGCACCGGCACTTCGACATCCGTCTCGAAGGCGGCTTCTCGCTGATCGGGTTCTACGGCGGCGCCACTGCGCACGCCGTGTTCTGACCACTCTGCGAGGCAATTCGCAGGGAGGGGGGCTGTGCAGCGGGGTTCGGATCGCGGCCGTTCGTGACAGCGATGTCAGAGCGCACGGGGGTACGCACGCGCGTCACCGGACGAGCGCCGAGCGAGTCGCGCGGATTTCACCACGTGACTTGCTCGGACTCGTATTCCCACCCCCGACGGCACGATGGTTGCGAAGTGTAGTTGCGGTCGGTCACCGACCCGGGTCCCTCACCGGTAGAGAAGAGAGTGGCGGCTCAAATCTCTGGCACAGAGGGCTACTTGCTTCGCTTTCATCGCTTCGCTTCACGCTTCACGTAACAGCTTCGAACTGCTTGTCCTCGCTTCCTTCGATCGAAGGGCCCTTCGATCCCTACTTACGCTTCACGTAGCTTGTAGTGCGCTTCTCTGGTCGGTTCCATCGGCCAGAGTTGAAGAGTGTAGGCCTTTTTCGTGTGCATAGAGAACGCTTCGAGAGAATCGATCCTTCCCTCGCATCCTTGAGCGGCCAGGCTGTGACAGCAACGTCCTACCTGGCCGCCAACGTTTCTCCCTCCCCGTGTTTTCCCCGCGAAAACCGGGGGGTGACACCAACGCCCCACCCCCCGAATCGTCCCGTTTCGCCCGGTTTCGTCCATCCGTTAGACGATTGCGGGACGGATCGAGAGCGGGGCGACCGAAGCCCGCGGCGCGCGCTCGTCGCGGCTCTGGGGGATGCAGTCCGCGCGGGGCTCGAGGGCGGGGATGCTGTGCTCGTGCGCGTCGCGGCTCGCGCCCTGGCCGAGCTGGTAGACCCTGGCGACGGGCCGGTGATTGACCTCGCGACCGAGCGCGCGCGGCGAGGGTGATCCCCACCGACGGCGCCCGCTCGCGCGGCTCGAGGGCGAGGGCTTCGAGCTCGGCGCCGACGCTGCGCGGCGATCGAGAGCGGCGGGGGAGAGTGGACGCCGGCGCGTCGACAGGGCGGAGGGCGAGCGGTCGCAGAGTGGACCGACAGCGCCGCGAGAGTGGTCGGGGGAGTGGTCGCGAGAGCGGCGCTCGCTACGTTGACCCGCCGCCCGACGGCCCCGATGATCCGCCGCCGTCTGGCTTGTCGCCGGCCGACGCGTCCCCGGCCCCGAGCTGCGCGACCTCTCGAACGCTGGTGAGCGCTGGCCGCGTGCTCGTTGCCTCGCCCTTCTCTTTGGCTTCGAGCTGCAGCCGCACCTCCATTCCGCGCGTGGTCATCGCCCACAGTTCTTTCAGCGCGTTCTGAGCAGCGGTGATGGCTTCCTCTTCCACTTTCGGCAGCGGTGCGTCCTTCGGCTCGTTGGCCCTCGGCACACGCGCGAGGATGGTGGCGTACTTGGTGGTGAGCGCGGCGAGCAGCGCATCGGTGGACTTCAGGGTCATCTCGCGAGCCTCGTTGTCGATCGCGAGCCCTCGCGAGATGACCTTGGTCCGCTCAATCGCCGCGCGCTCCTTTGCGTACTCATTGAAGGCCGCGAGCAAGTGACGGATGAACGCCAGGACGGCGGGTGCCGCAGCGAGAACCAGCCAGCTCGAGCCGTGTTCGACCCCGCGGAACTCGACGGTGCCCGACGCGAAGCGGAGCGCTGTCTGGTCGATGATCCGAGAGACGGTCGCGACGGTCTTCGCGAGATCATCGAGCGAGCTCACGTCGTCCGGGATCCGCACGAGAACCGTGGATGCGTCGCGCGGGGCGTGCACGAGTTCGAGCGTCGCGATGGCGAGGTCGAGCGAGGCCGTCAGGTTCGTGATCTTCGTCTGCCACGTCTGCCACTCGGCCGGATCGACCAGCACCTGGTCCTGCGACCGTGCGACCCACGGAGCCCCTGCGAGCTCGTTCGTTGCTGCGCGCAGCGCAGCGGGCAGCGAGGCCACGCGAAGTCTTTCGATCGCCGCCGCAAACGACGCGCGGGGAACAACCCTTGCGTCGACTCCATTCTGGAATTTCCCAGGCTGAACAGTCTGAACGAGCAGCTCTCGTGCGGCGGTCAGCGTCTGGTACAGCTCCGAGGCGCGCTCAGTGGTGACGCTCCTTTTGCTCACGGCGCCTCGCCCTTCGCAGCGCGCTTCACTGCGCGGTGAAGAAGCTCCCGCACGACGTCGGCCCTCGTGACCTTCGTCCCGCGCTCGGCGGTCCATTCCTTCGACCAGCGGTCAATCGCTTCGGCGACGTGAGGCGGGATGTTTCTCACGAAAAGCTCTGTCGACGCTTCGGGCTCGACGGCCTTCGCGGCCTTCTTGGGCGATGCCATGTCGTGACCATACATCACAAAGTTGTAGCGGTCGATATCAGGGGCTTGCGTGTTGGTGTATCCAGTGATATCAGATGAATCGACGCGATACGCAGCGTCGCCCCTCTCGCTCTGCGCCCCGCTTGGATGTGGGGCGTAGGGAGAGGGGGACGGCGGGCGAGCATGGATCGAGAGCAGCGCGCGGGCCGAGGTTGTCCGTTTTCGCGCGCTGCTCTCGCACCATGAAGACCAACCCCAACAACACCGACGCGCTCGCGTGGCTCGAAGCCGTCGAATGCCTCGCTGACCGACGCGACGACGCGCAACTCGCTCTCGCGGCGCTCGGACTGCGCAGGCACCCCGGCGTGTTCGCCATCGTCGGGCGGGTGCTGACCGAACTCGCGCGACGCTCGATTGAGCGGGCAGAGACGGTGGTTGCTTGCGGCAACCGGACTGCCGCGACGGTGGGCGACGAAGGCGCAGAACTGGCCGCGTTGCTCGCGTCGGGGTGGGCGGTGTTCGCGCGGCTCGAGAGGGAGGGTTCGCGATGATCGCCCGACGTGTGCGGGAGCTCCCGCAACAGAGCGAGCGACAGCCTACGTCCCGCGCAGCGAGCACGGCTCGCGCGTCGCGGGTAGCGTTTTCAGGCTCGACGGAGCGCGCGCGGTGCGCGGTCGCGATCGAGAGTCACAGGAGCAACGACGATGAACCCAACGGATACGGACAAGGCAACCACCACGAACACCCCGGATGCAGTGGAGCGCGCGCCCTTCGCGGTGATCGACCCGCCGACGGGCACGGACCAGCAACGCGTCGCGATGCATCGCGAGTGGTGCAATCGCGACAGCGAGCAGAAAGAGCGCTCGCCCTACGTGGGCATCGGCGCGGGGAACGCCGGGGGCTTTCTCGCGCGCCTGTGGCAGTGCTCGCCGAAAGAAGCGTTCGAGACGGCGATCCGTCTCGCGTACGCGGGGCAGTTTCGCTTTCACCTTCACCAGTGGAGCTACGCGTTCGAGTTCTCGCCAGAGACGTACGACGAGCCGGAGAAGCGCGTCGCGGACGGCTTTCACGAGCTGCCGATGTTGCTGGGCGAGCTAGCCGAAGCGATCCCCGGCGAAGAGTTCCGGTATCAGGACAGGTTCAACAGCTCGCCTTCGATGGCGTTGCTCGTCGCGTTCGGCAAGCTGGTGAACATGGACTTCGAGTTGTGCGCAGCGGAGTACGACCCGTGCGCCGACGACGACGACACGAACAACTGACCGACACACGTTTTCAAGGGGCGACCGTGGGGGCGGTCATCACCGGCTGAGTTCGTGTCCCTTCGTCGGGGCATCGGCTCGCGCTGGTGTCTCGACGTGGGCGCCACGAAGGCACCCAACAGAACGCGCGAGCGATGGGGCTCGACGCGATCGAGAGCGCACGGCCCGACGGGGACGCGCGTGCAACGGGAGTCGTGCGTCTGTGGGACGCGCAGCGGCGAGGCATTGTCATGGCGAAGCGAGCGGCGAAGGCGATCGAGACGAAGGCGACCGAGCACACCATCACCGAAGAGACGGCGCTCGCGGCCGTTCGTGAAGTGCGAGGGATTCTCGAAGTGCAGGGGTGGGCGCCGGGCGCGTTCGCGCTCGTGGTGATGTGGGAAGGCGTCCCGGTCGGCGGGGTGGTCATGGGCGGGAAAGCGCCGTGCATGCCGGACTGGCCCGACCTCCCGCGCGATGCGCGACTCGCCATCGTGAGCAACGGCTACGGGGCTCGCGTCGCGGTGGTCGACCTCGACGGCGAGCTCGCCGCGCGCGTTCTGTCGCGCATGATCGGACGCGGCGGGTATCGCGCCGTCGAGCGCGACAACGGGGCGTTCGACGTGTTCACGCATGCCGTTGATGCACAGCTCGTCGCGTCGGGGCTCACAGAGGACGAAGCGCGCGCGATGGTGAATGACCCGTGAGAGCGCGCGGCGGGATGAGGGCCGCGCGAGCGCTGCTTGAAAACGTGTGCGCGCGATGCGCGGCACGAGCCGCGGCGGCGGTCAACCATGATTCGAGATTCACATGTGTAATTCGCGGGGCACATGTGCACCGCGGCAGTCGCGACCGCGCCCACGGAAACCGCGGCAACGTCGCATCACCAACGAGGTTCCGAGATGCGCAAGCCCACAGAGAGACACCCATCCGCCGATGATCGAGAGCGCGTTACCCGAGCGCGGGACGTGTTCGGCATCCGTGCGCTCGTCGCGCGGTCGGGTGTGAGCGAGAGCGCAGTCGTGCGGGTGATCGCCGGTGCGCCGGTGAAGGCCGCGACTCTGCTGTGTGTCGTGCGCGCAGCGGACTCGCTCGAGGCCGAGCGCTCGCGCCGGATGCAGCCGTCCGACACGCGGGGCGCGGCATGATGACCTCGCCCGCGTCACTGCTCGCGCTGGCCGCGTCGCTCGACGCGCAGGGCGACGCATTGAAGGCGCAGGCGGCGAGCATCCGCGCGGCGATCGAGACGAACGAGAGCCAGGCGCAGGCGCCCGACGCGATCACCCTCGAGGCCGCTACGGCGTTGCTCGGGTCGAAGCGCAGGGCGCGAGAGACCTTCGCCGCGTTCGAGCGCGAGGGCTTCGCTGTGTCCCGTGTCGGTCACGCGGTGTTCATGGCTCGCGCCGAGTGGGATCGCGCCGTCGAAGCGCTCGGCTCGAAGCGCCCCGCGTCGCCTCCCTCGAGCGCGCCGAGCGCGCACACGAATTCAACCGCGGCGGGCGACGAATCGCCCGCGGCGATCTTTGCTCGCGCCGGGCTCGCTCCGACGCGAGCGCCCCAACACCAGCGAGGCTCGCGCCCGAAGCGCGCAGCCTGAAAGGCGCCGGTCCTCTCGCTCGCCCTGCCACCACGCGAAGCGAACGAGAAGACCGGCGACGACGACAACCCGATGGAATCCCTACGCCGCGCAGCGCCCAAGCGCAAGCGCCCTGCAAAGCCGAACCGCCCCGCCTCGCGCCGCGCCCCCGTCGAGCGAACGCGCGGGACTCTCGCCGCGCTCGTCCCTGGCGCTCCCCGCGGGCTCGCGATCGCTGGCGACCTCGCCGCGCTCGACTCGCTCGACGCGGACGAGCTCGCGCGCATCGCGCGGAGGGTGCGTTGATGGCGCCCGAACTCGCCCCGTTGAAGCTCTCGCGGCTGGTCGGCAACGTCGCCAGGACTGCTCGCAATGCGCGCGCGGCGCTCGTCGCGCCGTCGAGCGCCGACACGCAAACGCAGCTCGCCCGGCGCTCAGACGCGGCGACGGAAGGGCCCCCCGGCGAGCCGTCCTGCGCTCGTTCGAGCAAGGCGCGCGGCTCGCGAATCAGCCCCGTTCTCATTCTTGCGGAGGGACAAGCCGCCACGCTGGCGAGCGGTCCTCTGTTGCCCCGGCCCGCCCATGGCGCGGCCTGATCTCACCGGAGCCACCACGATGAAAAGCGATCAAGCACCCCGCTCGCGAATCCTTCGCCGCAAACCGGAGCCGCGCGCCGCGCGCGATGCTCGGATCACCCTCGCCACCGTGAGCGCGCCCAAGCGCTTCAAGCTCTGCGGCGAGCGCAACCTCACCCATCGCCACGCGCACGCGCTCACCGATGCGGGCGCGTCCCTCGCGTGGGGATCGCACGAGCGCGCTGCGCTGGTGATCGTTCGCGCGGAGACTTTCGCGCAGCTCGTTGGGCGCGCGGTGCATCCGACGACGTTCGCGCCGTCGCGGTTCTGCAGCTCGTGCGGGCGCTTCGTTGGACCGCAGCCGGCCCGCTGCGCGCGCTGCCATCCGCCGACCGCTCGCGCGGTGAAGGTGTCGCGATGATCGACCTGCGAAGACTCTGCGGCCTCGAGACGCGCGCGCGCGGCGCGCTCGAGTTGCGCGGCGAGGACCGCAACGCGGCGGTGTCTGCCTTGCTCGAAGGCGCCCGCACTGCGCTTGCCGTGGTAGAGGCGGTCGACCGTGTTCCGGCGCTGCGCTCGTCCGAGGACACGGCAACGGACGGGCTGCCGCCGCAACTCGTCCTGTACGAGCGTCGCCACGGGCCGCGCGGCTCGCGGCTCGTCCTGCGCGCGTCGTGGGGCGGCGAGGGCGCCGAGCGCTGCGCGGTTGTCTCGATCGAATTCGAGATGTTGGAGCGTGGCGTCTGGCGGCGAGTCGGGTGGGGCGGCCTTCACGTTGTTGCGCGCGAGCTCCCCGTCGTCGCGAGGTTCTTCGCGGACGCGGCGAAGGCAGACCAGCAACGAGCGCGAGAGCAGCGCGCGAACCGCGAGAGGGAGGCTTGTTCATGAGCGGCCGCGAAGACCTGGCCAACGCGCCGCCCGACGCGCCGCCCGGTGCGAACGCACCGCCCGGTGCACCGAGCAACGCGCCGCCCGGCGCGAGCGACATCCCGAACTCGCGCCCACCCGAAGAGGCGCCGTGGCTTCGCGGACTGTCAAAGGACAAGCGAAACAAGCTCAAGACCACGTACGCGAACACTTGCGCCGTGCTCCGCGGCGACACGGAATTCGGGGGCTTCTCGTTCAACGAGCGCACGCTGCAGCCCGAGTTTCGCGACCAGCCGATTGGTGAGTGGCTGATGATGCGGCTGCTCGAACAGATCGAGTTGCGCTGGGGCATCACGCCGGGGCCGCAGCTCTTCAGCGATGCGGTCATGTGCGTCGCGCGCGAGCACGCGTTCGACCCGGTACGCAACGAGCTCAGGGAGCTCGCGTGGGACGGGATGCCGCGGCTTGATTCGGTCGCGCGGATCATCCTCGGAAACGGCGGCGCAACCGAGGCGCTCATGGTGCGCAAGTGGTTCATCGCCGCCGTCGCGCGCGCCTTCGAGCCGGGCTGCAAGGCTGACACGATGCTCGTTCTGCAGGGCGACGAGCAGGGCGTCGGCAAGAGCACGTTCTTCGCGACGCTCGGCGGGGACTACTTCTGCGACTCGGTGCAGGACTTCGAGAAAGATGGACTGCTCGCGGCGCACCGCGCGTGGATTATCGAGCTCGGTGAACTCGACGGCATCACCCGAAAGAGCGCCGTCGAGCGAATCAAGAACGTCCTCTCTCGCCGGGCCGATGACCTGCGACGCCCGTACGCCCGCTCGGTCGAGACGTTCAAGCGCTCGTTCGTGTTCTGTGGCACGGTGAACGGTGACGCGTTCCTGTACGACGAGACCGGCAACCGCCGTTTCTGGACGGTCAAAGTGCCAGGCGCGATCGACATTGAGACCCTCCGCGCGCAGCGAAAGCAGCTCTGGGCCGAAGCTGTCGAAGCGTACCGCGCCGGCGAAGCGTGGTGGCTGTCGGCCGAACAGGCCGAGCGAGCCGAAGAGCTTTCGCAGCGGTTCGTGGGCCGCGATGAGTCGTGGGACGAGAAAGTCTCCCGATGGGCGCTCGGCGCCGTCGGTGAGATCACCACTCGGCGCGTTCTCGTTGAAGTGCTTGGGTTCGAAGACGCGCGGATCGATCGAAAGGCAGAGACGCGCGTGGGCGTCTGCATGCGCCGGCTTGGCTTCGAGCGTGTCGACGTGCGCGAAGGCGCGCGGCTTCGTCGCGTGTACCGCCCGCGCGGCGAGCGCGTCCGCGTCGACATGGGCGCGCGACCCGACGCCACCGACGACCCCGGCGAAGAAGCCTCCAACCTCAGCGATGACAGCGCCACGATGAGACAGGATGAGACTTCACGAAGCCGCATTAAAACCGCGTCCATCACAACCATCTCAACTATCTCAACATATACAGATAGAAGTAATACAGAGAGAGATAGGGAGGGAGCGGAGGGCGGCGACGCTACGCCAGGAACACGCGCAGAGAGTTTGGAGTGTTTTTTTGGCGAGGTTGTGACGGACGGCTGCGCCGCAAAAAACGCAGGTCGAATCGACGCTACAACTACCTCCACGCGCCCCGCGTACGACGTCGCCGCCCGGCCGCTCGCGCCCGCGCTCGTGATGCCGCCCATGGCCGCGGCCGTCCTCTCGGACCGTGGCGACGACCTCAACGACCTTCACGAGCCCGATGGGTCCAATTGAGGGTGAACGGACGCGCGGGCGAACTGGCGATCCCCGCCGAGCTGGCCGCGAAGGTCCGTGAGATGCTCGCCGTGGCAGCATGAGCGCCGCGATGATGGACGTACCGCTGCTCTCGCTCGAGGCGGGGCAGCTCTGCCACGGGATGGCCGCCGACGAGCGCGAGCGGAGGGCGGCGTAGCGATGGACAACGCCGCCGACGAGCTCGCCGCGTTGGCCGTGCGCATCCGGGAGGCGCTCGCGCGCCGTGACCCCCGAACCGCGCATGCCCTCATGGCCGAGCGGATGCGCCTCGCGCTGGCGATCGCGAAGACACGGGAGAGGGACGAGCGGGCCGAGCGCCGAGCGCAGCGGGAAGCGTGGCCGAAGTGCGGGGCGCCACGGGCCGACGGGAAGCCGTGCGAGGCTCGCACGATGTGGGTGAGCGGCGAGGATGCGCCCCGTACCCGATGCAGGCACCACGGGGGCGCGCAGTCGCCCAGCGTCCCGCGTATTCGCCCGACGAGCGCCACGGAGCGACCTTGAACCGACGAGCGCACCGGCGAGCCCTTCGCGGGCGCTAGCGAGGCTCCTGCGCGGTTTCTGGACTTTCGCGCGCTTGCGAGCGCGGGTCATGGGGTGCACGCGGGCCGTGCGGCTCCGCGCCCGAAGCGGCGCTCGCGCTCGACGCCGGGTTTCTTTACGTGCTCGGCGCGCTCGCGCGCGATGGGGTGCGAGGGCTTCGCCGGGGGTTCTGACGCACGCTCCCTCGCGCGCTCACGGCATGGGGTGAGACGCGGGCGCCGCTTCGACCGCGGCGAATATCTGGGCACTACGTGCGCGGCATGGGGTCAACGCGGGCGCGCGGTAGCCGCCGCTCTCGCGGCTCGAGGCGGCCGAGCTCGAAGGCCTCGCCGCGCCGCCGCGGATGCGACGCGATCGAGACGAAGCGCGAGCGCGATCGAACGCGAGAGCTCCCGGCGAAAAGTGAGCATCAACCGTGCTTATGGCTCGCGTCATGGGGTATAACTTTCGTTGATGGATCACCCGAAGCGAACTCCCGACGAAAAGCGCGCGCGCCGCGCGGAAACGCTGCGCGCCGTGGCTGCCCTCGCCGCGCGCCGACGCCGGCCCGATGCAGCTCGGCGCCGACGCTCGCCAGCGCTCGCGCCGGTCCCCGCCCGCGTGCTTTGCGGCGCGCGATGCAGGGACGGCCACGCTTGCCGCGCGCCCGCTGTGTGGCTCGCTGGCGAGGCCGCGCCGCGCAACGGGCGCTGCGCGATGCACGGGGGTCTGTCGACCGGGGCTCGCACCGACGAAGGCCGCGCGAAGGTTCGGGCCGTCCTCGCTCGCTCCCGCGCGGCCCGACTGGCGCGCATCCGCGACGCCGCCGAGCGCGGCGCTCACGAGCTCGTGAGCGAGGGTGCGTTGCCGTGAGCGCTGGCGAGCGGCCGCAGGCTGGCGCTGCGCGTGCTCTCAGCGCGCGGGAGCTGCTCTCGAAGCTCGAAGGCGACGAGCGCGCCGAGCTGCAACAGGCGATGCGCTCGCGCGACCTCGAAGCCGTGCGGGCGATCATCGCGCGGCATCGCGACCGCGCGACCGTGCGCGTTCACAGCGCTCGCGCGTGCCTCGAGCCCGACGCGCCCACGATGAAGCCGCGGCGATGGAGCGGCCCGATGCGCCCTCAGCGCCCCCAGGCGTCCGCCACCGCGCCGAGCTTCGATGGACCGAAGGGCGCGGCGTAGTCGCGCCGAGCTGACCGACACGAACCCAACGAGCGGCGCGACCGCCGCAGAAACGACGAGCGATGAACATCACCGACGAACTCAAGACCGCGCAGACCGAAGCGAAGAACGCGCGCGAGCGGCTCACCGCGGCGAGGGCCGACCTCGAGCGCAGCGCGAGCGCGCTCGCCGCGGCCGAAACCGCGTACGCGAAGAACCCGAGCGATGCGATGTGGTCGCGCGTCGACGCGGCGCGCGCTGAGGTCGACCGCCGAACCGTCGCAGCGCGAGCGCTCGCACCGATCGCCGAAGCGGCCGAGCAACGAAGCGCGAGCCTCGAAGCGGCCGCGCGAGAAGAATCCGCACGCGCCGAGCGCGAGCAAGCGCGAGCGCAGTTTCGCCGCGCGGTTCACAGCGCCGTCGGACGCATGAACGGCGACGGCTTCGCCGCGCCGATGGCGAAGGTTCAACACGGCCTCGCGTCTCTGTTCGAGGGCATCAACGAGATGATCGCCGAACACGCCCACGTCGCGACGCTGCGCGCGCGAATGGAGAACGAAGCGCAAGCGCTCGGCGTTCCCATGCCGGCGCTGGAGATTCTCCCGGAAGCTGCGGAGTTCTTCACCGAAGTGCGAACGATGTTGTTCGGGGCGCTGAGGGCCTCGCCGCGCTTCGGCGTGGGCGAGTGGATGCAATTTGTCCGCTCGCCGCTCGGTGACTTCGCGTCGCCGCGAACGATCATCGTGAACGCGCGGAAGGCCGCGACGAAGAGGGCCGCTTGAACGCGCCGAGCGATCATGCGCCCGCGCCGACGGTCGCGAACGCGGTCGAAGCGTGGCTCCGGGACGTGCGCGCCGTCGCGGCGCACGCGCCCACGTCCGAGCTGGCGAAGAGCGCCGCGCGCCTCGAGACGGCGTTGCGCGCCCCCGACGACGAAGCCGCCCCGCTCGCCGCGGCGATCGAGAGCTTCGCCGATACGCTCTCGGACCTTTCGCAGCTCGTGAGCGCGAGGATGGACGAGCTCAGTCAAGAAGCGTTTCGCGAGCGCGACGACGAGCGCAGCCGTGTGTCTGCGCTTGTGCTGTCGAGCGCCGACACCGTCGGGTGTGCGCTCGCGGCCTCGCTCGTCGTGCGCGGGCTGGCACTGCTCGAAGCGCTCGCTCAACCCCAACCGCCGAAGGCCGAAGCACCGGCCGCGGCGTCGATGAACTGAGGCTGAACGATGGCAGAGGCGATTCTCAGGGTTCGGACCGAGGGCGGCAACGAGGTCAAGCAAGCGCTCGGCGTTGTTCACGGCGCGGTGCGAGCCTCGTATCAGGCCATGAACGCCGACGCGCGGCGCCACGCAAAGGCGATGGCAGCCGCGACGGTGGAAGCGTTCAAGCTCCAACAGAAGGCCGTCGATGCAGCGTGCAAAGCCGCGACGGCATCACAGCAACGGATGCGCGCGGTCGCACAGAAAGCGGCCGAAGAGATGACCCGCTCGGCCGAGTCCGGCGCGGGTCGGCGCCGCCGCGCGCTCGAGGGCGAGTCGCGCGAGAGCCTTCGTTCGCGCGAGCGAGAGGTTCGGAGCTACGAGCAGGCCGAGGCGCGAAAGACGCGACGGCTCGAGGCTGAGGTTCGGCGGCGTCGCAGCATCGAACGCGACGCACCGGGCCGCGGCCGCTCGGGTGGCGACGGCGACAGCGGCGACGGTGATCGCCGAAGCGCGAGCGGGCGGCGGCGCCCCGGCATGAGCGCTGGCGATGCCGTCGGGCTCGCGGAACGTGGGCTCTCGTTCTTCGCGGGCTACGGCGACGACTTGAGGCAAGCGCAGCGCGCGCGCAACGAGCTCGAACACCGCGCGACGCTTCTCGCGTCAACCGAGCTGAATACGCCGAGCGCGCGGGGAGAGATCATGGCCACCGTTCAGCGCGAGAACATGCGCACCGGGGCGAGCTCGACCGAGATCATGGCGGCGCTCGAGAGGGCGCAGGGCCAGTTCTCAGCGCTCGGTGACGCGGCGGCGCGCGCAACGTACCTGCGCGAAGTCTTCCCGATGCTCACGAACGCTGCGCTTGCGTCGGGCACTTCCCTTGTCGATATGGTCGACAGCGCGGGCGAGTTTCAGCGCCAGATGAATATCAGCGCCGCCGACATGCCGCGCGCGATCGCCGGGATGATCGCGCAGGGGCGCTTCGGATCCATCTCGGCCCGTGACCAGGCGCGACACATGGGCGTGCTCGCCGGCGGCGGCGCGCGCTACCTCTCGAACGAAGGCGCCAACTCGGCCGTGTCGAACGCGCTCGTTGGGGCGCTGTTTCAGACCGCGGGGCAAGCGGGCGGCGGCGGCGACGTTGCAGCGACGCGTGCTCGCGCGTTTCAGGACAATTTCACCAGCGACCGCGGGCGCGAGCGGTTGAAAGACCTCATCGGCTACAACGCCTTCGACCGCAGGGGACAGCTCCGAGCGCGCGATGGCGAGACGCAGGCGGACGCGTTCGCGCGACTCACAGAGGACGCGTACCGCGCGAGCCGCGGCAACGCTACGCGCTTCGGCGTGGCGATGGGTGGCGTCAACACGCGCTCGCGCGCGCTCACCGACCAGTTGTTTCGCGACCTCAGCACGAACGGCGGACGGCTCCGCGGCTTCCGCAACCTCGTTTCCGTGGGCGTCAACGCGAACGCCGCCGACACGGACGCGGCCGCGCGCGATGCGCTCTCGACAGACCTCGCGCGCAGCGCGCAGCGCGATGCGCGGGCGTTCTGGTCACGGGCGGACCCGTCGCGAAACTACGCCGCGGAGAACCAGGCGACCATCGACGAACTGCGCGCCTCGAGCCCGATGCTCGGCGCGATCGCAGACAATAGCCCCGGCTTTCGAGGCGCGATGGACGTGCTCGGCGCGATGCACTCGTCCTTCGCCGGGAAGGGAACGAAGAACGCAGCGGGCGCCCCGCAAACGCGCATGGATCTGTACCGACAGCAGGCGACGACCGAGGTGATGCAGCGCGAGAACGCGTGGCGCGAGTCGGCGGACCCCACCGCATGGGTGGGCGGCGCGATCGGAAACGCGATCTTCGGAGACACCATCCGAGCTCGCCAGCGCTCCGCCATCGAAGCGCGCACCGCGGAGCTGGCCGAGTACGGCAAGAGCCGCGGCGTCGATGTGAACCGCCCGTTGACGCTCGCGCCGAACACCACAATCGAGCTCGGCCCCAACACCATCAACCAACTGCAGCGCGGCGCGGCTCCGCAGGCCGCCGCGTTTGACCGCGCGAACGCTGCCACCGGCGCGGCCGCAGTCCCGCCCGAACACCGATCGAGAGGGTAAACGATGAACACGACGAACAACGCTCCCCGCAACGAAGCCCCGCGCATCGAACCGCGCCCGGTGACCATCAACGACGTGCCGACGCACCGCCCCTCGGGCGAGCCGTATGGCGACGCGATGCGCGCGAGCATCGCCAACGCAGTCAACGACCTCATTCGCATCGAACGCGCTCGGCGCGCGGCGAAGGGGTCGCCGTGAACACCGGCTTCGAAGTGATGAACGCAGAGCAGCTCCGAGACATTGCGCTAGAGCTGCAGCGCGCGGCCGCGCGCGAGTACGGCGAAACGCTCGACATCTCCGAGTCGTCGGACGCTCACCGCACGGCCGCGGCGCACGCGCTGTTACTCGAGATGGTTCACGCGCGGATTCTGCTGAAAACGCAGCGCATGATCTTCCCGGACACGTCCGAGCCGGAAGACCTCGAACACCACGCGCGCATCTACGGGATGACCCGCAAGCCCGCCATCGGATCGCGCCTGCGCGTTCTCGTTGGCTCGGGTCGCCCCGACGACGAGACCATCATTCTCTCGGGTGAGATGCTCGGGTGGCGCGACGGTACGAAGTATCTCCCGGTGAGCGCCGACGGAACGCCGCTCGCGTCCGTCGCGCTCGTCGCGGGCTCGGCCGAAGTGCTCGTAGAGGCGCAGTCCGCGGGCGCGAGCACGACGCGCATCGCCGGCGACGAGCTCGTCTGGTCGACCGCGCCCGCGGGGCTCCTGTCGAGCGTAGAGATTCTCGCGGTCACGCGAACCGGCGCCGACGCTGAGGGTGATGTGGACTTCGCGCAGCGCGTGTCGCGCCGGCTGGTCTCATCGCCCGCGTCCGGCAATTGCGACGATTGGAGCGAGTGGTGTGAACGCTTCCCGCAGGTTCACCGCGCGTTCATCTACCCCGCGACGAAGCCCGGCGCGGAAACGACGAACCGCACGCCGGGCGCGGTGTGCGCGGTGATCGTAGGGGCCGCGCCGAACCCCATCCTTTCGCCGGGCGATGCCGACAGCGTAAAGGCGTACATCGAAGGCGAAAAGACGCTCGACGGCGACGTGAACGCGGAGCCGCGACGGCACCAGCTACGCTTCTGCTCGCTCGACCCCAACGACATCACCGTGATGGCGGCGATCCCTCTCTCCGTCGATGTGTTCGCCGACCTCGAGGTGGTCGGAGAGACGCTCCCGCCCTGGCGAGCAACGCCGTTCACGACCGACGTTGGATGCACCGACACGGTTCTGCAGGTCACGGCGAACCCCATCGCGGCGGGCGTCGAGCCGGGGCAATACGTGGCTGTGGGCACCGGCGTTGTTGTCGGCGGGTGGGAGATTCGCCGCGTCGCCTCGCGCGGCGCGACGAGCATCACGCTCGACGCCCCGCTTTCGATGGCGCCCGCGGCGGGAGCTGGCGTGCGCGCGGCATGGTCGAAGTGGGAGCAAGCGCGGGACGCGATCTTGGACTTGTTCGCCGGGCTCGGCCCTGGCGACTACTCGAACGCGGAGGGCGGACCTACGCGCTGGCCGGATGTGACGCGGGAAGCGCCGCCGCGCCTGTTTCCGTCCGGGTTCGTCGCGGTGTTGCTCGGGTTCTACACGGGTTCGGGCAAGGTCGCCGGCGTCCCGGGCGTGCGCGACGTGACCGTGATTACCCCATCCGCGACGGTGATCGCAGCGCCGCAAGAGCTGCCGATTCCCGGAACAATCACGTTCACGTTGGCGTGAGGGTCACGGGGGGCACAGGCGCGAGCTGAATTCGTCGGTCCAGCAAGCGCAGACCTGCCGCGGCGTCGCTCGCCAGCATGCTTCGCACGTGAACACCAGCGCCGTCGGATCGTAGACGGACGGGAGCATTCTCCCTCGCGTGCGACAAAGCGCGGCAGTGATGCCCGGCTGCATCGCAGCGCCAGGCGAGAGCGTCCGCTGACAGTACGCGTCGAGCGCCGCCCATTCGCTCGCGTCGTCGGTGCGTCCATCGCAGTTGTTGTCCCTCCCGTCGCAGCGCTCGTCCGCGCCGGGGTGCGAGTCGCGGTCGGCATCATCGCAGTCGGATCCAAGGCACCCCGCGCCCATGCCGTAGCCGTCGCCATCGCCGTCGATACATGGGGGCGCTGCATCGGGCGCGCTCGCTTCTCGAGCGTCGGGCCCCGCGTCCGTCCCGCAGTCCACGCGCCCGTCGCAGTCGTCGTCGGCGCCGTTGCCGCAGACCTCGGTGCCCGGCGTCGTCTCGCCCACGCACGGGCCCCACGCGCCGCCGAAGCAGCGCTGCACGCCCTCGCGGCACACACCGACGCCGCTCGAGCCGGGCCGCCCGCTGTAGCAGGCGCGCTGCGTCCCGTTGCCGCACTCG
>JAAFIF010000091.1 GCA_013298625.1 Myxococcales bacterium
GTCGATGGTCGCCGACGGCGTCGAGGTCGCGGTGCGCACCGACCACGAATACGTCGCGGACTTCGAGCCCGTGATCGCAGACATGGGCATCGGCTCGTGGGTCTTCGGCGTGCCCGCGCTCGAGCTCACCACCTTCACGTGGGGACACTTCAACATCGTGCCCCTCACGCCCAACCCCAACGTGCCCAACGGCGGCGCGTTCGAGTGGGCCAACCGCTTGCCGCCCGCGGTCTTCACGCAGGTGCGCGCGCGGCCCGAGCGCCCGACGATCATCATCAACCACCCGTCGAGCTTCGCCGCGGGCGGCGCATACTTCGCCGCCGCAGGGCTCAACCCCATGACGGGAATGCCCGCGCGCCCGCAAATGTGGGACACGGAGTTCACCGCCGTCGAGGTGTTCAACGACAGCTCGTTCGAGCAGAACCGCGGCGCGAGCGTGCGCGATTGGTTCGCCATCCTGCGCTCGGGTCGCCGCGTGTGGGCCGTCGGATCGAGCGACTCGCACTCGGTGCTGCCCGTCTCGCTCACGGGCTATCCGCGCACGTACCTCAACGTCGGCAGCGACAACCCGCGCACGCTCACCAACAATCAAGTGCGCGACACCGTGGCCGCGGGCCGCGCGGTGATCTCTGGCGGCGCGTACATCACCGCGCAAGTGCAGGGCACCATGGTCGGCCCCGGCGCAGAGGCGATGGGCGTCGGCGCGATGGCCAACGTCGACGTTCGCGTGCAAGCGCCCGCGTGGGTGCGCCTCACCGAAATCGAGGTCATCGTCGACGGAACGTCGCAGCCCACCCGCATTCCGATCCCCGCTGCGTCGGGCATGAGCGCCGAGCGCCTGCGTCGCACCGTGCAGGTCCCCGTCGCAGCCACGGGCTCGTGGGTGATCTTCGTCGCCCACGGACAAGAGCTCACGCCGCTCTATCCGAGCCGCGACGCCTTCGGCGTGACCAACCCGATCTACCTCCGTCGCTGATGCTCTTCGCCGCGCGCACGCCTCGGGGATCGCTTCGCGCGCTGCTCTTCGCGCTGTCTCTGCTCGCTTGCGAGCGCGGCGCCGCGCCGGTCACGGGCCCCGAGGGCTCGCTCGAGCTCGTGCGCCGCGCGCTGTCCAACAACGACTCGTCGCTCGACGAGCACACGGACGGTCGCTTCGTCGCAGAGGTCGCGTACATGCGCGCGGGCATCGACGCCGCGCGGATGGCCGCGCACGGGCACGGAGAGCACAACGAGACGCTCAACGCCTCGCTCTTCGAGCGCACGTGGGAGCAGCATCAGCGCATGACGCACAGCGCGCGCGACGCGCTTCGGCCCGCGATCCCGTGGCTCGGGGGAGGGCGGTGCCGCAACGAGTCCAGCGCTGTCGTGCCCGACGCGTTCTTGCCGCTGGCGGACGCGGTCGAGAACTGGCCGGCGTCCCTCAAGGCTCGGCACGTCGAGGTGAACGCTCGACTACGCGCGGTGTTTGCTCGGCGCTTTCGCTGCGCGCCGGGCGTCGCGATGCGCGTGACGTTCGCGCCTGCGACCACAGCGGGCGGCGCGCCGACGCTGCTCGCGATCGAGCGCGACTGACAGTCCCATCAACGGGGCGAATTTGAACTAGTCTCCGCCCGTGGCTGACACGCCAGAGAACGAGACGAGCTCGAAGCCCGAGCCCGCAGCAACGAAGACCGCGCAGGGAAACTTCAGCGCGCCCTCCGTCCCGAGCGCGAGCACGAGCGGCACGAGCACGACCAGCGCGCAGCAAGCGCAGCAAGCGGCGGGCATCCCGTCGTTTCGTCGGTTGCCGAGCGCTGCGTTGCCCGCGACGGGCTCGATGGTCCCGACGATCATTCAACTGCCGCCCAAGCGCACGATCGGGCCGTGGCTGCTCGGCGTGGGGATCAGCGCGGCCGCGCTGCTGGTCGTGTACTTTCTGCGCGCGGCCATCGTGCTCGCGGTCGCGGCGTTCGCGCTCGCGTACGTGTGCTCGCCCGCGGTCAACCGGCTCAAGCGCATCGGCGTACCCAAGAGCCTGTCGATCGCGACGGTGCTCCTCGGCGGAACCGCGACGGTCATCGGCTCCTTCGCGCTGCTCATCCCCGAGATGATCCGCCAGGTGCAGTCGGTCTTGCAGTCGCTGCCGCGCTATCAGCAGCACGTGCAGCAGGTGTGGATCCCGTACCTGCGGCACACGCTGCACTTGAACCTCCCGGCGCGCACCGACCAGGTCTTGAGCCAGCTCGGGCTGCGGCTCAACAACCTCGGCGGCGCGCTGCCCGACGTCGCGAACACCGGCATCAACGCCGGTGTCTTTCTCATCCAGCTGCTCTTCACGACGCTGATCGTGCTCGCGCTGGCGTTCTACATGAGCTCGGACTTCGACATGATCCGAGAGCGCGCGTTCGACCTGCTGCCGCACCGCGCGCGGCCGCGCGTGGGCGCGCTGCTCAAAGAGATCGACGAGACGCTGCGGCACTTCGTCTCGGGGCAGCTCTTCGTGATGGGCGTGTTGTCCGTGCTGTACTCTGTGGGCTTGGGCGCGCTCGGCGTGCCGGCGGGCTGGGCGATCGGGCTGTTCTCGGGGCTGATTTCGTTCGTCCCGTACCTGGGGTTCTTCATCGCGCTCGGGCTCGCGCTGTTGATGACCGCGCTCAGCGGGCAGGGCGGCGGCAACCTGCTCGCGGTCACCGGCGTGATGGGCGCGGTGCACGTGCTCGACCTCATGCTCATCACCCCGCGCATCGTCGGAAACCGCACGCGACTCTCCCCCTCCGTGGTCATCCTCGCCATGGTCGCCGGCGGCGCGCTCGGCGGAATCCTCGGCGTCTTCTTCGCCATCCCCGCCGCGAGCGTCGTGGGCGTGCTCGTCCGACACGTGATCGACCTGTACAAACGCAGCAATTTCTTCCTCGACGGCGCGGACATCGCGATCGCGAGCGTCCCGATCTCCGGCGTCCCCTCGGACATGTTCGCGGACCTCGTGGCCGAGTTCGAGCCCTCGCCTCTCGCGTACAAACCGCCGGTCGACCCTGCGCCGAGCGCGCCGTCCGACGGTTAGCGTTTACACTCCGACGCGATGAAAGAGGGCTTTCACGTCGAAGATCAGGGCACGGTTCGTCGCATCACGCTCGATCGACCGGACTGCAAAAACGGACTCACGCCAGCGATCGCCGAGGGCATGACCGACGCGATCCACCTCGCGCGCGACAAGCGCGTGATCGTGATCGGCGGCCGCAACGGCGCGTTCTGCTCGGGCCTCGACCTGCGCGTCGCCATCGAGATGGGGCCGCAGCTGCTCGCCAACGCAGAAGAGCACCTCGCGGGCTTTCAGCGGCTCGCCGACGCCATCGCGCGCTCGCCCGCCATCGTCGTCGCCGCGGTGGACGGCCCAGCGGCTGGGTTCGGCTGCGACCTCGCGCTCGTCTCGGATCTGCGCATCGCCAGCGAGCGAGCGTTCTTTCAGCACTCGTTCTCGCGCATCGGGTTGATTCCGGACGGCGGCGGGACGTGGCTGCTGCCGCGGCTGATCGGGCTCTCGAAGGCGCTCGAGATGTGCCTGCTCGCCGAGCGCATCGACGCGAAGACCGCACTCGACCTCGGGCTCGTCACCAAGGTCGTCCCGGTCGACGCCCTCGAAGCCGAGGTCTCTGCCCTCGTCGAGCGCCTCGCGAGCGGCCCGCCCATGGCGTTTCAGCGCATCAAGCGCCTGATGCGCGAGGCCATGAGCAAGCCGTGGGCGCAGGGCCAGTCGGACGAAGGTCAGGGCCAGCTCGAGTGCCTGCGCTCGCAGGACTGCATGGAGGGCATCATGGCCTTCTTCGAGAAGCGCCCCGCTGCGTTCAAGGGCGAGTGAAGCGCGCGGGATGACCGCGGGTCATCCCAGTAGTTCTGCGATCTTCTTCACCGAGTTGAAGTTGCGCGCCGTGACCGAGCTGCCTGCTGCGCGATCGAGCACCGAGGGCGTGAGCTTGCTGCGCGCCGCCCCTTCGTTGAAGTCGATCCACAGCGCGTCGCCGAGCGCGCTCAACCGCTCGCCGCCCTTGGCGTAGGCGCTGAGCGTCGCGACCGCGTCGAGTGAGAGCGGCTTCTTGCTGAGCGCGAGGTGCAAGACGTTGGGGCGATCGCGCTCGGCGTCGGCGAAGGGGCTGCCGCTCGCGTACGCGCTCCACTGCTCGCGCGTGCGGACGATCACTGGGATCTCCAGCGAGAACTGCTTCGCGATCGCCGCTTCGATCGCGCGCTCGGTCGCCGCTGCGTCGAGCGCGCTCGTGAGCAGCAGATTGCCGCTCGCGATGTACGTGCTCACGTCGGTGAACTTCAGCTTCTCGGCGAGCGCTCGCAGCGCCTGCATCGGCACTTTGTTCGCCCCGCCTACGTTGATCCCGCGCAAGAGCGCGACCATGCGCGTCACCACCGCACTCTTCGAGGAGACGCGATGATTCGTCAAGGGCGCGACGCTCGATGCGTCGAGCGACGCGAGCGCTCCGTTGCTCGGAATCTCGCGCCCGTAACAGAGCGCCGATTCGCGCGGCGCGCGCCTCATCGTCGGGCCGTCGATCGCCGCTGCGAGTTGCGGAGCGCGCGCGCCGGCGCATATCCTGGCGCAATGCGTGTGTTGATCTTGGTGAGCGTTGTCGCGATGTTGGGATGCAGCGCGACGCAGTCGTCGATCTCTGCAGCGCCCGTCGCTGCGACGGGCAACGCCGCTACCGCGCTCGACGCCGCGGCGAGCACGACGGCCGTCGTGGAGCCGCAATCTTCTGAGCTCGACGCTGCGCTGATCGCCCTCCCGGAGGACTCGTCGACGGCGGCGAGTGACGGGGTGAGCTCGACGGCGACAGCCACGACGGCGAGAGCCCCCAGGGTCGTCGTCGACGGAGATCCCTGCAGGCGCGACGCCGACTGTGTGTTGAGTTTTCCAGGGTGCTGCAGCAGCGGCGGGCCCAATTGCGCGGTCGCGCGATCGCGCGCTGCCCACGCTGCGCTGCGGCGAGAGTGCGCGCGGACGCGGTGCACTCGAGTGAGCAATCTCGAGTGCTCCTCGCTGGTCGACGGACCGCGCCGCGCCGCGTGCGTCCAAGCCATGTGCACCATCGTGAGCGCCTCCTCCCGCCCGTGAAGCGCCGCGCGGAGCTGTCTTTCGGTGACGCATGCTTCGCTCGCAGCGGCTCGCACGTCGGCCGAACACCGGCATCGCGAGGCTGCGTCCGAACGCGTTGTTCGCTGCCGGACGCGAAAAAACTCCCGTAGACTGACGAATCCCTCGTGCGATCGACAAGCAACGATCCTCCCTCGTGGACCGCGGATGACGCGGCCGGCTGGCTCGAAGAGCTCCTCTCGTTTCTCTCGTCCAAGCCGCGCAGCTTCGCCGAAGCGGCGCGAGCGATCGCCGCCCGCGCAGCGGTCGAGACGGATCCACGCCAGCGCGCGACGCAGCTCACCGCAGGGATCCTCGAAGCGCTCGAGAGCGATGTGGCGAGCGCCGACTGGCGCGTGAGCGTCGCTGGGTACGTGTTTGCCCACGAGGACTTTCTGCTGCGGACGCGCGGCATCGCGATGAACGTCGCGCCGGTGCTCTCGCAATTCGGCCCCGAAGAGAGCGACGACGTCGTCATGCACCTGGATTCGCCGCTGACGCAGGCCATCGCGCGGCAAGCGGTCGGCGCGCGCTTCGTCTCGATTTGCCCGTCGGCTTCCGATCAGTACATCTGGGGCGCGATCGCCGCCCGTGACGCCGACGCCGTCGCTGAGCTCGTCGCGAAGCTCGGGCTCGACAAGAGCATCGGCCTCACGATCGATCGCCCCAAAGGCGAACGAGCAGAGCCCGTCGCGAAACCCAGGCCCGCTCGTCGACGCAAGCCCGTCGGTGCTTCGAAAGGCAGCGACGCTGCTGCCCGCGCGCGCGTCGAGGTCCCCGACGAAGCGGCGTACTGGGCCGAGGCGGTCGCCGTCGCGACGAAGTCGTCGCGCGTACGGTTGGCGGACGACGCGGGATCAGCCGTGGTCCAGCGGTATTGCGCGCTGCTGGCCCGCTACTCGCGCGGCGACGCGCTGTCCGAAATCGCCGCGGCCGGGCGAAAGCTGGTGGGCCACGACGTTCCTGACTTCGTCGAGCGCTTTCCGCCGTCGCTCACGGCCGAGGGTGAGCGCGTCGGATTCGAGCTGCGCAACCGCGCCTGGGCCGAGCGCTTCGCGGCGCTGCTCGTGCTCTCTCGAGGGTCCGCCGCCGAAGCGCAGGCGTTCTCCGACGCATACCGCCGCTGCATGGCTCCGAGCCTCCTCGTCGACGCACTGCTCGCCCACCTCGGCGCGACCATTTCGTCGCCCGCCACAGCGGTCTCGTGGCCCGGCGTCTACCAGCCCCTCTTTGCCTGTGTCGCCCCCGAGCATTCGCTTGGCGACGCCGATCGGATCGCCCAGCTCCAGTACTTCTTGGCCTATTGGCACCGGCGGATGCGCCACTCGTTCATGGCTCCGTCCTGGGGCTCGGTGAACAATCGCTCGTACGTTGGCCATTGGTCACTCGAGGCGGCGGCCACCGCGGTCGTCGCGCGCATCGACGATTCTGCGTTTCGCGACCACCCCCACTACCCGAGCGACTTCGCCGACGCGGCTCGCTGAGAACGCAGCGGCGCGCTGTCTCTTGCGCCGCGAGCGCAGTCCGCGCATTGCGCTGGACATCGCGCGGGGGCGCCGCGTCTCATCGGCTGCGATCATGGAAGTGCTCGGAGTCCTCGCGCTCTTTGTGTACGGCAGCGTCATGGCGACGTCGCGGTGGCTCACCGACATCTTCAGCCACGCGCGCGCGATCGCCAGCGGCGACAGCGAAGACGCCATGGCGGCGATGAACCGCGCGATCAACATCGGCGACGCGCTCGTGCTCGCGATGCTCGCGGACGGTGAAGTGCAGCTGCACGAATCCGAACAGCTCTCGCGGTTTCTCGAGGATCAGGGGCAAGCGCTGTCCCCAGCCGAGGCGCTCGAGCGATGGCATGCGCGCGCAGAGGCGCTGAAAGAGCCAGGGCGGCTCGAGCGCGAGCTCACCGCGGTCGCCGCGCGGCTCTCTGCGGAAGACCGCGCGATCGTCCTCGATCACGTCCGGCAGTTCGCCGCCCGTGGCTCGAGCGCGCAAAGCGTGGGGCACTTTCGCGAAGGGCTCGTGAAGGACCCTGCGACGCTCGTGGCGCTCTTCGCGCGCGTGCTCGGCGAAAAGGTCTGACGCGCGCTCAGCGCAATTTCTTTCGAAGCTGCTCGCGGTGATCGACCAGCCTTCGAGCCTCTTCCGCCGAGCTCGTCGCTGCCGAGCTATCCGTCGATCGACGCTTCGCACTGGTTGCCGCGCACGGTGAACGTGACGCGGCCGACGCGAGACACCGTCTTCGATCGCTGCTGACCCAGCACAGCAACGATGGCCGCGACCGTGTGCTTGTCCAAGAGCGCTGGCGTGCGCGCGAACTCTTCGATCAGCGCGTCGAAGTGCGCCGCGAAGCGATCGCGCACCAACACGAAAAAGCGCGCCCAGGCCTCGGCTCGCGTGCGCGCGCGGGGGTCGTCGATCGAAGGCGGCGGCGACGACAGCGCTGCGCCTCCGTAGCGACGAACGCACGCCGAGACGACCTCGTCGCTCGCCGCGGCCGAGCGCAGCGCAAAGCGGAGCCGCTCGACGTCGCCCAGCGTCGCGGTGAGCACAGAGAACAAGCGATCCGAGACGGCGTCGGGCGTGTTGAACGGGGGCGTCGGGCCCGGCTGCGCGGCGAGCATCGCGCCGAGCTCGCGCGTCGCGTCGTCGTCGCCTCGCTCGAGCGCGCGCACGATCATCACCGCGAGCCTGGCGCGATCGCTCGGGGCGGGCGCGAGGCGCTCGATCAGGGCGATCACCGTGTGGATCGGCGCCATCGAGAACCGCTTTGCCGCGTACGGGTCTTGCGCAGAGGACGGGCACAGATACGAGAAGAACCACCGTACGCGATCGAGGTCGCTCCAGGCGAAGCGCGCGAGCAGCTCTTCGAGCACCGAGAGCGCTCGCTTTGCGTGCGCAGCCCGCGCTTCGAACACCACGCGTTGCCACTCGGGCGAGAGCGAGAACGTCGGCGATCCGCCGAAGTGATCGACCGCTCGCTGCGTGACCACCGCGAGGTCGAACTTCTTCGAGACCAGCAGCGGCGCCACCGACGCGAGATCGAACCACAGCTCGCTCGGATCGACCGGCAGTCGCACCGACGCGTCGAGGGTCTTCGAGAGCGTGACCGAATGAAGCGAGTCGCCGTCGGGCCCTCGCGTCACGTGATGCGACAGCTCGACGAGCGCTGCGTACGGCTTGCGAAGGACGATCTCGACCCTGCGCTTCGTCTGCTTCGTCGGCTTTGCGCCGAAGTGCGCTTGCAGCCTCGCGGCCCACGCTGAGAACACCTCTGCGGCCTGCTCGGCGCCGTCGTCGTCGACGCTGAACGGCGGCTCGAAACGCACGGTCACCGAGCGCACGCGCTTGCTGGCGAGCGAGATCGACACGCCGAGGGTGAGCCCGTCGGCGACGAGCGTCGCGTGTGCATGATCGCGGTTGACCGCCTCGATGGGCCCCGAAGGCTCAGAGAACACAGCGCCGTCGCTGTCCGTTCGAAGCGTGGATCCGAGCGCGATGTTGGCGAGCTCGCCCTTGGTGATGAAGAGGTCCACGGTCACCGTGGCTTTGCTTCACCGCGGCGATCGCCGTCAACAAACGGGCACCGGTGGGGACGCTCGCTCGGGGCCGCTGCGAGGCACGCTGCGCTGCGCAACGTTGGCGCAACGCGTTGAGCAACGTTGGCGCAACGCGCGCGATCGCCCCGAAATCGCCCGCTCGATCACCGCTGGAACGCTGCGTGCTCACGCGCTTCAGCACCGATGGTCAATCGTTCTGCATTCGCCTCCGCGCTCGCGCTGTTGCTCGCGTCGCACACGTCGCTCGCGCAGACCTCTCGCAACCCTGCGATGCGGGTGGCGAGCTTTCGCGTGGGCGCGGACCGGTTCTCGGCGTGGGTGTACGTGCCTGCGGACAGCGCTCGCCGACCGAGCGCGGGATGGCCGTTGCTCGTCGCGATGCACGGGCTCGGCGAGCTTGGCGCCAACCTCGATCAGCTGCGCAACGCCAGCGGCTCGATCCCCAACGTGATCGACAACGGCTTCGCTCCGGACTTCGTCGTGGTCATGCCGCAGGTCAACTGGAACCGCGACGACGCCTTCGCCGCGTCGCTGATGGGCGCAGCGATCACGCTCGGGCAGAGCAGCGCGCCCACGGATCGGTGCCGCGTCCACGTGACAGGCCTGTCGATGGGCGTCGGGTATGCGCTGGCGTTTATGCTCGCCCGCGGCTCCGAAGCCGCGAGCTGGTCGTTGATGTCCAATCGTTGCTGGGGGACGACGCCGACGGACGCGCAGTGGTCGGCGATGGCTGCGGTCCCCTCGTGGCACTCGCAGACGATCGGCGACGCGACTGGCTGCATGCTGGGGATGGTCGACACGCTGCGCCGCGTGCGTCCAAGCACGACGCTATCGGCGTGGCTCTACTGCTCCAGCGCGCCCAACGTTCGAAGCGACCCGAGCGCGGCGTGCAGCGGCCAGACGTGGGGGCACAGCGAGGGCTGGTCCATTCCGTATGCGCCCGACAGCCGCGGCCTGCACAGCCCGTCCTGGTGGCGCTGGCTCGCGTCGCAGCGACTCGCTTCCTGTGGCCCGGCAAGCGACGCTGGGCTCGCCGACGCGAGCGCAAACGACAGCGGCGCCGCGCTGGACAGCGGAGCGCTGGTCGACAGCGGCGTGGCGCTCGATAGCTCCGCAGTCGAAGGGCGCGACGCCTTCAGCGAGCCCGACGCGCCGCGCTTCGCCGACGAGCCCGACGCGATGGACGCGATGGACGCGCGTTGGACCGAAAGCGACTCCGCCACGCTCGACGTGGCCGCGGACGCTCGTGACGCGACGTCGATGAGCCAGGGCTGCGCCTGTCGAACGAACACCCCGAAGCCTCTGCGAGCGAACAGCCTGCTGCTGTTCACGCTCGCGGCGATCCTCTCACGAAGGAACCGACGATGAAGACAACGACACAGCGCCCGCGCTCGCCGCTCGCCGTCGCGCTCGCCTGCGCGGCCGGCGCATCGACCGCGCACGGCCAACCCATGGCAGAGGCCGGAGCGCCGTTCGGAATGCTCCCGCTCGTCGACGAGATCAACGTCGGTGACGCCGCGGATCCTCACCCGTTCGCCGAGCTGCCCGCTGGTGCGTCGCGGATTCAGAGCGTGCTCGGACGCAACGCTCGCGTGCTCGCGCCCGTGACGGACTCCGCCCGATACTTCGCTTATCGCATCGGCGCAGGTCGCGGGCTGGTCGCGGGGCGCGCGTATCTGCTTGTCGTCGACTACCCCGACGACGCGCCGAGGACGATCGCGATCCTGAACCGCGGCGCCGACCAGGTGCGAACCATCAGCACTGGACAAGCGATCGGCGACTACCGCGAGCAGTACACGCCGAGCAACGTCGAGTCGCTGCGCTACCCGCACTCTGGGCAATACCAACAGTATCGAGTGCTGTTCTACCTGCACGATCGATTCATGAACCTGCCGGGCGTGCGCAACGACTCGGACGCGCGCAGACCCAACGCCCCTGCGCAGGGCTTCTGGGTGTCGGTCGGACAGTTCAGCCAGCGAGGAAATCCTCGGGAGCAAGGCGCGGCGGTCAGCCGAATTCGCCTCTTCGAAGTGAGCGATCCGTCCCGCTTCGACCAGGCGATTCACTACCCGCCCGACGGGCTGCCTCGTCGACGCACGTTCTGGCGCGAAGAGATGAACGACGGCACCGCGATGTGCGTGAGCGGCAACGCCGGCGCGTGCGAGCGCGCGACGAGCAGCCCCGTCTCGTGGCTCGAGCACAAGATGCGCGTCGCGAAGTTTCTCGGCATCAACACCTTCGCGTGGAATCTGCTCGAGTTTGGCTACAACCAGGGCTGGGACGCGAGCGCGCACGGCGGCGCGCGCTGGTACATCCCATCGGGCATTCCGACGCTGTGGGGCGACGCGGTGGCTCGCGCTGGCGCGCTCGGCCTCGAGGTGTTGCCGTACTTCGAATACTACGGCGCCATGGGCGAGCTGGCGTTCACTGGTACCGCCTGCGCCGCCGAGACCGCGGCGGGACACGCCCAATGCGCCGCGGCCAACGGCGGCGACGCCCGCTATCGCTGCGCCAGGCAATACACTGGCGCGACCTCGCAGCTGCGCTGCGCGCTGCCGACGCTGGGCTTTCAGCGCAACTGTCATCCGCTGCGCGAGCAAGAGAACTACACGGGCTTCGGCTGGCTCGAGGACCGCTGCATCGATGTGAGCGACCCTGCCGTGCTCGCGGACCTGCGCAACGTCCTCGACTCGACCGTGCTGCGACTGCGCGACCGTGCTCGCTTCGCAGGCGCGTGGTTTCGCACGCGCTACTCGTCCTGGCCTGTCAGCTTCGCCCCTGCGGCGCTCGGCCGCTTCGCCGCCGAGGCCAACGCTGGCGTCGCGGTCTCGCGCGCGCAGCTCCGCGCCGACGCCGCCCTGCTCGAGCGCTACTACGTCTGGTGGCGTGGCAAGCGTCGGGCGCTGCTCGTCGCGCTCCGCGATCAGCTGCGCAGCAACGGGATCGCCGATGCCACCGTGTACTTCACCGCGTACCACGAAGAGCCGCTGCCGACGCGCTTCAACATGGACGTGGTCGCCACCGACGACGTCGCCGGGTGGAGCACGGTCAACACCAGCGGCGCTCCGTTTCAATGGCGCTACAACCCCGTGGCGTGGACGGACTTCGTCGCGGATCGGCGCTACGCGCGAGCGCTGACGGAGATGACCGGCGCGCAGGGCATCGCAGAGTCGATGCTGAGCTACGCGGGAGAGTTCTTGCACAGCGCTCCCCCGGCGGACCCCGAAGCGTATCAGTCGCTCGAAGGCGTGCAGCTCACGATGCCGTTCAGCCGACAGTTCTCCGTGGTCGATGGCGCGCTGATGCAGCGATTTCGCACGCGGAGCGGGCTAGCGATGGTCCGTCACTTTCCGCTCAACGAAGACGATGGGACCGCGGACGAGGCGCGCGATCGCGCGCAGTCTTCGTTTGCCAACTGGCCGATGAGCGGACGCTGGGGCTACATGGTGAGCGACGTCGATCGCAACGGAGCGTTCGCAATGCTCGCCGAGGCGCGCGCTGTCGCCAACGGTGACCCCACGTCGATCGGGTACCTCTCGTCGAACTCGTACAACCGCGGCGCGCCCGAAATCGTGCGCGCGTTCAACGCGGCGTTTCTCGCGCTTCCCGCGCTCGAGAGCCGGGTGGTGAGCGGCGCGAGCAGCGATCGCGACGTCGTCGTCCGCGAGATCACCACGCCCTCGAGCGGAACCTTCTACGCCGTCGTCAACACGTCGTTCGACAGCAAGAGCAACGTCTCGCTCAACCTCTCTGCGGCAGGCACCCCGCTCAACCTCGTGACGCAGCAGCCGCAGCCCACCACCAACGTGTCCCTTTATCCAGGTCAGCTGCTCGCGCTGCGGATCGGCGGCGCGGCGCCTTCGACGGACGCTGGCGTCAGCGACGCTGCCGCGAGCGACGTTGTCGTCAGCGACGCCAGCGCCGCAGACGACGGCGGGCTCTCGATGCTCGACGCTGCGATCGCCGACAGCAGCAGCGGCACGCAGGACGCCTCCGCGTCGAGCGACAGTTCGACCGCAGCGCAGGCCGACGCATCGAGCGCCGATGGCTCCCTCGCGCCCCCTTCCGCCAGCGGTTGCCGCTGCGCTTCGACGCCGGCCGCCGCGCGCTCGACGCCGTGGATGTGGGCAGCGCTCGCCCTCGGCCTCGGCGTTGCGCGCGCGCGACGAGCAGCAAAGAAAGTATAGTTTCGAGAGCTTGGTTTCGTCCGTCCTTCGATCGACCGTCGTCTCGACCTCGTTGGTCGCGCTCGTCGCCCACGCCGCTCCTGCATCGGCGCAGACGGCCCTCGCCGAACAGCGATACGCGCGCGGCACCGAGCACTACCGAGCGGGGCGCTTCGCCGAGGCCCTCGCCGAGTTTCGCGCGAGCCTCGCGCTGCGCGCGTCGCCCAACACGCGGCTGATGCAGGCGCGCTGCTTGAGAAACGTGGGGCAGCTCGTCGACGCCGCGCTCGAGTACGACCGCGCCACGCGCGACGGCCGCGAGTCGCCGCAGTACGCCCAGACGGTCAGCGTGGCCGAGCGAGAGCGCGCGCTGGTGCTCGAACAGCTGACCCGTGTTCATCTCGAGTTCTCTGAGCCCGATGACGCTGTCGAGCTCGAGGTCGATCGAATTCGAACCAACCTGCTCTCGGGGCGAGAGCTGCTGGTGACGCCCGGCGATCACGAGCTGCGCGCGCGTGTGCGGGGGCGGCTCGTGCAGCAGCGGATCGCAGCGCGCGCCGGTGAATCTCTGTCCGTGCGACTGACATGGGACGAATCGTCGCGCGAGCGAGCGGCGACGCCGTCCCCGACGATTCGCAGCGCGCGCGCGACGACGTCGCCCGAGAGCGGGCGAAGCGCGAGCGCCTTTTGGGTGGCAGGCGCGACGACGGGCGCTCTCTCGCTCGTCGGTTGGGGGACGTTTGCCATCGCGGCGGTTCAGTCCGAGCAGCTCTTTCGCTCGCTCGATCAGCAGTGCGCCGCCGCGTGTCCTGGCGATTTGGAGCGGTCCATCGCGCGCGGCCGCGAGCTCGACGCGATCGGCAACGTCGGCTTCGTCGCGGCGGTCACGTTGCTCGCCACGTCCGCCTCCCTCTTGCTCGCTGGCGGTGTGCGCGCGCGCGCCGCTCGCGTGAACGTCAGCGTCGGCGCAGTGGGCGTGCGCTTCTGACGTCGCTCACGGCGCGGGATAGACGCAGCGAAAGCCCACCCACGGAGGCAGCGGGGGATCGCCTCCGTATCGGCGCGATCGCTTGTAGCTGAAGAGTGCAAACGGGTTGTTCGCCCGGTAATCACCGCCGAAGAACGCGTGCTCGTCGACGGCGCTGTTGTTCGTCCTGCAGAGCGGGTCGATCTCTTCGCCGACGCCGAGAAAACAGTCGCGTGTGGCGGTGGTGAGATCGACGTATCGGTCGGCGCTCCACTCGGCGACGTTGCCGATGAGGTCGTACAAGGCGAGCGGCGCTGGCGCGAACGAGCGGACTGGGGCGGTCATCGCGCCGTTGCGCGCGAGCGCGCGGGTCTGCGCGAAATCACAGGGGCTCGACGGCTCGTCAGCGGACGAGCGATGCGCGAGGTCGCACGCCACCCCGCCGTCACCCGCGAAGGCGCTCGGCTGCGTGGTGCCCCATGGATAGTCCTGGATCATCGATGAAGCGCCGGCGCTGTAGCGCGCGACATACGCGTACTCGGCTTCGGTCGGAAGGCGTCCGCCGACAAACGCGCAGAACACCATCGCCGCGGGCCACGACACGCAGTTCACTGGATGTTGCTCGCGCCCGCTCGTCGCAAAGTTGCACCCTGGTCCCGTTTGCGGAACGAGCGCTGTCGGCGCGAGGATTCGCACGACGCCGCTCGGGTACGTCACGTCGAGATCCGCGTCGAGCGTCGTGCCCCCTCGCGCCCGGACGAACGCCTCGAAGCGCGCGACGGTCACCTCGGTGCTGTCCATGTAGAAGTCGCGAGACAACCCGACGGCGATCCGCGGTGCGCTGTCCTTGATCCCGAGGTCGAACCGCGCGCCACGCGCGGCGACGCGAACCGCGTCGCACGGTCGAGAGAGCGGCCCGCAGACGGCGGCGTCTGTCGCGGGCGCGCCATCGGTCGCGGTCGCGTCGTCGCCGTCCGCGCCCGCGTCGCGCGCGTCCGTCATGGCCGCCGCGCGATTCGAGAGCGCGCTCCAGTCTTGGCGCAAGACGCAGCTCGACGTGACGAGCAAGAGGCACGCGAGGGCGTGAGCGCGACGAGTCAACGCGCGCTCCTTGGCCGAGTGAGGCCGAGTTCAGTCAAGCGATGGACCAGCGTGCGTCGCGGCATTTGCAAGAGCGTCGCCGCGCGCGTCTGGTTGCCCTCGCAGCGCTCGAGCGCTTCGAGGATCCGACGACGCTCGATCTCTTTCAGCGCAGCGCTGAGCGGAGCGCCTTCGGACTCTGCCCTCGCGCCGCTGGTGAGCTCCATCGGCAGGTGCTCGACGCGCACGAGCTCTGCGCCCGCCAACAGCAACGCGCGCTGCACCACGTTGCGCAGCTCGCGAACGTTGCCTGGCCAAGACCATCCGCGCAGGGCGGCTCGCGCCTCCGACGAGAACGCCGCGGCGCCTCGCGCGTCGGTGCTGCGCGCAAACGCGTCGATCAGCGCGTCGATCTCCGCGGTGCGCGCGCGCAGCGGCGGCACATCGAGGGTCAGCCCGTTGATTCGGTAGTACAGATCCGAGCGAAATCGCTGATCGAGACACATCGCGTGCAGGTCGCGGTGCGTCGCCGCGATGATCCGCACGTCCACGATGCGCGCGCGGTTCGAGCCCACGCGTCGAACCTCTCCGAGCTCGAGCACGCGCAGCAATCGCGACTGCGCGTCGAGGCTGAGCTCGCCGATTTCATCGAGAAAGAGCGTCCCCCCCGAGGCGGCCTCGAACAAGCCCGGCCGCGCTTGTTGAGCCCCGGTAAACGCGCCCTTCTCGTGCCCGAACAGCTCGCTCTCGAGCAGCGCTGGCGCGAGCGCGGCGCAGTTGACGGTGACGAGCTCGCGGGCCGCGCGGGGAGAAGCGCGGTGAATCGACCGAGCGACGACCTCTTTGCCGACGCCGGTCTCGCCGCGGATGAGCACGGCGATGTTCGACGGGCCGACGCGATCGACGAGCGAGAACAAGCGCTGCATCGCTGGGTCGACGCACACGGCGTCGTGGGGCGCGACCGAGCGGCTCGGCGCTGGCAGCGGGTGATCGTGCGCCGGGCCTCGCTGAATGACCGCGGCGAGCGCCCCGAGCTCGAAGGGCTCGCCGACGCGCACCGTCGCTCGCTCGCCTGGATCGAGGGACGACGAGCGAACGACCAGAGCCCCGCTCGCCTGCTCGTTGCGCGTCAAGGTGAGCTTCTCGCCTACCTCGATCGTCGCGTGCACGCGGGACACAGACGCGTCGCGCACCACGATGTCGCACACGCTGGATCGGCCGACCAGCACCCGCCCTGAGGCTGGAAGGGGGCAGCGAACGAGCTCTGCGCCGCGCACGAGCAGCAACCACAATCGATCCTGCGGCTGTTCGACCGGCGAGCGCGCGGCGGTCGTCTCGAGCCAATCTGGCTCATCAGCGTTCATCTACGACGAGCGAGCGTAGCAGCATCGGGCCGTCGAGCGCTCATGTGCCAGACGGAATGAACTCGTCCCCCGGATCCTGCGTCCGATGGCCGCCGCCGCGACGCGACCTCGTGGGACGCGCGCGCACCGCTGGCGTCCCTTGCTGGACCGCGAGCTGTGCGTCGCGCGCAGCGTCGGGCTCTGCACCGGCGTCCGCGATGGAGGCGCGCGCCTCGACGCTCGCGTTGAGCGAACGGGGCGTCGCGGACGCCGACGCGTCCGGTGATGGCGACCCGAGCGCGCGCGTCGAAGCGCGCACACGAAGCGCCGTCGCTCCCAGCGCGGCGATCATCGACAGGGCGCCGATCGCGACGAGCACGGGCGCAGTCTTCGAGCCCGAGCTGCGCGTGGGACGCTCGGCGCGCGTCTCGTTCGGCTCGTCTGCGAGGCCCCTTGGCGCGTCGGTCGCAACCGCTGTCTGCCGTCCGCTCGACGCGAGCTCGGGCCCGTCATCGACCGCTGTTTCGACCGCGAGCCGCTCGGCGACGAGCGCGGCGACCGCTCGTGACGAAGCGATCGTGACGCCGCACTGCTCGAGCTCATCAGCGAACGCTCGCGCGCTCGCGGTGCGGTCTTCAACAGTCCTCGACAGCGCGCGCAGCAGCGCCGCGTCGAGCGCGGGCGGGATGTCAGGCGCGTGCGCGGATGGCGGCTCGATCTGCGCGTTGAGGACTCGACCCGTCACCTCGGCCTCCGAGTCTGCCGCGAACAACCGCCGCCCGGTCAGCATCTCCCACAGCACGATGGCCGCCGCGAACACATCGATGCGGCGATCGATCGGCGCGCCGCGAAGCTGCTCGGGTGCCATGTAGGCGAGCTTGCCCTTGACCTGGCCCGTGGCCGTCACGCTCGCTCGCGCGGCGGCTTTGGCGATGCCAAAGTCAGCGACGCGCGTGACCCCGTCGCGTCCGACCAGGATGTTCTGCGGAGACACGTCTCGATGCACGATCAGCAGCGGCTGGCCTCGCTCGTCGAGCGCCTCGTGCGCCGCTTCGAGTCCCGCGAGCGCGTCGAGCATGATCCTCAACGCGATCGGCGCAGCGATGCGCTGCATCGGCGCGCCCTTGGGTCGCAGCAGGTCCGAGAGACGACCGCCGTCGACGTACTCCATCACGATGTAGAGCGAGTCTTCGCGGCCGAGGTCGAGCGTCGCGACGACGTTGGCGTGATGGATGCTCGACGCGATCCTCGCCTCGTCGAGAAACATGGCGACGAACGCAGGGTCCTCGCGCAAGTGTGGATGGCAGAGCTTGATGGCGACCGCGCGGCTGAACCCGTCGACGCCGCGCACGCGCGCGCGAAACACCGTGGCCATGCCGCCCGAAGCGATGCGGCGAACGATCTCGTAGCGGCCGATCGAGCGGAGCGGAGGTTCGGAGCCGCCTCGCGACGAAGGCGTTTCGCCAGCCATGTCTTCGAACCATAACAAACGGCGGCGCTCGACGACACGGCGCGTTGTGATCCCTCCACTGGCCCGCGCGCTTGTGTGCGGCGGGGCCGACGCGCCTTTGCGCCGCGGGCGCAGCGCAGAGAACGATCGCGGCTACCTTCGAGCTGCGCGCCCGGCGAAGCGCTGCACGCCCGGCTCATCGGCGCGCGGTCGACATGCGCGTCGACCATGGCGGGTTCGCATCGACGGACGTGGATCTTCTCGCGCGTCCCGCCGCGCCGTGAGAGTCCCGTGAGCGCGCGGTGCTCACGTTCGCGAGACCGATCGCAGCCCTCGATCGTCGCATCGGCTGTGACGACTCTTCGTTGCTCCCGCGCGGCGCTCGTGGTGCTGCTGCTGCCGTTGCTCTCGTGGACCCCTGACTGGGCTCGGTCCGATTGGCTCGTACGGCTGATGGCTCAGCCGTGCGCGAGCGTTCGAATTGCACCCAGGGACCTCGGCATGGCCCTGCTCTGCGACGGCCCGCGCGTAGAGGCCCTGCGCGCTTCGACGACGAGCGCGCTGCCCTACGCGGCCAGAGCGCGGCGGGTGTGGTCGTCGCTCAGCGCTCGGCGCGGGCGCCTGTTCGACGTCGTGACCGTCTCGGTCGGCGGAGACTTCGTCGTCGTCGAGGCCGAACAGTGCCCGACGTGCAACGTGCAGCGCGGACCCGCGTGGGTGTTTCGTCCAGCGTACGTTCGACCCGCAACCATGCGGGCGATTCAGCTCGCCGCCGGGCTCGGCGACGCGCCGCTTCGGCTCACGGTCGCCGCGTGGCGAACGCGATAGCGCGCGCGGATCCACGGTCGCCTGGCGTATCGTCGGCAGCGCCGTGCCCATTCCGCTTCGCTCTGCGCTCGAAGCGCTTCGCTCTCCGATCGCGCGCCACGCCAACGATCGCTCGGCGCTGCGCGCGTCGCACGTCGCAAACACCCCCGGCGCGCGCGCTTCGCTGCCCCCAGGCCTCTCGCTCACGTGGCTCGGAACAGCGGGCTTTCGCTTCGAATACCAGGGCTACACCCTGCTCATCGACCCGTACTTGAGTCGTCCGTCGTTGCTCGCGACGCTCTCGCGCGGGCCGCTCGCGGTCGATCACCAGCGGCTCGAGTCGCTCGTCCCGGCGGCGGACGCGATCCTCGTGGGACACACGCACTTCGATCACGCGCTGGACGTTCCCGCGTTGGCGCGGACGCACGGGTGTCGGGTGTACGGATCGCGCTCGCTCTCGACGTTGATGGCCGCGCACGGGCTCGCCTCGCAGGCCGTCGAAGTCGCGTGCGCGCGCCCCTTCGAGCTCGGGCCGTTTACGGTCACCTTCGTCGAGTCTGTTCACTCGAAGATGGTCGGCGGAATCTGGGTCGCCGCGGGCGGCGAGCTCACCTGCGATCACGTCGACCAGCTGCGCGGCAGCGCGTATCGCTGCGGGCAGGTCTTCGGCATTCACGTCGCTGTCGCCGGCGCCTCGTTCTATCACCAGGGCAGCGCGGATCTCATCGACGAGAAGGTCGAGCACCGTGGCGTGGACTTCTTGCTCGCGGGGATCGCTGGCCGCGGATTCACCCGCGATTATGCGCGCAGAATCCTCGGGCGACTCGAGCCGCGCTTCGTGATCGCCCAGCACTTCGACGACTTCTTTCGGCCCATCGACGCGCCGATGGGCTTCTCGCTCAACGTCAATTTCGGCGGCTTTCTCGACGAGGTCCGCGCGGTCTCGAGCGACTTCGCCGTGTGCGCGCTCGACCCCATGCAGCGCTGGTCACGGTGAGCGACGAGCGCTCACAAATAGCCTTCGAAGTCGTACACGCGCGAGTCCCACTCGAGGCCCGAAAACAAGTGGTTGAGCAGCGCGCCGTCACCGACGGTGATCACCAAGGTGACCGCAGGATTGACCGACGCGTCGTCCATCGCTTCATCGCGCGGATGATTCTGTGGGTCCTCTAGCCGCACGGAGGTGATCGCCTCCTCCGCCGCCGCCACGAAGCCCGCGTAGTCTGTCGGCAGCCACGCGTGAAAGCGATCGTTGGAGGATCCCCAGCCGGAGTACCGGGAGCGCTGCTCGTCGGTGGCGCTCGCCGAGGTGAGCGTCGCGTACTCCTCTGCAGTGAGCTCGATCTGCTCGCCGTGCGCCATGGTCAACCAGCGCTCGAGCTGGGCCTTGCGCGGGTGGTCCTTCGCGAGCGCGCTCGCCCTCGCGAGCACTGGCTTCGGAACGTCCCAGAGATAGCCTTCGCGGCACTTCCAGTACGCGTCCGTGAGCGTCTGCAGGGCGATGTTCTTGCTGTCTTCCACCGCGAACACGTCCGGGTGAACGATCGTGTAGCGCACGCTCGCGACGGGGCCGCGGCGCTGGAGCACTCGAACGCGAAAGAGGTCGCTTCCCATGGACTTCTGCGGGCAATGGTAAGAGAGCGCTGCGGCGCTGACGAGCGCTCGGCGCTGCCCGACGGTGATCGCGGTTGCTCGCCCAGCGCGCGTTGTAGGATCTCGCGCATTCAGAAATGGTCACGCGACGGTCTCGTCAACGAGCGCTCGGGCCGACCTCGTCGATCCCGAAGCGACGCGGGTCCCTCTGCGCCGTGCTCATCGCGCTGCAAGCCTGCGCGCGAGCGAACGCGCCGCCGCCAGCAAGGGCGCAACACACGCGCGCATCCGCGGCGACCGTGGTGGACGCGAGCGACGCGATGCCCGTGAGCGATGCCACCAGCATCGCTGCCGATTCAGCGGACGCCTCGCGCCCGCTCGTGACGGTGCTCTTCGCCGATGGCGGCGCGGCCGCGCTCGGCGCAGAGCGCTCGACGCACACGTGGACCGCCGCCATCGAGTCGTCCGAAAGGGGATCGGTGCTGACCTGCGCGGGCGCGCGCGGCGTGCGACATCCAGAGCACTACGTCGACAGCGACGTCGGCGCAGAGGTGCGCGTGCCCGCCGCCGCCCATCAGTTCACGGTGCGAATCGACGGACCGGTTTCGCAGCTCTGGATCGGCGCCGCGAGTCGCGCGAAGCCAGCGTTGCTGCTGCAGCTCGACGATCCGAACCGCCCGACCTTCGTGATCGGCGGCCGAGGAGCGACCACCGAAGTGTTCTACGAAAACCTGACGCCCTCGACGCTTCGCTTCACGGTCGTGTCCGTGCGCGAAGGGCGCGCTCCCGTGACGCTGCGCGTGTCGACCGTTCGTCCGCCGCGCTTCGAGGACACCGGCGAGGCGCTGGCCGAGGAGCCATACACGTTCGCTCGCTTCGTTCGCAGCGAGAACCGCATCTCGGATGACCGCGCGCCGACCTACGAGTGGTCGCTCGAGACGTCGACGACGCCGGGGCCGATTCGCATTCGAGGCTTCGACGCGCAGGGCGGATCGCTCGTCAGCGCGCGCGCCCAGCCGGCGCGAGACGCTCGGCACGGATCGATCGAGCTCACGTTGAGAGCGCTTCGCGGCCAGTCGAGCATTCGTGCGCGGCCAGCGGGACGCGCGGTGGTGATCGAGACCCGAGCGGGCGCTGGCGCGTGGCGTAGGGTCAGAGCGTTGTCGCTCCCCGCAAACCTCCTCTTCGAGCCCCATCCCGACGGCGTGTTCGAAGAGTTGACCGAGCCGTGACCGCCGTCGACGGGCGCGCCGCGGACGATGCGCTCGTCGCGGCGCGCTTTCTCGTTGAAGCACAAGCGCTGGCGATCACCAGCGCGAGGCTCACCTGCGATGCGAGCCATGTCGGATCGCGCCGGGGCATCGAGGGGCGCGGCGGCGTTCTCGACTGCGAGTCTGCGAGCGCCGCCGCCGGAGGCGGGCTCGTTCGGCGGTGATGGGTGGACTGCGCTCGAGGATTGATCGAGTGATCACGAGGCGCGTGTCAGCGTCGAACGCGAAACGCGAGCGTGCCGTTGTGCGACTGATAGAAGCTCGCCACGAGCAGGTGAAACACGCCGTTGTCGCTCGTGAGCCCCTGCAGATCGTTGGCCGAGAGGTAATAGAGGCCGCCGGTTCGGCTGATGCCTGCTTCGACGTTCTCCGAGAGCTGAGCGCACGCAGAGTTCGCGTCGGAGACGGGGTTGCCTGCGACGCAAAGTCGCCAAGGCGTCTCGCAGCCTGTCCCGTCCGTCGTCCATCCGATCTCGAACGTCCGCCCGTTTGTGAGATCAACCTCTTGGCAAACAGCGGGCGTCGCAAATCGCGGAAATCACCACGTTGGTTCAATCGCGGCGACCGAGGTCGTCGGTGGCGCGCGGAGCGCTTATGAAATTCAAGAAGCCCCTGCCAATCACACAGCGCGGCGTCCGCCGCGAGGCCGACCGCTGCAAGCGCCATCGCCGATCCGACGCTCGACGCCTCCGCTCGCGCGACGGGCAGGGCGCGCTCGGCGCAGCGCTGTCGTGCACAGCGACCGGAGCCGATCACCTGCGACTGAGCGAGCCGTGATCGTGCGCATCCTCGATCAGCTCCGGATCCCGAGCGAGCGCGTGAGCGCCGCACAAGCGCGGAGCGCGTTCGAGACCAGTTGAGCGAGGCGAGCGGCGAACCACCGCTGGATGTGCGATCCACTCGGATAGCGCTGCGGGCTCAGGCTCATGCCCGGCATTCGAGCTCGCCGGTTCGCATCGGACCGCTGTCGAGAGTCGACTCGAAGCCGAAGAGCGAGCGAACGCGCACTGCTTCGCGTCACGTCGGCCAGAGAACATCACGAGCCCGAGCCTCCTTGCGTCGGCCGAGCGCTGCGCGCCGACTGCCCGCAACTGCGCTAGGCAAAGGGTCCACCGCAACCTATGCTGACTGGACCATGAATTCGACGCGAAAGGGCCCGAAGAGAGCGGCCTCGTCCACGAAAAAGAGCCCCGCCGCGGAGAAGCCAGCCGCGAAGACGGCCAAGACAAAGAAGGACCCAGCGCGAAAGCGGCTCTACGTCGCGCGCGACGAGCTCGATCGGCCGACGTCGTACCTGACGCATCACAACTACGACAATATCTATCGCGTCCTCGCCACGCGTGACGCGATCGAGGTCTCGACCTGCCCCGAGGACTTCTCGGAGGACCTTGATTTGCTGCCGGAGGCCAAGGACTATACGGTTTTGGTGAATCGCTTCGAGGTCTTCAAGGGGTACTGGACGGGGTACGACACGAGCGAGTACGCGATGCACGGGACGAGCATTCTGATCAAAGAAGGCGGGAGGAGCTACGTCTTCATCGGGCAAGAAATCTATCGATTTCACACCGACGACAAGATCACCGACTTCGTCTCGCCGATGGGAAATAACAACGTCCCGTATCCGGTGGCGATCGGAGAAGACAACGTCTACTTCCTGCTTGATCGGGAGTTCATCGCGAAATCCGAGCTAAGAACGCCAGCGAACATCGCCAACGCGGAGGACCTCTACGGTGAGTATTACGGCCACATCGGTAACGCGGAGGCCGAGAAGCACAAGATCAAGGGCGTCAGCGTCCTCGACGAACGGTAGCTGATAACGACCCCCGTCGAGCCGATGATCTCCGAACATCGCTCTGCCACTGTTGTTACAGGGCTCTCGGAGAATTTGGTCTCGGTTCGAGCGAGCTTGTCGTATACCGCGCCCGTGACGGGCATCGAAGATGCCCAAGCGGATCGGCTCTTTCAACGAGCCGTTGATATCAAGTTAAACCAAGACCGCGAACAGAGAAAACTACGACGACCGTCGCGGTATTGGTTTAGCAGGGATCCGGCAGCAGCGGCGATAATTCGCATCGCCAGCGAAATTGCAGGTGATCGAGCGAGACTCCATCGCCCCGCGGCCAGAGGGCAAGCCTCTGGCCGTGCGGCAATCGGACTTCGAATATAGATCTGCGAATTTGCAGGGAAGACGCGCCGACGCCGGATCCCTGTTTAGCTCGCGGCCGGCGGAGCGTTGCGCGCTCGCACGGCGTTGGCCAAGCGCTCGACATCGATGTGTTCGCGGTTGCGTTGGTAACGCTGAGACCATTGCTCCCCGCCCGTGTCTTCGGTCACGACGAAGCCACGCTCCGCGAGCGCCTTGCGAAACGCTTCGGGTTCGTAGAACCGTTGGTACGGCTCGCCGATCGCAGAGAGCAGCCAGCGTTCGGCAGCGGTGCTCACCACCCCTTCGGGCGTAGGCGCAACGTACGTCACGAGCAGACGAGAGCCGTCTGCGGCGAACGCCGCGAGCGCGTCGACCGTTGCTTCGAACGCCGAGAGAGAGAGGTACATCACCACGCCCTCCCACACAAAGAGCGTGGGAACTTCTGGGGAAAACTGCGCTGCAGAGAGCGCTTCGCTCAGCCCGTCGCGCTCGAAATCTACCGGCACGAAGCGAACGTCGTGGCGCGTTTGGGTTCGCTCGAGCTGCGCTCGCTTGTACCGCTGCGTTGCGGGGTGATCGAGCTCGGCCACTCGTACCGACCGCAACGCAGGCATTCGGTACGCGCGAGCGTCGAGCCCTGCGCCGAGCACGACCACTTGCTCGATGCCCTCGTCGATCGCGGAGACGATCGCGTCGTCGATCGCGCGTGTTCGCATCGCGATCTGCTCGACTCGTCCCGCAGCGATGCGATCGATCACCCACGAGACGGCGGGGGGCAGCGAAGAAAACCGCCGAGAGAGGCTGAGCAGCGTGCGGTAGGGAAGCGAGACGAAATGCTCCGCGAAGGGATCGGCCACGAGCGGAGCTCCTTCGAGCGTGGCGAGGCCTCGAAAGAGGGCCATCCAGTTGGCGGTTGCGCTGGCGGTGTTCGATCGCATGGGTGACTTCTCTTATCCGCGACGCAAAGAGCCACGGAGTTCGGGGGAGAGGGTTTGTTGTTCTCCGACGGCAGCGACAAACGCGAGCAGGGAGTCGGGAGCGCGACGAAGCACCGGAGCGAACCACGCAACGCCCGCGACCTCGCGCTCCGAGGTGCTGCACCGCTCGAGCAAAAGCGCTTGGAGCCGGCGTCCGAGCCCGAGCGCGAACACCGCGACGACCGAAAGAACCACCAGCAACGAGGGAAGGAGCAGAAGGTGCGCGGGCCAGTCCTTCAGCGGTCGTGGACTCGTGGATGCCGTGCGCGAAAACCGGCGAGCGAACGGGCGAAGTCCCGCAGGAACCTGGCGCGCAACAACCTGCCAGCGGGGGCTATCGAGGAGCGCGACAAAGAGTTCGTACGGGCTCACATCCGCCGAGACATGCTCCATCGCGACAGCTTTGCCGCGCACTTGGGCGGCGGCGTGAAACGTTCCGCTCACAAACGCGCTGCACGAGAGCACTCCGTCGAGCGCGTGCAGCGAGCCGGTGTTCTCTTGCACCGAGCGCGTGACCGCCGCGACGAGCGAGCGATCGCCGCGGCCGGGAAACATGGCTTGCAGCGTGAGCCGCACCAGCAGCCCCACCGTGGTGAACCGCTGCTCGCGCGGCGTCACTTCTGCGAGGCGCAGCGCGGTCTCTGCAGCGTTGCGAGCGAGCGCCTGATCGTTGCAGCGAAACACCGTGCCGAGCCGCGGATGCTCTGCGAGGTACGCCTCGGCGTCTTCGACGGCGACGTGAAAGACCGGTTCTACGCCAGGGCCTGTGGCGTGCACGAGCTTTCCCTCGCCGACGTAGATCGCGGCGTGACACGCCCAGCCCGGATCGACGCCTGCAAAACGCTCGGCGAACACGCGCTGCCCCCAGACGTTCATGCACGAGATGAAGTCCGAGCAGCGCCGGTCACCGCGGTCTTCTTCGAAGATTCCCAGCAACAACACGTCGCCCGGGAGCAGCGCTTCCACGTCGATTCCCGCAGGCTCAGGCACAGAGGTGCTCTCCATTCCTGGTGTCTTGAGCAATGGGCGAGCCAGCGCTCGCGGCCGCACACCGGCCGGGGAGCACGCTCGAAGAAGCTGGAAATGTTCTAGCGAAACGCGATCTCAGTCAGAGGTGTTCGGGTGGCCGGCCAGCCACTCCCCGAGTGGCCGGCCAGCGCTGCGAGAGCACCGGCCACCCGTGAGCACGACGGCTGCAGACCTCTCTGTTCAGCGACAACGAGCTGTCCCTGGAGCACTTCGTTGTGTCGGTCGCTTCCGACCCACACTTGCCACGCTCCCGCGCCTACGTTGTCGATCGACACCATCGGTTGATCGCCGACGCTCTCGTCGTACGCGATGTCCGATCCCCATCGACGACGCGACGTGGTCCTCTCGTGAACGCTCGGGACCTGACCCCGGCGAGCAAACGCAGGCCGCGGCGTAGTCCGCAGCACTCGAAAGAGATCATCACCGCCTACGACGCGCGCAAACCCGCGCTTCGGGCGAGCCGACAAAACCCGCGCTCACGGGAGCGTGAGACCGACGCGTCCCGGCGTGAGCGAACAAAGATCAATCTCGCAGCCTTCGGGGAGCCCCGCGAGGTCCGCCTGCGCGAGCCACGTCGTGCCAGGCCCCTCGTCGTCGGTCGTCGAAACGCTGAGTCGGCGGAGGTTCGGCACGTTCTTCAATGTCAGCGAGCGAAGGTGCGCGAGGTTTTGAATGGCCAGCGTCTCGAGCGTCCGATGGCCGACCGCGCAGGTGACATCGACGCGAAGGGCTTCGAGCGCGGCGAGCTGACCGTAGCCAAACGGATTGTTCCAAAGGTAGAGTTCGCGCAGCGCGGGGAGATGGCTCTGCGGCTCGCCGTCGAAGATCGACTTGCACACACGTTCGCTGAAATCGCCGTACAGCCAAAACGCGTCGGTGTTGAACGGCGCGGTCGCACCCTCGGCCGGGTTTGTCTCACAGTTGTCGAGCTCGAGGCGGCGGAGCGCGGGCGCGTCGAACGCCCATGTTTTCAATTGGTGAAAGTGCGTGAAGCGCGCGGACTCGAGCGACTGGCTGCGCAGCGTCAATCGATCCATCGCCGGATTGCTGCCGTTGATCAGCGTGAGGTGCGCGAGCGCGGGCAACGCGCGAAGCAGCGCGTCCAGGCCGTCGCTGGTCAGGGCTCGAGCGTGAAAGACATTCACGCTGCGCGCCGCGGGGAAGTGAGCGAACAGCGCCGGTTGCTCGAGCAAAAACGAGTGAATCTCCCCGCGGAGCGAGACGCCCTCGAGCGTCGCCATCTCCTCGAGCGTCGCGAGCAGATGCGCAGGACGGTCCACGACGGTGAGCCAGCTCAAGGGGTCGAGCTTGAATCCGAGCCCACGAATGGCGCACATCCGCGCGAAGTCTTCGGCGCGCTCGGCTGCGGTGCCGCCGCCGTCGTACGCGTAGCGGCGCGCCACCGTCAGCGCGGGCAGCGTGGACAGCGACGGGTCCCGACGAGCCGCCAGGCACTCCGCGATCGACAGCGCGAGCGGCCACGGATCGCCGGTCGACAGCGTCACGGACGTCAGCGTGTTCGCGGCGCCAGCGATCAGCGCCACGAGTGACGGCGTGTCGAAGCTGGTTCGATCGTCGTGCCTCTGTTGGAGCGAGAGCGTCTCGAGCGAGGGCAACGTGCCGGACAAGCGCAAGCACACCGGCACCGCGCGACGACGAAGCGCGACGGACAGCGATCGGAGCGACGGGCTGTCGAACGTGGCCACGAGCTTCGCTTTCGGATCGAACTCACACGTAAACGACCGCAGGCTCGGCAAGCGGGTGAGCGCCACGCTCGGCTCGTCGATGACGCCGACAGTGAGCTCGCTCAGCCGTGCCAACGCGCCCACCGCGCGAAGCACCTCGGCGAGCCCATCCCGTCGAAGATCGCGAAGCACCAGCGCTTCGAGCGTGTCCGCGAAGCGCGCAGGACGTGCCGGAGGCTCGGTCGCGCCCCACTCGCGCGCAAACGCACAGTCGAACTTCGTGAGCCCCGCGTCCCACCACGGAACAAGCGCGTCCGCGAGCGTGGGTCGCGCGCTCACGCCGTCGCTCTTCCACGCGATCGTCAGCGATTCGACCGACGGAAACAGCTTGGGCAGCCGCGCCAACAGCGCTGCGGTCCACGTGAGCTCGGGCAGCACGAGCGTGCGCACCGACGGGATCGCAGCGTCCTGCGCAAGGGCGCAACGCCACGCGTCTACTGGCCACTCGGTGTCGTCCAACAACGCCTCGACCGCGTTGCTCTCACGGAGCTGATCCAACGCAAGGGAGATGGTGTCCTCTGTGCTCATCGCTCGGAAGAGTACGAGTTTTGCGCCGCGGTCTGACTGCAAAGAACTGCACCGCGGGGGTGCTGCTCTCCTTGGCAACTCGAAGAAAGGTCGCCTCTGCGCAGCGCCTACGCACTGCGCGAAGGATCGAGCGGATCGGCGCCAACGCCTCGAGCAGCATCACAGCCCGTGCGGTCGTCTACGGCATTGCCGATCCGTGACGGGTCCTCGATCGTGGGCAAGGGGCGCTCTGGCAACACAAACAGATCAACGCTTGTGTTTGCGCTTCGCAGAGGCACGCGGCAGCTCTGTGGGTTTCGTCGACGGGAGATCTTCACGCGAGAGCAGCGCGGTCACTTTGTACAAGTTGTTGCCCTCCTTCGCCGGCGGCTGTCGCGCGGTGGCCTCCCCATCATGCTCGGCGAACTCGAACGAAGTATAGTTCGGTAGATGACCGGCGGGCGCCTCGAGCGTGTACGTTCGCGCGTTGTGCCAGCTACTCGAATCTCTCCAGCCGACACGCTCTCCGAAGCGCTGGTGCGTCTGCGAGTCGAAGGGCGTCGCCGTGCTTTCACACGCACGAAAAATGTACTTTTGGACGGAGAATCCAAAGCGACCGCCGCTGTACTTTACCCACAGTTGATCGATCGTCCGCAGATCCACGGGAGGAAAGCGCGAGAGCGCGTTCGGCTCGAGATCGCCGTTGGCGACTCTTCGCATCAGCGCCAACGTTTCGCGGTCTGCCTCGCGCCAATTGTGTGACTGGAGCAAGTCCCTCAACGGCGTGTAGTCGACGCCCTCTGTGGAGGCGAGATCATCGTCGCCTGCAGCGCTGGTTGCGATGTTTGGGTGGGCTGTGGGTGCCAACGACACTTGCTTTCTCTTCATGGTCGGGGTGCCCTGCGGCTGACCGGCGCGTGGTGTGCCGGGATTGATCGGTGGAGAACGAAGCCTGCGTTTGTCGTGTGCGAGACGGCCATCGTAGCAGCCGCCGCGACAACGTCGCACGCCGTCGCGTTGCACCATCCCACCCGCGCGTTCGATGCGAGCGCGCCACGCACGCGCAGGTGGCGTGCTCTCATCTCGCAGCTGCGTCTCGACGTAGAACTTGGGCAACGATGAGTTCCTCAGCCCAGGCTGTTGCCTGGGCGCACGTTGGCTGTGCCACGCGCAAGCGCGCCATCTTGATGGCGCGCGGAGGTCACGCGTGCGGCGCGCCATCAAGATGGCGCGCTTGCGTGCGGCAGAGCCGACAAGCGCTCGGGCACGAGGCCCGAGCTGAGGCACGTGAGCGTGAGCGCGATGGGCGCTAGAGCCTGAAGAGGTGCTGGTGTTTCAGCGGGAGAAAACCGGTAACCGTGCGGGCGCTGATGCCCGGCCCCTTGGGCTGCGGGCCCTTTTGCCTGTGATTTTTCAGGTAGAATTCGGGTAGCCATGAGCCCTTGGGCTGCGGGCCCCTTCGTCGCTGTTTCTCCACGCAAAACTTGGGCAACGATGAGCTCGCATCATCGGACCGTCGTCGAGCGCCCCGCCTCCGAGCAGCGACCGTCGTCGGTGAGCCCGGTACGTGCGAATCGACACCATCGAATCGCACCAACCGCAATCACACCGCTTCGACCAGCGTGTCGATCGGTATCCACTGTGTCTCGATTGCGTCGATCGTCGCGCCGCGCGCGGCGCCCGTTCACGAGAACGCTCGCTGAACGGCGGATCATCGCTTCGGCACGCTCCTGGCTACGGTGTGCGAACGCCATGCAACACCCTGCCGCGTTCGCCGTCCTGTCGCTCGCGTGCCTCTGGAACGCGTCGGCCGCCCTCTCGCTCGTCGCGATCTCCCGCCCGCGTCGCCCGTGCGCGGGCGAGCCCGAGGGCGTCACGGTGCTCAAGCCCCTCTGCGGGATCGACACGAATCTGCGTGAGAATCTACGCTCTTTCTTCACGCAGGATCACCCGCGGTTCGAGCTCTTGTTCGGCGTCGAGGGCGAAGACGACCCTGCGATCGCGATCGTGCGCGAGCTGATCGCCGAGCACCCCGAGGTGAGCGCGTCGCTGGTGATTCACAGAGGCGGGCGCGGGATCAACCCGAAGGTCTCGAACCTGCGCGCGACGATCGAGCGCCACGCGCCGCGCTACGACCTGCTGCTGATCTCCGACTCGAACGCGAGCGTGACGCCGTCGTACGTGCGCGACATGGAGTCCACGATGCGTGCGACCGGCGCGGGGCTGGTCACGAGCGTCGTGTGCGCCGAGGGCGCGCAGACCCTGGGCGCAGCGCTCGACAACGCAGCGATGAACAGCGACGTCGCGCCGGGCATCGCGCTGTTGAACGTCACGCGATTGCACGCCGCTGTCCTGGGAAAATCCATGCTCTTTCGTCACAGCGTCCTCGAGCGCCTCGGCGGCTTCGAGAGCGTGGCGTCGCTGCTCGCGGAGGACTACGTGCTCGGTCGCATGTTCGCTGAAGCGGGCTACGGCGTCGCGGTCGCGCGCGAGGTGGTGCGAACGCCTTCGGCGCGGACCACGGTGAGGGGCTTCTTTCAGCGGCACGTGCGTTGGGCGGCGATGCGCTGGCGGTTGGCGCCGACCGCGGCGCTGGCCGAGCCCCTGACGAGACCGCTCGCGGCGACGCTCGTGGCGATCGCGTTGGGCATGCCGCCGTCCATCGCGATCGGGTGGGGACTGTCGCTAATGATCGTTCGTGACGCCGTCTTTCACGGGCTGACGCGAGGCCGTCGCGAGCTGATCGGCGCGCTGCTCACCGCTCCGCTTCGCGAGGTCGCTGCGGTGATGATCGCCGTGGCTGCGCCGTTCGCGCGCGACGTATGCTGGCGAGGAAAGCGGGTGCGACTCTCGGCCGGAACGCGTCTGTATCTTCGCGCTCCGGACGCGGGCGAACGGTCTCGGCGTCGCTCGCCCGCATAGCGACATCCCTGCGCACCGCGGCGGTGGGCCGACGAAACTCACAGCTGCACGTCCACCGGCGTGCTCGACGAGAACGTCACGCCGAGCTGCGAAGCGCTGTTGTCGCCCCAGCAGCGCACCGTTCCATCCGTGGCGACCGCGCACGTGTGGCTCGTCCCAGCGGACACCCATCGAGACGCTGGCAGCAGCAGGGGGGCGGTGGCCGTGAACATCGCGGCGGGAGTCGCGCCGAGCATCGAGCCGTTGTTTCCGCCCCAGCACCGCACGTCGCCAGCGCCGACCCGCGCGCACGCGTGGTTGACGCCAATCGAAATCTGCGTCGCTCGATCAATGCTCGGAACCGCCGCAAACATGTGCCGATTCGTGATGCTCCCGTCGCCGAGCTGCCCTGCGCCGTTGTTGCCCCAACACGCGACAGTGCCGTCGCGCCGACGCGCGCAACTGAAGCCTGCGCCCGATTCGATTTCGACCGCGTCGCTCAATCCCGCGACGGTGCGGTGCGTCTGCCATCCTCCGCTGAACGCAGGCTCGCCGAGCTGTCCGGAGGAGTTGCTGCCCACGCAGTACGCTTGCCCCATCGCGTCGATCGCACACGAGTGCGTCGCGCCTGCGCCGATGCCGACGACCCCAAACGCCGCTGCGTACGATCCGGGAGCGAAGCGTCGACCGGTGGGCGCTGGGCCGGAGCACTGGTCCTCGATGCAGTAGCCCCAGGCGAGCGCCGTGGTGCCGTTCCACGTGGTGACGTGGCGCTCGATCGAGATGCCCGTTTGGCCTGTGACGCCAGCGACGTCGAGCGGGCTCATCGAGAAGTCACCTTCGCGACCGTTCGCGAGCTGTCCGGTGCCGTTGTTGCCCCAACACGCGACGGTCCCGTTCGTTCGCAGCGCGCACGCTGTCTGGTCGAACACGTCCATCGTGCGAACGCTGTTCAAGCCGGGCACCAAGCGCGGCGTCAACGACGGCACCACTGTCCCGTCGCCGAGCTGCCCCGCGGCGTTCGCGCCCCAACAGCGCACGGTCCCCGCGCTCGACACCGCGCAGGTGAAGTTCGCGCCCGCGTGAACGGACACCGCGTCGTTGATCGAAGGCACCGGCGGAAGCTCTGCGGTCCGCGAGGAGAATCCCTGCCCGAGCTGCCCTGCTGCGTTGTTGCCCCAGCACGTGACGCCGCCCGATCGACGCGCGGCGCACGTCACCGTTTGCCCCGCGGCGATCGCGATCGCGTCGGCGAGTCCAGCGACCACCAGCGGAGCATCGCTCGAGGCGACCGCGGTCCCCGCGCCGAGCGCCCCGTTGGTGTTGCTTCCCCAACACCACACGGCGCCTGCCATCGAGAGCGCGCACGCGTGGTTTCCTCCAGCGGCGACCTGCGTGATCGTCGGGAGCCCTGGGATGACGCCCGGCGTCGGCGAGTTGGCCCCGACAGGGCCTCGCCCGAGCTGCCCCGTCGCGTTGCCGCCCCACGAGTACACCTGGCCGGTCGCGCTCAGCGCGATGGTGAACCCTGCGCCCCCGCCAGTGGAGCTCGCCACGGCCATCGCGGGCGGCATCCCGACGAGCGTCGGCGTCGCGGAGGTCATCGTCGCGAGCGGAAGTCCGAGCTGCCCTGCGCTGTTGCTTCCCCAGCACAAGACCGCGCCGTCCGTGCGCGTCGCGCACGTGTGCGAGAACCCCGCAGAGACCTGCTGCACCGTCGAGAGACCGACGACCGTCGTCGGGGACAGCCGATCCATGGTGGTTCCGTCGCCCACCTGGCCGCTGGTGTTGCGTCCCCAACATGACGCAGCGCCCGCGCGCCACGCACAAGCGGTCGCGCCGCCGACGGTGACCCCTGTCTGCATCGTGAGCGTGCCTGCGCGGACGGGCACGTTGCTCGAGGTCATCGCGCCGTTTCCGAGCTGCCCCGCGGTGCCTCCGCCCCAGCAGTAGACCTCTCCCGTCGCGTCGCGCAGGGCGCAGCTCGTGGTGAGCTCCGTGTCGAGCGCGACGACGCTGCCGAGCATGGACACGGGGGCGCCAGGACGTGCGCTCGCGACGTTGTCGCCCGTGCCGCGATCGCCCGATTGGTTGTCGCCCCAGCAGCGAACGGTGGCAGGCGAGCCGAAGCCAGCACAGACGACAGAGCGGCCGACGCCGAGCAGCGAGCTCGTCTGGCACCGGCCGCCGAGACACGACCCCGCGCACGGTGTGTTGCACGCGCCGCAGTGGCGAACGTCGCGCTGCGTGTCGACGCAGTCTGCGCCGCACGCGATCGACGGCGCCGCGCACACGCGCGCGTCGGTGACATCGGTGACGTCGGTGACATCGGTGACATCGGTGACATCGGTGACATCGCGCACGTCGATCACGTCGACGCCCGTGCGTACGTCGGGCTCGACGTCGAGCGCTGTGCTGTCGATCACGTCAGCGCTGCTCGCGACGTCGATCGGCGTCACGTCGAGCTCCGAGCCCGGAACGACGTTGCCCTCGACCACCACCGGAACCACCGACGGATCGACGCACGTCGCGTCGTTTCCGCACGTGAGTCCTCGCGCCGTGCACAAGCTCGCGACCGTGCACGGGCTCACGCCCGCGGGACATCCGATCGCGGCTTCTCCGCAGCGCAACGGCAAGTGCACTCGCAAGCGCTGCGTCGCGTTGGGGACGAATCGAAACGAGCGCTCGACGGTGTAGCTCACCGCTGGCGCGAGCACGCCGCCCTGCGTCTGTGCGGCGACGCTCACCGCGAACACCGCGCGCGCCCGGTCGTCGCGCGGTCCTCCCCGACGCGGCGCGATCGCGAACGACGCCGGCAACGCCTCCGCAGCCCGCCCCGCGCCGAACGCGAACGGGTGTTCGAGCGCCCCGCCGCTCGCGTAGGTGACGGCCACGTTGACGGTCATCTCGCGACTCGGCGGAGCGTCGGTGTCCAGGACGATCACCGCCTGTGTCGCGCGCGACGTGCAGCCCGCAGTCACCAGCACCCATGACAGCCAGAGCGAGCGTCCAATCATCACGCACATGGTCCACTGACCGCACCCCCACGAGCAACGATGACCGGGGACAATTGCACGGGGTCGTTGGGGCCTGTGTGGGCACGAGCCATCGCCGCACGAAGCTCTGCGGACCACAGCCTCCAGCGGTCATCGTCGCAGATCACAGGTCGTCGTCGCGCACTGCGTCGAGGCACTGCTCGGCCTCGCGCGCGAGCGCCGCCGCGCCGGTGCTTCCCGATTCGTCCGCGCGCGCCATGGCTTGCAGGCGGGCGAGCTGGGCGTCCGAAGCGGCGCGCAGCGCGAGCGCTTCGGTGCGCTCGCGGTTGGCCGTCGTTGGGTCGGTGTGCGCGACCGACGCTGCATGCGCGAGCAACATGTTCGCCCTGCGCTCGAGCTGCGAGTACGCCACGCATCGCGAAGGCTGCGCGACGCCAGCGATCGCGCCGAGGTGCCTGGTTTTCCACGCGATCGCGAGGTTGCTCAACAAGGGCAACAGCAGCACCCCGCCGGTGATCACGGCTACAACCACCCAGACGAAGCGCGTCTCTACGGCCGAAGGCGGGCCGGGCGTCGCGCCCATCGGCGGGGCTCCCTGCGCGATCGTCGCCGGAATCCCAATCATCGCTGGCTGCGGCGCATACGACGGCGCGCTCGCCGCGCGGGCGACGGTGACCGTCGGTGGCTCCGGCGATCCTTCGACGTTCATCGGCAGTCGAGTGACCGACGTGCGCGAGGTGGGCTCGCGCTCGATCGCGAGCAGCGCGTTGTACGCCGCAGCCCCGTCACGAAAGCGCAGCGCCGGAAAGCGCTGCAGGCACGCGTCGATCCAGTGCGCCGTCGCTGAATCGATAGGGTGATCGAGCTCCGCCGCGCGTTGCGCGCTGGGCGGCAGCGGGAGCGTCACGATCTCTTGGATCAGCCGCGCCATCGCCCCGTCGCTCTTCGGATGAGTCCGCCAAAAGGACCGACCGGTGAGCATCGCGAACATCACGAGCCCCATGGCCCAGACGTCGGTGTGCGGCCCGATCGTGGTCGAGTCTTCGAACTGTTCGGGGGCCATGTACGGAGGCGTTCCGAGCGAGAGGTCGCCGGTCATGCGCGCCGAGAGCGTGCCCGAGGCGACCATCGCGATGCCGAAGTCCACCACTTTGACGAGCGTCTCGACGCCGGCCATCTGGCTCTCGGTCAGCATCACGTTTTCGGGCTTGATGTCGCGATGCACCACGCCCGCGCGGTGCGCTGCGGCGAGCGCGTGCCCGATGCCGAGCATCACGCTCCGCGCGCGCGCCGGCTCGAAGGGGCCCTCTTTGATCGCCTTCGAGAGCGTGGTTCCTCGCAAGAGCTCCATCGCGATGAAGGGGTCGCCGCGCTCGTCGACGCCGGCGGCGATCACCTGCGCCACGTGCATGCTCTCGATCTTCGCGATCACCTTGGCCTCGCGCTCGAACCGGGCCCGCGCCACGTCGTCTTCGAGCAGGTGTCCGTGCACGCGCTTGAGCGCGCGCAGGTAGCCGGTGCTGCGCTGACGGGCGACGTAGACTTCGCCCATTCCTCCGCCCGCGAGGCGCGAGACGATCTCGAAATCGCCGCCGACGACGGTGCCCTCCGCAAGATCGCCTCGCATCGCACCGCCCGCCGAGTGAATCGCTTTCACGTCGAGCAGCATATCCGCAACGTCGCGGCGAGGCTCTACTCGATCTCGCGTCGCGCAGCGCGACCCCCCATCACGCTCGATCGCGCTGGACCGTTGCTACCGCGTGTACGTGATCACGTTGTGGTAGCGGGCCTCGACGCGGCCGGTGTTCTCGTAGGAGTGCTGCACGTCGGCCTGAAAGAACACAGAGTCCCCCGCGCCGAGGTCGAACACTTCGTCCGCGACGCGCAGCCGCAGCGCGCCGGTCAAGACCACCAGCGTCTCGGTGGTGCCCTTCGAGTGCGGCTCGCTCACGGAGATGGAGCGCGGCTGCAAGCGCAGCTCGTACGCTTCGACCATGGGCGAGGCGCCCGCGGGCATGAGCGGTCGAGACTCCATGCGCCCGTCCGTCGATCGAAGCACTTGTTGGTCGGCGCGGCGGAGGATGCGCACGCGTTCGGTCTGCGCTTCGCCCAAGAGCTGCGCGAACGGGACGCCCAACGCCGCCGCGATCTTCCACAAGATCGAGATCGTAGGGTTGGTCTTCGCGGTCTCGATCTGCGAGAGGCTCGCGCGCGAGACGCCCGAGCGCTGCGCGAGGTCGTCCAGCGAGTACCCGCGGTTCTTTCGCAAGACGCGCACGGTCTCGGCCACGCGCCGCGTGAGCTCTGCGGCGCCGATCTCGTCTCCCTCGGCGACGAGCAGGTCTGCGGGCGGATCAGCGGGCGCGGGCGCTTTCGCGCGAGGAAGAGACTTCGTCATAGCGAACGGGCGTTCATCATAACAGAATCGTCCACGGCAAAGTCGATGACCGAAGGCGATACCCAACACACACAACAACAACGCTCCAACGGCGCGCGCGACGGCGCGGTCGTCTGGCTCACTGGCCTCTCTGGCGCGGGAAAATCCACGCTCGCGCGCGCTCTCGAGGCGCACCTGCGCAGCGCGGGGCAGCGCGTCGAGGTGCTCGACGGCGACGAAGTCCGGCTGCACTTGAGCAAGGGCCTGGGCTTCTCGCGAGAGGACCGGGACACCAACGTCCTGCGCATCGCGTACGTGGCGAACCTGCTCGCGCGCAACGGCGTGGTGGCGATCACCGCGGCGATCTCTCCGTATCGCGAGACGCGCGCGAAGTGCCGGGCGCTGTGCGGCGCGCGGTTCATCGAAGTGCACGTGAGCGCTCCCCTCGAGACGTGCGAGGCGCGCGACGTGAAGGGTCTCTACAAGCGAGCGCGGGCCGGCGAGATCGCGCAGTTCACGGGTGTCAGCGACCCGTACGAGCAGCCCGAGCGGCCCGAGTTGGTGATCCCCACGCACGAGCTCACGGTGGACGCAGGCGTTGCGCTGCTCGTCGAGCAGCTGCGCGCGCGGGGACTCTCTGGCTGAGCAGCGCAGAGACGAAGCTCTGTCGTGCGGCGCGGCGACGACCGCCCAAGACCTCCCGGTTCTTTGCTAGAACTCTCGCTCTGCACGCACTGCAACGAACGAGGAAGTGACGGCCATGGGAGCGGATGACAATCGTAGGACGGCGGATCGCCACGCGGTGTACATGGGCGCGGAGATCACCACGCCCGAAGGCAAGGTTCGCAGCGCGATCACGCAAGACGCGAGCAAGACGGGCCTGCTGCTGTTGACCCGCGCGCGGCTCGAGATCGGGGCGAAGCTCTCGATCCGCGTGTACGTCCCTGGTGACGAGGACAAGAGCGAGGTGGTCGAGGGCCACGTGGTTCGCAAGGATCCGCTGGACATCAACGAGAGCTCGCTGTGGCGCGAGAAGGTCGCGGTGCACTTCGACCACGAGCTGCCCGAGTGGCTCACGACCGCGCTCGTCTCGGTCAGCGAGAAGCAAGAGCAGCTGTTCGGAAAGCGAAAGTGAACCGTTGATGACCGCGCTGCGCTCTGGCGGGTGGCTCGCTTCGGGGGTCTTGATTGTGTGTGCGTGCTCACCGCCCGCGCAGCCCGCGCAGGACGCCGCGAGCGTCGAGGGCGGGGCGGACGTGACGGTGATGGACGGCGCGGCCATCGAGGACGCATCGAGCGGGGACGCGGTCAGCGACGTCGTGCCCGCGACGCCGGTGAGCGTGACGACGACGCGCGGCGCCGTGGTGGGGCGAGAGAGCGGCGGGGTGGCGGGGTTTCTGGGGGTTCCGTATGCGGCGGCGCCGGTGGGGGCGTTGCGGTGGAGACCGCCTGCGCAGCGCGCGGCGTGGGCCGAGCCGATGGACGCCTCGCGGGTGGGCGCTGCGTGCCCGCAGAGCCCCGCGCGCGACGCGCTCTCGGGTCAGAGCTACGCGACCAGCGAAGACTGCCTCTCGGTCAACGTCTGGACTCCGCGCCCGAGCAGCGACGGCAACAAGCCCGTCATGGTCTTCATCCACGGCGGCGGCTTCGTCAACGGAACGGGCTCTCTCTCTCTCTACGACGGCCGCGCCCTCGCCGCGCGCGGCGACGTGGTCGTGGTGACCCTCAACTACCGCCTCGGCCAGCTCGGATTTCTCGCGCACCCCGCGCTGCGCGCAGAGCAGGGCGAGGGCGTCGCGGGCCCTGCGAACTACGGCTTTCTCGACCAGCAAGCGGCCCTTCGCTGGGTGCGCGACGAGATCCGCGCGTTCGGCGGCGACCCGAGCAACGTCACGATCTTCGGCGAGAGCGCAGGCTCTCTCTCGGTGTGCTTGCACCTCGTGGCGCCCGGCTCGCGCGGGCTCTTTCACAAAGCCATCGGCGAGAGCGCCTCGTGCACGTTCTTCGTCAATCGCTTGCGCGAGACGCCGGATCCCCGCTTCGAGAGCGCAGAGTCCCTCGGGCAGAGCTTCTCGCGCGCGCTCGGCTGCGACGCCGCCGGCACGCCCGACGCGACGCTCACCTGCTTGCGCGGCAAGACCGCCGAGCAAGTGCTGGCGGCAGAGCCGCGGCCCGCGGAGCTCAACATTCGCGACGCGCGCTATCAGCCCACGATCGACGGCGTCGTGCTGACCGATCGACCGTGGACGCTCTTTCGCAGCGGCGCGATCGCCGCGGTCCCGACGCTCACGGGGACGAACCGCGACGAGGCCACGGTCTTCTCGCTCACGACTACGATCAGCACCGAGGCGCAGTACCGCGCCGCGATCCGCGCGTTGCTGCCGCTGCGGCCCGCGGTGCTCGACCCGGCCATCGACGAGATCGTCACGCGCCTGTGGCCCGTGAGCGCGTATCCGACGGCAAAAGCCGCGTACGATGATTTCGTGGGCGACCTGGTCTTCGTGTGCCCGGCCCGCGCGCAGGCGCGGTTCATCGCGGCTCCGATGGGCGCGCCGCGCTCGTGGCTCTACCACTTCACGCGCGAGAACCAGGCGGGGCGCGGCTTGGGGATCGGCGTGTTTCACTCGGCCGAGCTGCCGTACGTGTTCGGCAACTTCGCGCGACCGTTTCTTCGCACCGCGATGGACGCGCTGGTCTCCGAGCGCGTGATGGACGCGTGGGCTCGCTTCGCGCGCAGCGGCGACCCCAACGGCGCGGGGCTCTCGCCCGCGTGGCCCGCGTACACGGCCGCAGACGACTCGCTGTACGTGATCGACGTCACGCCCCGCGTCGAGCGCGCGTTTCGTCAGCAGAAGTGCGACGCGATCGACCGCTGGCTCGCCGACCTCGACGCGCCCTGAGCCACGGGCGAAGAAGAGCCCAGTGAGAACGCGGTGTTCTCTACGGCGGGTCGGCAAACGCGCCACTCGCGACGGAAGACCGAGAGCCCGGTGAACACGCTCTTTGCGCCACGGCGGGTTGGCAAACCCGCCGCTAGCGACGAGTGACAGCGAAGAGCGAACGACCCAGTGAAGACCCGGTTCGCGCCACGGCGGGTTGGCAAACCCGCCGCTAGC
>JAAFIF010000111.1 GCA_013298625.1 Myxococcales bacterium
GACCTCGACGGCGACACCAACCTCTCGACCTTCGAGCGTGCCGGCGCGCTCAACAGCCAGCGCGAGATGTACGGCTCGCCCGGCATCTTCATGGCCAGCGAGCTCGAGTGATCGCTCGCTGACGCGGTCCCCCGCGTCACGACCTCCGAGGGCAGCCCCGCTTCACGCGGTCGCTGCCCTCGCTGCATTTCTCCCCACGATGTGCGTCACCAGGCCTTTGGGAGCGAGCGGGCATTGTTGCCAACTGCTGGGAAACTTTCCCCGAACGGCATCGGTCTTGCTCTCCGTATTTCCGAGCCTGTCGCGCGGGATCTTCGGTTCTTGCGCTACATCGACCACGAGATTGTTCGAGGAGAGCAAAGCCCCATGAAGTCCCTGCTGAAGCGCACCCGCCGCGGATTCACCCTGATCGAACTGATGATCGTCGTCGCGATTCTCGGCATCTTGGCCGCAGTCGCGATCCCGTCGATGATCAAGTACCTCCGCCGCGCGAAGACCACCGAAGCGGTCGACAAGCTCTCGCACCTCTATCGCAACTCGGGCACCTACGCGACCGGCGAGCGCGTCTCCCGCGGCCTCGCCGGCGCTGCGCTCGCTCCTCGCTTCCCGGCCACCAACGCGCTGACGCCGATGGCGGTGCCCGCGGGCATTCGCGTGACCGACGCCCCCGGCACGTGGGACACGCTCACCTGGCAGGCGCTCGATTTCAGCATCGCCGATCCGCACTACTACGCGTACGAGTACGTGTCGGCCGGCACGGGCACGGCGGCGGCGTTCACCGCTCGCGCCAACGGCGACCTCGACGGCGACACCAACCTCTCGACCTTCGAGCGTGCCGGCGCGCTCAACAGCCAGCGCGAGATGTACGGCTCGCCCGGCATCTTCATGGCCAGCGAGCTCGAGTGATCGCTCGCTGACGCGATCCCCCGCGTCACGACCTTCGAGGGCAGCCCCGCTTCACGCGGTCGCTGCCCTCGCTGCACTTCATGCCTTGGGACCGAACGCGGTGACGACGTAGCCGCCCGAGCGATCGTCGCGGCTGACCTCGAGGAGCGCGCGCTTCTTCGCGTCTTCGAGCAGCTCGGAGAACGACCGGTATCCGTGAAAGCGCTCGGAGAACTCGGGTCGCTTGCGCTTGAGCGTCTCTTTGACGAGCGAGCCGTGCAGCGCGCCGTCGCGGTCTTGAAAGAGCGCCTCGACGACGTCGAGCACCATGTCGAGCGCCTCGCGCTGCAGCTCTGCCAGAGACTTCGCTGGGCCCTCTTGCTCTTGCGCGGCCTTCTGCGGCGCGCCCTCGGCGGCGACCCGCTGTTGATCCTTGGCCTTCGCGGTGGCCTGCGCGGCGCTGCGACGCGCGGAGTCGCGCTTGCGAACGAGGTCGTCGTAGTAGATGAACTCGTCGCAGTTATCGATGAGCAAGTGGCTCGAGCTGGACTTCACGCCGAGGCCGATCACGCGCTTGTCGTTCTCGCGGAGCTTGCTGACGAGCGGAGAGAAATCGCTGTCGCCCGAGATGATGACAAACGTGTCGACGTGCTTCTTGACCCAGCACAGGTCGAGGGCGTCGACGACGAGGCGGATGTCCGCGGAGTTCTTGCCCGAGTAGCTGACGTGGGGAATGTCGATCATCTCGAAGGCGGCCTCGTGCATGCCGCGTTTGGCCTGGCGATATCGCTCCCAGTCGGCGTAGGCCTTCTTGAAGACGACCTTGCCTTTGTCGAGCAAGCGCTCGAGGCAGATATGAATGTCGAAGTCGTTGTAGTGGGCGTCGCGCGCGCCGATCGCGACGTTTTCGTAGTCGCAGAAGATGGCCATGTTCGCCGCGCCGTCGGGTCGATCGTTCATCGCGCGCGACGGTAGCACCGCGAAGAACGCCTGCGGTGTCTGTCCCGCGCGTGGTCTACACTCTCGGCTGTGAAGCTGCGAACCATTGGCGTGACGCTGGTCGTCGCGCTCGCTGCCAGCGGGTGTCCGCGGCCCTCGGTCGTGGATGCGGGGGACGGCGCCGTCGCGTCGGATGTTCGCGACGCGCGCGCGCGTGACGACGGGTCGATCGACGGCGCGACGGTGACGGACGCGGCGGGGTTGGACGGTGGGGACCGAGAGGCTTCGCTCGACGCGAGCGACGACGCTGCGGACGACGCGCGCGAGGACGCGGTCGAACCAGCGCTGGACGCCGCGGTGGCCGATCACGAAGAGCCGCTCGACGGCGCGGGCGCAGTGCGGGTGAGGGTGATGGCGGCGAACCTCACCGCGGGCAATTTTCAGAACTACAATCCGCCGCCGGGTGACGTGGCGCCGGGGCCGGGGCTGCGGATCATGCAGGGCGCGCGGCCGGACATCGTGCTCGTCCAAGAGATGCGCTACGGCGCGGACGAGGCGACGGCGATGCAGCAGTTCGCCGACACGATCTTGGGCGCGGGCGCGCACTGGTGCAGAGAGACGATCGATGGCGCAGGGGACCTGCCCAACGGCGTGGTGTCTCGCTACCCGATCCTCGAGTGCGGCGAGTGGAACGACAGCCGCGTCTCGAACCGCGACTACGCCTACGCGAGGATCGACGTTCCGGGCCCGAGGGATTTGTGGGCGATCAGCGTGCACTTGCACACGACCGGCTCGAGTCGGCCGATCGAGGGCGCCGAGCTGCGGGACAACATTCGACGGGTGGTGCCTGCGGGGGACTACGTGGCGCTCGGCGGCGACTTGAATACCGACACCAATATGGAGCCAGTGTTCGCGGCGCTCAACGAGGTGCTCTCGGTGCAGCCGCAGCCGACGGATCAGTTCGGCAACGCGGGGACCAACGCGAATCGCCTGGTGACGATCGGCGACGGCGGCTTGGATCTGTCGCGCAACAAGCCGTACGACTGGGTGATTCCGAGCGCGAATTTGCTGGCCCATCAGCGACCGGTGGTGCTCACCGATGGGGCCACGACGTACTCGATGCCCAACGGGCTGGTGATCGACACGCGGGTGTTCGACGCGACGACGATCGCGATGATCGCGCCCGCGCGGCTGTCGGACAGCGCAGCGCCGAGCATGCAGCACATGGGCGTGATCCGGGATTTCGAGCTTCCGCTGCGGTGAGCGCGCGGCGTTGACACTCGGCGCAAGATCCCGCCACGGTGTGCGCATGCGAGCGAGCGGAGTGGCAGCGGTGGTTGGCGCGATCGCGTTGTGCTCAGCGAACGCTTCGGCCGTGACGTATCAAGTCGGTCCGACGCGCGCGCTGCGAGAGCTCACCGCGGTCGCGGGGATGCTCAACCCAGGCGACGTGGTGGAGGTGGACGCGGGCGCGACGTACGCGGCCGTGCGCTTCACCCGCGCGGGGACCGTCGCGATGCCGATCACGATTCGCGGCATGGCGGGCGCGGGCGGCGCGCGACCGGTGATCTCGGGCGGGGACAACACCGTCGAGCTCGCGGGCAACAACTACGTGATGGAGAACTTCGAGATCACCGGCGGCGCGCGGCGGTGTGTGTTTCATCACGCGGACAACGTCGTGCTGCGCAGGAGCGTCGTGCACGACTGCGCGCGGCAAGGGATCCTCGGGGCCGATCAGGATTCTGGGGACCTCACGCTCGAGTTCGTCGAGGTGCACCACAGCGGCGGCGGGACGCAGGACCATCAGATCTACATGGCGACCGACGAGGTGGCCTACCCGGGCTCTGTGTTTCGGATGCAGCACTGCTACGTGCACGACGGCAACGGAGGAAACGCCGTCAAATCCAGGGCAGAACGCAACGAGATCTATTCGAACTGGATCGAGGGAGCGCTCTACCACGAGCTCGAGCTGATCGGTCCCGACCCGGGCGGCGCGCCGGCGGGATGGACCGAAGCCCTCGCGCGCGAAGACTCGGACGTCGTGGGAAACGTCCTGCGCGCGACGGGGACCTTCTCGATCGTGCGCGTCGGCGGCGACGGGACGGGACAGTCGCGCGGGCGCTATCGCTTCGTGAACAACACGTTCGTCAGCAACGCGGGAGGCGGCGCGGTGATGCGCGTGTTCGACGGCGTCGAGTCGATCGAGATGCACAACAACGCGTTCTTCGCGACGGGCGGGACCGTGACGGTGAGCCGCGTGGTCGAGGCGCAGTGGGTGACGGGCGCGGCGATCTTCGAGGGCGCGAACAACTGGGTGCAATCGGGGGCGACCGCTGTCCCTGCGGGGTTTCGAGGGACGATCGGCGGGGCGTCGCCGGGCTTTGCCAACGCTGGGACGTTTGATTTTCGCCCTGTCGCAGGCAGCCCACTCGTCAACGCGGGCGTCGCGGCGACGATGAGCCCGGCGGGTCGCGCGTTCGTCCGTCCGCTCTCGTTGCCGATGTTCGAGCCGCCGCGCAGGACCGTGGCGCCTGCGGCGATCGCCCGCGCGGCGAGCGGGGTCATCGACGTTGGCGCGTACGAAGCGGGCGGCGCGGTCGTCCCAGACGCATCGACGTCGGACGCGTCGCTCGCGGACGTGACGAGCGCGCCCGACTCGAGCGTGGTGGATTCGGGCGTCGTCGTGGATTCGGGCGTCGCGATGGACGCGGGCTCGGCGGTGACCGATGCGGCGACGCAGCCCGCTGCGGATTCTGCGGTGGCTCCTTCGCGCGACAGCGGCGGCAGCGACGCGAGCACGCCCACGCCCATGACCGGCGGCTGCGGCTGCGCTGTGCCGTCGCGAGGCGATCGCGGCGCGGCGCGATGGGGGACGATCGTGGCGGTGCTCGCGTTGGCTTCGGCGCGGCGCAGGAGCGCTCAGCGCAAGGCGTGCTGCGTGAGCCAGTAGTGCATCGCGATGCCCGAGGCGACGCCAGCGTTGATCGATCGGGTCGAGCCGAATTGAGCGATGGCGTAGATGCTCGCGCAGGCCTCGCGCATGGCGCTGGATAGCCCGTCGCCCTCTTGGCCGAAGACGAGCACGCAGCGGCGCGGGAGCGGGTGACGCTCGAGCGCGAGCGAGCCGGGGACGAGGTCGACGCCGAGGATGGGGAGCTCGAGCGCGCGCATCGCGCTGGAGAAATCCTGGACGGTCGCGTGGTGATCGACGTGGACGTAGCGGTCTGTGCACATGGCTCCGCGGCGGTTCCACCGGCGCTCGCCGACGATGTGGACGCGCGCAGCGAGAAACGCGTTGGCGTTGCGCAGGACGGTGCCGATGTTGAAGTCGTGCTTCCAGTTCTCGATGGCGACGTGAAAGTCGTGTCGTCGCGCGTCGAGGTCCGCGGTGATGGCCTCGACGGTCCAGTAGCGATAGCGATCGAGCACGTTGCGACGGTCGCCTTCGGCGAGCAGCGTGGGGTCGAGGCGCGGGTCGTCGGGCCAGGGCTCGGGGTGCGGGCCGACGCCGACTGCACGCTCGGCGGGCGGTTCAGAACTCTCTCTCGGTCGCATCAGCGCTCGGTCTGCGCGCGAAGGGTAGCGCCGTTCGGGGTATAGCTTGCGCGAGATGTGGATTGTTCGGCTCGCGCTGCGGCGCCCGTACACCTTCGTCGTCGCGGCGCTGCTGCTGGTGGTGGTGTCCTTCAGCGTGCTGCGCAAGACGCCGACGGACATCTTTCCTGCGGTGGACATCCCGGTGATCAACGTCGTCTGGACGTACGGGGGGCTGTCCGCGCGGCAGATGGAGCAGCAGATCACGCAGTTCAGCGAGATCTCGCTCGCGGGCAACGTCGAGGGGATCCGCACGCTCGAGAGCCAGAGCTTCGACGGCGTCGCGCTCATTCGTTTGCACATGCACCCGGGGACGGAGATCGCCGTGGCGACCTCGCAAGTGACTGCGATTTCGCAGACGATCTTGCGACGCATGCCGCCGGGGACGCAGCCGCCGGTGATCGTTCGCTACAACGCCTCGAGCGTGCCGATCATGCAGATCGCGTTCAGCAGCGACACGATGAGCGAGTCGGAGGTGTACGACTACGTCAACCTCCGGGTGCGGACGCAGCTCTCGGTGATCCGCGGCGTGCGGTTTCCGCTGCCGATGGGCGGAAGGCAGCGACAGACGGTGGTGGACCTCGACCCCGAGGCGCTGCGCTCGCGAGGGATTTCGCCGTCCGACGTGAGCCTGGCCATCGCGCAGCAGAACCTCACGCTGCCGACGGGCAGCGCCAAGATCGGCGAGACCGAGTTTCGGGTCAGCATGAACAGCTCGCCCGAGAGCATCAGCGCGCTCAACGATGTTCCGATCCGCGCGAGGGACGGGAGGGTGTTGTTCGTGCGTGACGTGGCGTTCGTGCACGACGGCTACGCGGCGCAGACGGCGATCGCGCGGTACGACGGGCGACGGGCGGTGGTGCTGAGCGCGCTCAAGACGGGCGACGCGAGCACGACCGAGGTGGCAGAGCGGATCCGCGCGATGTTTCCCGCGATTCGCGCGTCGGCGCCGCGGTCGATTCGCATGGAGCTGCTCGCGGATCAGAGCTTGTTCGTCACGCGCGCGATCGAAGGGCTCTTGGTCGAGGGGATGATCGCGGCGCTGCTCACGGCGACGATGATCCTGCTGTTTCTCGGGAGCTGGCGGAGCACCGTGGTGGTGTTCGTCTCGATCCCGCTCAGCGTGCTCTCGGCGCTGCTCGTGATGCGCGCGATGGGGCACACGATCAACACGATGACGCTGGGCGGGCTCGCGCTGGCGGTCGGGATCCTGGTCGACGACGCGACGGTCGAGATCGAGAACATCCACCGCAACCTCGCGCGCGGAAAGCCGCTCACCCGCGCGATCCTCGACGGCGCGCAGCAGGTCGCGCTGCCTGCGTTCGTCGCGTCGCTCTCGATCGGCCTGGTGTTTTGCAGCGTTTTGCTGCTCGAAGGGCCGGCGCGGTACTTGTTTCTTCCGCTCGGTCTGAGCGTCGGACTCTCGGTGATGGCGTCGTACCTGCTCTCGCGCACGCTCGTGCCGACGATGGTTCGCTGGCTGCTTCCCGCAGAGATCGCGCAGCACGGCCGCGCGCCGGGGGTGTTCGGCCGCGCGCAGCGCTGGTTCGAGCGCGGCTTCGAGGCGGTGCGCTCGGTGTACGCGGCGCTGTTGCGCTGGGTGCTCGGGCATCGGGCGCTCTTTCTGCTGGTGTTCGGCGCGACGATCGCGCTCGCGGGGGCGGGCTCGCGCGCCGTCGGGAGGGACTTCTTTCCGCCGATCGACGCGGGGCAGATTCGGTTGCACATCACGGCGCCGCCGGGGACGCGGCTCGAGCAGACCGAGCGGCACTTCGCGAGAGTCGAAGCGGTGATCGCCTCGATCATCCCGCGCCAAGAGCGAGAGCTCATGCTGGCGCAGCTCGGGATGCCCGGCGGATTCACGCTCGCGGTGACGGACTCCGCGAACATCAGCACGGCGGACGGAGAGCTCTTGGTGCGTCTCTCGCGCAGCCGCACGCGGACGACCGAGCAGTACCGAGCGATGTTGAGGGACGCGTTGCGCGAGCGTTTTCCTGAGCTGAGCTTCTACTGTCAGCCCGCGGACATCGTGACGCAGATCTTGAACTTCGGGCTGCCGTCGCCGATTTCGCTGAAAATCACTGGGCAGAATCGCCAGGCGACCTACGAGGCGGCGCGTCGCGTCGAGCGCGAGCTGCGCGCGGTGCGCGGCGTGGTGGACGTGCGGCTGCATCAAGTGACGGACGCGCCGAGGCTGCACGTCGAAGTGGACCGCGCGCGCGCTGCAGAGCTGGGGCTCACGCAGCGAGACGTGGCCAACGACGTGTTGCTCGCGGTCTCGTCGAGCGGACAGGTCGCGCCCAACTACTGGACCGATCTGAACACAGGAAACAGCTATCCCGTGGTCGTCGGTATCGCCGAGCACAGGGTGAGCTCGGTGGACGCGGTCGGCGCGCTCGCGATCGGAAGCGCGAGAGACCCAGTGTCGCTGCGGGACATCGCGCGGATCGAACGCAGATCGACGCCGGTGAACACAGCGAGGACGGATTTGCAGCCGACGTTCGAAGTGCGCGCGGACGTCGCGTGGCTGGATCTCGGGCGCGTTCAGGGGCCCATCGAAGCGGTGGCGCAGCGGGCAGAGCGCTCGCTTCCGGCGGGCTCGCAGGTGCTCGTGATGGGGCAGATCGAGAGCATGAAGAGCGCGTTTCGTGGGATCGGAACGGGGCTGCTGCTCGCGGTGCTGCTCGTGTACGCGCTGATGGTCGTGAACTTTCAGAGCTGGCTCGACCCGTTGATCATCTTGCTCGCGCTTCCCGGCGCGGCGGCGGGCATCGTGCTGGCGTTGTTCGTGACGGGCACGACGTTGAGCGTCCCGTCGCTGATGGGCGCGGTGATGAGCGTGGGCGTCGGGACGGCCAACTCGACGCTGCTGGTGAGCTTCGCCAACGGGCTCAGGGTCGAGGGCGCGAGCGCGTTCGAGAGCGCGCTCGAAGCGGGGCACACGAGGCTGCGTCCGGTGGTGATGACGGCGCTCGCGATGGCGATCGGGATGCTGCCGATGGCGCTGGGGCACAGCGAGGGCGGTGAGCAAAACGCGGCGCTCGCGCGGGCTGCGATCGGCGGACTGGTGGGGGCGACGGTGGCGACTTTGCTGTTTGTTCCTGTGGCGTACAGCGTGCTTCGTGAGCGGCGGGCGCCGCGCGTCGAGGACGATCCGGATCTGATGGAGGAGCCGTCGTGAGCGCCGAGCGAGAGCCGCACGAGCGTCCTTCGCGCGTCGCGACGGTGATGGTCGTGCTGTCGAGCGGGGCGTTGGTGCTCGCGCTCGGCGCGGCGATTCGCTGGCGCATGTCCGCACGCGCGGCTCGTGACGGGCGCGCGGTGGTGGAGTCTGCGACGCCGCGGGTGCTCGTGGTGCGCCCGCGTCCTGCGGAGGCTGCGGTGACGCTCACGCTGCCGGGCACCGCGAGACCGCAGCAATCGACGGCGCTCTACGCGAGGGCGACGGGCTACGCGCGGGTGCTGCGCGCGGACCTCGGGGATCGCGTTCGACGTGGACAATTGCTGGCGATCATCGATGCGCCCGAGATCGCCGACCAGCTTCGCAGCGCGACGGCGCGGCTTCGAGAGGCGACGGACAACCTGGCGATCGTGCGCGGCGTGCAAGCGCGCACGGCGCGGCTCGTGCGCGAGCGGCTGGCGGCGAGCGCGGACGAAGACGAAGCGCGGCTGCGGCTGAGCGCGGCGGAGTCTGCGCGCAGGACGAGCCGGGCTGAGTTCGAGCGGCTCTCGACGCTGTCGGGCTACCTCGAGGTGCGCGCGCCGTTCGACGGGACGATCACGCGCCGGTACTTGCAGCAGGGCGCGCTGGTGAGCGCAGGGACGACGCTGCTGTACGACCTCGCGACGACCGACGAGCTGAAGGCCGAAGTGGATGTTCCGCAGTGGGCGGCGGGGTCCGTTGGCGAGGGTGTGACGGCGCAGGTGACGCCGCGCGAAGGGGGCGGCGCGTCGGTGGCGGCGCGGGTCTCGCGCACGGCGGGCGCGCTCGATCCCGTGGCGCGTACGTTGAGGGTCGAGCTGCGGTTGCCGACCGGTGCCGCTGTGCTCTCTGGCGCGTACGTCAACGTTCGCTTCTCGATCACGCGCAGGGGCGCGGCCGTGGTCATCCCGAGCGGCAGCGTGATGGCCGGCGCCGATGGGACGTCGGTCTTCACGCTCGACAGCGACCAGCGCGCGCGTCGCTCGCGGGTGCTGCTCGGCCGCGACCTCGGTCGCGACGTCGAGGTCGAAGAGGGCGTGACGCTCGCGGACCGCGTGTTGGTGTTTGCTCCTGCGGCGCTCGCGGAGGGCGAGCGTGTGCAGCCGGTCGAGCGTTCGGCGGCGAGCGCTGCGCGTTGAATTCGTGGGCGTCGCAACAAATCGCAGCAACTGTCGCTTGAAGCAGGTGACAGTCTGGTGCCACGAACATGGTCATGAAGCAGTCGCTCTCTGCGTTCTCGATGATGATCGCCTCGGCGATGGTCGCTGCGTGCGGACAAGGCGTGGCGCCGATGGACAGCGGCGCGGTGGACGACGTCGCGTCGCTGCCCGACAGCGCGAGCGTCGTCGATGCTTCGGCCGTGGCGGACGCGTCTGCGTCGCAGCCGGACGCGAGCGTCGCGGACGGGACGAGCGCGGCGGACGCTGGGCTCGGGCGGTTCAGCTTCTTCGTGACGAGCCTGCGCGCGCTGCAAGAGCTGTCAGGAAACCGCCAGGGATTCGGCGGCGATTTGCGCTTCGGCGAGACGGGTCCCAACGCGGGGCTGCGCGGTGCGGACAAGATCTGCACGGCCATCGCCGAGCGCTCGATGCCGGGCTCTGGGGCGAAGGTGTGGAGGGCCTTCTTGAGCGCGGCCAACGACGGCAGCGGCAACGCTGTGCACGCGATCGATCGCGTGGGAGAGGGCCCTTGGTACGACAGGTTGGGGCGCGTGGTGGCGACGAACCGCGCGGGCTTGCAGGCGACGCGTCCGGTGGGGGCGGACCCGACGATCGCCAATGATTTGCCCAACGAAGATGGGATTCCCAATCAGCGGCCGGACCCGAGTCAACCTGCGGTCGACAACCATCACATGATGACCGGGTCGAACAGCATGGGGCAGCTCTACAGCGCGACGTCAACGTGCCTCGATTGGACGAGCGCGGTCGAGAATCGAACGCTCACGGGGCAGCCGCGCATGGGGCTTTCGTGGCCGCGCGCGGGGGGCCGACCTGGGATGGACAGCAGCGCCAACTGGATCAACTCGATCAGCGAATCGGGCTGCGGACCGGGCGTCAACCTGCTGCAGATGGGCGGACCCAACCTCGCGATGATGAACGTCGGCTCGGGCGGCGGCTACGGCGGGTTCTACTGCTTCGCGCTCAGTCCGTGAGACGATGCGCTTCTCGGCGCAGAGAGGAGCGGCTTCGTGATGGCGACGATCGAGCGCGACGATGACGAGGGGACCGACGAAGACGCGGTCGAGCGAGAAGATCACGCGGTGATCCTCGCGCGGCGTCGGATGCTGATCGCGACGGCGCTGGGCGGCGTCGCGGTGGGCGTCGAGGGCTGCGATTGGATAGAGCACAAGCTGGGAGCGGCTCCTCGCGTGTGTCTCGATATGGCTCCTCCGCAGTCGTGCTTGCAGACCGTCGCTCCGACGCCGTGCCTGAACGTGGCCGAGCCGCGGCCGTGCCTCGAGGTGATGGCGCCCCAGGCTCCTGCGAGCGATGCAGGGACGGTGAGCGCGGCGCCGTGCCTCTCGACTTCGCCAGAGCCACCGTCGCAACCGCTGCCGCGCCCGAGGGTGTGTCTCTCTCGCACCGCCCCGCGGCCGGTCGCGCCGCCGCATCCGAGGCCGATGGTGTGCTTGAGCGAAGAGCTCGTCCAAAAGCGCGCGGACGACGAGGACGACGGTTAGCTCGCGTCGGACGCTGCGTCGCGCGCGTCGACTGCGCGCTCGATGCGCAAGATGATCCAGGGAAGGACGATCATCGCGGCGATGGAGATCCACGCGATGCGCTCGATGCCGACGAGCGCGGGGAGCACGCGCGTGCGTGCCGTGCACGAGGCTGGGCTGGGGCCGGCTTCGCCGCCGATTTGACCGAGGATTTGCGAGGACGCAAACGCGCCGAGCGCTGAGAACAAGTGCTGCGTCATGGACTGCAGGGACATGAATCGCGCGCGCTCTTCGGGGGTCGGGACCTTGGTCGTGAGGGTCTGGACCGAGACGTTGCGCAGGCCGTTGCAGAGCATGAAGCCCAAGAAGATCACTGGGACGGGGATCCATCGCCAGGCGAAGACGAAGCCCGCGAGCAAGACAACGATGGTGAGGAGCGTCCCCGCGAGCGCGATCTTGAAGGAGCCGTGGCGGTCGACGAGTCGGCCGAAGGGCCTGAGCGTGACGAAGCTCGCGGCGCCGCCGGCGAGGTAGAGGAGGCCCAGACGCTCGCGGGGATAGCCGAGGTTGCCCTGCGTAAACGCGGCGAGGTTGGGGATGAGGATGAAGAGCCCGAAGTTGGACACGGCGCTGGCGAGCAGCGAGAGCTGAGTGATTGGCCGCTGTAGAATCGCGGCGAACTCACGCAGGACGGGCTCGCGAGCCGCGTCGGTGCTGCGCGCGAGGTGGCCGGTGAGCGACGGGACGAAGGCGTAGGCGAGGGCGGTTGCGAGCAGGCCGAGCGCGCCGACGGCGAAGAAGGGCGTGTGCCAGCTGCCGATGCGCGCGAGCTCGAGGCCCGCGGGGACGCCCAGGACGGAGGCGACGGCGAAGGCCATCATGACCGTTCCGAGGGCGCGTCCGCGGCGCTCGGCGGGGACGACGTCGGCGAGGATGGACATGGCGATGGCGGTCGCGGGGCCTCCAAACGCGCCGGCGAACACGCGCGAGAGCACGAGCGAGACGAGGCCGGTGGAGAGTCCGCCGGCGATCGTTCCGAGGGCGAGGCCGAGCAGCGAGAGCGCGAGGGCAGGCCGTCGGTCGAAGCGGTCGAGAAAGAACGCGCACACGAAGCCCGAAATCGCCGCGGCCGCAGTGTAACTGCCGCCGATCACGCCGAGCCGCGAGAGAGGAATTCCGAGGGTGCACGCCAGGTCTGGCCCGAGCGGCATCACCATCATGAAGTCCAAGATGTTGACGAACTGAACGACGGCCAGGACGGTGATGAGCCTGCGCTCTCGGTCGGGGCTCATGGGTGCGGCGATTGTGCCTCAGACTCTGCGCTCTGCGCTTCGGGATTGCGCGCGCTCAGTCTGCGCGGCGCAGGACGAGCTCGGTCCACGCGGTGGTGAGCGCGAGCGAGGGCACGGTCACTGCGCCGTCTTCAGCGGCGACGACGACTCCGCTGGCTGCGCCGAAGCTCCATCGGACGCGCTCTGCGGGCCGCGTTCGAAAGCGCTGGGCTCTGCGGGGCGTCACGTCGACGCGCACGGGGAGCGCTCCGTCGAAGCGGTCGCCGCGCGTGGGATACCCTGCGCGCGGGGCGGGCAGCCCTGTTCCGTCGACGGCGCGGACGAAGAGCGAGAGCTGGTCGATGGTGTCTGTCACGCGGGTGCTGTCCCAGCGCAGCAGTCGGTTGTACGCGCCTGCGATATCGCCGCTCCATCCCGTGTCGCCCGCGACGTCGCGGTCCCCTGCGAAGCCCGAGTTGCTGTTGAACGCGCGGCGTCCGTTGCCCGATCCGTCACCGGGGTCGCGATCGGCGCTGCACCGCGAAAACGCAGCGAACGGCGTCGCGCGGCGGAGCTGCGTGGTGCGGTCGGTGACGGGATGAAACGCGCTGCTCCACCAATCGGCGCCGAGCACGGGGTCGGTCGGTCCGTGGCTTCCTTCGTCCCACGTGGCGAGGTGTCCGACGCGCGCGCGCTGCAGGGCCTGGTAGAGCGTCTGGCCTGTGAGCGGGCTGCGAAACGCGACGGCGCCGAAGTGAATCGTGTCGTCGTCCTTGCCGTGATGGACGTCGAGGTACTGCTCGCGCGCTTCGGCGCTGTCGGCGAGGACGCGCGTGAGGTCCATGCGATCCCACACTGCGAGGCCCGATTCGTCGGTGAGCGCAGCGGTCGGCGCGCCCCACCGCGCGGTGAGCGTCGAGATGCGCGCGGGTCGGTGGTTCTTCGGGATCGCCTGAAAAATCGCTGCGTCGACGAAGCAGAAGTGTCGCGCGTGCAGCAGGCCGATGGTGGCGGCTCCTGCGCCGCCCATGGAGCTTCCGGTGATGTACGTGCGCTCGGGGTCCGCGCCGGGGTACGTGCGCTGCACCCAATCGAGCAGGTGGAGCACGCGTCGCGCGGTGTACTCGGGGACGCGTCCGGCGGTGACGGGACCGGCCGGGAGGCGCTCGGAGTAGCCCCACCAGTACGTGTCGTTTGGGTCGTGGGGGTAGATGCGAAACTCGCTCGACGAGGCGCTGGTCGCAGGCGACGCGGTCGCGAGTCCGTGCAGTGCGACGCGGACGGGCATCGGGCGCGCGGCGCTCGCGTTGGTGGGGACGGTGACGACGGCGTCGAACGTGCGGCCGGCGTGGCCGGGGCTGTCGAGAAAGCTGTCCGTGGTTTGTCGCAGAAAGAGTCGTTCGAAGCCGGCGCCGGACTCGCGACGGGTGATCGTCGGATCGGGCGGACGAACGGTGTCATCGACGGAGGCCTCGACGGTCATCGTGACGGACTCTGCGCCGGCGCGGGCGGTGAACTCGACGGACCAGCGGTCGTTGCCTTGCGTGAAATCCGGGGTGAATCGCAGGGTGTTCGAGGTTTCGTCCCACTGCGCGCCGGGCGGCAGCGGGCCGACGAAGATCCGCGCAGGCTGCGCGCCGCCGACGGTGGACACGCGCAGGGTGCCCTCGCGCTCTTCGGTGAGGCGCCAGGGCTGCACGGGGACGAAGGCGAGCGGAGCGGGCGCGAAGGCGTCGAGCGGCGGGGCGTCGGGAGGGGGGTGCTCGGGGACGTCGTGCGATGCGTCGGGGATCGGGACGTCCGAGAGCGGGGCGGGCGCACACGCAGCGAGCGAGAGCGCGAAGAGCGTCGGTCGCGAGTGGGCCACGGCAGAGGGAGCACGAGGGTAGCAGCGGCGGGGGATCGGGGCGAACGGCGGCGTCTTCAATGGACTGGCGATTCGGAGCCGAGCGGTGTATACGGGAGAAGAGTTGTGATCGTTGATTCAGCGATCACAGCGGTGGGATGACATCAAGGGCGGGTTCGCGCGTTGCGTGCGTTCAACACGCCCAATCCATGAACAACGACACACGCGGTGAAGCGTGTGGCGGGGGAGACGACAATGACGACGAACGTTCGGGTCGCAGACCAGATCATCGAGCAATTGGAGCGCGAGGGGGTGACGCACATCTTCGGTGTGCCAGGAGCGCCGCTGACGCCGTTTTTCGCGGCGCTTCGCGCGCGTGATCGCATCAAATTCGTGATGGCGCGACACGAAGAGGGCGCGGCGTACATGGCGAACGCGTTCGCGCGGGTGAGCGGACGGCTGGCGGTGTGCTGTGTCACCTCGGGGCCAGGCGCGACCAACGCGCTCACGGGAGCTGCGTGCGCGCAGGCGGATTCTCTGCCGGTGCTCTACCTGACGGGTCAGGTCGCGACGCGGGTGTTTGGCATGGGAGCGATTCAGGAGAGCACTGCGCACGGCGTGGATGTGGTCTCGATGTTTCGACCCGTCACGAAGGTGTCGACCATGCTGTCGTCGCCCGAAACGAGTCTTCGAATTGTGCGAAACGCGATCCGCGCGGCGACGAGCGGACGACCTGGCCCAGTGCACATCAACGTGCCGACGGACCTCGCGCGGTCTCCTGTGGCGTACGACGTGCTCGAACGGTCTTGCTACCAACAGACGCTCAAGAGCGTTGCGTCGCCGCAGGATATCGCCAGCGCCGCGAGCTTGTTGGGCGCGGCGAAGCGACCGACGATCTTTGCGGGGCACGGTGTGGCGTTGGCCAACGCCGAGTCTGCGCTGCTTCAGTTGGCCGAGCGGCTCGATGCTGTCGTGGTCACGTCGCCGAAGGGAAAGGGAGTGTTTCCTGAGGATCACCGGCTGTCTCTCGGCGTCTTTGGGATGGGCGGGCACGCCCGAGCGGACGCCTGGCTCGAATCGCAAGACGTGATCCTCGTCGTCGGCAGCAGCCTCAACGAGTTTGCTTCCGGCGCGTGGAACCGCAGGCTCCGCGCGGAGCGAGGCTTGATTCACATCGACGTCGATGCGTCGGAGATCGGCAAGAACTACCCCGTGGCGCTGGGGCTGCACGGCGACGCTGGCGAGACGTTGACCGCGCTCAGGCTGGCGCTGGGCCCGCTGACGGAGCGCGAGACGCAGCGACGAATCGCTGAGATTTCTGCGGCGGTCCCTCGGTGGGAGCAAGCAGAGCATCGGCGATCGAACAGCGCCCCGATCGCGCCTCCGCGCTTGGTGGTCGAGCTTCGGTCAGCACTGCCCGAGGACGCGATGCTGTTCGTGGATACGGGCAACGCGAGCCTTTGGGCGGGGCACCACTTCGAAGCTCGCGCGCCGCGGAGCTACTTCATCGACATGGGCCTCGCCGCGATGGGCAGCGCTGTCGCCGGCGTTGTCGGCGGTGCGATCGCCGCGCCGCAGCGCGTTGCGCTCTGTCTCACGGGCGACGCTGCGTTCGCGATGAACGGCTTCGAGGTTCACGTGGCTGCTGAGCTCGGCGTTCGCGCGATTTGGGTCGTGCTCGACAACTCCGGCCACGGAATGATTCAGCAAGGTGAGCGCCTCGCGTTCGGCCACGACCATGGCTACTACGCGTTCGAACACCGGATCGACGCCGCTGCCATCGCGCGCGGTCTCGGCGCGGCTGGGGTCGACGTCGACTCTCCGATCGCGCTGCGCGCGGCGTTGCGCGAAGCGATCGCGCGCCGCGGACCGACGGTGATCAACGCGAGGATCGACGCGAACGTCGTGGCGCCCACGCTCGACCGGCGCGCCCGCTCGGTCGCGGAGTTCTTCGGCACTCGCGCCCCGGCCGGGCCCGCAGGCGCGGGCTGAGCGTCGCTCCGCTGACACCGCAGCAAACGGGGACTTTCATGAACGAACAACACCCAAACATCGTTCGCTACCTCGAGTCCGTTCGAGCGTTCAACGCCAACGACGTGGCGACGGCCCTGAAGTACACCGACGAGAACGTGATCTATCACGTGCCTGGTCGAAGCTCTGTTGCCGGCGAATACCGCGGGATTCGCGACTACCACGAGGCGCTGCGACGAGGTCGCGAGATGAGCGGCAACACGCTCTCGCTCGAACCTCGTGCGGTGCTCGCTGACGATCAGCACCTCGTTGTCTACGGCAGGATCCGCGCGCAGCGTCTCGGTCGCACGCTCGACAGCGATCACTGCGTGGTCTTTCGGTTCGACGGTGATCGGATCGTCGAGGCGCGGACGATCCCTGTGGATCTGTACGCGTGGGACGAGTTCTGGGGCTGACCCGCGCGCTTCGCATCCGCGCGCTTGCTACCGGGCGTGTGATCGTCGAGTCTGCGCGCGATGACAGCAAAACCTACTTGCCCCGTCTGTTCTCTCGAAGACGTGGTCGCCGTCCGGGACCACTACGAGTGCGTGACGTGCGGCCACGAGTGGCCCATTGAATCCGCGGCGTCCGGCGACGAGGGCGACGCCCCGCGCGTGGTCAAAGACGCGCACGGAAACGTGTTGGTGACCGGCGACGACGTGATCCTCATCAAGGACCTCAAGCTCAAGGGCAGCTCGACCACGCTCAAGGGCGGGACCAAGGTGAAGCGCATTCGCATCGTCGCCGAGGGCGATCACGAGGTCGACTGCAAGGTCGATGGGATGAGCGTGATGCTCAAAGCGTGCTTTCTCAAGAAGGCCTGAGCGCTCAGGGGACGCACTCGATCGGCGCGGCGAAGGCGGGGCGAAGGTTCGCCGCGGCTCCGGCGCCGTAGAGCAGCGCGCCGCGCGGGGTGGCGCGGACGAAGGCGCGGTGATCTTCGGCCGTCGCGAGCGCGAGGAGCGGCGGTGACAGGGGGTTGCCGGCGCGATCGAAGACCCGCGTGAACAGCCGGCGTTCAGCGCTGGGAGAGTTCTCGGTCCACAGCAGAAACAGCCGCGTCGCGCTCGCGTCGATCGAGACCCACTGGGGGCGGTGGGGGCCCGGTGTTCCGAAGGCGAGCGAGCGACGCGCGACGAATGAGCCGCCGCGAGAGAACTCGGCGTACTCTGCGGCGGAGGGGCCGTTGCGAGCGCCGATCACCCAGTGCGCGATGGCGCGGTCTCGGTCTGCGCGCATGCGTACGAAGTCGACCGTCGCGTCTCGGGGCCAGGCTTGCAGCACCGATCGCGTGGCGGTGCGCGCTCCGTCGCGGTCCGTGGCCGTCGCGATCAGCGACTCGCCGTCGTCCGACGGCCCGAGCTCGACGCCGGTGCGATCGGAGAACGTCGCGCGCGCGATGGTGATCGACCGCGGGTCCTGCGGTGCGCTGACGACGTTGTTCGCGTCGATGTCGACGAACGAGCTCACGCGGATGAACGGCAGCCTCGAGCCGCCGACGGGGCGTCCGCCGACGTACACGCGCAGCGCTCCGTCTGCGAGCGGCGCGAGGTCTTCGCAGAAGTTTCGCAGCGCGAAGCTCGGCGATTCGTCGACGATGTTGCCCTCGTTGGACAGTCGCGCCGTCTGACACCCGAGCGATCCCTGCCAGAGCAACGCTGTGTATCCCGCGCTCGTTCGGACGATCTCGGGGCCGTCGACGATCGAGATGCCGCCAGTGATCATCCTGCGCTCGGCGACGAGCTGCGTCGGCCCTCGTTGCGCTCCGTCGAAGCCAATGTGCGCGACGCGCCACGAGATCGAGCGCTCGCCGCCGGGCAGCGATTCGAACGAACGCCAGAGCCAGCGCACGCCGTCGTCGCCGACCGCGCCTTCAGAGATGTGGCCGATCCGCGGCGCGTGCGCCTCGCTGACGTCGTTGCCGACCGGCGAAGGCGCGCCGATCCGCCATTGGCAGCCCGGAGGCTCTGGCACTGGGATCGGCGGCGAGGTGGTGGTGGTGGGCGCGTCGAGCTCGGTCTTCGCTCCGCACGCCGCGGCGACGGCGCTGAGCGCGACGAGAAAGCATGGGTGTGTTTTCAAGATGGAAGTGCAGCCGAGCGTAGCAGCAGGTCGCTCGCCGGGCGCCGCAGTGCCAGTCTCTCCGCGCTCGCGGTCTATGCTCTGTTTACGCGGCGCGCGCGTTGTGAGATTGCATCAGCGCATGACCGTTGAATTCGAGATCTTCACCGACTTCATCTGACCGTGGTGCTACCTCAGTACGGTCCGTACTGAACGACTTGCACGCGAGTACGACGTTCGACTGGTGTACGTGCACTTTCCCCTGCATCCGTCGCTGCCGGCCGAGGGCACGACGCTGAGCAAGCTCTTCGCGGGGCGCGGGCTCAACGTCGCGTCGATGCAGGCGCAGATGGGCGCGCGCATGAAGGCCGAAGGGCTCGACTTCACGCCGCACGAGCACGTGAGCAACACGCGCCTCGCGCAAGAGCTGTCGGCGTGGGCGCTCAGCAAGGGCGTCTCGCTCGTCGACGCGCTGTACCGCGCGAACTTCGTCGAGGGCGCCAACCTCGGCGACAAAGCGGTGCTCGTGCGCGTCGCGACGGCGGCGGGGCTCGACGAAGCCGAGGCGCTTCGGGTGCTCGACGAGCGCTCGTTCAAGGGCGCGATCGACGCGCAGTGGGCGGACGCGCGGTCGATGGGCGTCAGCGGCGTTCCGACGTTCGTCGCGGGCAACGCGGGTGTGGTGGGCGCGCAGCCGTACGAGACGTTGGTCACGCTCGCCGAGCGAGCGGGCGCGAAGCGTCGGTAGCTTCGTCGCTGCGGCGCAGGACGTACACGCCGCCGCGCTGGCTGACGACGACTAGCGCGCGGCCGTCGGGAGGATCGGCCATCCAACGGCGGTCGGTCGAGCACGCAACCGCTGTCGGCGACCCGATGGCCCCTTAGAGCTGGATTCAAAACCTCCCGTCGCTGCACGGCAGATCCGCGGCGCCCTGCGGCGTCGACCGTTCTCGAGTCTTCGAACGCTCTCCTTGCAGTGCTTGCGTCTCTTTGCGCAGCTCGGTCCGGTTCTGAAACCAGCTCTTAGCCTCGCCGCCGTCCTCCAACCGTGGCTGCCTCCGCGCGATCGTCCCACCGCCACGCACACTGCGTTCGTCGCTGCTTTTACAGGCGATACTGTGTTGGTCGACTCCAACGCTGTGTTGGTCACCGAATAGCAATCGGGAGCGTGTTTGGGGGGATTTGAGAACGCGCGAAGCGTGGCACTACCGAGAGTCTATGCGGCGCCCGCGACGATCGTCGAAGACGCGCGGAGCAGACAGGCGCGGTTGAAATCAAGGCAAACTACTGCCGCGCACCGGGAAACCTACAACGCCCGCCGCGGTAGTGGTTTCGCGAAACGACGCCGCTCTACCCAGCGCTTACGGCGCCACGCCGAGCAGCGGTCGTGCTTGTCCGTCGAGCCCACTTACAACCCCATGCTCCCAAGTCGAATACCGAAGCACCATCGGAACCGCACCAAAAAACCAAATCGCATTGTCTTGGTAAACCCAGCCATCCAGCTGCGACCATTGACCGTCGCGAACAATCCACGCAGTAGCGTGTGCCCCCGTATTGGGGACAGTGGGATGTATCGTCGCGGCAGAGCCATTCTCAAAATGCAGTTGAAAACTCGTGTTCCATGACGCGCGTGAGAACGCTGCGGGTGTGTGACGAAGCGCTACGAGCTCGTTGTGTCCCCGACGCTGCATGATCATCGCGTACTCGTTGCCGTTCCATGTGGTGGTGCCAACACCGTAGTACGCGGCCCCCGGCCCCGCCGCCATCATCGTCATGCGAAACGCAAAACCCGTTGGCGAAAATCCAGTTTCGTGCTGCGTAATGGGCGACGGCCCGCCTTCTGGCGTAGAATTGTCAATCACAAAGTCCATCGTCCCATCATCACCGTCACTGCCAAGACGGCCATAGGTTGCATACGAGACGCCATTCCAAAAGTAGCTTCCAACCCGTGCCCACTTGTCCCGCGGCATCTCAGTAAGTGTTTGTTCGTAGTAGTTGCCTGAAGTAGTTGAGTAGTGTGAATTGGTGGGCTGTCGTGTGCGCCGCAAAATCAGGTGCCCAACCTGACCGTCGATATCCAAATCCCAGTCACCAAGCCACATCTCCTCGCGCGCCGGTGGATTGTACGCGACGTCCATCACAACGTTGTACGTCCCAGCATTCCGCACGATGTCGTCGTACGACACTGTCGTCCAGCTACGATAGTGGTCCTTGAAATGAAATGTGCGATTTGTGCGATCGTACCCAACCAAGAGCATCGAGTGTTGAGGAAGTGCACCATGCAACGCGACCTCAAAGTTGCTGTACAGCAATCGTTCGAGAAACTGAATCTTCGCGCTGGCTGTAGGGAATGGATAAAAAGTCCCTGTATAATAGTCTGTCACTGTGAACCGAGCGTTGCGGCGTGCTGCGCTTGGAATTACTGGCCGGGTGAGTGGTGAGCCGGGAATCAGCGTAGAAATCGGCGTGTCGGTTAAGTCCATCGCGTCTACCTTCGACTGCGGAAAGTTAGGTCCGTTTACGTACGCTCCAAGCTCGTTCCAACCGTCGCCCCAAAAGTTGTACCCATTCGACGGATATACAAATGGCGCATCTCGCTCTTCGGGTAGCGAAAACCCGTTTACCAGCGGCCCTGCGGTGCCCGCGATCTGATTGTCAGCAAAGCTCATGAGCCACGAAGTCTCGTGATTTCCAGGGCCAACTGCCTGCTGCAAAAATTGTCGATGGAAGAAGTATAGCTCAGACAAATCCAGCTCTTGTTTGTCCATAAAATAGCGAATATCCGAATTCCACTCCCGAAACGCGCTGGTCCAATAAAAGTTGGTAGGCCGATCAGGGTCGTTCATGATGGCATCAAACCGCTCGCAGTATCCTGCCTGACGAAACGCATTCGAGCCACCGCTGCAATACTTATGATTGAACGCCGCCTCGATCACAGCAACGGTCGAAAACCCGACGCAGTTGCCGGTCAGTGTTTGATCACGAGACGCGGTTGAATACGGGCTTAGATCCACCTGATTGGTCGCGAGAAACGACGAGTCGATGGGCCGTAGCCGCGAAAGCAAGCGATCCAGTGCTGACTGAGCATTGCTGGTGTTCGCCGCGAGCACAGTTGAAAACGCAACACATAGACGCGCGTTGCGTGACACTCCCCTTCGGGCTGGGCGGCCATTGGCGCGAATGGGTGACTGAGGGACGTCGTTGGCTTTGGGCTTTTCTGTGTTCATCGAGTGATTCGTGCGCGCGAAAACAAAAGCGCTCAAGTCAGATGCCAGTCCGACGAATTCTAAACCACTGCCGCGCCGCGCGTCGTAGTTTTCCCAGTGCGCGGCAGTGGTTTGCCTTGGAGGATAGGCCATCCAACGGCGGTCGGTCGAGCACGCAACCGCTGTCGGCGACCCGATGGCCCCTTAGCCTCGCCGCCGTCCTCCAACCGTGGCTGCCTCCGCGCGATCGTCCCACCGCCACGCACACTGCGTTCGTCTCTATTTTTACAGGCGATACTGTGCTGGCCGACTCCAACGCTGTGTTGGATCCGTCAGGTCTCTGTCGCGCGATTGCTGGCCGAAGCGATCCGTCGCATCCACGCGAGCGACTCGGTCAGCTCGCTGTTCGTCTGAGCGCCCGTTCCCGATATCGGGAATCACGGCGCGCCCGAGCTGCGTTCTTCGCGGTGGATGTCGGTGGTCAGGGAGTAGCTCATGCGCTTGTTCGTTCGCACGCTCTGCCTGCTCTCGCTCGCCTCGCTCGGCACGTGTACGCGCAACGCGCAGCGCACCGCGGCCGTCACGCACATGGACGCGCTCGAGCATCGTGACGCATCCGCGAGCGCCGACGTGCTCATCGTCGATGATCGCGGTCAGCCTCCGCCCGAAGTGTCCGCGACCCTCGCGCGCGCCGTGGACGCAGTGCGCCGCGACGATCCACAGAATCAACGCGATGGGTGTGGGACTGCGCGTATCCGCGGCCACACGCCGCGGCGGTCGAAGCCGCTGAGGACGCGAGCGGGCTGCCGAGGCACTACCTCTTCGCGATCATGCGAGCGATCGGGCTGTTGCAGATGATTCCGCCGACGACGCGGCGCGTGGCGAGAGAGCTCGGGATCGAGTTTCGCGAAGAGATGCTCTTCGATCCCGCGTACAACATTCGCGTCGGCGGGCACTACATTGGAAAGCTCTACACGCAGTACCAAGCGGTGCTTCCTCGCGCGTTCGGCGCGTACAACGCTGGCCCCGGCGCGATGGGCCGCTGGGTGCGCGAGCGCGGGACGATGGACCTCGACATGTTCACCGAGGCGATTCCCTTCGACGAGACGCGCATCGACGTGCGCCGCGTGCTGCAGAACCTCGCGCGCTATCGGTACTTGTACGGGCCGCGCGAGGCCAACAACGCGATCGTGCTCGCGGTGGGCGCGCCCACGCAGGGCGTGACGCAGGTCGTGGACTACTGAGTTTCTACGAGTAAATTTGCAGCATTGCGCGAGCCAATAGGACTGTTGGTCGAGATTGTCACTGATTTTGCAGCCGTTGCGAGAGACGTTAGCTGGATCGTGTCGCAGAGTCTGTGAATTTACAGCGCAAACGCGCGCTCGCGACTGCCGCTCGATCTGCGCGTCGGGGCTGATGCGATAGCCCGCGTCGAAGCGCTCGATCACTGAGCGAAGACCCATGCGACGCAGCGTCGAGACCGCGGCGTACACGCGATTGGCTCCTGCCTCGGGGTCCACGCGCTCGCCGGGCCAACCGGCTTCGAGAAGGCGCCAGACGTCGCACGCTTCGCCGCGGTCCGCGTGCTCGATGAGGCAGAGCAGCACGCGACGAAGCGGCGCGCGCGAGCCCAGTCGCTGCGTCTCTTGCGGTTGAACACGAAACCAACTTCCGTCGCTCGCGACCTCGAGCACGACGCGCGCGGAGAGCTGCGAAGACACCTCGTCTTGCGTGATCAATCGCTGGATGAACGCGCGGTGCGCTTCGTACGAAGGGCTCACGCCGAGCACTTTCAGCAAGCCGCGAAACACGCGTTCGAGCAGCGCGAGCGAGGGGCGGCGCGCCTTGGGGACGCCCCAGATTCGCGCGTTGGTCTCGTGCGTGAGCTTGGCGAGCGTCGAGTCCGTCTCGTCTCCGCGCAGCACGCGCGCGATGGGCTCGGGCACATCGACGTACGGGACCATCGAGCGAATCAAGGCAGAGAGCGCGAAGGTGTCCGTCGCGGGCGTAGCGCTCTTGCCGAGAGGCTCGTGCGCCGTCGCGAGCGCGTTGGCTCTTCGGTTGGCCTCGTTGGAAGCGAGCGACTCGTTGGCGAGCAGCAAGGCCTTCGCGCTGTTGTCGACGCGCACGGCGAAGACCTCGAACGGAGTCGATGTTTGCAGCGGCACTGGGTCGCACATGCCGTCGATCCACGCGTTGTCCCGCATCGGGCTGCCTGGCGTGGGCAAATATCACTGTGCGATCAAGGGAATGCGACGGTCGCACAGCGCGTCGCGCTTCTCCGCGCGCGCGGAGCTGAATCAACTTGAAGGAGGCTGCGATGCCCTGAACATCATCGCGCCGACGATGCCAGCGGTGATAATGCGGCGATGCAACGCAGCAGGTTCGGCCGCACTTTCGCTTGGTCTCTCTCGTTGTGCGCGGCGGTCGCGGTGGCTCCTGCCTCAGCGCGCGCGTTTTGTGGCTTCTACGTCGCGGGTAGCAACGCGCGGCTGCTGAATCGCGCGACGATGGTCGTGCTCATGCGCGAGGGGACGCGCACGGTGCTCTCGATGCAGAACACGTACGAGGGGCCGCCCGAGGATTTTGCCTTGGTGATTCCTGTGCCGATCGTGCTCTCGCGGGACAACGTTCGCACGCTGCCGAGGGACGTGTTCGACAGGGTGGATCAAGGCGCCGCCCCGCGGCTGGTCGAGTATTGGGAGCAAAATCCCTGCCCAAGTGACAACGGCTCGCTCGGGTTGGGGGCGATCGGGACGATGGGATCAGGCGCGAGGTACGGCTCGGGCGCGGGCGAGGGGCTGCGGGCGAGGTCGCTCGGCGTGAGCGTCGAGGCGCGCTTCGAAGTGGGCGAATACGACGTGGTGATTCTCTCTGCGCGAGACTCATCGGGGCTCGACACGTGGCTGCGGCAAGAGCGCTATCGCATTCCTGAAGGGGCCGAGCCGCTGCTCGCGCCGTACGTGCGCGCGGGGATGAAGTTCTTCGTCGCGAAGGTCAACGCGCGGCGGGTGCGGTTCGAGCAGGGGCGCGCGCTCTTGTCACCGCTGCGATTTCACTACGACAGCGAGAGCTTCTCGCTGCCCGTGCGGCTCGGCTTGATGAACTCTCCCGGCGCGCAAGACCTGGTCGTTCACGTGCTCTCGCCGAGTCACCGCTTCGAAGCGGCGAACCTTCGCAACGCCACGATTCCGACGAACCTCGACGTGGACGAGTCGGTGAAGGGGCGCTTCGCGGAGTTCTACGCCGCGCTCTTCGACCGAACGATCGCGCAGAATCCAGGCGCCGTCGTGACCGAGTACGCGTGGAGAGCGACGGCGTGTGATCCGTGCCCGGTCCCGCCGTTGACCGACAGCGACCTCGCGACGCTCGGCGCGGACGTGCTGCCTTCGACCGCGCCTTTGGTCGGCCCGCAGTCCACCAATCTGCATGGAAGTCCCATGGTTCGACCGCTTTCGCCGCAAGTGCGCGGCGCGTTGAGCCCCGATGCGATTCGGCGCGTGCTCTTGCGCAACAGGGCGGTGTTGACCGCTTGCTACCAGCGCGCGCGCGTCGCGAATCCGTCGCTCGACGGGCGGATCACCATCAACGCCGCGATCGACGCTCGCGGGATGGTGGTGCTGAGCTCCGTCGGCGCGGGCTCGCCCAGGTCCGCGACGCTCGGACCGTGCATGGCCGAAGCGGTTCGACGCATGCAGTTTCCTTCGCCTGCGGACGGCGCGACGGCGCGCGCTGAGATTCCGCTCTCGCTCACGGTGGACCCCGATGAATGGTGGAGAGGCTACGGGTCGAGGCTCCCGGGCTTCGTCCTCACGCGCTTGCACGCGCGCTACGGGCGCGAGTTGAGCGACGACCTTGTGTTTCGCGAGGCGCCCGCGATCTTGGGAGGGCGCGAGATGCGCGACGCGTCTGGCGCGCTCGAGCACGGCGCGCAGATCGTGGGCTCGGAGAACAACTTTCAAGCGCGCTACGCGATTCGTCACGCGTGGACGGGCCCCGTCACCTGCGCGAATCCCCGTCGCGGCGTGTGGGGCGGACCTCCAGCGGGCGTCGAGGGCTCGACGCAAGCGCAGGCCGCGCGCGGGCTCGCGTTTGCAGCGCGTGGAGCCATTCAGCTCGATCGCGTGCTGAGGGCTCCCGTTGACGCGTCCGTCGCGGCTGTCACGGACGCGTCGCTCGACGCGGCGTCGGTGGCTGTTGTGTCGCGTGCAGCGCAGCGCGAGCCGAGCGCGCGGTGCTCGATCGCTCAGGGGGTGGCCTCGAGTCGAGCGACGAGCGGGCTGTTCGTGCTCTGCGCGGCGGTGATTTCGGCATCGACGCGGCGCAAACGTAAGCGCTGAAAGAACCTGAAAGACGCTGCGAAGCCCTGACGTTGGCGAGCCATCGGTCACCGCGCGCCGTAGCACCGTGCGATGCAAGACGGGCAAGGCAATCAGGGCTACGTAGCACCCGCGTACTTCGACGCAGAGAGCGTGGGGATCGCCACGTTTCTCGCCACTCCGATCGCAGGAGCGATCCTGCACGCGATCGGCGCGTTCAGAGGCTAGGCCATCCAACGGCGGTCGGTCGAGCACGCAACCGCTGTCGGCGACCCGATGGCCCCTTAGCCTCGCCGCCGTCCTCCAACCGTGGCTGCCTCCGCGCGATCGTCCCACCGCCACGCACACTGCGTTCGTCGCTGTTTTTACAGGCGATACTGTGTTGGCGTTCGTCGCTGTTTTTACCCGCGATACTGTGTTGGCTCGCGCCTCGCCTGGGCATGACGTGCATGCGCGAAACGACCGAGCAGATAGGCGCTTCGGCGCTCATTGGATCGATCGACGGAAACAAGATCGCGGCCATCGGAAGGTCGCTACTGCTGGACAGCGACACCGCTGCGGCGCTGTTGAGGGCGCACCAACGGCTACCCGAGCGAACGCCAGCGATCACCGTGCCCTCCCCCATGCTCTGGCTGCCGTCGATCGCGAACCACAACTCGGGTTCGGGCGGGCGAGTCAACGTGAAGTGCTCTGTGCGCTCTACGCAGGGGGCGCACCAAGGGTGGCCCGCGCAGCCGGGCAGTTCGCACACGGGGTGCAGCAGCCCGTCTTCGAGCTCGAGCTCGGGCCAGACGCGTGTGTCCGAAGGCACATCTGTTCGATCCACGCCCGTGTCTCGAAGCACTCCTGTGTCCCGAAGTGCGCTGTCGAGCAGGCCCGAGTCACGAGCTGGCTCGATCCCTGCTCCCCACACGCGGAGCTGCGTGCGCGCGCCAGTTGGCACAGAGCGACAAGATCGCCGCGGTTACGAACGGCTCGCGCCCACCCCTACGTTGCTTCGATTGTCCCATGATTTCCCCGCTCGAGTGATCGTTGCGTCTCTCGTGTCTCTCGCCTCGAGCGGAGTTCTAATCATGATTCGTGCCGCCATTGACCTCCCCGACGTGTGGTGTCGACGGCTAAACGCAGACACACTGCACGCCGCTCGATGCGGTTTCTTCTTCGAACACAGGGCGAGACGAGCTGTGTCCGTTGCGATCGCGTCATCGCCGACGGCGAGGTGTACGTCGAGCGCGACTCGATCGACGCCAAGAACAAGCCGGTCCGCCTGCCGCTTCATCCAGAGTGCGCGCTCGACGTCGACACGATCGGCGCGGCGCAAGCGCTCGATCGCTTCGATCAAGGGTTGTTCGGCCGGTCCGATCTGGGGTTCGAAGGCCGCGCAGCCTTCGCCGAGCTCGCTACGACACGAACCATTGGGATCGCGCATCGGCGCGGACAAAAGTGCACCCGAGTCTCGGACCCCTCGATCGGCGCGTATCGAGTGCACCCGCCATCGAGGCCGCGAATCGACGAACCGAGCAGCACTTCGCCTGCCATGGACCTCGCGGGGCGACCTCGTGTGCGGGTGCTCGTCGCGGGCAGCGCTTGCTCGACCACGCGCACGTCGGGACGAACGTTGCAGTCGTTGCTCCCTGCGCGCTCGTGGGCGTCTCCCAAGCGCGAGTACGTGTTCGTGACCGAGACGTCGGCGTTCGAGTTTCCCGACGACGATCCCGCACAGCCGATCGTAGGGACGCTGTACATGCCGATCGCGACGACGGGATCGGTGGTCGAAGGTGCCCAGGACGTGAGCGAGTGGAGCGCCTTCGGGGCACCTGCCCCCATCCTCTGGCTCATCGGAGTGAGCAGCAACAAGCCCAGGGACGAGCACACGATTCGCTTTCGCGAGCTGATGGATCACTTCGGCTACGACGGCGACGAGTGCGCGGTGCTTTGCGCGCCCAAGATCACACGAGCGGCGCTCGATCAGCTCGTCCTGGCCATGGACGAGCGCTTCGACGGAAGCGAAGTGCGCGCCCCAGAGAACCCCTGGGCAGCCCTCGCCGAGCGACTTCGAAGCGACATCCGCGACCGGATCGAGCATCGCTACAAGGGACCGCACCTCACGCTTGGGCACCGGCTCGCGCCGCTGCAGATCACGCACGACAGAAGGAGCAACGCGATCACCGACGAGTGCGCGTCGATGCTCCTCGACCGGCGAGAGCTCGAGCTCGCGGCCATGCTGCTCTGCGGGCAGATCGTCATGGACCGCCTTTGTTTCGAGCGTTGGCTCGAGCAGTGGTGGACGGACACGGGCAACATCTACTCGTTCTCGCCAGTGATCGCGGCGTTCGAGCGATTGTTCAGCGAGAGCGGCGTTGGACTGTTGCTCCGGCTCGCGCCGAAACCGTTCGTCCGGATCACCCCGTTTCAGCTCTCGCAGCTCTTCGCGGTGCTGCGGTGGCAGTCGTCGGCCGAGGACCTCCCCGCGATCAGGCAGCTGCTCGCGGATGGAGCGGACGACGCCGTGTTCGAGGCCACCGTTCGACGAGCGCTCGAGGAGCGAGGAGAGCAAATCGTCGCAGACCAAGACCCGCGCAACGGCTACGAGTGACGAGCTCAGCGAGACCAGTCGTCGATCCCCAGTCGCGCGGTGCGCCCCTCGCCCTCTGCGGGAACGAGCGTCTTGTCCACCGCGACGAGCTCGCCGCGGACGCAGTCGCTCAGGCGCGGCGCCGCTTCGGGCGCGCCTTTCACGACGCGATCGAGCTGCATCGCGCGAAGCGGGTCGCGCGCGGGTGCGCCCTCGGCGAGCGGGGGTTCGGGCGCACACAAAAATGCCACGGACTTTCCCTTGGTGGGACGCAGGCCGCTGACGAGTCGAGCGCTCACCCACGAGCCGTCCCGCGCGCGCTCGTGCGAGAAGCGCCCTGCCTGCTTGCGAATCGTCAGGTAGCTGTGAGGATAGGCCATCCAACGGCGGTCGGTCGAGCACGCAACCGCTGTCGGCGACCCGATGGCCCCTTAGCCTCGCCGCCGTCCTCCAACCGTGGCTGCCTCCGCGCGATCGTCCCACCGCCACGCACACTGCGTTCGTCGCTGTTTTTACAGGCGATACTGTGTTGGCGGAATCACCCACCTCCAAGGCCACTGAGCCGCACGCAGCGCGCCGTCGGGGAGGCCGATCGAACGGGTGGGAGCGATGGAAGTTCGCGGCAGCGCGCGGGCGCACCGCGTGTGATCGACGACGTCGTATGCTGAGCCATTGAGCTCGTCGACCCGCGTTCATCGCGCAATCTTCTGCCTGCTCGCGCTCACCCTCGTCGCCGTCGTCACGAGCGTGCACTTGGGGCGGTGGCCCGGCAGCGCTGAGTTCGCAGGGCTCGATTTCTACGACTACTACTTCGCTGGGGTCGCTGTTCGTCGCGGAGCGTCTCCGTACGACGTCGCGCTCGCTGAGTCGCTCGCACGACAAGCGGGCGTCGCGCTGCGCGTGGGCAGCGACTTCATCTATCCCCCGTGGTTCGCCGCGGCGATGACGCTGTTCACCGCGCTCTCTCCGCGCGCGGCGTTCGCGCTCTGGTCCTGCGGGCTGTTCGCTTCGTTGATGGCGACGCTCTGGTTGCTTCGCGCGCGCAGCGGCCCGTGGCTCACCGTCGCGCTCGTCGCCGCGACGCCGAGCGTGTTCTGCTTCTTCGTCGGGCAGGTCAATCACTACGTGTTGTTGCTGGTGACCGCCGCGTGGACGCTGCGTCGATCGCGGCCCATCGTGGCAGGAGCGCTGCTCGGCTGGGCGGGCGCGATCAAGCTCGCGCCGCTCGTTCTGCTGGCGGCCGCGTGTCGACGCGAGCGCGCGCGCACGTGGCTCGGCGCGGGGGTGGTGCTCACGCTCTGCGCGCTCATGGGAGCCGTCGCGTTGCCCGGCGAAAACACCCGCTGGTTGACCCGAGTGTTGCC
>JAAFIF010000206.1 GCA_013298625.1 Myxococcales bacterium
TCGCCCAGCTCACCCTTCAACCGTTGCTCCCACTGAAACGCCTTCTCCGGGTGCAGCTCCCAGAAGCACCCGTGGGCCACGGCCAACGAGGGGTCCTCGACGCACTTCGCGCGGACGCGCGTGGGCCAATAGCGCCCTGCCATCTTGGACCAGTCGTAGTCCTTGCGGCCGTCCGCTTTGCTCAGCTCGTTCCACCACTTTTTGGGGTCCTTCCATTGGGGGTCGAGGACCGGCCAGAGGGCGGCGCTGTTGACCATCACTCCGTCGTCCAGGTCCATCACGAAGCGGTGGTCCCGCTCGCGCGGAGGGCACTTGTCGCCCGCTGGGGGCGCTCCGCGGTCGTGAATCGCGCGCAGCGCGTCGACAAACGCGCCGAGCTCCGCGCTCTGCGCCGCCATGGTGCTCGCGCGGCGGTCGATCGCGGCGCGCTCGCGGGACGAGGCCGACTCTTTCGCCGCCCGAAGCTCTTTGAGCTGCGTTTCGAGCGCGCGGCGCAGCGGCTCGAGGTGATCGGCCACCAATTCGGTCAGCGTGCTCTTGCCCCAGCGATGAATGCTCACCCACGCGACGAAGCTCTTCTTCTCGCTGCTGAGCGGAAGATAAATGGGCCTCTTCTCGTAGCGCTCGTTGTGCAGCGCGAAGAACCCCTTGCGCAGCCACGTGCGCAGGTCTTCGCCGGGGGCGACGCGGTCGCCGTACGACTCCCACGCGGCGCGGATCGGCGCGGCCTCGCGGCGATCGAGCGAATCGCCCTCGCCCAGCGCGCTCACGAAGAGCGTTCCACCGGGCAGCGCGCTGTCGGGAGCCTCGGACAACACGCCCTCCCCGTTGGCGCCGAAGCGCCCCATCGCCACGCCGATCGCATACGACACGTGATCGAACGCCGCGCGCCGCTCGTGCTCCTCTGCGCTCGCCGAAGGATCGCTCGCCGAATCGGGCGGGAGCCAATCCCCCTCGGCCGGAGCAAACTCCGGCAACGGCTCCCCCGCCGCCCGATCCACCGCCCGCTGCGCCCAGGCCTGCGCGTACGCCCACGCCGAGCGGCCGGGAGCAACGAACTCTACGGAAGCTTCGCGCGCACGCTCGTGCTGGGTAAAGGCTTCGTCCAATCGCGCGTAGATGGTGTCCGCGGATTCGATGGGGAAGAGCGGGAGGCGGGCGACGTCGCCCACTTCGAAGTGAACTCCTGGGTTCAGAGACTCCAATACGAATCTAGAGCGTGTCGCGTTCAGCAATGCAAGCACTTCATCGCAACGGGATGGAAAAACAGACGTCCCAGTCGTCGAGAAGATACTACGATATCGATGCACTCGCGCAGAGAACCTGGCACCGATCGGGCTAAAGGCCACGCCAAGCTGAAAGTACTTTGATTCACACTGCGGCGGCATTCCATACGCCTCCTGAAGAGTGACCTTGATCTCAAGTCCAGATGACGACCAACGAACAACATCCTGCAGTGGCTCGATCCATTGTTTACCGGCAGCGCCTTGAACGTACGGCACCCAGTCACGCGATTTGCCATCAAAGAAACGTTCCCCGCGCCAGTCGCGAGCAGCACACTCAGAGACGCAGCGCACAAAACGGGCGTTGTTTGATGTCTTCATTCCCACACGAACCGGCGCCACGTCCCCCAATTTCGGCGCGGCTGCATACCGCGCGAGCAGCTCCGTGCTCCACCAATACACGATCGGCTCACCTTTGATCGCACCGAAGCTGTGCGGATCGAAGGTCTGCCTATTTCGCTGGCATAGTACTGCGGCTCGCTTGAGGTCTGTGCGATCGCTACCCCAGTATTTTTCCCCAGGAAGCGTCGGCTGCAGCGCAACAGATTGTCCCAGCGGTTCCGTACTTCTCAACAGAACTGGCATCGCGACGCTGAGCAACTGCGATGTCGTCATCGACTCGAATGCTCCTTTGTCGAGATCAGCCAAGACGAGCAGTTGAGTGGTCCTCAGAATGTTCTTCCGAAACGCTTCGTACTGGCCGAGAAACATCCAGTTGCTCATCGCGACCATCGCGCAAAGGCCGCTCTTCTCTTTCGCGAGCTCCAATCCGCGCTCGATGAACGCCGCATACAAATCCGCTTTCGCGCGGGGATACTCTTTTGTGAGCAGCTCCGAGTCGGCCATCTTGCTCGCGCCCTGGTAGGGCGGATTACCCACGACCACGTCGAACGTCCCGTTGCGCATCATGCTCGCGAAGCGCAGACCCGCGGCGAGCTGCTGGCCGCCCACGCGCACCCCCAGGTCCTTCTGGCTCGTGTGCTGCCCGAGAAACGCCTCGAGCCGCGCTTGTACGGCCTCGCGCGTGCGCAGCGTGGCGTCCTGGGCGGTGAGCTTGCGGGCGCGGCTCCATTCGGCGCTGCTGCTCTGCTGGCCCAATTGCAGCTGTCCGCGGTCGCCGCCGACGAAGCCCGCGTGGTCTCGGGTCAGCGCCGCGTCGAGGTCCTCGTGAATGCGAACGAGCGATCCCCACGTGTCCAGCCCCTTCAAGCGCTGCAGGATCGTCTCGGTCGTCGCGGCGTCGAGGCCACCCTCCGTCGAGAGCGCGTGCTCGAGCCGCTGCAGCGACGGGTCCGTGCGCGGAAGCCGCGCGAGGTCGAAGCTCGTCGCGACGAGGTTCATGCGACGAAGGGTCACGGGCTCGCTCGCGCCGCCGACGGCCGCGCGCATCGTGAGCCAGAGCGAGGCCGCCGCGAGCTGCACCGCGCGCGGGTCGAGGTCGACGCCGTGCAGGTTGTCCTCGATGATCCAGCGGGCGATGTCGCGGTCGCTCCACGACTCGCCGCGGTGCCGCGCCTCTTCGCGGTACAGCTCGAACAAGAGCCCGAACGCGATCACCAGAAAGTGCCCAGAGCCGCAGGCGGGGTCGAGCACCTTCCATTCGCGCACCGAATCGCCCACGGAGTCGACCACGGACCGCGCGATGGGCTGCTCGACCCAATAGCACCAGCGCTGCTCGATTCCGGGTTGGACGGGCATCAGGGCGTCCGCGGGGACCTCGTCGCGCGCGCGACGGGCGCGCCACTCGGCCCGGCGCGCTTCGAGCGCGGCGATCACGGGAATCGCCTCGGCGCTCCAGCCCTTCTTCTGGCAGAGCGCGAGCCACTGCAGCCCGAGGGTGTTCTGCAGCAGCCACTCGACCATGTAGCGCTCGGTGAACATCTGCGTCTTCGACGCGATCTCGTGGGGCTCGAGCTTCGCGCCGTCGGTGACCTTGGCGTCGAGGGCTTCGCGGGCCGGGTCGTTCCAGTATTGGTAGACCCAGCCGGGGGTGGTGTCGTCGTCCCACGCCTCGCGCAGCGCCGGCGCGTCGAGCCGGTCCACCACGTCGATCAACGCCCCCGCCGGAACCTCCAAAAGCCCCGTCACCCCCACGTCTCCGAACAGCCCCGGCAGCTCGATCGACAGCTCACGAAACAGCATCGCCAGCAGCGTCGCGTACCCCTCGCTCTCGTCCTCGTGCACCTCGCACAACGCCGCCGCGAACCCACGAAACGTCTCGTATCCCGGCGAGCGCCTCCCGCCGGTCAACACTCGCTCTCGCGCCAGCCCGCGCGCCTCCATCGCCCGCACGATCACCAGCCGATTGACCAGCGTCGCCGCGCATTCGTGCACCGCCGCGTCGAGCGCGCGCGCCCGCAGGACAGCATCGCTGGCCTTGGGCTCGCTCGCCCGCGCCGCCCGCACCCGCTCGTCCAGCCACTGCTCGAGCCGCACGCGCGCCGTGTACTCGGGCTCGTCCAGCTTGCATTTTTCCAGCGAGAGCGAGAGTCGAAACCTCGACTGCGCGTGCTTCGCGAGCTTCTCGGGCAGCTCGATGCGCAGCGCGCGAATGGCATCGTTGAGGGCCTTGCGTGACTCGGGCGTGAGCATCGTCGTGAGCGCGCGAGGGTAGCAAGCGCGGTCGAAGAGCGCGCCGCCAATGGGGCACAGCGCGGGCGGGCAAACGGGCGAAGAGCGACTGGGCCCAGTGAGGCATCTCTTCGTGCCACGGCGGGAGGGCAACCGGGCAAAGAGCGACGGAGGAACGAGAACCCGATGAAGACCCGGGCGCTCCACGGCGGGTTGGCAAACGGGCAAAGAGCGACGGCTGAAGGCGACGAGCGAACGACCCAGTGAAGAAGCGGTTTTCTCCACGGCGGGTTGGCAAACCCGCGAAGAGCGACGGAGGAACGAGAGCCCAGTGAAGACCCGGGGCGCTCCACGGCGGGTTGGCAAACCCGCCGCTAGCGACGAGTGAAGGCGACGAGCGAACGA
>JAAFIF010000190.1 GCA_013298625.1 Myxococcales bacterium
CTGCTGCGCCAGGCGTCGACGCGCTCGCGCCAGCGCGCTTCGAGATCGGGATTGCGGGTTCGCATGCGCGTGACCGTGCGCCAACGGCGCGAAGCGAGGAACGACGCCGACTCACGCAGCGGTTACCTTCGTTCACGCGTTGCGGACGAGGGGCATCGCTCACGACGTCACCCCCAGCGCACGCGCGGTCATCGGCCCGAGCACGTTGTCGTCCTCGAGCCCGTTGTCGCGCTGAAACGCGACGAGCCCATCGGGCCGCCAATACCCACGACGAGCGAGCTCGCACAGCGCCACGAACGCCAGCCTTCCGTCCCGATCGACGCGCGACGGAACCGCCCACAACGCCGCGCTCTCGTGCTGCAGTGCGCTCGCCACCGTGTCGCGCGTCGGAACGTGATGAAGCTGGTAGTACGGCCGCCACTCCACGCCCTCGCGCAGCGCCGTCGACGGGTCGTCCTCGACGATCCACCCCGCGCGCACTGCAGCGCCCCACGAGCGCAGCGCGCGGGCTTCTCGCGCAGGCAGGGCGCCCCGATGCGCCATCAGCCCATCGCCCGGCGCCGCGTACACCTGGCAGTACGACGCGGTGATGGGAGAGTGGGCGCCGAGCCAGTCGTTCCAGTTGTACGAGGCGTGGAACGACGGGTGGTCGTACGCCGTGTGCAGCTGCTTTAGCGCAGGAAACTTCGCCGCGATCTCTGCAAGCCCGTTGCGCACGAGCTCGCTCAAGCGCTTGCGCTCGGCGCTGTTGGGAGGGCGCTTCCATGCGGCCTCGGCGTTGTGCATGACCGCCTTCGCTCCGATCGTGTGCGCACGCTCGGCGAGCCGCAGAAAGACCTTCACGCCGTCGCTCACGGACAGGCGGCCCTTCGCGACGTCGCGCGCGATAGAGTCGACGCCGAAGCCGCACACGAACTCGACGTTCGCGATCGCGCGACGGATCTTGTCCGCCACGAGCGGCGCGCTCCACGAGTGAATCTGCACCATGCGCGGCCGCGCGCGAACGATGAGGTCGCGCCCCATCACCCACGCAGCCTCGGGCCCGTCCGAGTGCCACAGCGTCGCAATCGGGCCGTGAAGCGCGAGCGTGCTCATGCTGCCTCCGGTGTCGGTGCAGCGAGAACGCGCTGAATCGCGTCGCTCGTCGCTCGCGTCACGCGCGCGCCGCCGAGGGCGTCGGTGAGCGTCGAACGAGCGATTCCACAGGAGAGGGCGACGGCGCTCGCGGTGCTCTTGGCCACGAGCGCCTCGAGCGCGGAGCGCACCGCCGCGGGCAACGGCTGCGCGTCGAACCAGCGCTTCGCCGCCAGTTCACGGGCGTTTTCGCTGGTGATCGAGTACGCAGCTCCGTGCAGCCGCCGCGCCCGGCCGCCCTTCGCGGAGTACTTCGCGCGAACGGGCGGCGGCATCGCAGCGAAGCCCCTCGGTCGTCGAACGGTGTTCATCCGGCAACACTGGGCGACCGCGACGACGCCGATCGTAAATGTGATGTCGTCATCTCGGACGCAGGGCCGCAGGGCGAAACGTGCCTCGACTCGGTCCGGCACTTCGTGTCGGCGAGAAGCATCGATCCGGCGTGTTCACTGGCAGCTTGGAGCGTCGAGTATCGACTGGTCGACTACTCGCTCGACTGCCGAGCTCGTTTGTCGACCAGCATCACCGTTCGACCACCCGACAGAAAATCGTCGACACCTCGCAACCTCGCCCCTCGCCCATGGATAGGGCCGGCGACCGCGCGAGCAGCGCGTCGGATGACCCGGAGACCCACGATGAAGACGATCAAGTGTTTGTGCCTTTCTGCGTTGCTTGCCGCCTGCGCCCCGGCCGGCGAAGTTCCGCGCGGCTCCGCGCCTCCGCCCGGATGCCTTACCAATGTTCCTTGCGAGCGAGATGACGACTGCGGGACGGCACAACGCTGCAACCGCGCGCTCGCCGCGCCGATGTGCCAGAACCTGCGCTGCGCTCCAAATGGCTCGACGTGTTGGGGGTCAGACGGCTGTGAGTCACGGACGTGTAGTGGCAGCAGCACAGTAGTTGGCGCTGAGCGTGTCTGCGTCGCTCCACTCACAGAGGTTGGCGCGTACGAACTCTGCGAAGGCGAGGTGATTGGCGCGCCGTGTGGGCCATTGGCCTCGCTCCGCAGTGATTCACAAGGTTTGTGGTACTGCCGTCGGGATCTCGGGCTTGTGGGCGGTGCGGCCTACTGCGGTGGCGGGGGCGGGCGAAACAACGATGAGTGCCCACCCGGTCCCAACGGTGAACCCAGCAGCTATCTGTTGCTGAATGAAAGCAGCCCCAGCTTCGCCTGCTACTTCAACTGCGTAAACGGCACGTGCCCCACCGGCTACCAGTGCACGAGCGTTCGGTCGCACTTCCAGATTTGCCTCCCCTCGCCAGTCCGTTGACCAACGCCGCCCGCTTCTTCAGCACGTTCGGATTCCTACCCAGCCACGCTCGCGAGCCAAGCAGTTCTTTCAGTCGACGCGATGTCCGTGCCGCCGCACGACTACGGCACGCACTCGATGGCGCACTCGCGCGCCGTGCTCATGACCGCCTTCGAAGCGGTCCTGTTGCGCAGTGGCTCGGCGCACGCGCTGCACGCGTGCCAGCATCGCTTCAACACCCGAACGCTCGATGAAGTGTCACCGTCACGTAGCCATCACAGCCTCAGCGCGCGGCCGCGCAAGCTCGCGCAGATTCACTCTCGCGTCGCTGAGCCACTGCGAGTTCGGCGGACCGTGGTCCCTGACTAGTTCGCCACCGCGAACGAGAACGACGCGATGGGCGTGCGCTCGCTGGTCGTGATGCGGACCACCTCCGTCGAGCTGGGCGACACATCGATGCTGAGCTGCTCTTGAAGTGTCCGCTGCCGGCACGTCGCCCGGTCGCCGCAGCCATCGCATACCTCGACGGTGACAGCTTGCTCGCGGACTCGGCTGTTGAACACGAAGTCTGCATGCACACGAGGCGCTCGATCGTGTCGAACTCGCAGCCATGTTCGTCGCGATCCGTCGACCTGCGACCACGCGCTCGGCATGTCGAGCATGGTCATCAACGACCGCGTTCCCATGTCGATCGGCAGCGCTTCTTCGCACCGCGCCGGCGTCGCGCCGAGGCTTCGTAGGCGCAGCGGGGTGGCGCCCCGGGTGCGCATCGCGGTCGCGCCGGCGCGAACCCAAAGCACGTCCGGCTGCATCCCGTCGTGAAGCACCACCTGCTCGGCGCACAAGCCAACGAGCAGGCCGTTCGACGCCGAAGCGCCCTCGACAGCGACAGGGCCGCCGTCGAACGTGACGACACGGATCGCGTCGATCCCCCACGGTTGAACGCTCGCTTCGCAGGTCGCCGCTGTGGGCAGCGCGTCGCTCAACGTCGCGCGCGGAGAACTCTCGCACACCATCGCGAGCGAGTCGTCGCCAGTGCGTTCCGAGGTCGTCGAGCGCAACCACTCGGCGTGAATGGTCGTGAACGAGTCGCCAAACACTCGGCCGAAGGCCGCGTCGGTCTGCGCGCGGCTCGAGTAAAGATCGAGCGCGTCGTACACCGCGAGCACGCGCGGAAGTCCGAATCGCCGCACCAGAAACGCCACGAAGTGCCCTGCGCTCTCGTAGCGCGCTCCTGCGTTCGGCGCGCGTACCCAAGCTTCGCTCTCGACGATCGGCTCGAGATCCACGCGTTCGAGCAGCCGCAGTTGACCGCTCTCGTCCCCGACCTCCGCCGCCCATACGGCGAGCCCCTCTTCGAGAAACTGAGGCGCGCGCCCGAACGCAGCATGCGCGATCGTGTGGATGAGCTCGTGCTTGTGCACCCACGAACTCGAGTAGACATCCGTACCGATCGCGCACTCCGCCACTGGCACAGAGGTGCTCGAGGGGCACGCGAACGCGCGGAGCTGGTCGTTAAGAAACACGCGAATCCGCGGCGGATTCACGGCGAATCGCTGCGACCAGCGCTCGATGAACGCGTCGGCGAAGTCCATCGACGCGGCACAGGGAAGGTCTGCCTGACTCGCGTGCAGCTCGACGTGTCGACTGCGAATCACCCGCGCGTCGGGGATGGCTGGCGCACACGACACGACCGTCGCCCCAAGATGGACGAGCGTTGTGAGTGTCAGCATCCGCCCCATTGTTGCTTGCACCTTTGATCAGCACCTCGCGACGAGGTGTCCCCAGAGCGTGATCACCGACGACTGCCCCGACACCGTCGCGCGCTCAAGAGATTAGTCGAGATCCGGCGACGGGCAACGCTGACGTAGCGTGCGATCGAGTTCATCAGTTCAGGGCATCGCGACCAACCCGGCAATCGCCCTCACCCGCAGCGCTCACCCCGCCCGGTGATACCGCAGCTTCCGCTTCCGCCTGCCCGCGCTCGCGAGCCGATCGGTCCACTCGCTCGACGCTGTGTCCCCGCCGGAGCGCACGTACGCCACGCGCTCGATCGCCCGCTCTCTCGCTGCGCTCATGGCCGCCTTCGGCGCCGCCGCTTTGCGCCGTCGCTCGATGCCCTCGATGCACGCGCGCTCGACGCCGTCCCACTCGCCGAACTTGGGGTGCGCCTTCATCTCCTCGAGCAACGCCCGCTGAAACGCCTCGTCGCTCTCGCCCTCCGTCGCGATCGCCGCCCTCTCGCTCGCGGCCTCGTACGCCGCGCTCCATTCGCTCCACACCGGATGCTCCGCATCACACGGGCTCGTCCCCCTTCGATGCGGAAACTCCGTCCCCACCGGCGCAGGAACGTGCCACCGCTCGCGCTTCGCCGCGTCCGCCGCCTGCAGCGCCGCGTAGCGATCGAAACCCTTGTGCGTCTCCGCGTCGCGCAGCCTGCGCCCCACGACCGTGCGCCGCATCGGATGCCCCGTCGAGAACTCCCCGACCCAATACTGCCCCTCGCGCGGCCGCTTCTTCGACGGCGTCGCGCACGCCGTCACGCGCCCGCCGCCGCGCCCCGGAACCATCGCCCCGACATGCTTCAGCTTGCACGGAACCCCGCTCGCCGGCGACGGGTGCGGCGTATCCGGCGGCAACGTCGCCCAGTGCGCGTTGCGCTTCGTCATCGCCTTCACAGCGCGTTTCGCCGCCTTCACCTCTCCATGGATTTTCTCACGCGATTTGCGCTTCATCGCATCCTCCGTGCGTTGTCGAGGTCGCGCGAGCGGCGGTCGCTGCGCGCGGGGTCGTTCCACTCGGTCACGAGGGCGCCGAGAAACGCGTCGAACTCCGCGA
>JAAFIF010000164.1 GCA_013298625.1 Myxococcales bacterium
TCCTGACGATTCAGCGTGCAGAGCCGCCGCCCTTGCGCTCTGCGCGGGGGCGGGGCGCGCGGCAGCGCGGGTGGGGGCCGCGCACCCGATTGCTCGCTCACTCCAAGCGCGGGTGGGGCCGCGCACCATGCGCTCACCGTCTGCACGATCCGCAATCACACCCCTACGCCGTGCGCTGAACGTACTCGCCGCGCAGGTCGCGGACGGTGTCGATCAGCGTCTCGCCCGCGTCGCGCGCGCGCCAGCCGAGCTCGCGCTCTGCCTTTTCGCTGCTCGCGTACCAGTAGAGTTGGCCCATCTCGACGCTCTCTTTGTCCACCGGGGGATCGCCGCCGATCGCGCGGACGGCCTTCGAGAAGAGCTCGGTCCCGAGCCGCGCGGCCTCGCGGGACTTCGGGAGCAAGAGCTTCGGCGCCGACACGCCCGAGATGCGCTCGAGGCGCGCGAAGAAGTCCTGCACGCTGAGGTTGATGGCGTTGATCAGGTAGCGCTGTCCGCCGCGGCCCTTCTCGTAGGCGAGCGCGAGCGCTTCGGCCGCGTCGCGCGCATCGACAAACGCCACGCCGCCCCGCGGAACGGCCGGGATCGATCGATCGAGAAACTTGCGCACGTCCTCGGTCGACGAGCCGAACGCGTCGCCGGGCCCGAGCAAGAGCGAAGGGTTGACGCTCACGACGTCGAAGCCCTGCGCGCTCTGCGAGAGCGCTTCTTTCTCAGCCAGCCACTTGGCGCGGTAGTACGGCATGCGCGAGAGCCAGCGCACCGGGGCGTCGTCGGCCTCGGTCGCGATCGAGGGCGTGTCGCTGATGGCGACGGTGCCGCTGGTGCTCGCGAGGATGAAGCGCTTGACGCCGGCGTGCTTCGCCGCGGTCAGCACGGAACGCGTGCCGTGGACGTGCGCGTGAAAGAGCGCCTCGGCGTCCTCGGGTTTGCGCGAGACCATGCCCGCGAGGTGAAACACGGCGTCGACGCCCTCGAGCGCCTTGGCCAGCGCGACGTCGTCGTGAACGTCGCCGCGGACCACGGTCACGCCGTCGCCGAAGACCGCGCCGATGTCCCGCGGAGGGTTGCGGGCCATCGCGCGCACCGCGAGTCCGCGCTCGCGCAACGCGCGAACTGTGTGTCGTCCGAGAAAACCTGTCGCTCCAGTGACCAGCGCCGTCGCCATCGTTCGCTGCCGAGTACCACAGCCGAGCGCTCTCGCGGTACACCCCCGCGCGTGGTGCCCATGAGGAAGACACGCCCCGTCACGAGCGCGCTGCTGGCCCTGACCCTGCTCAGCGCGACGGCGCGGGCCGATCGGTGGCCCAACATCGCCATTCCTGCGAACAACGCCGCGGCGCTGACCCGCGCGCCCGCGCGGCCGCCGCCCGGTGACGTGTCCGATCGCGCGAGGCATCTGGCCGACGCGCTGGGTTCGGGCAACGCCGATGGCGCGCTGGACTTCTTTCTTCCGCTCGAGCCCTTCTTGGCGATCAAGGACATGAGCGGCGCGGCGGGCTACCACGCGCGATTGATCCGCGAATACCGCAGGGACATCGAGGCGTACCGCGCGCAGCTCCCCCGCGGGGCGCGCGTCGAGTTCGTGCGCTTCGAGCCCTCGCGCTCGTGCACGTGGATGACCGTAGGCCGCGAGACCAACCGCCTTCCGTACTGGAGCTGCTACGGCTCGCGGCTGATCGTCCGCGCGAACAATCGCGAGGTCTCGCTGCGCGTCAACGTGCTGATTCACTGGGGCGATCGCTGGTACGTCACGCACCTCGACCGCATCCAGCGCTCGCGCACGTAGCGCGGGTCACAGGCACTCGATCGGGATCGCGACGATCTCTGCGCCCGCAGCGGTCACGGAGACTTCGGTCACGACCATGGCGCCGCGCTCTGTCGCGACGACGCGCGACGTCGGGACGCCCGCTCCTTGCGCGGGCAGCGGCAGGTCGAGCGGCGTCTGCTCGACGCGCCCGTCGCGGTCCATCGTGAAGAACCGCTGCTTGCGCTCGCCGTCGAGAAAGCGCCCCGTCACGAGCGCAGACCGTCCGCGGCGCGCGGCGTGCGCGACGCCCGAGAGCATCCCGAGCTCGGTCAGCTCGAGCGCCGGCGCCCGCGGCTGCGCAGCGCGATCGAGCGGCCGCACGGCGAGCGACCTCACCGGCGGCAGCGTGTCGATCGCGTTGTCCCAGAGCGCGAGCAGCCCGTCGCCGACCTCGACCACCAGCGGCGCCGCGGGCGCGAGCGCGGAGGCGGCGATCGAGGTCGTCGAGCCGCGAGCTATGCCGCGTTCGTCCAGCATTTGCGCGGTCAACTCGAATTGTGGTGCCTGTTGCCTCGGCGCCGCGATGAGCGTCACGAACGTTCGGTCCGACAGGGCGCTGCGCATCGTGCGCGGGTTTGGCGCCGAAGCGGCCATCGGCAGTTGTGTCGCTTGTGCGACGGCCCCTCGCGCGTCGAACGCGACGAGCTGCGTCCCCCACAGGGCGCGCTGCTCTTCGGTCAGCATCGAGAGGCCGTCTGCGGTCTGCGCGAGGTCTCGACAGCCGCTGAGCGCGACGCCCACTCCGAGCGCAGAGAGGTCGATGGTTGCGCTTCGCGTGGGCGTTCGCGGGCCGCGCTGCGCGAGCGAGCAGCCGCTGGACACTGCGTCGAAGAGCGCCCACTCGACGTCCCTCGCTGGGTCGAACACGAGGCTCGCAAAGGCGCTCTCGGCGCGGGCGACGGCGGTGATGCGCTCGGTCGAGACCTCGCCGCCGCGGATGGTGGCGAGCGAGAGCGGGTCCTCCGTCGCCGCGCCGGGCTCGCGGAGGGCGACGACGACGCGGTCTCGCGCGTCAACAGCGTCGAGCAGGCGATAGCCGCCCGCGCCTCGGGGCGTGACGTTGATGATGGCCCTCGGTGTCCATCGGCACGCGCCGCTGGGCGCGCGTGTGTCCGAGCCAGCGTCGGAGTCTGCGGGGCGCACGGCGGCGCCGCAGTGCACGGTGAAGAGCGCGAGCGAGAGTGTAAGCGTGCGCATGATGGCGCTGATGCTACAAGGTCGAGGGCGATGACGAAGCTCGGGGGCAGGGGCGGTGATGCGAGGGCTTGTTCAGCCCGCGAGGTGTTTCGCGCGCTGGATCGCGCCTTTTCGGCGCGGAATGATCTGAGGACTGCTGTGAATACGCGCGTTTCGATGGTGGCTGGGTGTTTCGTGGTGTTGGCCGCTTCGGGCTGCGGGAGTTCGCCGAGCACCTGCCCGTGCCACTCCGTGCGAGTGCTCTCGATGGGCGACGACTCGCCGATCAACGATGCGACGATCACGTATACGTCTCCCGCGCAGCCGGCAGGGACGGGAGTGTTCTTGCCGGCTGCGGGGACGTACGCGCTCGGCGGGCCGACGTGCTTTCGTGGCGTCGTGACCTTTCGCGTGGAGCATCCGGCCTACGTGGCGCAGGAGGTGACGGTGACGATCACGCGTGATGTAGCGGGAGGGTCTGACCAGGCATGTAGGAGCAATCCGCCGCTCGAACCGCTGGTTGTTCGGTTGGTCGCGCGCGCGGGGTTGTGATCGATGGCGGCGGGTGAGTGCGGATCGTGCGGGTGGTGAGCGAGCGCGCAGCCGCCAGCAACGTCGAAGCGAGCGAACGCTCCCGAGAAACGTGGTGTTCTCCACGGCGGGTTGGCAACGAGCGACCGGTGGAGACGCAGAGCGAACGACCCGGTGAAACGCGGTCTTCTCCACGGCGGGTTGGCAAACCCGCCGCTAGCGACGCTCGAAGCCTCGCGTCGGAAGGTGCGCTGCGCGCGACCACGCTCAGAATCGGGTGCGTGTCAGTGCACGAACCGCTGAAGACACGATTCGCACGCACGCGACGAGCAGCTTGGTTTTCCTCGGTGGACGGGGACGGTGTTCAATAGTTCACAAGACAGCGATAAGTGCGCGAGATGACGAGCGTCGTCGCTCCCGAAGCGCCCCCGTTCGTAAGCGGTCACATCTCCGTCCCCGGTGTCCCGCTTCCCGTGCGGCTTGCTCGGCGCATGTCATTTCGAGGACTTATCGCTGTCTCGTGAACTATTGAACACCGTCCCCGTCCACCGCCGACGGCGTCGCAACATCATTCCCTCTGAGTTCTCTCCACAATCTGCTTGAGAGCGATGCATCAGGAAAAGAAAGCTGTTTCAATGGCGCATAGAAGCTCGACAAACTGAAGTTCATCAAGCGATGCGTTAGACCACTTTAAAAAACTGCCAACCTCCACCGGCGCTAGGTCGACGCAGATCTGAACATTATCGCGATCGGCAGTCCAAAAGAATGAGAGTTGCCCACAACGCCGACACGGATGAAGGTGATGATCTAATGATGGAATACTCGCGGAGACAGCGTGCCCACACGATGGGCACGAATACTCGCATTTAGACCGCGGAATTTTTCGGATCCAGCTATTCATTCGGCAAGTGCCTCCGAATGAGGATAAGACATCCAACCGCAGTCGGTCGAGCACACGTCCCCTTTAGGCGACCCGATCGCCGGTAGCCTCGCCGCCGTGCTCTGCCGGTGGCTGCCTCCCGGCGATGGCTCCGCCGCGCCGCACGACGCGATCTCCGCAGTTTTCACAGGCGATACTGTGCTAGCCGAACGCTTTCATCGTGATCGGGCGCGGGCGGATCGTCAACCATCGCGCGCCGCGATACCAACGCGCTCCGCGCGCTGCATCCGCCCGAAGAGCGCGGTGAGCAACGGCGCGCGCGGGGCGCACGTTTCAGAGATTATCGTCCATCGTGCCGCGCTGCAGTCGGACGAAAACGGCATGGAGTACTCGCCTCGATCCGAGGGCGCGCAGCCTGTGGCGCTTCGGTCATCGGTCGCTGCGATGCGTCCGCTCGATTCTGTGGACTTGAACGATGATCGCTCGCTCGACAGGAGGCGCTTACGCGGGGCGCACGACGAGCATGACGTCTCCCGCTCGCCATGCGGTCTCGAGCCAGCCGGACAGCTCGGCGAGAGTCTGCAAGAGTTCATCCTGCCATTTTCGCGGGATCGCCGCGCCGTTGTCATCGAGCACGGGCCGTGAACCGATCGTTCGGCGCACCGCACGCAGATCGATCGGAACAAGCCAGTCTCGGACGAACACCACCACGTCTGCATCGAGCACGCGCACGAGCTGGTTGCCGTCGCCCTCCACGTGGCGACCCGTCTCGCTGCGTAGATCGGTCGCCGGTTCATCGAGGCCCGCCCGCGCCATCACGGCAAACAAATCACGATCGAGTCGGTCCAGCGAGAAGAGCCGCTTCGGCGAGCCCCCATCGGACTGGAGAATGTTGGTGACGACCGAGGGTGAATCGAGCCCGAGCGCTGTCTCGGAATCGACGAGGTAGAGCATCATGCGGCGAGCATAGGTCAGAGGATAGGAGATTCAACGGCGGTCGGTCTCTCACGCGACCGCAGTCGGCGACCCGATCGCCGGTAGCCTCGCCGCCGCCGTCGGCCCTTTGCTACCGCGCGGTGATTGGCCCACCGCATCGCTACGGTTGCGATCTCCCGCTTTTTTCACAGGTGATACTGTGTTGGCGTGGCGATCGTAGTGCACGCGATCGTCACCGGCGGCGCGGCGGCCGGTCACTGACCCGCGCGGTAGCTGCTCGGCGGACGTCGCGTGCAACTCAGCCCGAGCTGCGGCCCGCCGGTGCAGGTCTTCGAAGCTGGGTGAGCTCATCGGCAGCGATCTCTGGGCGGATGCCCTGCAGCGCGTCGAGCATGCAGTTCATCATCGCCGGCGACGACCAGTGGAAGTTGGTGAGGACCAGCGCGCCCGCGCACCGCGAGGGGATCGCGGCGACCGCGCAACGAAAACCCGGATCCCAGCCGCCGTGCTCGACCACCGTCTCGCCGCTGCGCTCCCGCAGCCGGACCCCGAGCCCGCTCCACGCGCCGTCCGCGCGACCGGTCGAGGCGACGCGCGTCGCGAGCTCGGTAAAACCAGAGACCGGTGCGCGCGAGGGATCGGCCAGCGCCGCGACGAGCTTCGCGAGGTCGCGCGCGGTGGACGCGAGCGTTCCGCATGCGGGGTGCGACCGAGAGCCGATCGATCCTCGATAGGGGATCACGCCACCGAGCCCGTCTCCGACGTGACCGACCGCTGCCGAGGCGACGGGAGGATGTGGGTAGTAGCTCGAGGCCTCCATGCCGAGCGGAGCGAGCACCCGCTCGCGCGCAGCTGTCTCGAACGAGGTTCCCGCCGATCGCGCGAGGGCGAGCCCGGCCACGTCGTAGCCTGCGTTCGAGTAGGCGTATCGCTCACCGGGCAGAGCGAGGAAAGGTCGAGCGGCGAACGCCGCGACGGCACGCGCGTGAGCGAGGTCGTCGACCGCGGCGTCATCGGCCCACGCCACCGGGTCGATGTCGTCGAGGCCCGCGGTGTGTGAGAGCAACTGCCGGAGCGTGATGTGCCGACCGCGCTCGTCGGCCCACGCGAGCTCCGGGAGCGCGTTCGTGATCGCCGTCGAGAGAGGAAGGCGACCGCCTTCGGCGTGCAGCGCCGCAGCCGTCACGACCTTGCTGACGGAGGCCAGAGGAAAGCGGGTGTCCAGATCGACGGGAGAGGGCACATCGAGGTCCGTGCTGCCCAGACAGACGTGGAACGTGATCTCTCCTCGCTCGACGAGCGCGGCCACCAGCCCCGGAACGCCCTGCGCGCCCGAGATCACGCGCAGGGCCGACTCCAGGGGTTTGTGGAATTTCTGCTCTGTGACAGGCATCTGACCCTCACTCAGCGCGGTTCGACATCGCGAACCAGGCGCAGGGTGTCCACGAGTTCGAAGAGGGAGGATAGGACATTCAACCGCGGTCGGTCGAGCACGCGTCCCTATTAAACCACTGCCGCGACGGGGTTCGTAGTTCGTGATAGCTTTGAGGAGCATGACGATGCTGATTCGGCCTGAGAAATCACAGGATATCCCGGCAATCTTCGAGCTCAACGTTGAATCCTTTGGATCCCCTGCGGAGGCGACTCTTGTGGACGCGCTTCGCACCAATGGTGCGCTGACGCTCTCGCTGGCTGCCCAGCTCGATGCGCAGATCGTGGGGCATATCGCATTCTCTCCAGTGACGGTTATGGATGAGCGCGGCGACGTCACCATGGGGATCGGGCTTGCGCCGATGTGCGTGCGAAAACACCGGCAACGCATGGGAATCGGTGGACAGCTCGTGCACGAGGGACTCGCTCGACTGCGCGCCGATGGACATAGGTTTTGTGTTGTTCTCGGGCATCCGAGTTACTATCCACGGTTAGCCTTTGTTTCGGCAGAGCAACATCAAATGCGCTGGAAGCGTCCCGGTCATGAAGCCGGTTTTATGGTGCAACCGCTGCGTCCACGGGGACTCGATCAAGTGCGGGGTGTCGTGCGGTATCGGCCTGAGTTTGATGCGGTGTGAGAGCACTGCTCGACGGACCTGCGACAGCATCACGCAGTCAGCCCTTCGTTTTCCGCCGCGATGAACGTACACTCCCAGAATGAGCGATATCGTCGACCTTGAAGGCACCGCGAAGTTCTTCTGGCAGCGATGGCGCGCGCCCATCGAAGCTGCGCTCGTTGCGGAAGATCCCAACATCAACTCTGCGACGACGATGAGCGCGATTGAGACACAGTACATGGCGCTCGTTCCGAAGATGGCTGACCCTGGGCTTTTGGCGCCGTTGTTGCGGGTGTTTGTGCTCAACGGAGCCATCTACATCGCGATGTTTCTCGCACTCTCTCCGCTGGGATATACGCCAGCGCGCGTGTGGCCACTGTGCGACAAAGCCACGCGCGGCTTCTGTGCGGCCTTCGGTGCCGTTGGCAGTGCGCTCGTCACAGACGGAATGTTCTCGCCGTTCATGATCGACTACCTGCAATGGGAGGGCGGCCATACGCAACAAGCGCCGATGGGCCATTGGGTCTACGCGTATGTCACCACCGACGAACAGCTCTTTGACTATGGCGTCGACTTTAAGCGCTGTGCATTGCGCGAGCTTGCACACAACGTTGGGGCAGAATCGTTTGCGCCCTATGTGTGCCTCGGGGATATTCCATTGAGCGAAGCGTTTGGTCTCGGACTGCATCGCACCGAGACACTCGCGCAAGGCGGAGCACGCTGTGACTTTCGCTTCAAACGCGGCGCGGCGACAGACGTGAAGAAGCGGCTACCAGTGGTCGCGGGTTGAGCAGTCATTGCTCGGTACTGATGGAGGATAGGACATTCAACGGCGGTCGGTCGCTCACGCGACCGCAGTCGGCGACCTGATGGACCGTAGCCTCGCCGCCGTGCTCTGCCCGTGGCTGCCTCCCGGCGATGGCTCCACCGCGCCGCACGACGCGATCTCCGCCGTTTTCGCAGGCGATACTGTGTTGGGTGATCGTGTGGGGACCGGGGAGGCGTTGGCGACAGTGCTTGTTCCGACGGCGGACGACTCGCTTTCGCCAGAAGAAATGCTGCTTCGCGCGATCGATGGAGAGCGCCGGGCCCGCTGTCGAGCGACCGGTCGCGTGGCGCGGACCGCCCGCGCAAGTGATCGCGCGATGGGTTCTCGCGCGGTTCGGCGCGGGCGGGCTGTTTTCACGCGACGTGGAGCGGCAGCGGCGCAGCGATGCGCTCGACCTCCGCGCCCGCGCGTGTGAATCGCTCGACGACGAGGCCAAGCGCCCACTGCTCGCGTCGCTCGCGCAGGACCTCGAACGCGTCCGCCGTGGCAACGGAGCTTCCACCGGGAAACATCGCCGTCGCGCGCATCACGGCGGAGCCCTTCGTGAGCGACGGCGCAGGGGTGGACGCGCTGCTGCACCCGTCGATGCAAGCGCGGGTCGAAGCGGAGGCGCTGCTCACCGGACGCGCCATGGCGACGGGGCAGACGATCCTCGTTGCGACCGACGAGACGCTGCAGTCCGTGCTCGCGCGGACGACGCTGACCACGACTGCGCCACGCGCGCTGTACGGGCTTTGCGTGGATTGAGACTGCAGTATCGTGGGTGCCGTGTCACTGGAATTCAAGTTGGTCCGTGAGATGCGTGACCGACACGCGGCGCACACGGTGCTCTTGTACGGCTCTCGTGCGCGCGGCGAGGAGACGGACGAGAGCGACGTGGACGTGTTGGTGTTCGCAGACATCGACGAGGGTTTTCGCGATGCGCGGCGCTGGGAGGGGCTCTACCTCGACGCGTTTGTCCTGCCGACGGCGCTCGCGGCCGAGGCCACTGACGAGATGCTCAAGCTCATCGGGAGCAAGGTCTTGCTCGACGCGCGCGGGCTCGGAGCGGCGTTGCTCGCGAAGGTCGAGGCGCGCGACGCCGCGGGTCCGACGGTGTTGCCCGAGAGCGACAAGCGCATGCGTCGTGTGTGGGCGCACAAGATGCTCGCGCGAGTGCGGCGCGGGGACATGGAGGCGCACTACCGGCACCATTGGCTGCTGTTTCAGCTGCTCGAAGACGACTTTGCCCTGCGCGATCAGTGGTACCGCGGACCCAAGCGCGCGCTGCGTGAGCTGCTCGCGTTGCGCCCCGAGACGCACGCGGCGTTTGTTCGCGCGCTCGCTCCCGCCGCTCCGATGGACGCGCTCGACGCGCTCGTGCGCTGCGTGGTCGGCGAAGAGCCCGCGTAGCGGACTCGAACCGCTACCTGCGCCGCGTGGCCTGGTCCATCGCGGCCAGCAACGGACCCGCGTTTCGCTCGTCGAAGAAATAGCGGTACTGCGGCCGGCCCGACTGAATCTCCGGGAGCACCGTCCCCTCCGCGGTGAGAAAGTGCGTCCGGGGCAGGTACTCGCCGTCGAGATTGTACCGGCTCGCCACCACAGGGGCCGCGTCGGTGTCCACGCGGACCATCACGAACTCACGCGATTTGGCGACGATCCGCGGATCTTCGAATACGTGTGCGTAGTTGTGACAGTGCGGGCACCACTCGGCGTAGAACACCAGGCACACGGGTTTGTGCTCAGCGCGCGCTTGCGCGAGGCCGTCGTCGTACGGCTGCCAGCGGATTTCAGAAGGGTTCCACTCGGCACGCGCGGGAGGAGGCGTGCCGGGAGACGGCACAGGCGTTGGCGTTGGCGTTGGCGTTGGCGCGGCGTGCGGCTGCGCGATCGCAGGTGCGTTGAAATCATGTGTACCTGCGCCGGGCTCGCGCACAGGCCGGACCGCGGCGTGAGGCGGCTCACACGAAGCGAGTATCGCCAGTAAAATACCAGCAAGTTGTGCAGATGGCGTTTGCATCGGGCGAGCGCGTCGATGAAGAGTGAAGAAGAGAGAACGAAGCGTGCGGCGCGAAGCTCCGGCCCATCGCCGGGCTTCGATTCGAGACGCGAGTGTACCGGTATCCCGCGCGCGACGCGGGCGCCAACGCGTCGGACGCCGTGGGATCCCAAGTGGTGGGCTCAGGGGATCGCGAGGCTCTCGACGAGGCTCGTCGCGGCGAGCACGGGCATCACGCCGCCGCCGATGACGTACACGCGCCCGTCCAGCGCGACGCTCCCGTGGCCGTGATGCGGAACGCGCGTCGATGGCCCGCGCATCCACCGTCGCGCGCGAAGGTCGAGCACTTCCACGGTGACGAGCGCTTCGATGTCCGTCTCGCCGCCGCTCGCGACGGGAGGATAGGACATTCAACCGCGGTCGATCGCTCACTCGACCGCAGTCGGCGACCCGATGGACCGTAGCCCTGATGCATCCCCTCACGCCGCCCTGGAGAAAGCCTGGGTCGGCGTGATGCCGAGGGCTTCCTGAAGGATCTGCGGCGAGGCTTCTGCGTGGAAAAGTCCAAGCGAAAACGTGGAGTGCGAGCGCGG
>JAAFIF010000090.1 GCA_013298625.1 Myxococcales bacterium
CCGTCGAAGACGATCTGCGCGTGGTAGTCCGCGATTCCGCCCGCGTCGAGGCACACGTCGTTTCCCCCGGCTCGGCCGATGGACGAGACCGCTTTGTACAGAGGAAACAGTTGGCCGCGTCCTGCGGCCCCGATCCAACGAAGACAGGGCATTGATCACTCCCGAAGCCGCGCCCACCGTGTGCACACGCCGTCGCGGTCCGCCGCAGCATAGCAACTTCGACCCACACACTCGTGCTTTGCAGCAAGGCCGGAAACAACGCAGTCTGGTTGTGGATTTCAAAGCTTGACAGCCTCGCGGCCGCCAGGGTACCAACCTCGCCCGTGCGGCGTTTCGCCCGTGTTTCGCTGTGGCAGGCGGTCGCACCCACACTGGAGGACGAAACAATGAAGCGCGTTCTGGTTCTGCTCTCGGTTACTGCTCTCGTCGGTGCGATCGCCATGGCTTGCGGCGGCGGTTCGGCGGACACCTCGTCGACCGGCACCTCGTCGTCGTCGGGCACCTCGTCGGGCGGCACGGACACCTCGTCGTCGACCACGACGTCGTCGACGACCGACGCCGACGCCGGCGCTCCCGCTTCGTCGGGCGCCGCCATGTGATTCGTTCGCCACTGCTTCACCGCGTGGCGACGATCTGTCGAAAGGCGTTCTTCCTTCGGGAAGAGCGCCTTTTGGCATTTCTCCGTCCCGGCGTACGCTGCTCGGCGCTGTGAAGACACCCTCCCTCGTCGCCCTGGGCGCCGTGCTCGTGCTCGTCGCCTCGCTCGTCGCGTGCCAGCGCTCTGCGCTTTCTGCCAACACCGACGGAACCACCACCACCCAAGCCTCCAGCGGCAGCGAGCCGCAGAGCGAGCCCGCCGCCGACGCTGCAGTGTCCGACTGACGGCCCCGCGCTTCAGAAGCTCGCGCCGAGCCAGAGCGTGGGAGCTCCAGCGGTCGGCAGCACCGCGATCTGAATCCGCTCGAACCCCGGCGGCGGCACGCGCGGACGCACCTCCCTTCGCTCGGTGCGGATCGTCATGAACGCGTGAATCGCCCCGCCGATCAGCACCGCGCCGAAGCCGCTCCACGCGGACACTTGCACGACGCGCAACCCGAGGTCCGCCGCGCCTGCGGCCTGGTCGGAGTTGGGTTCGATGCACGATCGCCCCGCGTTGTAGGCGTCGAAGCCCGTCGTGTCGCGCACGAGCGCGTGGCACAGCGGGATCGTCATCAACGCGATCCCCGCGAGCGCGATCTCGCTCGTCAGAAACGCCACTCCTGCGCCGGTCTGCCCGCTGACGAACTGCGGAATCCCCAGCGGAGCGAGCGCTGTCCACGGCGACTGCCGCACGAGCACGGTCTCTCGCGTCGCGAGCTCGCGCAGCAGGTTCACCTGCGCGATCCGCCGCGCGTCCCGCTGGATCGCGGCGTCTCGTCGCTGCTCGCGCAGCGCGTTGAGGATGGGCAACATCCGCTGTCGCGTGTCGTAGAAGAGCGACTGCAGCGGCGGCGAGAAGAGCACTGGGCTCAGCGCCGCGTCGGGGTTGTCCCGCAGGATCGCCTCGATCACCTGCTCGGCCTGCGCGCGCTGGCCCATCGAGAAGAGCGCGGCGGCGTAGTACTTTCGCGCGGGCTCGACGAGCTCAGCGCGCACCGCCACCGGCTCGACGCCCACCAGCCGGCGCAGCTGCACCGCGGCCTGCGCAAACTCTCCGGCGCCGAAGTTGTCGCGCGCGATGAGAAAGTCATCGACGTCATCAGCGCACGCCGTCGCGCTCGCCGCAGACACCGAGGCGGCGATCGCGAGGGCGAGGACCGAAGACGCTCTTCGCTGCGCGAGTCGTGACGAAATCAGCACTGCATCGCCTTCACGGTGACGGCTGGGACACCGGGGTCGCGCGCGCGACGCACGCGAAGCGCGGGCTCGTGAGCCGAAGCGGAACTCCCTCGGCCGTCGGTTGCACATCGATCGCCCACGGCGCCGGCCGCGCACAAGAAGAATCCACGGGAATCACCTGCACCACGTGCGGCCCCGGCGAAAGCGGGTACTCGATCCCGTTGTCGTGCTCGCGCGCGTCTCGTCCATCGATCGAGATCAACCCGCCCGGACCGCGAACGATCAGCCGCACGTTCACGATCTCGCCCGTCGGCTGCGTCCCGCGAACGAGCGACGTCCCCGTGCGCGCGTTGGCCGAGGGGCCCGCGCGGTTGCCCGTCGAAGCGACGGTCGAGTGACAGTTGAACGCCGGGCTCATCAGCTCTTGCACCGCGCCGCTCGGGCTCGAACGCACAGTGATTCGCCACGGCGCCGGCCGCTCGCACTGCGGGTCCTCGGGGATCACTTGGATCTCGTGCGCTCCCACGCTGAGCCTGTGCTCGTAGTCGCTCGCGTACGCGAACGGGTCAGACCCGTCGATCGCCAGACGCCCCGCCATCCCGCGCAGCACGAGCTTCACGCGCGGGTCCGTCATCCTCGCCGCGCGCTGCACGGTCGCTGCGTCCGCGGTCTCTGCCGCGCTCGCGACGAAGCCCGTCGGCATCGAGCTCGACGCGTCCTCGAGCGTCGCTGCTGCGCTGCCTGCCGTCACGCCTGCGTCATCGCGCGCGCTCTCTCGTCCCGTCGCGAGCGGCCCGTGGTGGCTCTCTGGGCGAACGTTGGGCCGCCGCGTGTGCAGCGCTCGCACCGCGCCGACCACCACCGCCGCGCTCAACAGCGCGCTCGCTGACACCAGCGCCGCCGCGCGCATCGCTCGCTCGCGCTGCCGTCGCTTGGCGACCGAACGCACGAGCTCGACGACCTTCATGTTGGTCGGGTCGAGCGCGAGCGCCCGATTGAAGTACGCCATCGCCTCGGGCACGCGCTTGCCGTCGCGCGCCTTGCGGCCGCGCTCGGGCAGCACCTCGAGCAGCCGCTGCTTGTGCGCGATCGCGAAGCCCTCGGGGTCCGCGAAGTACTCGACCAGCTTCTTGCCGGGCTCGTCCCAGCCGACCTCCGCGCAGAACTCACACAGCGCGCTCCGCAGCGCCGCCGCGTCGACGTAGCGGTCGTCGATCTTGCGCGCCATGCACTTGCGGATGATCGCGCCGAAGCGCTCTCCGAGCGTGGGCTCGGCGCGGACCGGATCGACGTAGTCCGCCTCGAGGATCTTGCGCAGCAACGCGTGCGCGACGGGCGCTTCGAAGGGCAGCCGGCCGACGGCCAGCACGTAGAGCACCGTCCCCAGCGAAAACAGATCGGTCCGCGCGTCCACAGGGCCCGCGTCGATCTGCTCGGGCGCCATGTGCGCGGGGGATCCCAGGATCTGCCCCGTCACGGTCATCCCGCTGCCGTCGGCGATGTGCGCGATGCCGAAGTCCGTGAGCTTCAGCACGCCGCCCTTGTGCAGCAGGATGTTGTCCGGCTTCACGTCGCGGTGAACCACGCCCTGCGCGTGCGCGCACGAGAGCGCGTCGCACAGCACGATGCCGATCGCCGCCACGATTTCGGCGGGCATCGGCATGCGCGACTCGGCGAAGCGCCGCAGCGTCGGCCCGTCGAGCAGCTCGGTCACCATGAACGACTCGCGGTCCGCCTCGACGCTGAAGTCGAAGACCTCGACGATGTTCGGGTGCCTCAATCGCGCGGCCGACTGCGCCTCGCGCAAGAAGCGCTGGCGGCTCTCGATGTCCGACGAGAGGTGAGGGTGCAGCACCTTCACCGCCACTTCGCGCAAGAGCTGAGGGTCGCGCGCTCGATACACGACCGCCATACCGCCGTGCCCGAGCTCTCCGAGCACCTCGTAGCGGCCGATCGAACGCACTCGATCCTCGGCTGCGGATGACAGCAATGTTGCAGCGAGAGTGTACCTCGCGCGCTCCGATGGACAAGCGCGGGCAGCAACGTACCGCCCTGGTCGCGCGCTTCTTGTCCTGCCACAAAGCCCCGCGCGGCGCTCGCGCATCCCCCCTTTCGGCCGTCGCAGGCGGCGGTACGATCGGGCGCTCGTCGCGCGGTGCGACCAGCGAACGCAGGAGTTCTCCGATGATTCGTCGGGCGCGTGCGTGGGCGGGGGCGTTGATGATCGTGCAGGCGCAGAGCGCCGCGGCGTCGGCGAGCACGCCGGTGAACGAAATGGCCCGCATCGAGCAGCGCGAGCGGCAGGGCGATCACGACGGCGCCGCGCGGGGTTGGATCGCGCTGCTCGCGTCGCCTGCGGCCCGGTCGATCGATCGCTCGGCGCTCGTTGGGCGCGCCGATCACGTGGTGACCCTCGTGCGCGCCGCGCGCTCGGACCGAGAGGGGTTCGCGGCGTGCGAGCAGCTCGCCGCCCGCATCGAAGACGACGGTGACTCGACGCGCGCCCGCGCGGCGCTCTCGTTGAGGCTGCGCTGCGCCGAGAGCGAGCTCGCCGCCCTCGCCGAACGCCGCCGCGCCGCAGGTCCAGTCGGCCCCGAGCTCTACGCGATCGAGCGCGAGTCGCGGTCGCTCGCCGAGCGGCTCGTCGCGCTGCAAACCGACGCGCGCTCGCTGCGATCGCCGGTCGAGTCGGTGCTGGCCACGGCCCTGGTGGGGCGCGCCAGCGGGCTGCTCGGCGACGAAGCGGCTGCCAATCGAAGCGCGGTCGATGCGGCGAGGGCGTGGGCCGAGATGGTGGACGTCAGTGCGTTGCTGGCGGCGCTTCCTGCGGAGGCGAGGCCGCGTCGCGCTCGGGTCGAGCATCGGGTGGCGGACGCTCCTGTGCTCGTTGGGCGCGCGCGTGGGCCGAGCGACCGCGAGCGAGCGCTGCGCGCGTCCGTCGGCGACGCGCTGGTCGAGCGCACCTGGAGCGCCGTCGTCGAGCTCGTCTGGATCTCGATCGAGCGCGATCGTCGCGCGGTCACCAGCGCGCGGATCGAGCCCCTCGCTCGCGCGGCCAACGAGCTGCGCCGCGAGCGCTGGTACTCGAGCGCCGTCGGCCCCGTGCTCGATCGTCACCGCGCGCTGCTCGAGCCCGCGATGCTCTCTCGCTACGAGGCCCTCTGGAGCGCCGACGCCACGAGCGCCCGCTTCGCCGCAGCCCTGCGCGTGGGCGAGCTCTTCATGGACTTCGGCGAGCGCAACCGCGCCGTGCAAGACACGCTCATCGAGCGCTCGTCCATGGCCGCCGCGCTGCGCGGCTACGTGAGCCCCGTCGATCAAGCGTACCTTCAGCAAGCGCGCGGCGTGTTCGAGCGCTGCGTGTCCGAAGCGCAGCGCGCGGGCGTCGACAACGCCTGGGTGCGCGCGTGCGGCCAACACTTGCGACGGCTGGGCGCGAGCAGCGGAGTCGTCCTCGACGAGCTCGTCCCCGCGGTGAGCAGCGCGCGCAGCGGGTGAGGGATGGCCCTCGTCGCCACTAAATCACGCTCGGCCCGTCGGCTGTCCCCCATCCCCCCCTTCACAGTGAGCGCGCTGCTGCGCGACCCTTCGGCGCACCATGACCGCCGCTCGTCGCCCTGCGAAGAAGCCCGCCGCTGCAACGAAGACCCCGCCCCTTGAGCTCGTCCCCTCGGCCAGCGCGCGCAAGGCGTACCCGAAGCTGCTCGAGGTCATTCACTCGGCGCAGGTCGACGAGGCCCGCGGCTTCGACGAGCGCTGGGAGGCCATCGAGCGCGTCCGCGCCAAGCACTATTACGTGCTCGAAGACGACACGCCCACGTTCGTCGCGTGGCTGAAGAAGCACGTCGGCGAGGCCGAGCGCACCGCCAACAGAAACCTCCGCGTCGCTGCGGTCGCGTCGCCCGCGGAGATCGTTCGGTACACGGTGAGCAAGATCAACCTCGCGCTCGCGATCCGAGACGCCCGCGAGCGCAACGCCGCGAAGGCGAAGGGCGTCGCGTACACGGCGCCCGAGCGCCCAGCGCCCATCGACATCGCAGCGCTGCGCTTCGACGTCACGCGCGAGGACAAGCGCCGCAAGGTCGACCTCGAAGCGGTCACGCAGAACGAGCTCGAGGCCCTTCTCAGCGAGCTCACCGGAAGCAAAGACCGCAGAGAACGCGCCGCCCGCGCCTCGCTCTCGCCCACGGCGAAGCGCGCCGCCGCCGCGCTCGCCGAGTCGTCCATGAAGAACATCACCGTCGCCGAGCACGACAACGAGCTCGCCTTCGACGGCGTCCGCGCCGATCAGCTGCGCGCGTTCGGAAGGCTGCTCGCGAAGCTCACCCCCGACGAGTGATCGGCCATCGCGTGCCGACGTTCGGCCATCGCGTGCCGACGATCGGCCATCGCGTGCGGGACGCTCACAGCGGCGGGAGCGGTCCGCGCACGAACCAGAGGTTCGCCGTCGCGCGGTTGGTCTCGCGGTCGATCCCGCCAGCGATCATCACGGTGCCGTCGGCCATCGCGAGCACCGCGGGGTCTGCCGCGGGGATCGCGCGATCGCCGGGCACGCGGCGCAGCATGGCGACGTCCGTCGCGTCGAGGATGTCCACCGCGTAGTTGACCGCGTCCATCGGGCCGCGCCCGCCGGTGACCACCACGCGGCGGCCGTCGAAGCCCACCGCCGCGCGCATCGCTCGGCGCCGCGTCGAGAGCAGCTCGAGCTCGCCGCGCACGCACGCGGGCCCCGCGCTCGCGCCCCGCAAGCACTCCGCGTCGACGAGCGCGTCCCGCGCGGCCAACGCGGGCGTCGCGCTGGTGTTGTCGACGCCGCCGAGGACCAGCAATCGTGTGCAGCTTCCGTCGTTGTCGACCTGCACGCAGACGGCTTCGAACTCGCTGCGACGATCGAGGCTCGCCCCGAGGCTCGGCAGCGGCGTGGCGGCGGAGCCGGGGCTCCACAGCTCCATCGACGCGCACGTCGCGCACGCGGGGTCTTGACCGCCGTACAAGAGGTACAGCGGCGCGGCGGTGGCCGTGCGCGGGCGCAGCTGAAGGACCCCTGCGCGCGCGCGAGGCGTGGCGAGGGCGTAGGTCACGGGTTCGACGTCGCCGAGGTTGTTCACGCGGTCGATGCGCGCCGAGCGCAGGCCGCCGTCGTCGCGGCCGCCGAGGACGTACGCGAAGTCTGTTCCGACGTCGGCGACGACCATCGCCGCGCGCAGGACCCGTCGCTCGGGCGGAACGGGGTTGACCGGCACGCTCCCCGTCGACGTATCCGTGAACACCAGCGCGCGCTCGGCGCGCAGCAAGAGCACGCCGCCGTTGGAGAGCGGGACCACCGAGGTGTCTCCGTCGAACGCCGCGCTGATCGTGAACGTAAACGGCCGCTGCGTGTGCGACGGCAGAAAGTACTGATCGGGCCTCGCGTCCGCGCCGCCCGGCGGAATCGTGTACGCGACCGCGCCGCTCGCGCGCGCCGAGACCAGCGTGAAGTCTGCGCGCGCAGAGGTCATCACGCCGCCGGGCGCGAGCACGACGCTGTCCGTGGGTTGAACGAACACCCGAAGCTGCTGCGATCCGACGTTGAGCCACGCGACGCCAGGCGTCGCTCCTTGCGCGAGCAGCGTGCTCTCGCGCAGGACGTCCACGCGCAGCCGCGCGATCGAGCGCGGGTCCGTGGGGCGGAGGTCCAGGTTGAACTGCGCTCCGGACGTGACGCTCACCTCGCGCACGGACATCGCGTCCCCTTCGAAGCCGATGCGCACGCGCGTCGCGCCCATCGCGCCCGTAAACGGGTTGGCCCCGCTCGGGCCGACCACGCTCACGTCGATCGCGACGTCCTTCTGGCACGCCGCGAACAACGCCGCCGCGCAACCGATCCACCGCACTCTGCTCTGCTTCACGCGCTCGCCGCTTTACCACCGACCGCGCGCTCGCGGTACAACCCCAGACCGTTGCGCGCTCCAACCACGACCGAGATGTCCCACCGGGTCTTCGCCCTCGCCGCGAGCGACCCGTCCCTCGTCGCCTTCGCCTCGCGCGGCGCGCTCGTCCTCGGCCGCATCGGAGCCGCGCGCGTGTGCGAGCGCGACCCCGCGCGCGCGCTCGACGCCTTCGCCGCAGAGTGCGATCACACGCGCGACAGTCTGCGCTACGGATGGCTCGCGTACGACGCCCTGCGCGCGGACGAGCCCGGCGCGTCGACCGACGCGAGACCCAGCGCAGACCGCGCGCCGATCGCGTGGATCGCTGAGCTCTCTGCGTGGGTGGCGTTCGACGGTGACGGCCAGCGCTCGCACGGCCACACAGCGTCGTTGCTCTCTCGGCTCGATCAGGTCGAGCTCGCGTCGATCGAGCCCATCGCGCTCGGCTCTCGCACCGATCGCGACGCCCATCGTGCGCAGCTCGCGTCGGTGCGCGAGTCGATCCTCGACGGCGACGTGTACCTCGTCAACGTCGCCCGCGCGCTGCACAGCGATGGCCCCGTGAGCGATCGGCAGTTGGCCGCGCGCGTGGCGCGGTCGATGGCGCCGTTCGCCGCGCTCTTGCGCGGGGACGGGAGCACGGTGGCCGCGATGAGCATGGAGCGCGCGCTGCGCTGGGACCGCGCCTCGCGCGCGCTCGAGACGGGGCCGATCAAAGGGACGCGCCCGCGCGACGCGGACCCCGCGCGCGACCGAGCCTTCGCCGATGAGCTCTTGGCGAGCGAGAAAGAGCGCGCCGAAAACGTGATGGCCGTGGACGTTCACCGCAACGACCTCGGGCGCGTCGCCGAGCCTGCGAGCGTCACGGTCGAGTCGCTCTGCGCCGTCGAGTCGCACGCGTTCGTGCACCACCTCGTCTCGACGGTGCGCGCCGTGGCGCGCGAGGGAGCCAGCGCGCGCGAGGTGCTCGAAGCGATGCTGCCCGTCGGAAGCGTGACGGGGGCGCCCAAGCGCGCGGCCATGATGACCATCGCCGCGCTCGAGCTCGAGCAGCGAGGGCTCTACACGGGCGTCTACGGCGCGATCGAGCCAGACGGATCGATGGACCTCGCCGTGGCGATCCGAACGATCGTCGCCGACGCGCGCGGGGCGCACTACGGCTCGGGCGGCGGCATCGTGATCGACAGCGACCCCGAGCACGAGTGGCGCGAGCTCGAGTGGAAAGAGCGCGCCCTCTCCGCGCGCTGACCGCGGCTCATCCGCGGACCAACGTTCGCACGAGGCCGTTGTCGCACGGGTCGAGCGCGAGGTTGTCGAGCGCGTCTGCGAGCGCGGCGAAGCTGAGCGCGCGCAGCGGGCGACGGGCGCGGGTGTAGCTGCACCACGCCGCGGTCTTGTCGGACGCGACCGAGGCGAAGCGCGCGCTCTTGCTGCAACCCGTGAGGCACGACATCGCTTGAAACGTCGCGCGCGGGTCGTTTGCGCGCGCGACGCGGGCGACCTCGTCGGGCGAGGGCGTGTCTGCTCCTTTGTCGCCGCGCGCGGGCAAGAGCACGATGTGCCCGGGCGTAAACCCCAGCGCTCGCAGGCGCGCGAAGGCGCTGGTGGCCTCAGCGAGCCGCGATCTGCGCACGAGGAGGTTGATCCCTGCGCGCACGCCGCGGGCGTCGAGGGCGAGGGCGACAGCCGCGCAGCGCTCGACTTCGCGGGCGTTCTCGGGGGCGTGGATCGAGACGTGCACTTTGTCGGGCCGCGCGCGGACGAGCGCGTCGAGCGCGGCGGGGTCTCGATCGAGGACGAGCGCGTTGCTGGTGAGCGTGCGCGCGATCACGCCGTCGAGGGCGCACAGGACGTCGAAGAGCGGCGGGTACTCGAGCGGCTCGCCGCCGCCGATCGAGAGCGAGGCGACGCCGTTGCGCGCGCAGTCGACGGCGAAGGCGACGAGCTCGTCGCGCGTCCACCCCGCTTCACCCTCGGCGTTGGAGCCGTTGTAACAGAACGAGCACCCCTTCGAGCAGCGTCGAGAAGGCTCGACGCTGACGCGGTCGATCACTGAAAGCGATCCCACGCGATCGCCCACAGCGCGACGAGCGCCGAGAGCATCAAGACCGCGCGAAGGACGTCGCGCTTGAGCGTGCTGTGCGGGGTCGACTCGACGACAGCCTTGCGTTGCGCCGTAGAGAGCGCGGACCGTGTGTCGCTCTCGGCGTGGGGGTGTTCAACGTTGGGCATCGTAGGATCCAAGCTCGCGGGCCGGTGTAGCACGCGGGGAACAGGGGCGTTGTTCAATTGCTCGTGACGTTTGGGTGCCGCACGACCGCGAGACCTTCACGCATTCGTAATCGGAACAAATCCCGTACGGCTTAAGCGCGATCCCCGCGACAACGCGCGGTGGATCTCCCGTTTCTCCAGAGTCATCGCTCGGTCACGCGACGGACCAAGGCGATCAACACCGCGATCACGACAGCGAGCGCGATGATCACCGGCGTCTTCGTGCGCGGCTCGACCGCGGGCTGCGGTGGCTGCGGTGCGGTGGCGTCTGCGCGGAGGGGACCGTCCGTCCATGTCGTGCACGAGTCGTCGCTCAGGTGGTCGGCGAGGTGGATCATCGGCGTGCTCTCGAACGCGACCGGAAGCTTCAGCGCGCTCAACGCTCGCTGCGTCTCGATCGGAAGCTGCGAGAGCGAGAGCGCGTGGTTCGGCTCGAGCTGCCGCTTGTACTCGCCCGGTCCTTCGCCTCGATACTCGTGGCCGAAGACGAAGAGCCCGGCCTCTCGCATGCTCATCGACTCCCACCACCAATCGCTCAGCGCGTCTTCGTCGATGACCGCTGCGACACTCGCATGGCTCTCGAGCGCGCGCTGCGCTTCGACGGACACCGGCGTACGCGAAGCGATCACCCTGGGATGGTCCCCGAAGATCACCCATCGCTGCGCCTCGTCGATCAGCTGCTCGGCGTCCGTCGTGCTGTGGTCCGGGCGATAGCCTTGCGCTTCGTCCTCGCGAGGGTCGCGCAGCATGACGAGCACGCGCGTGGGCTTCGCAGGGAGCTTCTCTGTCACCAGCGCTCGCGGGTCGGCCGCGGGTGGCGCGCCGTGCCCCGCGCCGTTCTCGCGCAGGCACGATGCGTAGCTCGCTGCGCGCAGAGGCCACACGTCGAAGTTGGGCTCCGTCGAGAGGCCTGCGGTGGCCGCAGCGTTGGGAACCGCGCCGTCCTCGCTGGACTCGAAGCGGCCGATCGCGCCGGTCGCATCCACGGCGAACCAGGTGGTGTCCATCGAGTGCGCAGCGGCGAGGGGAGAGGCGGGCAGCATCAGCGGGCTGCGCGCGGTGTAGCAGCGATCGGCCCGGGGGCCTACGGCGGCTTCGCTTCGACCGCGCGCAGCAGCAGCGCGAGCTCGCTTCGGTGCGCGTCCGAGCGAGCCGCGTCGATCGCCGCGCGGATCGCCGCGACGTCACGATTGCTCGCCGCGTCCGAGAGCGCCTCGCGCAGCCGAAGCACGCGCAGCGGGTGCGATTCGGTGTTCTCGACCACGAGCAAGAGCGCGAGCCCGGCGCGCACCGCGGCAGGGCGGTCCTTCGCTGCGAACGCGCGGATCATCGAGCACGCGGAGGTCTCGATCAGCCACTTGTCGCGGGTGCGCGCCTCGTCGCTCGCGAGCGCGGCGGCGAACCACGACTCGAACGGCTCGCTGCTCTCGTGCGCGGTCGGGACGAGCAGCGTCGCGGCGTCGTGCAACGCGCCGTTGGCGACGAGCCGCGCGGCGCTGCGCTCGTTGACCGCGACGGACGCCGGGGTGAGGCCTCGTCGGGTGAGCGCGGCGATCGGAACGAAGAGCTGTCGATCGAACGCGGGCCCCTCGCGCAGCTCGCGTTCGAACGCGAGGGCGAGGGTGAGCGCCATCGACGCAGCGGGCGACGCGGGCAGCTCGCGTCCGTCGAAGTGTTCGTCGAGCGCGAGCACGAGCGCGTCGAGCGCGTCGTGGTCGATCCGTGGCGCGCACAACACCGGGCTCTCGTCGGGGTCGAGCCCAAACGACGCGAGGTGCTCTCGCACGTCGAGCACGTTACGGTCGGTCTTCTTCCACTGCTTGATCCCGATCAGCCACAGCAACGGCGGGGGAAACCCGAGCGCTCGCCGCCTCCACAGCTCGACCGAGGTCCCGCGCAACGAGCTCTTCTTCGCGATCGTCGCGTACACGTGCGCGACCGTCGGCTGCGCTGGGTCGTCGCTCGCGTCGGCTTCGGCGAGCTCACCGTCGCAGAAGACGTACTCGCGCTTGGGCGAGGGCCAGGACTGCAGGACGCGCAAGCGCTGCCAGAGCGAGCTCGCTTTGCTCGGGGCGAGGACGTTTTCGGTGCCGTGAATGCACACGCGCACCCTCGGGCGGCCGAGCGGGTCGCGCGCGGGGCTCACCGGTGGGACGGGAGCGTCTGGGGCGATAGTCGGGGCGATGCCGATGCCACTGCCGTTGAAGGCGTTCCACCGCCGACCGCGTCGGTCGTCGATCGAGCGCGCGCGCGTGGCCGCGAGGGCCTCGAGCGCGGCCCGGCCTTCGAAGGTCGCCGCGTCCGTCGCGAGCAGCTGACAGAACCGCTGCGTGTCCACGTCGAGCGCGCACGCTGGGTGCAACGCAAACGTCTGCGCGCTCAGCGACAGATGCATCGGCGACGCGACGACCCTGCGCTGCTCGCGCTCGATGGGCGCGAGGCAACGGGCGCACGTCGCGTCGCCTTCTTCAGTCAGCAAGCGCATCGTGAAGTGCAGCAACGCGTCGTCCCCCGTGTGTTCGCGCGCGATCCCCCTGCCGTTCGCGCGCGCGGTGTCCGCTCAGCCCTTGAGGGCCTCTGCGCCGCCGATGATTTCCATGAGCTCCTTGGTGATCGTCGCCTGGCGGGCGCGATTGTACTGGAGCGTCAGGGCGTTGATCATCTCTTTGGCGTTGCGCGTGGCGTTGTCCATCGCCGTCATGCGCGCGCCGTGCTCGCTCGCGAGCGAGTCGAGGATGGTGCGGTAGAGCGTGGTCTCGACGTACATCGGGATCAGCCGCTCGAGCAGCGCTTCTTTGTCCGGCTCGAAGAGGTACTCGGTGCCCGGGTCGTCGCTCTCTGCGCCGGCGTCCTTCTTCTCGATGGCCACGGGCAAGAGCGTCTCGATCTTGATCGTCTGCGTGACCGCCGAGCGAAACTCGGTGAACACGATATCAAGCTGATCGATGGTCCCGTCGATGAACTCGTCCATGATCTCGCGGGCGATCTCGGGGGCCCGCTTCTCGGGCTTCTCCGTGGCGCCGGTGTGATCGTGGGCGATCTCTTCTCCGCGGCGGCGCAGGTGCTCGCGGCCCTTGCGGCCGATGGTGACGAACTTCACCTCTTCGAAGCCCTGCTCGATGAGCTCGCGCTTGCGTCGCTCGCCGGCGCGGATGGCGTTGGCGTTGAACGCCCCTGCCAGTCCGCGGTCCGACGTGATGAGCAGCACGTAGGCCTTCTTGCGCTCGGGGCGGTCGACGAGCAGCGGGTGCACCGCGTGCTCGGTGTCCGCGGTGTCGACGCGCGCGACGACGGCGCGCAGCACCTCGGCGACCTTCTTCGCGTACGGGCGCAGCTCGGTGATGCGCTGGGTGGCACGGCGCAGGCGCGCCGCGGCCACGAGCTTCATCGCCTTGGTGATCTTCTGCGTGTTCTTCACGCTGCCGATCCGGCGTCGGATCGCCTTCAACGAGGGCATCGCCCGCTCCTGTGCTCAGAGTGAGATGCGTCGATCACTTCGCGTCGACGACGAACTGCTTGCCGAATGCTTCGAGCGCTTCTTTGAGCTTGGCCTCGACCTCTGCGTTCAAGTCCTTCTTCTCGCGGATGACGTCGAGGATCTTGGTCGAGTGCGACTCGAGGAAGGGGTACAGCTCCTGCTCGTAGCGGCGCAGGGCGCTGATGGGGTAGCTGTCGAGGTAGCCCTGCGTTCCGGCGTAGATGAGCGCGACCTGCTTCTCGACGGGCAGCGGCTGGTACTGCGGCTGCTTCAAGATCTCGGTGAGGCGCTGACCGCGCGCGAGCTGGTTCTGCGTGGCCTTGTCGAGGTCCGAGGCGAACTGCGCGAACGCGGCCATCTCGCGAAACTGCGCGAGGTCGAGGCGCAGCGAGCCTGCGACCTTCTTGATCTTCATGGCCTTGATCTGCGCCGAACCACCGACGCGCGAGACCGACAGACCGACGTTGACCGCGGGGCGCTGGCCAGCGTTGAACAAGTCCGTCTCGAGGTAGATCTGGCCGTCGGTGATCGAGATCACGTTGGTCGGAATGTACGCAGACACGTCGCCCGCCTGCGTCTCGATGATCGGCAGCGCCGTCAGCGATCCGCCGTGGCCGGGGAGCTTCTTGAGCTCGTGCGAGTCGTGGCCGAGCTTCTCGATGGCGATCTCGGCGTCGATCTTGCCGATCTCGCCCATGTACACCTTGCCGTCGACGCCCTCTTTCGAGTCCGAGCCCTTCTTCACGATCACGTAGTGATCGGCCATCTTGGCGGCGCGCTCGAGCAAGCGCGAGTGGCAGTAGAAGACGTCGCCGGGGTACGCCTCGCGTCCGGGCGGACGGCGGAGCAGCAGCGAGAGCTGGCGGTACGCGACGGCCTGCTTCGAGAGATCATCGTACACGATGAGCGCGTGCTGACCGCTGTCGCGGAAGTACTCGGCCATCGTCACGCCGGCGTACGGCGCGATGTACTGCAGCGGGGCCGAGTCGACGGCGGTCGCGACGACGACCGTCGTGTACTCCATCGCGCCCACTTCGGTGAGCTTGGCGACGACGTTGGCGACCGTGCTCTGCTTCTGGCCGACGGCGACGTAGAAGCAGAAGACGCCCTTGCCCTTCTGGTTGATGATCGTGTCGAGCGCGACCGCGGTCTTGCCGGTCTGGCGGTCGCCGATGATGAGCTCGCGCTGTCCGCGGCCGATCGGGATCATGGCGTCGATGGCCTTGATGCCCGTCTGCAGCGGCTCCTTCACGCCCTGGCGCTCGATGATGCCGGGAGCCTTGATCTCGACGCGGCGGCGCTCGGTCGTGTTGATCGGGCCCTTTCCGTCGATGGGCTGGCCGAGGGCGTTGACGACGCGTCCGCAGAGCGCTTCGCCCACGGGCACGTCCGCGATGCGGCCGGTGCGCTTGACGGCGTCACCCTCTTTGATCGACTCGGCGTTGCCGAAGATCGCGGAGCCGACGTTGTCGTCTTCGAGGTTGAGCACCATGCCCACCACGTCGTTGGGAAACTCGAGGAGCTCACCCGCCATCGCCCCGGTCAACCCGTGGATGCGCGCGATTCCATCGCCCACCGTCAGCACGGTACCCGTCTCGCTGACGTCGAGGGTCTTCTCGTAGTTCTTGATCTGCTGCTTGATGATCTGCGAGATCTCTTCGGCACGAAGCTGCATCGTCATCTCCGCTAAAACACATTCACGATGGAAGAAGCGCCGTGCGCAGCTCGCGCAGGCGCGTCGCGACGCTTCCGTCGAACACACGATCCCCGACGCGCACGACGACGCCGCCGATCAGGGTGGCGTCGACCTTGCGCGCGAGAGAAATCTTCTGACCCGTCAGCTTCTCGAGCGCGGCTGACACGCGCTGATACTGAGGCTCGCTCAGCGCCGCGGCGCTGGTGACCTCAGCCTGGATTCTCCCGGCCTTCGCGTCGGACAAGCGCGACAGCTCGTCCGCGATCTGCGGGAGCACGTCGCTGCGACGGTGATCGGTGATGAAGAGCACCGAGTTCTTGGTCAGCACAGAGACGTTCGAGCGATCCAAGATCGCCTTCATGACCGCCTTGCGCTGCGCCGCGTCCACCATCGGGTTGCCGAGCGCTCCCTTGAGCTCAGGGCTGCCCTCGACCGTGGCGCCGAGCTCGCGAAACTCGTTGGTGACCTTCTCGAGCTCGCCCGACTCGTTGGCCAGGTCGAACACTGCCTTCGCGTAGCGCTTCGCCGCTGCGCTCATGACTCACACACTTCCTCGGTCGCTCGTCGCGACCTTGTCGAGACCTTCGAGAAACGCGTCCGCGAGCCTCGACTGGTCCTGTCCGTTGACCGACTGACGCACCGTCTGCTCGGCGCTCTTCATCGCGGCGTCGACCGCCTCGCGGATGAGATCGGCGCGGAGGCTGCGAACCTCTTGCTCGATCATCGCCTGCCCCTCGGTCTGCATGCGGTCCGCCTTGGCGCGGGCCTCGTCGAGGATCTTCTGCGCCTCGAGCTCTCCGGACTTCACGAGCTCGTCGCGCAGGCGAGCGAACTCGTCCTTGGACTGGTCGAGCTTGTCTTTGTACTCGCGGAGCTGCGCTTCGGCCTCGGCGAGCTGCCGCTGCGCTTCAGCGATCTCGGACTCGACCGCGGCGCGGCGTGTGGCCAGCGACGGGTTGATCGCGCGCTTCACGGCGAAGAACAAGATCGCCGCGAGCAGGCCGAAGTTGATGAGCGATGCGATGAAGGGCGGCGGGTTGGGCTTGACCTGACCGGCGTGGTCGCGGCGCGTGCCACCGAAGCTCGTCCAGTTGATGGGGTCCGGCCCGTGCGAGGCGTGCTCGCCGTGCGCTTGCTCGCCGTGCGCTTGCTCGCCGTGCGAGGGGGTCTGCTCTTGCGTGCCGTGCTGCTCGCCGTGCGATCCGTGCTCTTGCGCAGCGGCGATCGAGGGGAGCGAGAGCGCGCAGAGCAGCGACGCTGCGGACATCCAACGATTGATCTTCACGACGCCACCTCGCGGCCCAGGACCTTCGACGCGATGTCCTTCGAAATCTGCGGGATCGTGGCCTTCAGCTCGACCGTGAGCTGCTCGCGCTGAACGCGGATCTTCTCGCGCTGCGCGTCGACCGCTTCGGACACGGTGGCGCGGGCCTTGGCGAGGATGTCGCCCTCTTGCTTGAGGGCGGCGTTGCGGATCGCGTCGCGCTCGCCCGCGGCACTCGAGCGCGCGGACTTGAGGGCGCTGTCGTACTCGGCGCGCTTGGAGGCGGCGTCGGCGATCGCTCCCTTGGCGTCCGAGCGCGAGCCCTGGATGCCGCCTTCGCGCGCAGCCAAGAGCTTCACCATCGGCTCCCACAAGAGCGGGCGGAGGACGAAGAAGAGGATCAACCAGAGGGCGATGTTGATGACGAGCGTTCCGTCGAAGCTGATCAGCGGTCGCTCGCTCGCAACAACAGAGAGCAGTGAGTGCATCGTGGGTGGAGTCTCCGGTGGAGATGGTCCCGATCCCGCGGTCTTCGCGGAAATCACGCGGTCGAAATCGATCCCGACCGACACAGTCCGAGCGAGAGGCTCAGATGCGCGCGGGCTTCTAACACCCACATTCTTTCGGGGTCAACCCGACCACTCGCGGACCGGTCGATAGGTGCCATTGTTGCGGCCCGACAGGGGCGCAGAATTTTCGGTCAGGGCCTGCGAGCTTGGGTTGTCGCGAGGGTCTCGACCCGCGCGGCGAGCGCCCGAAGCGCGCGCGCGGTCCACCGTCCGTGCTGCCGAGACAGGTAGCCGCTCGGCAGGGGAAACGGCGGAAGACCCAGCAAATACACTGCGATTCGCGTGCGGTTGGTCCCGGCGATCTCGACCGCTTCGATGCGCACGTCGAACCGGCGCATGGTCCCGTCGAGCCGCTCGCCCTCGACGAGGATCGAGCCGGTGGCGCGGGTCACACGAAATCGTTCGAGCGCCCACACCACGCCGAATCCTTCGAGCAGCTCGGCGCGGAGGTACACCTCGGACTCTGCCCGACGACGACGGACGACGCGGCTCTCGTTGAGCCGCGGAAGAAACTGGCGATACGTGCTGAAGTCCTGCAGCGCGGCGCTGACGAGCGCGAACGGCGCGGCCACTTCGGCCACTGCGATCCCAGCGCGAACGTCGGTCCCCGCGACGGCGACGGTCCGCTCTTCGGGCTCGCTCTGCGGCGGTCGCTCGGAGCTCTGGGCGAGCGTCGCGCGGTTGCGCTCGCTCTGCGCGCTCGTGGGCGCTTGGGGCTGCGCGATCGGCTCGGCGATCGGGCCGTTGGCGAGGATGCGCGTGTTCGCGCGCTGCGAGGCCCTGCTCGAGTGCGCCGTGCCGAACGCGCGCACGGTGCTCTGCCCGCGCGCTGCGTTGGACGCGCACCCGACCAACGCGAGCGCCGCGGCGCTGAGCGTGCCCAGCGCTGTCGTCGCGCGTCGCGAGGTCGGATGGCTTCGGCTCACGGCCCGCGAGGGTAGCCTGAACGCCCGCCCGAGTACACGCGCAGGATTCGCCGCTTCGAAGCGCTGTCCGCGCGACGTCACGCCGCGTCAGCGTCGGCCGCGGTGGCGAGCAGCTTGCGGGTCCAGAGCACGCTGTCGGCGCGCTTGCCGCTCGCGATCAAGTGTCGCGCGAGCAGGCCGGTCTTCTTGTAGCCCGCGCCGAGCAGCGCGGCGCCGAGCAGCGTGTCGTGCACGGGCGCGTAGAGAAACGCGCTGGCGACCTCGCGCCCCTTGAGCTCTTCAGAGATGCTCTGCAGCAGCGTGACGGTGAGCTTGGCGTCGGCTTCATCGGACGGGGTCGAGCCGAGCTGCAGGTACGCGTTGCCGAAGCAGTCTTGCACTTCGGCGGCGACGAACTGCTCGACGGCCTTCTTCGAGTCGCGCGCGACCATGTTGACCCGCGTGCCGGTGCGGCCGAAGCAGTCGTCGAGCGCGGGGGGCGCGCCCTTCTTGCCTTTGAACGCGCTGCGAAGGGCGTCGAGCTGACGCACGTCCATGAGCTCGGTCTTGGCGCCGCGCGCGGCGGCGAGCGAGTCGCGGAGCTTCTTCGCTTGATTGATGAGCTTCTCGGCCTTCACCGCGTCGGCGGCGGGGGCGATCAGGTTGCCCTCGTCATCGACCTTGGGCGGGCTGTGGATCAAGTGACCCATCACGTGGGCGTCCGAGCGCTTGTAGTACCCAGGGATCGACCCTTCGCGCGCGTAGCCGGCCTTCGCCCAGCCGGTGCTCTCTTCGCGCTCGACCAGCGTATAGACCCGCTCGATGCCCTCGCGGACCGAGATGGCTTGGATGGCCGCTTGTTTGTGCGGAAAGTTTCCTGCGAGAAAATCCACGATCCGCGCGGACTTGTGCCGGCGATTCACCACGAGGCAGATGTAAACCTGACTGTCGCGATGGTGGATCTCTTCGATGATCGGCTTGTTGTTCGCGCCCTGCGCCGTACGGTCGGCCATGAAACAACCCTTCCAACAATCGAGTGACAGACAACGACAAGACCACCCGGTAGTCACTTCCTAGGTAGACCAACCGAGTGCTCCTCCAGACCACGAAATTTGCGGAATTTGCTGGGCTCCGTGGACGGGGCCCCCTCTCCGGGCGGGCGCGCTTATAGGCAGACGCCCCCGCCGCTGTCAAACCGCCGGGGACAGACAATGCCCGAACCAGAACAAACTCCCTCGAATGACGCGCCGCGCGAAGACAAGCCCCCAGCGCGCGCGACTCGCTGGCAGCGTTGGCGGCGACCTGCGCTCGAAGCGTTGGGTCTCGTCATCGTGCTCGTGGCGGTGCGCGCGTTTCAGTCCCGCTCGCTCGTGTCCGGCGTCGCGCCGTCGATCGTGGCGCGCTCGCTCGACGGCGCACAGGTGCGCCTCGGCGCAGCGGCGCAGCGGCCGCAGGTCCTTTGGTTCTTCGCGACGTGGTGCACCGTGTGTCGCGCGAGCGAGCACAACGTTCGCGCGCTCGGCTCGGGGTCGGACGTGGTGCTGATCGCGAGCGACTCGGGCAGCGACGCGGCGATCGCGCGCTTCGTCCGCGAGCAAGGGCTCTCGGGGCTCGTGGTGGTCAACGACGCGGACGGGAGCGTCGCGCGGCGCTTCGGGGTTCGGTCGTTTCCCACGACGTTTGCGCTCGGCCGGGACGGGGCGATCCGGTCGACGGACATCGGGTACACGACGGAGCTCGGGCTGCGTTGGCGGCGGTTCTGGTCGAGGCAGTGACGCTCTGCGCGGGGCTGCGCGATGGACGCTTCGCTCTCGCCGAGAGCGGTATAGAGTTCACCGCTGGTGAACGATCGACCCAGCAACACGGGCTCTTCTGCGTCGAGCGCGCTCGCGGCGCGACGGACGCGCGTGGTCGAGTGGGTGCGGTGCGGGCAGGACGCGGGCGTCGATGGGCTCTTGCACGCGCAGCGGATCCGCGCCGCGGGGGTGCTCTTCGTGCGCGTGCGCGACGCGATGCGATGGGCGATGGCCGCGGTCCCCGCGCGCGCCGACACGATCCTCGCGCTCGAGGCCACAGAGTCGAGCGCGCTCGTCACGCAAGGCGCCGTGGGAGACAAGCTGCGCTCGGCGCTGGCGGCCATGCGCGGCGCGCGAGCGAGACGCGCGGAGGACAGCGACGTCTCGATGGCGCACTTCGTCGCGGCGGTGGGCGTCGATGGCTGGGCCGGGGTCAGCGGCGTCGGCGCTCCTGCGCAGGGCGCCGCCGGGCCGCTGTCGATTCGAACGCTCGTCGGCGCGGCGCGCAGCGTCGCCACCGAGCGCGCAGGTGAGCCGTGACGCAGAGGGCGGCGGTGGACTTCATGCTTCCTCCGGGCGCGGTGCGGGCGCTCGCGGCGCGCATCGGCGCGGCGTCGCTCACGAAGCTCTCTCCGCTGCGCGAAGAGCCGAGCGGCGCGCCGACGCCCACGCCCGAGTGGATCGCGCCGCTGCTCGGACCAGACGGAATGTGGCGACCCACCGTCCTGCCCACGCTGCAAGTGCTCGCGGCGCCGCGGTCGTTCGCGCGCGTACAGCTCTTGCGCGGCGAGTCGCTGGCGCAGCACTCGGTGTACTTCGCGGTTCCTGGCGTGCGCGCGGGTGCGGACGGGACGGGGCGCGTCGCGACGCAGCTCTCGTCGCGCGGTCTGCGCGTGATCGATCCCGCGCCGGTCGTCGATACTCTGGCCATGCTGCGCGATCACCTGGGCACGTCCTCGGTGCGAAGCACGGTGCTCGAGCTCGACGCGACCGCGGTCGAGGGCGTCGCGCTCGCGGCGATGATCGACGCGCAGCGTATCGAGAATCTGCAAGCGCTCGTCACGGGTCGCGACCCTGCGTTGGTCACGCTCGACCCCGAGGGGCTCTCGTCAGCGATGCGCGCGCACCCGCCGGCGCTGCTCTCGGTCGCGCCGGTGCTCGCTGAGCTCTCGGGCGCGCCGCGCGAGCTCGGGCCCGAGTCGCTGGCAGTGGTGCTCGACGCGCTGGTGCTGCGCGGGTCGCTGGTGCGCACCGCAGAGGGGTTTTGCCTCACTCGCGCGGGGATGACCGTCGCCTCGTCGATGGCGCTGTTCGGCTCGGTGCTGACCGTCTCAGCTGTCGAAGAGCTGCCGCACGGAGGTCTGGTGGGGCTCTCGTTTGTGGTCCTTTGCGCGGGGCCGACGGACGCGCTGATGCTCTCGTCGCACGGAGACGAGGTGTACGTCGGCACGATCGCGCCGTCATCCGTGCTGGATTTGATCACGCATTTGTACGTCGAACCCAGGCCGCTCGATCAGCTCCCGTCTGTTCGCTCGCTCGACGAGCAGCTGGCGCCGACGGCCATCGCGATGCCGGGCGTCGTTTCGTGCGGCGCGTGTGGTCACCCGATGCAAGAGAGCGCGCGCTTCTGTCACTCCTGCGGGACGCCCGCGATTCGCCCGCACGCCTCGTGGCCCGGCGTCGGTCACTGCCCGCGCTGTCACGGCGCGCTGCCAGCCGGAGCCGCGTTTTGCGCGCACTGCGGCTACCGTCAGCGCTGAGCACGAAGAAAGAGCACCGCTACGCGAACCGAGTTCGCGAGTGCTTGGGTCTGACGGAGCGTTGGCCGCCGGTCATCGCTCGGTCGAGCGCCGCGGCTCTGCCAGTCTTCGCTGAGTGATGGAGGAAGTCATGTCCGTTCAGATCGAGCCGTTCTTCGACGCCCGCACGTACACCGTGACCTTTGTCGCGTGGGACCCCGCGACGCGCGACGCGGTCGTGATCGACCCCGTGCTCGACTACGAGCCCATCGGGTCGTTTACCTTCACCGAGTCGGTCGACAAGGTCTCGCAGTTTGTCCGAGGCAAAGAGCTCAACCTGCGCTGGATCTTGGAGACGCACGCGCACGCTGATCACCTCTCGGGCTCGCAGCTGCTGAAGAAGCGCTTCGGCGCGGGCGTCGTGATCAGCGAGCAGATCCGCGTCGTGCAAGAGACCTTCAAGGGCTTGTTCAACTTGCCTGCGCTCGCGACGGACGGCAGTCAGTTCGACCGTTTGGTGAAGGACGGCGAGACGCTCGAAGCCGGCAGCCTGAAGGTCGAAGTGATCGCCACGCCCGGCCACACGCCGGCGTGCGTGACGTTCAAGATCGAGGACGCGCTCTTCACGGGGGACGCGCTGTTCACGGAGGACTACGGGACGGGGCGCTGCGATTTTCCCAAGGGGAGCGCAGAGGATTTGTACGTGTCGATCAAGAAGCTCTACGCGCTGCCGGACAGCACCCGCGTGTTCGTGGGACACGACTATCAGCCCAACGGCCGCGCCGTGCGATGGGAGACCACCATCGGCGAGTCGAAGGCGAAGAACCCTCAGCTCAACAGCGCGACGGAGCGAGAGACGTTCGTCGCGATGCGCCGGGCGCGAGACGCGACGCTCGCCGCGCCGAAGCTCTTGTTTCAGAGCGTTCAGGTCAACATCGACGCAGGAAAGCTCCCCTCGGTCGAGCCCAACGGCCAGCGCTATCTGCGCGTCCCGATGAACCTCTTGCGCCCCGCGGACGAATACGGCGAACCCGTCGCCAAGAAGTGAGCGAGCGGGTCAGCGACGGCGGCCGCGCGCGCGACCGGCGGGGGCGCTGCCTGCGCCGAAGCCTGGGACCACGGTGGGGTTGGCGTTGCCGACCGCCGCGGCCGGCAGGCTCGTGAGCGCGGCGGCCGAGCCCGCTGCTTGCCTGCGCGGCTGGCCGAACTGAAACGACGCTCGAATCGCAGCGGGGTCGATGTACTCGTCGCCCGGGCTCGGGTTGGGGATGCGCGCGTCGATCAACGAGAGGCCGCCGAGCTGTCGGTAGCTTTGCGCGCCGGTTTGCTCGGCGTGCTGCGCGACCTTTCCGTCGGCGCCGACCGAGAAGATAAACGTGCGCAGCACCTGTCCGTCCATGCGCACGTCGCACGACCACGCGCCCTGATGTTCGCCCAAGAACGTGTGGTTCGCGGTGTTGTAGCCCGTGCCGTTGGCGGGGATGTTCACTCGGCGTCCCCACCACAGCGTCTGCGCGGTGAAGTTCGTGCGGTACCAACGGACGGTGCGCGTGTCCTGCATGTTGGGCCGCTCGCTCACCTCGGTCAGGTCGTTGATCGCGCCGCGCTCGAGCGCCACGTCGGGGATGCGCGTCCCGTTCACCGTGCATCGCAGCGAGTACACCGAGCCTCGGGTGCGATCCGCGTTGCCAGCAAACGCCGTGAAGAACCGCAGGTGCTGCGGCTCGAGCGCCTCGGTCTGCCTCGAGCCTGGGTTCTCGTGCCACACCCACGCGGTGCCGATCGCGTCGTGCATCAAGAGCTGATAGCGCCCGCCCCACTCGGTGATCCGTCGGCCGTCGCCGCGAATCCAATCGGGATAGCGCCGCGCTTGAACGACGAACGTGCGAAGCAGCTCCGTGCGGTCGTTCTCGTCGTCGATGTAGTGCAGCTCGATCGTCAGCTCGCCGGTGGCAGACAGCAGGTTGCTGTCGGGCGTTTCGCAGGCCAGGCGCGCGGCGGTTCCGTCGCGGTCGCCGAACGCGCAGCGCTGCGAGAGCAGCACACGACCGCCCTGCTTGATGTCCATGCGGGTCGCGTCCGCGCGGCCGGTGACCCCGTAGACGATGGTGTTGAGGCGCACCTCGTAGCCGCCCGAAGGCTGCGGGGTCCAGAGCCGCAGGTACGTCTCGGTCTCGTCGAGGACGCGGACCACTGGCGCGTTGGCCGGGGTGCTCTGCGCGTGCGCGGTTCTTTGGACGAGCGCGGTGGTGGCGATGGCGGCGAGAATGGTCGCGAGTCGTTGGCTGTTCATTCGTGGGTCTCCCTCGGGTGCGGCGTTGCCTCGGAAGCCACGAGCGCGCGAAGGTCTGACAGTCCCGCGATGACAGCGAATGACGCGGGATTTCTCGCTAGCGTCGGCGTCGATCGCGACGGGCGAGGGCGACGCTCGCGAGGACGACGCTCGCGAAGAGCGCCGCGCCGTGCTGGCCTGGCAGCGGGCGTCCTGCGGCGCGACACGAGCACGCTCCGTCGCCGCTCAACGTGAAGCGCGGCGTGGCGGCGTCCATTGCGACGGTCGCGTCTGTGGCTGCTGCGTCCTCTGCGCGCGCGCTGTCGGCGACGGTCTGCGCGTCGGTGACCATCGCTGCGTCGGCCGGGGGCGCCGCGTCTGCGCCGGGGCTGCTGTCGAGCGCTGCGCTGTCGGGCTCGGCGGCGTCGCGCGCTTCGACGTCGATCGCAGCGTCGAGCGCGACGACGTCGGGATTGGCGTCGGGACCAGCGTCGGGGCGAGTCGTGGGGAGCACGCGCAGGGTCATCATGGCGGTCGAGCGACCGCTGTCGCCGTCCTCGATGATGACGGTGAACGTGAAGGACATTCCGCCGGTGCCGGGCGGGGGCGTGCCCGAGAGGATGCCGGTCATCGGGTCGAGCGAGAGCCACGCGGGCGCGCCGGTCAGGGTGAAGGTGATCGGGTCGAGGACGCGGGGCGAAATGGGGGGATTGGCCGGGTCGGTCACCTCGAGCTCGCGTGTGAAGCGAACGCCTTCGCTCGCGTCACCGAGGCCGATCGAGACGAAGCTCGGGCTGACGTTGGGGACGTTGACGACGACCTCTTGCGTCTCGCCCGGCGCATTGCACGGCCCGATCAGCGACGGGACGCCGACCCAACACACGCGGCTCGCGACGAAGCCGTCCCGTCCGCGCGCGTCGAAGGTGATCGAGCCGCCGCGGCCGTCGGGGACGCCGTCGCAGTCGATGTCCCACTCGACCGTGCAGCCGCAGCCGGTGGGCGGGGAGAACGCGGCGCTGAGCGTTCCGGTCGAGCCTTCGTTGATCGAGTAGCGAGGTTGAGAGGAGCTCGCGTTGGGGCAGCGCATGAGCGCTGTGCCCGAGAGGCAGAGTTCGAGCGTCGCGCGGTCGGCCGCGCCTTCGTCGTCGCGCGCGGTGATCGCGATCGAGTAGCAGCGGGCGAGCGCGGTGGCGTCGGGTGTGCCTACGATCACGCCCGTGTTCGTGTCGAGCGCGAGACCGGGCGGGAGGCCCGTCGCGCTCCACGTGATGGGATCGAGAAAACCCCGCGAAATGGGCGGATTTGCTGGGTCGAACGCGGTCAGTTGCGTGAGGTACGGCGCGCCGAGCACGCCCGCGGGCAGGCTCATCGTGGTGATCGTCGGGGCCACGTTTTCGAACGCGACTGGCGCCATCGCGACGGCGCTCGCGCGGCACACGCTGCCGGGCGGCGAGCCCACCTGCGGGACGTTGACCGCGCACAGCCGACGCGAGTCCGTGGGTCCGTCGCGCCCCTCCGCCGAGAGCGCGAAGGTCGCCCCGCTGCCGTCGATCGCGCCGTCGCAGCCGAGGTCCCATACGATCGCGCAGCCGCACGCGCTCGCGTCGGCCGTCGCGCGCACGGTTGTGTTGGTGCCTTCGGGCACGGTGAACGCGCCGTCTGCGCCGGTCGAGAGCGTCGGGGTGGGGCAGGCCGCGACGCTCGAAGCGCTGCCGATTCCCAGGCGAAGTGAGCGCGTCGCGATCGCGCCGTCGCCGTCGTTCGCGCTGACCGTGACCGTGTGAGTCCCCGCGCTGCCCATCGCGGGGACGCCCGAGAGCACGCCGGTCATCGAGTCCACCGAGAGCCCCGCGGGCAGGCCCGTGGCGCTCCACGTGAACGCGTCGCGCACGAGCGTAGCGTTGGGCGGGTTGGCCGGGTCCGTCGCGGCGAGGCCGAAGCGGTACATCGTGCCTTCGATCCCCGCGGCGAGCAGCGAGGTGGCGATGGTCGGCGCGACGTTGCGCACGTTGACGACGCCCTCGGCTGCGGCCGAGCGCTGCGCGCCAGCGCCGCAAGCGGGGTTGAAACTACGCACACAAATTCGAGACGACGAGCTGCCGTCGCGCTCGTGCGCGGTGAAATTGAACGCGCTCGCGCCGATGGTGTCCCCCGCGCCGGGGGTGAGCCCGTTGCAGTCTGCGTCCCACTCGAACAGCGGACCGCCGCCGGTGGCGCCGATCATGGTGCTGGCTCCTTCGTTGACGGACCACGCGACGCCGCCAGGGGGCACGAGCGTGGGCGCGGCGGGGGGGCACTGCGCGGCGGCGATGGTGGGGCGCAGCGCGAGCGATGCGAGGGCGGCCGCGAGCGCGGCGAGCAAGCGATGGTGCAAGAGAGGCCTCCTTCGGCCCGGCGAGAGCGCGGGCCGTGATGGCGCTCACTGTGCCGACCGCGCGAGGCGCGGGGCATCTCACAGAGATCGCATGGAGCGAGCGAGAGTCAGTCCGCGCAGCCGGCGTCCCTGTTGGCGACGGTGATGCAGTAGAGCGTCGCCGCGGAGCGCCAATCCGGGCGCGCGCCGCCGGTGTACGAGATGCGCCGCGTGCACCAGGGCTCTCGAGGGTCGGTCACGCGGTCGAAGTACCAGCCGGGCTCGTCGGAGACGGGCGAGCGCGCGCGCGGGCCTGCTGCGACGGTCCAGGTGGCGAGCTGATCGACTTCGCAGCGGGTGACGCGCTGGCCGAGCTCGCCGACGCCGGTGGGTTCGGTGCTCGTCGGGACGCGCTCTCCGCGGCGCGCGTCGCAGGGGCTGTCATCAGCGTGGGTGACGATGAGTCGGCAATCGACGCGCTGGCTCTCGTGCGTGACCGCGATGACCGCGGGCTCCGCGAGAGTAAGGCATCGTCCGGGCAGGCGCGGTGCGGTGCGCATCGTGATGAACTGCTGCGTCTCTGTGTAGCTCGCGGCGCAGACGGACTCGAGCGAGCTCGCGAGGCACGGCCTGCCATTGCAGCGCCCTGTTTCGTAGAAGCGTCGCGCGAGCTCGACGATGCGTCGCGAGGGCAGGGCGATCGGAGCCTGTCCGCGGCAGCGCCGTGCCAGGTCGATCGTGGCGCCTTCGCTCGCGCACGCGGCGGTGACGTGGGGGCACTGCGGGTCCGTCGTGGCTTCGAGCGCGGGCTGCAGCGCGGGGTAATCGACGGAGCGGCTCGCATCGTTGCGGCGAGGGATCGCGAGGGGCGCGCCGACGATGGCAGAGAAGAGCACGCGCTCGGGGTGCCTTGGCTTGAGCGAGAGCAGGTCGTGGGGCCAGCGTCCGGAGGTGTCGTAGTAGCGGTCGAGGTTCCACGTGGGGTCGTCGGGGCTGTTGAGCGAAGAGCGGTAGAAGCGCTGATCGACGTCGCTGCTGGCCCACTGCGAGGAGGATGGGCGAAACGCGCTGGTGCCGTCGACGCACGACCCGTCGCCGTGCGCGGCGGTGAAGCCGCGGTCCTGCGCGCAGTCTCGGACCGAGTGATCCTCACCGCTTGACAGCATGACAATCCACAGCGGCGCCTCTGGCCTGAGAAAGCCCGCGTTGGGCGCGCCGCTCTCTGCGGGCAGCGCTGCTCCGTGCACGACGAGCGCGCGGTAGAGGGCTTCGAGCGGCTGGCCGAGCGAGCAGCCTCGGGCGGTCGCGGCGACGTGGCATCGAAACTGTCCGCCGAGCGTCGCTTCGTCGCGCGTGGCGCGCTCGCTCACGCGCTCGCATCCATCGGTGTTCGAGCAGAACTCCAAGAACGCGGGCAGCTCCTCGCACGACGGGCCGCCTTGGGGTTGCCACGCGCTCGCGTTGCGCGGCCACGCGCGGATGCCGAGCGGCGACGGCGAGCGGAGCCTCGGCGCGATGCGCCCGTCGTCGCCGGTTGCGCTGTCGCAGCCGGGCAGGCCCGAGCCTCGCGCGCCGAGATCGGCGGAGATGACTCCGATCCGGACGCTCTCTGGATTCACTCCGACCTGGACGTCGTCGGGGTTGTTGGGATCGCAGGGGTGTGCGGGCGAGTTGGACGTCGAGCGCGAGACGCAGAGCTTCAGCGTGATGGAGTCGAGCAGGCGCGGGAGCCGTTCGACGAACGCGGCGGCTTCGGGCGCGGAGTCGACGACGAACACGACGTCATACCAAACCAGTGGGCGCTGAAGGAGTTGCTCACTGACTTCGCTGACCACCATCGGGCAGCCGGTCGGGGCCGGGGCCGGGGCACACGCTGTGAGCGCGCCGAGCGAGAGCCAAGCGAGCGAGGAGCGTCTGATCATCACGAGCCGAGCGTGGCGGGGCTGCGCGCGATGGGGCCAGTCGCAAAATCAGACATCGCCATCCAGCGACTCGAACAACGCCAATCGCGTTGGCGGTTGACTTTGTTGCACTTCGTTACGAAGTGTCCGGCCTCGTGCAAACAGAGCGGTACATCGAGCAGCGATCGCGCTGGCCTGCGAGCGGTCGACACATCCTCGCGCGCTTCGACGACGAGACGATCACCGTGTACCAGGCGTATCGAAGCTCGATCGCCGACGCGGCGGTGCGCGATCAGCGCTTGGGGGGCGGCGGCTTCAGCTACGAGCGCATGAGCTGGGTGAAGCCGAACTTCTTGTGGATGATGTATCGCAGCGGCTGGGGCGAAAAAGAGGGCCAAGAGCGCGTCCTGGCGCTGCGGGTGCGGCGCGCGGCCTTCGACCGTTGGCTCGCGCAAGCGGTGCACTCGAGCTTCGTCTCGGAGGTCTACGGCGACGCCGCGTCGTGGGCGCTCGCGGTGAAGCGATCGAGCGTTCGACTGCAGTGGGACCCCGATCACGACCCATATGGAGCGCCGGTCGAGCGGCGAGCGATTCAGCTCGGGCTTCGCGCGGAGTCGCTGCGCGAGCTCGGTGAGCGCGAGCTCGTGTCGATCGAAGACATCAGCGCGCTCGTGGCCGAGCAGCGCGCGATCGTGCGCGCACACACCATCGAGTCGCTAGAGATCCCCCAGGAGAATGTGTACCCCGTCGGCGAGCGCTCGACCCGCGCGCGGCTCGGTCTGTGAGCGCGCTCACCAGTTGGACATCGCGCCGATGTCGGTGACCTGGTAGCCCTGGCTCTTGAGCAGCTGCGCTGCGGCGGCGCTGCGTCCGCCCGAGCGGCAGTAGAGAACGATGTGTTGGCTCTTGGGGCCGAGCTCGCCGAGCCTGCGCGCGAGGTCTTGGACGGGGATGTTCTTCGCTCCGTCGACGTGACCTTCGCGAAACTCTTCGGGCGTGCGGACGTCGAGCAGCAGGGCGCCGCTCTTCACTTTGTCGCGACCATCGTGGCTTGCCTTGAACATGTTGAACATCATTGTGCCAGCTCTCTTTCTGTTGGGGAATTCGCGGTCATGCGACCCTCGCCACAAAGAGCCAACGGTGGCAGAAAGGGGTTCGCGATGACCGAGACCACTGTCGACCCCGCGGTGCTTGCGCAGGCCCAACACGGCGACCCTGCTGCGATGGAGCGTGTGCTCTCTGCGCTCGCCCCCACGCTTCAGCGATTTGCGCGGAGGCTGTGCGGCGACGGCCCGGACGTCGACGACACGGTGCAGGACGCGATGCTGCAGATCGCGCGAAAGCTCTCGGAGTTCGAGGGGCGCTCGTCGCTCACCTCGTGGAGCTACGCCGTGGCGCGCAGCGCGTGCTCGCATCGCCGCCGCGGGTTGAAGAACCGCCCGCCGGTCGCCGACGACATGGCGGACGAGCGCGTGTCCGCCGAGCCGAGCCCCGAGTCGATCGCCTCGGACGCCGAGCTCACGCGGGCGTTGCGAGAAGTGCTCGACGGGCTGCCCGAGGACTACCGCGAGGTGATCGTGTTGCGCGACGTCGAGGGGCTCACGGCGCCCGAGGCGGCCGAGGCAATCGGCCTTTCCGTAGACGCGCTGAAGAGCCGCTTGCATCGGGCGCGCAGCGCGCTGCGAGACGCGTTGAAGCCTTGGCTCGAGCCTCCGGCGCCCGAGGCTGCGGGGGCAGCGTGCCCGAACGTCGCGGACATGTTGTCTCGCAAGATCGAGGGAGAGCTGACGGCGGCGGACTGCGCGGCGATGGAGAAGCACGTCGAGACGTGCCCGCTCTGCAAGGGCGCGTGCAGCGCGCTCAACCGAGCGCTCTCGGCCTGTTCGCGCGTGCGCGGCGACGAGCCTGTGCCCGAGCGCGTGCAAGAGAGCGTTCGTCGCGCGGTGCGCGGGTGGCTCGCGACCGCGAAGAGCGCGGTGTGAATCCTTCGCGCTGGATGCTGTCTCCTATGCTTCGCAGCGCCGACGAGCGATCGTCGAGCGCGACGAGAACCAACAGCCTTTCGAGGGAGAGCGACTGATGATCACCAACGCAACGACCGACACGTTTCGCACCATTCTTCGCGAGCCGGGGATCGTGCTGATTGATTTCTGGGCCCCGTGGTGCGGACCGTGCCGCGCGTTTTCGCCGATCTTCGAAGCGGCGGCGAGCCGGCACCCGGACGTGAAGTTCGTGAAGGTGAACACCGACGAAGAGCAGGCGATCGCGTCGGCGATGCGCATTCGTTCGATCCCCACGTTGATGGCGGTGCGCGACGGCGAGCTGGTCTTCTCGCAGCCGGGGATGCTGCCGGCCGCGGCGCTCGATCGGCTCATCGAGCAGATCCGCAAGCTGCCCCCCAAGAGCGCCGGCGCAGCGGCGGAGTAATCTCGCGCTCAGCGTCGCGAGGCGATGCGCGCGAAGTCGATGCCCGTGAGGATTCCCCACACGCGGCGGTCGCGCACGGCAACGACGCGACGGGCGCGGGTCTCGACGGCGTGACGCGCGGCGCGGTGCACGACGGTGTCCATGTCGAGGCACAGCAGGGCGAAGTTCATCACGTCTTCGACGGGGGTCGAGCCGGGCAGCTCGCGCGCCTGCAGCGCTTCGACCTGCGTGAAGAGCCCTACGGGCCACTCGCTCTCGTCGAGCACGAGCAGGCCTGCGACCTGCGCGTCGGCGAGGCGGTCGGTCGCGTGCGCGACGGTGTCGAGCGCGGTGACGGACAGGACGGGCGTGGACATGAAGTCCGAGAGGGGAGCCTTCTCTTTGTGGCTCGCGACGGCGTCCATGAGATCGCGGGTCGAGAGGACGCCGACGAGCTTTCCGGCGTCGAGGACGTACACGCGGTGGACGTGGCGCGAGACCATGAGCTGCGCGGCGTCGCATAGGGGCGTGTCGGAGGGGACCGAGAGGATGCCCTTGGTCATGACCGAGTCGACGGTCTGCGCGGGCAGCTCGAGCAGCGGCGCTCGGCGGCCGAAGGCGCTCTTGGCGCGACCGACGCGCAGCAGGTCCGAGCGCGAGATCACCCCGACCGGGACGCCCGATCGATCGAGCACCGCGAGGCTCGAGAGCGTGTGCTCTCGCAGGATGTGATCGGCCGCTTCGATCTGCGCGTCGTCGTTGATCGTGCGCACAGGAGCGTGCATCCAGCGCTTGACTGGTTCGTCGTAGTGACCCATCCGTTGCGTACCTTCGATGTGAAAATGTGCTGAAAATTCAGCGGTGAAATGAGCTCAAGACACCGCGGCAGAAGAGTCGACCACCTGCCACTCGAACGGCAGCGGCTGCGCTTCGTTCTGTTCGAGAAGCAAGAGCAGCAGGTCCGTCGAGGTGACGAGGCCGATGAGCCTTCCTGAGTCCGAGAGTACCGGAGCCGCGTCGATCTTTCGCTCGGTGAAGAGACGAACGATCGTGCCGACGGGCGTGTCCGACGTGATGGTGTACGGGGCGGGCGCCATCGCGGCGCCGACGGGCATGATCGGGACGACCACGGACCCGCTGTGCGCGCTCGAGTGCAGCAGGACGTCGCGGTCCGAGAGCATCCCGAGCACTTCGCCCGATCGCACGACGGGCAAGTGCCGGATGCGGTGCGTTTGCATCAAGCCCCACGCCGCGTCGAGCGCGAGCTCTGGGGGGACCACGATCACCGTTCGAGTCATCGTCGCTGAGGCGAGCATCGGTGCAGTTCTCCTTCGCTGGGTATTCTGCACCCAACGCGCGCGCGTGTGGGGCCGATCGCGGGCGTCGTGCAGAGGCTTCGCGGCGGCGCAAGCGCTGCGTCTTCGCTCGCTCAACGGCGGCGCTTCGGCGATGATCTCTCGCACAACCCTCATGGCCATCAGCGTGTTCGACTTGTTCAAGATCGGGATCGGGCCTTCGAGCTCGCACACCGTCGGGCCGATGCGCGCGGCGAAGATGTTCGTCGACGGGCTCGCGAGAGAGGGTCTCTTGCCGAAGGTGCACGGCGTGCGGACAGAGCTGTACGGCAGCTTGGGCGCGACCGGGCGCGGGCACGGATCGGACAAGGCGGTGCTCTTGGGCTTGATGGGCGAGACGCCCGAGGGAGTCGACGTGGACGCGGTCGATCGCCGCGTGGCGGAGGTGCGCGCGAGCGAGCGGCTGGTCCTGCGTGGGGACGAGGGCGAGGCGAAGGTCGAGCGCGCGGTCGCGTTTCGCGAGGCGGATCACCTGGTGTTCTCTCGCGCGTCGCTGCCCTTTCATCCGAACGGAATGAAGATCGTCGCGAGCGACCACGACGGTCACGCGCTCTACGGGCGCGCGTACTACTCCGTGGGCGGCGGCTTCGTGCTCGACGAGAGCGAGGCCGAGCGGCGCAAAGAGGGCGGGGGAGGGGACGAGGTGGGCGGCGTTCCGATGGTGTTTCGATCGGCCGCGGAGCTGCTGGTGCGCTGCGAAGAGAGCGGGCTGTCGATCTCGGGTGTGATGCTCGCCAACGAGCTGTCGCTGCGCGATGAGCGCGCGGTGCGCGAGGGCCTGCTGCGCATCTGGTCCGTCATGCAGCAGTGCGTGAAGCGCGGGTGCGCGACGGACGGGATTCTTCCGGGCGGATTGAAGGTCAAGCGCCGCGCGGCGGACCTGTATCGCCAGCTGCTCGCCTCGCCCGAAGCGGGCCTGCGCGACCCGCTCACGGCCATGGACTGGGTCACGCTCTACGCGCTCGCGGTCAACGAAGAGAACGCCGCCGGCGGCAGGGTCGTCACCGCGCCCACCAACGGCGCCGCAGGAATCATCCCCGCCGTCATGCACTACTACACGCGCTTCGTCCCCGGCGCCAACGACGACGGCGTGATCCGGTTTCTGCTCACGGCCGCGGCGATCGGCGTCCTCTACAAGGTCAACGCGTCGATCTCGGGCGCCGAGGTGGGCTGCCAGGGAGAGGTCGGCAGCGCGTGCTCGATGGCCGCCGCGGCGCTGTGCGAGGTGATGGGCGGCTCGCCCGAGCAGGTCGAAAACGCCGCCGAAATCGCGATGGAGCACAACCTCGGCCTCACGTGCGACCCGATCGGCGGGCTCGTGCAGGTCCCGTGCATCGAGCGCAACGCGATGGCCGCGATCAAAGCGATCCACGCGGCGCGGATGTCTCTTCGCGGCGACGGCCAGCACTTCGTCTCGCTCGACAAGGTGATTCGCACGATGCGCGAGACGGGCCGCGACATGCGCGACAAGTACAAAGAGACCGCGCGCGGAGGGCTCGCGCTGCACGTGCTCGAAGAGCCCATGGACGTCTCGCTCGCGCTGCCAGAGTGCTGAGCGCGCGGGGGATCGGTCAGACCGGCGTCACACCGTACAAGCGCTCGTCTTCGTCGGTCCACTCGGGGTCGCGGCCCTCGATGAACCCGCGCACGCGGGGGTCGCTGTGGTGTTCGATGTCGTGCGGCGTCCCCTGGCCGAGGACGAGCCCTTCGTCGATCACGATCACGCGGTCGGCGGCTTCGAAGGCGAGCTTCATGTCGTGCGTGACCATCACGGACGTGATGTCCATCTCGCGGGCGAGCGCACGCACGAGGTGGCCGATGCGCGTGGTGTTGATCGGGTCGAGGCCCATCGTGGGCTCGTCGTAGAGGACGACCTCGGGGCGGCAGGCGATGGTGCGGGCGATTCCGGCGCGCTTTTTCATTCCTCCCGAGAGGGACGAGGGCAGCAGGTCTTCGGTGCCAGCGAGGCCGACGACGGCGAGCGAGTTGCGGACGCGGTCCTCTTTCTCTTGCTCGCTGAGCTTGTCGGCGTAGTGCTCGCGCAGCCCGTAGAGCGCGTTGTCGCGCACGGACATCGAGTCGAAGAGGGCGCCGTACTGAAAGACCATACCGACGCGGCGGCGCAGCTCGATGCTCGCCGCGGCGGACATGGTTCGAACGGGGTTTCCCTCGAAGAGGATCTCGCCCGAGTCGGGGGTGAGCAGGCCGATCATCATCTTGAGCAAGATGGATTTGCCGCAGCCAGAAGGCCCTAGAATCGCGAGGATCTCTTGGGGGTACACCTCGAAGCTCACGTCGCGAAGGATCTTCGAGTCCCCGAAGGCCTTGCTCACGTTGCGGATCGAGAAGATCGGTTGGCGCTTGTCTTCGACCATCGAATCCTCCTCCCTTACGCCCTGCCCATCGCGCGGTCGATCGCGGCGAGGACCGCGGGGACCTCGTCGACGCTGTTCGGCCAGTGCGGCGAGAACCGAAGGTGCCCGTCGGGCATGGCGCACGCGACGCGCTCGCGGACGATCGCGCGGTGCAGCGGCTCGATGGCGACCCCTTCGGGCGCGAGGACGCAGAGCGAGCCCGAGCGCCCCTCACTGAACGCGCTGCGAACGCTGCGAAATCCCCGGTCGATCAGCGCGGGCTCGAGCGCGTCGAGGTAGCGCTGGACATGCTCGAAGATCGTCGGCACCGAGAGCTGCTCGATGAGGGCGAGCGAGGCGTCGAGCGCGGCGAAGGACGGCGTCGGGACGTTGCCTCCCTCGATGAAATTGGTCTGCGCGCGGACGGGGCGGTCGTAGCGGAGGTGCCCTGCGCCCTCGAGCAGAAAGCGCACGGGCTCTTCGTGCGAGAGCCACCCGGCGACGCGCGGGACGAGCTGGGCGATGCGCGAGGGGTGGACGTAGAGAAAGCCCGCTCCCTCTGTGCCCATGAGCCATTTGTGCGAGCCGCACGCGAGGTAGTCCACGGGCCCTTCGCGCACATCGACGGGAACGGCGCCGCACGCTTGCACGGCGTCGACGAAGCACTGCGCGCCCGCCTGGTGCGCGCGCTTGGCGATGGCCGCGATGGGCATGCGGAGGCCCGTTTGAAACTGCACGGCGCTGACGGCGACGAGCCGCGCGCGACCGTCGGCGAGCGCGACGTCGAGCGCGGCGAGGCCCTCTTCGTGGCTGCGATGAAAGCCCTCGAGGCTGACGAAGCGCAGCTCGAGCCCAAACGTCTCAGCCGCGCGCTGCCACGGCGTGACGTTGGCGGGAAACTCGCCTTCGAAGAGCACCACAGCATCCCCGGATTTCCAGGGAAAACACAGGGCGATGTCCATCACGCCGCTGGTCGTGTTGGTGGTGAACCCGACGTCGTTGGCCGACGCCGCGCCGATCATCGCGGCGAGCCGCTCGCGCAGCCTGGCGCGGCGCTCGTTGTGCGTCGGCCACGCGGCGAACCCGCGCGCGGCGTAGTCTTCGAGGGTCTCTGCGACCGCCGCGACCACCGCGCGCGAGGGCGGAGAAATCCCCGCGTGATTGAGGTACGCGTCGAACGCGAGCGACGAGAACAGCGCGCGGTCTCCGAGGGCGGCGCGCGGGGGCGAGGGGCTCAGCACGGCGCGAGACGGTAGCTCACACCGGGCGCAGTCGTCGCAGCGGAGTGACCTTCGCGCCGCGCGTGACCGGGTCGCGCGGAGGCAGCCCGAGCACGAGCCGCTCGATGTGGGGAAGCATCTTGAGCAGCGCGGCCTCGACGTGCAGGGCCGACGGCGGGCCGTCGAACAAGAGCACCAGGCGGTAGATGTTGGCGAAGGGGCGCACGAGCATCCACAGGTCTTCGGGCGGCGGAGCGCCGTGCTCCATCGCGCGAGTGGCGGCGATGGCGCGCGCTGCTCGGAGGCGAATGGACTCGCTGGCGCGCGGGCCCATCGCGCGGGCCCAGGCGATGGAGCGCGCGTGGGTGTGCTCGACGAGCCCGTCGACGCCGCGGGCCTTGAGCCGCTCGCGGACAGCGTTGTCGTCGAGCGCGACGAGGTCGCTCAGCGACTCGTTGATCGCGGCGAGGCCTGCGGCGGTGCGAGACAACACGACGGCGTCGTCGACGGTGAGCCCGTCGCGAGGCACCTCGGAGCTTCCCCACACTTCGGGCGAGGCGTGATCGACGACGATGGCCTCTTCGGCGCGCGAGCGGCGCGCGAGCAGGCCGAGCGCTTCGTCGAGGGCGTTGCCCGCGGCGGTGGTGGACACGAGCTTGAGCGAAGGGACGACAGAGTCGCGGCTGACCGTGGGCGAAAACGACTCGATCAGCGCGTCGAGCTTCTCTTTGGCGCGCGCGCGCAAATCCGGCGCGGGGGCTTCGTCCCACGTGACGACCAGTCGTTGGCCGTCGGCGAGGGCGACGATGATGTGCGACGGGTCTTCGGTGTCCGGCTCGCGTCCGCCGATTTCGACGCGAGCGTCGTCGGCGTTGAGTTCGCGTCGGACGAGATCGATGAATCGAAGGAGGTTCTGCATCGCGCGTATGGTGCTCAGTGCGAGTGAGAGTTCCTCACTGAGGAGCGCCCCAGCGCAGGACGCAGAAGTGATACTCGCACTCCATGCGGGGAGGCGAGTCCGCGGCGGCCGCGAGCCGCGAGCCGGGCGAAGCAGCGATCGCCTCGCGGCTCTTGGACCGCGCGACCGCGTTGAAACGGCCGCTCGCGTCGAGCAGCACCGCGCACTCGCTGCGCTGCGCGCACGCGCGCCACTCGGGGTGGGGAAGCGCAGCGCCGACGCACTGGTGCTCGACGCAGCGCACTTCAGCGGGCGTCGCGGCGCTGTTGTCGCAGCGACGGCGCGCGGCGGCTTCGGTGTAGCTCTGGTGCACCGCGGCGGCGTGCGCGCGGTGCACGGGCGCGGGGGCGAGGCACGTCCCGCGGACGAAGAGGCAGTCGTCGTCGCGCTCGCAGATGCGCGAGGGGTCGAGCAGCGCGCCGCCTGGGCGACGCACGACGCGATAGCGCGCGGAGCCTTCGACCGTGGGCGCGTCGCTGTTGATGTGCAGCGCGTTGATCGCGGTGCGAACGCAGTCGCGCACGCCCGTGTCCGCGGGCTCGACGGTGACCTGCGGGCGCTGGGGCGCGCCGCGCTCGAAGGTGATCGTGGCGGCGATGGTGGCGCCGTCGTCCAGCGATCCGATGCACGCGCGCGACCACACGATGAGCTCGCGCAGGGAGCGAGTGACCTCGAGCTCGGTCGCTCCTGGGGGCGTGGTGATGGGGCCGACGATCTCGAGGTCGGGCTGCGCGCGCTGCGGGGTCGGCTGCGCGACGGCGGGCGCGCTCGCGTCTCGATCGCTTGCGGCGTCGCTGGCGTGGTGTTCGCGGCGCACGGTGATCAGCGCGGACTCTGCGGGCGCGTTGCGGCAACCTTCGAGCGTCGCGAGCGCGAGCAGCGCGAGCAGCCTGTGGCGGTCAGAAGCCGTCGACATCGCGCGGGGGCTGCGGGGGAGCGAGCATGCGCAGGACGTCCATGGACGTCACGACGCCCTGCAATTTGCCGTCGTCGACGACCATCAGGCGATGGACGCCGTGGTGGACCATGCGCTCGATCGCGGCGCGCAGCGTGGTGTCGCCGGTGATCGCGATGGGCTCGCGAGACATGATGTCGTCGACGACGCCCGCGGAGGTCGGGACGTCGAGGACGTTGTCCTCGAGCGTGGGCTCGCCGTGCAGGACGAGGAGGTATCGCGAGTTGCCGAGCGCTGAAGAACGTTGCTCTGCGCGCACGAGCAGGTCGGTCTGCGAGAGCACGCCGACGCAGCGACAGCCCTCGTCGACGACGGGGGCGCCGGTGATGCGCTGCTCGTGAAAGAGCTTCGTCGCGGCGGCGAGGCTCGTCTGCGGCGTGAGCGCGGTGACGGCGTTGATCATAAACGAGCGCACGGGCTGTTCGAGCGCGAGATTGGCGTCCTGCATGCGCCGGGCATCATCGCGCGGGAGCGATCGCTGATGCAACGAATCCGGTGAGGGGGTGGAGAGTCTTTCGGCGCAGCGGCGCGCGGGGGAGTATCCTGGCCGCAGCGATGGCGGAGGCTCCGATCGAGCGCGTTCGCGCGGTGGTACACGACGCGGCGCGCGAGCCGCGCGAGAGCGAAGAGTGGGTGAGCGTCGAGGAGCCGCTCGAGATCCGCGTCGAGAGCCCGTCGCTGCTCGAGGCCGCGAGGGTGGCGGTGACGATGCGCACACCTGGGCACGAGCGAGAGCTCGCGGTGGGGTTCTTGTTCACCGAAGGGCTGCTCAGCGGGCGCGAGGCGCTGGCGAGCCCGTCGGTGCGCGAGGCGCTGGCGATCGCGGGGCGCAGCAACGTGATCACCGTGCGATTGAAGGGGGCTTTCGACCCCGCGGCGCTTCAACGCAACTTCTACGCGACCTCATCCTGCGGCGTGTGCGGAAAGGCCTCGATCGACCAGATCGAGCGCGACGTGCGCGCGATCACCAGCGAGCTCGTGGTCGATCGCGCGCTGATCGAGGCGCTGCCCGAGAAGCTGCGCGCGGCGCAGTCGCAGTTCGCGCACACCGGAGGGCTGCACGCGGCGGGGGTGTTCTCGGCTCGCGACGGCGGGCTTCGGTGCGTGCGAGAGGACGTCGGGCGGCACAACGCGATGGACAAGGCGCTGGGGCGGATGGTGCTGCAGGGCGCTGTTCCGCTCGATGATTGCGTGGTGATGGTGTCGGGGCGGCTGAGCTTCGAGCTCGTGCAGAAGGTCGCGATGGCGGGCGCACCCGTGCTGTGCGCGGTCTCGGCGCCCTCGAGCCTCGCCATCGACGCAGCGCGACGCTTCGGCGTCACGCTCGTCGGCTTCGTCCGCGACCGCCGGTGCACGGTGTACGCGCACGCGTCTCGCGTGCGCTGAGCGCAACAAATCGCAGCGCAGCGCAATCGGTTCGCCTGCAAAGTTCTGTGTGTTTCTGACCTGTCACTTGCTATTGGCTTGGGAGCCTTTGTCGAGCGAGGTTCACCATGACGCTGTCACGCGGGTCGGTCTGTCTCACTACGGTCGCTGTCCTTGCCGTTGCCCCTGAGGCGCTCTCGCAGAGCGCTCCGCTCGACGCGCCTCCGCAAGCCGGCGTGTTGCCCACAACGGACGCGACGCGGCCGCAAGAGTCGCAGCGTGCAAACGCCCCAGCAGAGAGCGCCGCCAGCGGCTCGTCGCTCGAGCTCACCGGCGCCTTCGGCCGCGGGTACACCCTGCGCACGCGAGACGAGCGCTTCTCGCTCACGCTGCGCGCGCGCATTCAAGTGCGCGGGACGCTCGACCTCTCGATGGCGCAGCTCGCGATGAACCCCGTCGGCGCCGACCCCCTGCGCGCGGAGTTCAACCTCCGCCGCGCGCGCATCGTGCTCTCGGGCAACGCGTACACGCGGGCGCTGCAGTACTACATCCAGCTCGGGGTCTCGCCGCAGGACATGGAGAGCGACCTGCTCATCCCCTTGCGCGACGCGTACCTCACGTACACCCCGCACGCGTACTTCGCGATCCGCGCCGGACAGATGAAGGTCCCGTTCAGCCGACAGCGCGTGGTCTCGTCGGGCTCGCTGCAGTTCGTCGACCGCGCAGGAACCAACGTCGAGCTCGGCCTCGACCGCGACATCGGCGTGCAATTTCGCTCCGACGATCTGCTGGGCCACCGCCTCGGCTACGCGGTCGGCGTCTTCGGCGGCGGAGGGCGCAACAGGCCCTCGCTCGACGCGGGACTGCTCT
>JAAFIF010000126.1 GCA_013298625.1 Myxococcales bacterium
TTTGGCCGAGGTCATAGAAGACCATCGCGGGGATCGCGAACACCGTCAGGATGCTCCACGCCGCGGCGATGATCGACTCCAAGATCGAGAGGACGATCTGCCCGACGGCGCCAGAGTTCTCCGCGGCGTCCGAGATCCAGCGCAGCAAGAGCCCCACGGTCGCAGAGAGCACGCTCCACGCGAGGATGCGGTGCGAGCGCTTGAGCGCGAACCCGATGCTCTCGAAGAACGTCGCGTCGCCGCCGGTCAGTCGCACCTTCGTCGTGTACACGACGCACACGTTCGAGAACGTGGTGATGAACGCCAGCCCCAGGTACGTCGCGAACGTCGCCGCGATCTGCAGCGGGCCGAACTCGAAGCCCGCCGCCCCTTCGAGCAGGTGCGCGATGATCGTCGGAAACAACATCGCGATCGAGAAGATCGTCGAGAGGATCGCCGCCACCACGGGGAAGAGCAGCAGCTCTTTGTCCTGCCCGATCACGGCGAAGCTCGTCTTCGTCGTGGACCAACTGCGTTCGAATACGTTCATGTCGAGTGTGTCTCCTGAAGGGATGGCCGGCGTCGTCGCCGCAGCGTCCGTTCGGAGCGCGCTCGTGCGCCCCGCTCTGACGGCATCCCTGGTGACACTGGCTTACTCGATCGCGCAGAACTCGTCGAAATTCGGCCGAGGCGCCCGGGGATACAGCTTGCTGCCGTCGCCGTGGCCCAAATTGCACAGCAGCAACGATTTGACCGTCGTTCCTGCGAAGAAGGCCGCGTCCACCTTGCCGTTGTCGAAGCCCGCCATCGGGCCGCAGTCCAGGCCCGAGGCGCGCGCGGCCATGATGAAGTACCCGCACTGCAGCGTGGCGTTGAAGCGCGCCGTCTGCTCGCTGTGCGCCGCGTTGGACTCGAAATCCTTCTTCAAATCCGCCGCGGGAAACAGCGTGGGCAAGTGCTTCCAGAACTCCAGGTCCATCGCGAGGATCGCCGTCACGGGCGCGGTCATGGTCTTCTCGACGTTGCCCTTGGCGAGGCAGGGCTCGAGCTTCGCTTTCGCCTCGGGCGAGCGCACGAAGCGCACGCGCAGCGGCTGGCAGTTGACCGCGGTCGGAGCCATTTTGCAGAGGTCGTACAGCTGCACGAGGGTGTCGTCGGTGACGGGCTCGGGCTTCCACACGCGGTGCGTTCGGGCTTCGAGAAACAGGGCGTCCAGGGCGTCCGTAGAGATCATGGCCGCAAAGAGTGCTGCCCGAGCGCGCTCGGTTGCAAGCCTCCAGCGCACCGCTGCGCTCGCGTCGCTGTATCGTACCGAGCGATGAGCGAGCGAACGGCGAAGGGCGATCGACACTGGAGCACCCGCTCCGAACCGCGCGTGTGGGACGACGTGGTGATCGGCTCGGGGATGGGCGGGCTCGCGACAGCGGCGATGCTCGCCGAGCTGGGCCGCAGGGTGCTCGTGCTCGAGCAGCACTACGTCCCCGGCGGGTTCACACACACATTCAAGCGCAAGCGCTGGCAGTGGGACGTGGGCGTGCACGCGGTGGGCGAGGTGACCGAGCGCGCGGTGCTCGGGCGCGTCCTGCGCGCGCTCAGCGGCGACAAGCTCGAGTGGGCCTCGCTCGGGGGCGTGTACGACGAGTTCGAGTTTCCTGATTTGCGCATCGAGTTTCCGGACTCGCGCGAGCGGTTTCGAGAGAATCTCCGCGCTGCGTTTCCGTCGCGATCGCAGGATATTCAGCGGTATTTCGACAAAGTGCGGGTCGTCGCGCAGGGCATGATGCCCTACTACGGCTCGCGGCTGGTGCCGCCGTCGCTCGCGCGGTTGACCGACCCCATCTTGGCTCGTCGCGCGCACGGGCTGCTCGGCGAACGCACGCGCGATGTCCTCGCGACGATCACCCCCGATGAGCGCTTGCAGTCGGTGCTGACCGCGCAGTGGGGGTACTACGGCGTTCCGCCGGAGCGCAGCTCGTTTGCCATTCACGCGCTGGTGGCGCGGCACTTTTTTCACGGCGGGTACTACCCAGTCGGCGGCGCGGGGCGGATCGCAGAGCACCTGTGCGCGACCGTCGCGAAGGCCGGCGGATGGACGCGCATCAACGCGGACGTGCGCGAGATCACCACGCGCGACGGCCGGGCGAGCGGAGTGCTCCTCGCGGACGGCGAGGTGATCGAAGCCAAGCGCGTGGTGAGCGCGGCGGGCGCGATCGCCACGGTCGAGAAGCTCTTGCCCGAGCGAGAGAAGCGCGCCCCGTGGGCCAGGAGCATCGCGGCGCTCACCCCGTCGCCGTGCCACGTGTGCCTGTACATCGGGTTCAAGGGAGACATCACCAAGGCCGGCGCGAGCGCGGCGAACAAGTGGTTCTACGAGACGTGGGCGAAGGACGGCTCGTACTGGAACGTCGAGGACCCCAAAGAGAAAGCGCCGGTGTTGTACTGCTCGTTTCCTTCGCTGAAGGACCCCGAGCACCAGAGCGGCGCCGAGCAGCTGCACACGGGCGAGGTCGTGACGTTCGTCCCGTACGACTACTTCGCGCAGTGGAAGGACGGTCGCTGGAAGAAGCGGGGCGTCGACTACGAGCAGCTCAAGCAGCAGATCGCCGACCGGATGCTCGAGCAGTTTCTGTCGCACATGCCCGAGCTGCGCTCGATGGTGGCCTTCGTCGAGCTCTCGACGCCGGTCTCGACCGAGCACTTCACGCGCGCGCCGCGCGGGGCGATCTACGGGATCGAGCCGACGCCCGAGCGCTACGCGAACCGTTATCTTCGCCCGCGGACTCCCCTCGAGGGGCTGTTTCTCTCGGGCGCGGACATGGCGTCCGTGGGCGTGATGGGCGCGTTTGTGGGCGGTCTTCTGTGCGCAGCGGCGATGGAGCCCGTCGGCGTCGCCCGCTATCTGCGCGCCCGCGCGCAGCGCTGAGGTGAGCCATGGAAGAGCCCCTCAACGTCTATACGAACAACCACTTCGACCCGGCGCTGGCGACGGTCGCGATCGCGCTGCTGCTGCTCTCTGCGCTCGCGTTGTGGCTGTTTTGCCTGGCGCAATGGCGGTTGGCGAAGCGCGCCGCCGAGGACGCCAAGGCCAACTTCGCGCTGCAGTCCGCGCTGCGTGACGGGGCGCGGTTCGTGTCTGGGCGCGTCGAGTACGCCGAGGGCGAGAAGATCGCCGTCCGCGTGACGGTCACGCAGCACGGCGTCGAGCACCGCGGAAAGAGCACCAGCCACACGTGGACCGAGACCGATCGGACCGTCGAGAAGCGGCCTTTCTACCTGCGGTTGGACAACGGCGAGCGCGTGAGGATCGACCCGGTCGACGCCGAGGTAGTGCTCGTCGACAAGCTCGACAAAGAGCACTGGGTCTCGAAGTTCGAGCGCGTTCGTCGGGCCGAGCTCGACGTCGGCGAACGCGCGTACGCCGAGGGAATCCTGCGGCAGAAGCACGACCCCGAGTCCGCGGGCGCTGGCTATCGCGGCGCGGGGACGGGCTGGGTGCTCGCCCCGCTCGCGGGCAAGATTCATGTGTCGACCGAGGGCGTCGCGAAGCGGCACGTGCTGCGCGGCAGAGCGTTCTTTCGTGCGTTGTTCGTGCTTCCGCTGCTGATGGCAGGCGCGCTCGTGCCGGTCACGCCGTTCTTCTTGCGCGAGCTGCAGGGCGCCGACGCGCTCGCGACGTTTCATGGCAGGCACTACTTCGAGACCCGCAACAGCAAGGGGCAGACCACACAGCACTGGGTCGCGCAGTACGCGTTCGACGATGAGCGGATCATCTCGTGTGAGGTCGACGAGTCCGACTACAACGTCGCGCTGCCGCCGCTCGGGTATTCGCTGGCGCCGCACCCTCGACAGATCTGGGTGCGCAGAGTGAGCGCGACCAACCCGTTCAACACCGTCGGCCGTGGAAACACCGTGCATTTCGGCTGGTGGTGCGCGTCTGTAGCGCTGCTGTTGTGCGTCGGCGGGTGGGTCGGTCAGCGGCACTGGTACCGGCGCTGGTACGAGCGCAAGCTCAACGAGAACAGCGGCGGCCCGCTGCCCGAGCCGAGCGGCCGGGTGTTCAAGAGCTGAGGGTCAACGTCGCGCGCTGCGAGAGGCTCCTGCTGCGAGCATCGTCGCGAGCAGCTCTCCAACGCCCTGCATGAACCCGTAGTCGAGCGTCTCGGGCGTGTCCGTGCGCTGGTGGTAGTTGGGATTGCGAAAATCTCCGGTGTCCGTCCACAAGACCGCAGGAGTTCCCTCGCGCCAGAACGCGAAGTGATCGCTGCGCGTGAGGTCGGGCAAGAGCTTCTCCATCGGCCCGAGGGTGCGCGCCGCCACCACGCGCGTGTCCGGGCTCGCGGGGCACTCGAGCGCGGACTCGACGATCTTGTTCGACGATCCGCGGCCGATCAGCGCGATGAAGTCCGGCGTGCGCAGCGACCGAGGCAGCCACGGCAGCGGCGCCTTCTGCTTCGCGCTCGACCGTCGTCGGTAGCCCACCATCTCGAGCACGTGCACCGCGCGCACGCGCCGATCGAGCACCGGCAGCGCGTTGGCGACGAAGTCCCTGCTGCCGAGCAGCCCGTCTTCTTCAGCGTTGAAGCACACGAAGCCCACGGGCGCCTCGGGGCAGTGCTGGGTGAGCAGCCGCGCGCACTCGAGAAGCACCGCGAGGCCGCTGGCGTTGTCGTCGGCGCCGGGCGAGCCCGGGACGGTGTCGTAGTGCGCCGCGACCAGCGTCACGGGGCGCTTCTCGCGGTCCTTTGGCAGCGCGAGGACGTTCGAAAACGCCCCCTGCACGGTGATCGCGAGCCCGCACGCTTCGAGCGCATCGCACAGCCGCTTGCGCGTCCGACGGTTCTCTTCGGCCTCGGCGAGCGCGTGCCGCGGGACGCTCATCGCCTCGACCCACGCGCGCAGCGCCTGCCCGTCGGGGACCAGCGCACACCCATCCTCTGCACCCTTCGCCCGCGCGGGGCGCCGCTCGTCGATCAGCATAGCCTTACGGTGTAAGTTTATGATGTAAGCCTGTCAACTCGAAGACCATGGTTCGACCTTCAGTCCTCTCTCGTGAGCGCGTCTTGTCCGCGGCCGTCGCCGTCGTCGACCGCGAGGGCGTCGAGGCGCTCTCGATGCGCAAGCTCGGCGAAGAGCTGGGGGTCGAGGCGATGTCTCTCTACCGCTACGTGGACAACAAAGCGGCGCTGCTCGACGGCGTGATCGAGTCGATCTTGGGCGAGATGCGGCTGATCGAGCCCGCCTCCCGCGCGTGGGGCGAGCGGATCAAGTGTCGCGCGCGGTCGTTGCGAGAGGCGCTGGTGCGGCACCCCAAGGCGCTCTCGCTCTTCGCGACGCGGCCCGCGGTCACGACGCAGACGCTGGTGCACCTCGAAGCGGCGCTGGATGTGCTGCGCGAGGCGGGCTTCACCGTGACCGACGCGATCCGGGCGTTTCAGTCCATCCTGGCGTTCACCGTGGGAAACACGCTCTCGGTCTTCTCGATCCTCCCGGCCGCCGAGCGCTCGTCGCCGGCGTACGGAGCGCTCTCTGCCGCGGAGTTTCCTCGGATGTGCGAGGCGGCCAAGGTGCTGTCTCGTTGGGACTCGAACGCCGAGTTCGAGTACGGCCTCGACGCCCTGGTGCGCGGGCTCGACGCGCGCCTCAACGAGCCCGTTGCGGCAGCGAAATCGCCCACGAAAGCGAAGCCCTCGGCACCGAAGAGGCGCGCCCGTGCTTCGTGAGCGCATCGACACCGGCCGCGCTGCGTACGAGCGTCGTGCGCTGGTCTCGCTCGCGCCGTGGCTCTCGGCGCCGCTCGAGCGCCCCGCGCTCTGCTTCTCGGACACGCACTTCGTCCCCGCGGTGACGGCGTGGAGCGACGACGCGCCCGAAGACCTCTGCGCGCTCATCGACGCCCTGCCCGAGCACCAGCCTTGGTCGCTCGGAGACCTCTGCGAGTGGGTGGGGCTGCGGCCCTCGCAGCGCGGCGAGCTCTTCACGAGCCCGAGGCTGCGTCCTCTCTGGTCTCGCTTGCGCGCACGCAACGCGCGCGTGATCGTCGGCAACCACGACCACGGCAGCGTCGAGGTCCTGCGCGCGCAGCTGCCCCCAGGCTCGGTGTTCGACGGCGGCTGGTCGCTCGGCGAGATCGCCGTTCGACACGGGCACGAGCCCGCGCGCTTCGAGACCGCCCTCGTCGCGGCGATCGGCCCCGCGGCGGTCCCCGTGTACGAGCTCGCGCGGCGCTGGGCCGACTGTCCCGCGCAGCGCCTGCCCAACGCGCTGGTGCTTCGCGGGCTCAGGCAAGGCGCGCGCTGCGTGCTCTTCGGGCACACTCACCAGATGGGACACGAGACCGACCAGCGCACACGCGGGTGGATCAACCCGGGGTGCTTTCTGCGCTCGGCGCAGTCGTTTGCGGTGCTCGAAGGTCGCGAGCTCGCGCTCTACCAGCGCGCAGGATCGCGCCCATGAAATCAAGATGGCTCGCGGCGCTCGCGCTCGTCGCCGTGGTGGTGTTCGTCGCGCTTCGCTGGCGAGGCATCGTCTCCGATCCGCGCGTCGCGCTCACGGACGCCTCGCGCGCGCGTGAATCAGCCCCTTCGACGGGGGCGCCCGTCGCTGCGCTGCCGGACGCGAGCGCGCCGCGCGCCAGCATGGACGCGAGCTTCTCTGCCCCTGTCGAGACGGTGCGCGACGCCCGACTGCGCGAACAGCTGCGGCTCGCCCTCGCACAGGTGTTCTCGCTCGCGCGAGACGCCGCCGCCGTGGGCGAGGGCGCGCAGCCTGCGTCGCCCAACGGAAACCTCGACCCGACGTACCTCCGTGAGCGCATTCGCGACGACTTCATCCCGATGGCGCAACGGTGTTTCGAATTGTTGCAGACGCGGCGACCCGGCTTCGGCGGACGAATGCGCATGCGGTTTCGCATCAGCGCTCACGAGCAGCTCGGCGGGATCGTCGAAGACGTCTCGATCGAAGAGGCCTCGCGCCCGTCGGACGGCGGCGTTGACGCCTCGAGCACCGATGGATCGAGCAGCGTTTTTGGCGACCGATCGTTCGAGACGTGCCTGCGCGAGTCCATGATGACCGTCGCGTTTCGCCCTCCGTCGCGCGGCGGACAGCTCACCGTCGCGTATCCCCTCTCGCTCGAGCCGGACCCGCCGGACGCAGGCCACTGACGGGCGCGCGGCACGCGGCGTGCGTGTTTCGTACTCGATGAAACATCGTTTCTTGTTGGTGCTCGCGCTGTTGTCCCTGGGCTCGTGCAACAAGGGCGACAACGGCGCCTCGGCGCGCGCCGAGCTGGCGGCCAACGAGTTCGCGCAGACGCTGCGCGCGCGGCTGCAAGCGGCGATGGCGCAAGGCGGCCCGGTCAACGCCGTGAGCGTTTGCAGCGAGCAGGCGCCGGCGGTCGCGCGCGAGGTCTCGGCGCGGCATCACGTCTCGATCGGCCGCGCCTCGCTTCGCGCGCGCAACGCGAGCAACAGCGGCCCCGCGTGGGTGCAACAGTGGCTCTTTGCGCAGGGAGAGCGCGCTGCGCAGGGGCTCTCGCCGGTTCGCTCGCGCGAGGGCGACACCGTGCGCTTGCTGCGGCCGCTCGCGGTCGAGGGCGTGTGCGTGACGTGCCACGGAGCGCGCGACGCGATGCAGCCTGCGCTGCGCGAGGCGCTGAGCGCTCGATACCGGAGCGACCGCGCCGTCGACTATCGGGCCGGTGATCTGCGCGGCGCGCTGTGGGTCGAAGCGCCCGTGCGCTAGGCGCTCTTGCCGACGCTCTTGGCGAGGCGCGTGAGCACTCCGTCCTTTACGAAGGCCTTCGCGATGGGCTCGACGGTCGCGGCGATTTCTTTGTGCGTCGGTGCGGCGTCGCCGAGCACTTTGCGCACGCGCGCCGCGGCGGCCTTCGGTCCGTCCTCGAGGTCCCGCGCCGCGGTCAGCAGGGCGTCCGCGGTCTGCCCGCGATCCTTGTGGCCGCCGAGCTCTGCGATAAACCAGCTCAACGCCAGAAACGAAGGCGAGTCCACGACGATGGGGTCAGGAACGTCCTTCTTCGGCGCGAAGCTGTTGAACGGCGAGGCCAGCACCGCGGGCGTGAAGTACTTCGCGAGCGGGTCGCTCGTTGGTGCTTCGTCGGGGCGCACGAAGAGCCCGTCGAGCGCCGCGGGCAGGATGCTGAGCCAGCGCACCTTGCGTCGCACTTCGTGAACGCCCGCCTCGAGCTCGGTGAAGTCGTACTCGCCGGCTTCGAGCTTCTCTTGCATCGACGTGGCGCAGTCTTCGAAGTACTCCGCGAAGGCCTTCTTCTCTTTGCGCGCCCCGGGCCAGGCGCTCTCTTCGATGGTCTCGAGGGTGTCTTCGAGCGCCTCGGGGCACTGGTCTTTCTCTGGCCACCACTCGCCGGACTCGAGGTGCCGCTCGGCTTGAAAGCACGCTTCGGCGCGGCGTCCGATGAAGTACGCGCGCAGCTCGCTGTCGGCGTTGGCCTCGCTCAGGCGCTTGACGAGCGCGTCCGCAAAATCGACGGCGCCCAGCAAATCTTCGAGTGACTTGAAGCTCGTGTGCAGCGGCAGAAAGTCGTCATCGTCGATCGTCGCTCGGTGCAGCCGCGCGAGGCACTCGAGCTGAAACAGCGGGGTGCGCGCGCCGTTGCGGTGCAGCGCCAGCGCGGGCGATGGCTGGTCCGCGGCCTTGGCGAGGTGCGCGACGAGCTCGCGCAGCCTGCGCGTGTACGCGCGTTGAGAGACGCCCTTCGATCGTTGTTCGATTCGATCGAGCCGTTCGGTCAGTGATTTGTTGCCCATGTTCGCCCTCTCGTATCGGGATCACCCGCGTGTGTGCGACGGGGAGGCCGATGGTAACGCGAGGCTCATCGGGACAAGCCGCAGAATTCGCTGCGGACTGGGACGGTGGCCGTCGCTGCGACGTGCTGCGGTTGCGCTTCGCGTCGGTGCAATCGGTGCGTCGACCGACGAGCGAGCGCTGGGAGTCGAAAGAGCCGCGCGCCCAGTTTGTTCGAAAATTCATGAATGGCCGGCGACCGGTCGGCAACAAAGGTTGGCTTGCGCTGAGCTGCGCGAGGAGGACACATGAGGGGCGTATCCGTGGGTGTAGGCTGGGGGTCGTTGTTTTCGGTGGCGGCCGCTGCATTGGGGCTCGCGGGGTGCGCGAGAACCGGGCCATACGAAGGTTGTACCGAGGGCATGGTGGTGTCGTGCGCGTGCCCTGGAGGGCGCAGCGGCGTGCAGACGTGTCTTCGCAGCGGGACGTTTGGCGCGTGTCGGTGCGACGGTCTCGACGCTGGCAGCGACGTCGTGGCGGTGGATGCGCCGGTCGACGGGGGCATGGTGTGCACGGGGCTGCAGCTCGCGGTGGGGTGCACGGCGGGCCGGTGCTCGATCAGCGCGCCGCTCGACTCGTTGGGCGAGCGGGCGGTGGTCAACCTCTCTGAAGTGCCAGTGCCAGCGGAGATCGCGGGCGACGCGATCGGCCCAGTGCTGTGCCGGGTGACGCTGTTGCAAGCGAGCGTGCCCGAGCCGCTTCGTCTCACGATCGCGACCGACGAGGCGATTCGTGATCGCGCGGTGCTGTTCTCCTACGACGCGCCGAACGCTCGCGCGTTGGACACGTCGTCGCGCTCGGCGCGCAGCGTGACTGCGCTCGTGCGGGAGGCCGGTGACTATGGCCTGACCGAGCGCCCCGCGCCGTGGGACATCGAGCGGGTCGCGGGCACCGACGTCCGCTCGACCACGACGGACTCACTGTGGCTGCGCAACCTGAGCGGCCGAGGAATCGGCGGGAGCTTTTGGGACGGTACGCGGCTGTACGTCAGCTCGGCCGGGCGAATTCTGGTGTACGACGGGCTGCCGCCGTCGCCGCTCACGCGTCCTGCGGTCGTGCTCGGCCAGCCCGACCTGACGAGCGATATCTCGAACGTCTCTTCGTCGAGCTTTGGTTCGGTGCAGTCGCTGTGGTCAGACGGGACCAGGCTCGTGGCGGTCAGCAGCAATCGAGTGCTGATCTGGCTGCGTCCGCCGACAGAGAACTTTCAGCCTGCGGACATGGTGCTCGGCCAGAGCGATTTCTCTTCGAACGTGGCGAACTCGAGCGGCGTCAGCGCGCGCAGCCTGTCTGTGCCTGTGCACGTGTCGAGCGACGGCAACGCTGTATGGATCGCAGAGAACGGCAACCATCGGTTCACGAGCTGGCGGTCGTTTCCCACTGCGATCGGACAGGCAGCGACAGGGGTGATCGGTCAGCCTGATTTTTCGAGCGCGACGATCGCAGCCGGCGCCACGGCGATCTACCAGGCGGTCGGCTCTGTCCCTACGCCGGGCGGGATCTTTGTGGCCGGCGCGTATTCTGGTGTGCAATTCGTTCGCAATCCGTTGGAAACCAATCCCGCCCCTGAGTTTTCTCTCTTGGATGGGCGACTCCAAGCGCAGCCGACGACCATCTCTGAAGCGCGCGGAATCACCAGGGTCGGGCCGGGCCTCGCGGTCTCTGACAAAGGCGGCGGGCGCGTGATGATGTATCGCGCGCTGCCAGACCGCCCCGTGCCGGCGGACTTTGTGCTCGGTCAGGCGGACCCCACTTACTCAGCCAGCTTCGAAGTGACCGCATCGAACCTGACGCAGCCGAGCACGCTCGCTGGCGGAGCCGACACGATGTTGGCCATGGACGGGGCACGGCTGCTCCTCTGGACGCACGTCCCGGAGTACAATTTTGATCCAGCCGATCGCGTGGTGGGCCAGGCTGGTTTCAGCACGAATTTGCAAGGGATCGACTACACGGGAATTTCGGGATCGACGCTCGGAGCGCCGTCGTCGATCGCGGTGTCGGGGGACGTCGTCGCAGTGGCCGACCGCGGAAACAACCGCGTGCTGCTCTACTCGCTCCGCGCGATCGAGGCCGGAAGCGCTCGCGCCTCGGTGGTGCTCGGGCAGCGTGACGATCGCTCGTATGTGCCCAACGTTGATCAGCGCGCGCCGAGCGCCGCGACGATGTCTGGGCCCGCTGGGGTCGCGCTTGATGGCACTCGCTTGATCGTCGCGGATACGGAGAATCACCGAGTGCTGCTCTGGAATCGAGTGCCGACGACCGCGGGCGCGCCCGCGGATGTGGTGCTCGGACAGATGGACTTTCGAGCGAATCGACCCAATCGCGGCCGGCGCGATGAGTCGCCGCGCGACGGCTACTGCGACGCGGGTCCGGACGGAGTGTTTTCGCCGATCGGCGTCGCGTCGGACGGCACCCGGCTGCTCGTCGTCGATCGCCTCAATCACCGCGTGCTGGTGTGGAACACGTTTCCCACGCGCAACGGGCAGCCCGCGGACGCTGTGCTCGGGCAGCCCGACTTCACGAGCAATCGGCCGAACGCTGGTCGCGGCGCGTACAGGGTCCTCGCAGACGGATTCAATCTCCCGACGGGGGTGCTGCTCGACGGCGGCGCAGTGTGGGTCGCAGACACCGAGAACAACCGTGTCGTGCGCTGGACCGGGCTCGGCGCTCGTCCCACAGCGACCGCCGTGCTGGGGCAGCCAGACTTGTCGACGGTCTCGAACGCCAATTGGTGGTCGTTGGAGTCATCGAATCCGGGATTGGCCTTCAATCCGCCGACGACAGCGCAATCCGTGCTGCGCCCTCGCGCGGTCACGCGAAGCGGCGACACGATCTTCGTCGCAGAGGCGGGCAGCCATCGCGTCCACGCGTTCGACGCTGCGACGCTCGCGCCACGCGGAGTGGTGGGGCAAGCGCGCGACACCGTTGGCGTGCTCAACGCCGGCGGAATCGGCCCAGGGTCGCTGGCGCTCCCGCTCGGCGTGGCGGCGACAGCAAACCGACTGTTGATCGCAGACTCTCAGAACAATCGCGTCGTTTCCTATGACTTGCCGCTCGCAGCGGGCCGACCGCTGGCGCGGCTCATCGTCGGTCAGAGCAGCGTGTACGCCAACGGCTTCAATCAGGCGAGCCAGGCGCGCGGGTTCATCCTCGGCGCGCCGCGCGGCGTGGTGCTCGACGGGCGCGACCTGATCGTGGCGGACTCGGAGCACCACCGCGTGCTGCAGACGACGGCGCCGCTCGAGGCGACCCCGATGGTGACTCGTGTGCTCGGGCAGCCGGACGAAGCGCTGGCGCTGCCGAACCGCGGCGGCGAGCCTGCGGCGCGCACGCTCCACACGCCGCACGGGCTGTTCGCGGATTCGTCGCGCATCATTGTGGCGGACACGGGCAATCACCGCGTGTTGATCTTCGACCGGCGGACGACCGCAGAGGACGCGACGCTGGTGCTCGGTCAGCGCGATTTTTCTTCGAATCAAGTCAACGGCGGGCGCTCGCCAGGCGCGGACACGCTGGCCTCGCCGCAGGGCGTCTACTGGGACGGGGCACGCTTGTTCGTCGCAGACTCGGGCAACCACCGCGTGCTCGTGTGGAACGGGTTTCCAACGCGAAGCGGGCAGCCCGCGGACGTGGTCATCGGGCAAGCGTCCATGACCGAGGTGCTCGGCAATCGCGGCGCCGCAGGGCCATCCGAGCGTTCTCTCACGCTGCCGACCGCCGTCAGGATCGTCCGGGGCGAGCTGCTCGTCGTCGACTCGGGCAACAACCGCGTGCTCCGCTTCGCTTCGGTCCCATCGGCCAACAACGCGGCGGCTTCGGCCGTCATCGGTCAGGCCGATCTGCAGAGCCGCGTCGCCGCCGCTGTGCGAACGGACGTCACTCGCCTCGCTGGTCCCATCGATGTCGTCGACGACGGAGTGAACCTCTACGTGTCCGAGCGCGACGTGTCGCGCGTGACGAGCTACCCGCTTCCGCTCGCCGACCGACCAGCGTCCAACGCCGTGTTCATCTCCGCAGAGAACGGTGATTCTGCGCGTCGCCCCTCGGGGCTCGCGGTCGAGCGGACCCCGCTGTTCACCACGCGGATCTACGTCGGTGACACGGGCAGCAACCGGCTCTTGCTGCTCGGAAGCGCGAGCCGCTTGCGATAGTTCGCCCTCACGTCCCCAGCGAAAATTCTAGCGATCGCAGCATCTCTGCCCCCTGCGCGCTCTTCGCGCACTCTGCTCGGTAGCGCTCTTCGGTCTCGGGAAAGTACCGAATCAACGCCGCCACCGCCTCGACCGCGATGTGCGCGTTCGCCGATGCAAAGTCCGTCGGCGCGCGCACGGTCCATTCGAGCACTGCGTCGAGCGCCTCGGCGCCGAGCAGCTCGATCGCGATGAACATGCAGCTCACGGAGAGCTCGAACGCGCCCGAGAGCTCGTCGGTGGCGTTCCACGAGTCGGCGACGAAGCGCTGCTCCGCGAGCTCGCGCGCGGTAAACGGCTGCTTGGACCACGCGTCGAGGTTGTGCACGAGCGGGACCTTGCCTCGCTTCTTGATCACCGCGAACACCGCGCGCAGCATCGCCGTCGCCGCCTCTGGGGCGAAGATCTTCGCGGGCGCCGCGATCCCTCGCTTGTTGCGCTCGTTGTACGCCGGCTCGAAGTGAGACTTCAGCGCGTGGTGCATCCCAGTCAGCGCGCGGAGCAGCTGCCCTTCGTGCCGTTCGAGCGCAGAAAACGCACGGCGCACGGCCTCGAGGTCGCACCGCGCGACGCCGCTCGGCAACGAGTACGACGCGATGCTCAGCGCCGCGCCCTCGCGTGCGGTGTTGACCAGATCGCCGAACGCGAAGTGCGCCGAGAGCGTGTGCGCGCCCAGGTCGAACTGCGGTGACCACGACGTGCGACCGGTCTTCGGGTGGTGATCCAAGTGTCCGAACCACAGCTCTCCCGCCTCTTCGCCGAGCCAGCGGTCGTAGCGCCGAACCACGGTCATCGCCCGCTCGCGGATGGGCGACTCTTTCTTGGCGAGCTTGCGGTCGATCACCTTCGCGCTTTGCACGTCCACCACGCGCTCGTGGTCCGCGGGCAACAACAGCAGCTTGTCCCCGTGGGCCATGACCGTCCCGATCCCTGCGTGCTCTTGCGGGATCGTGAAGCGCTCGGGCTTGTCGAGCTCGCGCCAGTCCGCGCGGCACAGCGTCGCTTCGTCGCGCTGCCAGCACCAGTACCCGCCCGAAAACGTCGGCGTCGAGCGCGAATCGAGCTCCCAGAACTGCACGTCGAGCTTCGCGTCGACGCGGTAGATCCGAGCTTTCGCGAGCCCTCGATCGTACGCGCCGATGAAGGTCTCGTCCGCGCTCGGGTAGAGCAAGAGCTGGCCCGCGGGCTGGTTGTGAAGGACTCGAAACATGGGCTCGAGCGTCGTCGCGGACTTCATGCGACCGACGTTGATCTCGCCCGGCTCTTGCCCGCGCGCTCCGAAGGTCGCGATGGTCCCGTCTTCGCCGATGCGCGTGATGGTCGTGAAGTTGTTGTTGATGGGGCGGGTGCGGCCGAGGTCGATCCCCTGGACGAGCGGGATGTCCGCCGCGAACTCGAGCGTCTCGACGACGCCCTTGGCGCTCGTGTCGATCACCCGCAGCGTGCGAAACGCAGGCTGCACCGCGTGTCGATCGTCCGGGTACAGCGCGTACGCGTCGTAGTTGCTGCCCGAGAAGCGCAGGTTGAGCAGCGCGTCGACCGAGCGCAGCGCGCGCTGGTTGCTCTTGGACGCGCTCACGAGCAGGCGGTTCGCCGCGAGGCTCAGGTCTCGTCCCGCCAGCGATTTGTCAGTCTTTACGCTCTTTGGAAAGCTGATCCTGCTCAAGCCGAAGCCGTCGTGGATCACCAGGTGTTTTCCGTCCTTCGAGAACGCGTGCATGTCCTTCGAACGGTCGCACCGACGCGGCGACGGCGTCTACACGGTCGCTTATTCGCCGATGAAGCATCGCGAACATCATCGAAGGATTCGATAGAGTCCATCGCGGGCCGCGGCGTTTCTTCGGGCGATGATCGGACCGACGGTTGATGCATCGACGGCGTTGGCTCCGATGAAGAGCGCGCCGATCAACGGATCGAACGCAGAAGCGAAAGGGCACTCGCATGTTTCAACGACGACTCGCCGCTGACCGCGGCCACGCGCAGCACGGATGGCTCGACAGCTGGCACACGTTTTCGTTCGCGGACTACTACGACGCCGAGCACATGGGCTTTCGCGCGCTGCGGGTGATCAACGACGACACCGTCGCGCCCGGGCAGGGCTTCGGCCGCCACCCGCACAGGGACATGGAGATCGTCTCGTACGTGCTCGAGGGATCGCTCGAGCACAAAGACTCGATGGGAACGGGCTCGGTGATCGTCCCTCACGACGTGCAGCGCATGTCCGCAGGGACAGGCGTCACGCACAGCGAGTACAACGCCTCGCGCGCAGAGCCCGTGCACTTTCTGCAGATCTGGCTGCTGCCCAAGCAGCGCGGGATCGCGCCGGGCTACGAGCAGAAGCGGTTTTCGCCTGAAGAAAAGCGGGCGAAGCTGCGGGTGGTCGCCGCCCCCGACGGCCGCGACGGCGCCGTCACCATCCACTCGGACGCCGTCGTGTACGCTGGGATCTTTCGCGAGGGAGAGTCCTTCGAGCTCGATCTCGCGCCGGGACGGCACGCGTGGGTGCACGTCGCGAAGGGCTCGGTCTGGGTGCAGGGGCAGGCGCTGACCGCAGGCGACGCCCTCGCGATGACCGACGAGAAGTCCGTGCGCATCGAGGGCGTCGAGGGCGCCGAGGGAGAGGTGCTCGTGTTCGACCTCGGCTGAAGCCGGCGCGCTACGCTTGGCAACGTGACGAGCATCGCGAAGACGGACTGGACGGGGCTCGCGGCGACGCCGTTTCGGCCGAAGCGAAGGCGGCTGGCAGAGGCGAAGAGCGCGCTCGCTCCGTGGTTTGCGCGGGCGAAGGGCGAAGAGGACGCTGGGGCGATCGAAGAGCTCGTGCGCGAGGCGTGGGAGAGCTGCGCGTCGGCGGGGCTCGTTCCCCTCGAGTGGCTCTCGAGCGATCGTCGGTGGCTTCACATCGATCGCGCGCTCGCGCCGCCATCGCCGGACGGAACGCTCTCGCTGAAGGATCGCGGCGCCGTGCGCGTCCTCGATCATCCCCCGTCGCTCGAGGCGTGCCTCGCGATGGCGTCGGACGCCGAGGGCGTGCTCGCGGCTGAAGAGCTCTGTCGCTTCGTGCGCGACGCGCTCTCCGCGTGGCTCCCGCTTGGCTTCACGCAGAACCCAGTCCTCTGGCGCGTCGACTCGCATCCGCCAGAGTCCGGCGCGGGGCTCATGGACGTGTACTCGGCTTACAGGCAGCCGCTCGAGTACCAGACGCTCGGCCTCGCGGGAGAGCGCGCGTTCGCCGCGGCGCTGGGCTCGCGAGCGCCGTCGGGGTGGCCGCTCTTCATCGCGCGCCTCGCGCGCAACAGCGCGTACTTCGACCGCATCGTGACGAGCGGATCGACCGCGATCAGCATCGACGGACGCGACGCGCCGATGCGCGACGCGCCGAGCCCCTTTGCCCGCGCGGCAGAGCTCTTTGCGATGGGCTACGGCGTCGAGCGAAGCGTGCACCACCAGCAGGTTCGACTGCTGGCCGCGCCTGTCGCGCTGTGATCGCGCGGCTCAGCGCGACGAGACGTGGACCGTGCTGTTGCCTTCGTCGCGGGCGTGCGCGCTGGCGGCGCGGGCGGCGTCGAGCAGCGAGATCCCGTTCATGTCCGGCGAAAACGAGGCGATCCCGACGTGCACCGGCGCGGCGCCCGGAACCCACAGCGCCTCGCGCAGCGTCGCGTACAGCCGTCGCGCGAGGATCTCTGCGCCCTCGGCGTTGGTCTCTGGCAGCAAGACCACGAACTCTCGGTCGCTCGATCGCGTGGCGACGTCTGTCGCACGTGCAGAGGCACTCAGGACATCTTCCACACGCGAGACGACCTCGTCGCCAGCGGTTTGTCCGAGCTCTACGCACACCGCGCAGAGCGGGTATTGAAGGGCGCGCGCGCGGGAGAGCTCGCGCTCGAACGCCTGAGAAAATCCACACAGATCTGCGATCGCCATCGGGCTCAGCTCCTGCTCTTCGGGGGAGCCCTTCGTTATCCGAGCGCGGCGCCGACGACCAGTTTTCGACAACCCGCGGCGCTGACCGTCGGCGTGCACACGCCTCGTGTCGCCGCGCAGCGAGGCCCTGCGACCTGCGAAGTGGCAGCGATTCGAGACGGTCTGCGTCGGTAAGTAGCCGTGAGAGACGCACGGTGTGCGACTGCGTTTCGTCGGTGATTTGCTGGAGAAAATCACGTTGATCCCAGCCGCGCGCGCTTGCGAGCGCCGCGCGCGAAGCTCAGACTCGGTACTTCAATGGGACCGTCGCAACCTACGTCCGAGCGCGCGCAAAACCCCCTCATCGGCGGCGGTCGGTACGAGCTGTTGCACGAGCTCGCCGCGGGCGGCATGGCCACGGTCTACATCGCGCGCTCGCGCGGCGCGGCGGGGTTCGAGCGCGTCGTCGCGATCAAGTGCTGCCACAAGCACCTGCGCGAAGACGAAGAGTTCGCGGCGATGTTTCTCGACGAGGCGCAGCTCGTCTCGGAGCTGCACCACTCCAACGTGGTGAGCACCCTCGATTTCGGCGAAGACCCTGAATATTCGCTGTTCATCGTGATGGAGTTCGTCGACGGATTCTCGCTGCAACAAGTGCTGCGCGCGGCGAAGCACAAGGGCGCGCCCATGCCGCCCGCCGTCGCGCTGCGCGTGATGATCGACACGCTCAGCGGCTTGCACGCGGCGCACGAGCACAAGAGCCGCGACGGAGCTCCGCTCAACATCGTGCACCGCGACGTCTCTCCGCAGAACGTCCTGGTCGGCATCGACGGCGTCTCGCGGATCATGGACTTCGGCATCGCGCGCGCCGAAGGGCGCATCGCTCACACGCGCGAAGGAGCGATCAAAGGCAAGCTCGCGTACATGCCTCCCGAGCAGCACGGGCTGCTCTCGGACAAGCAGCACGCGGTCACCGCGCGCGCCGACGTGTTCGCCGCAGCCGTCGTGCTCTGGGAGGCGCTCGCGGGCGACAAGCTCTTTCAGCGCGGCAGCGACGCGCAGACGCTGCGCGCCGCGATGACGTGCGAGGTGCCTGCGCTCTCGGGCCGCGTCGAGGGCGTCACGGCAGCGCTCGACCGCGCGATCGCCAAGGCCATTCAGCGCGACCCGGACGAGCGCTTCGAGAGCGCGCAAGCCTTCGTCGAGGCGCTCGAAGCCAGCGGCGTCGAGGCCGCCTCGACGCGCGAGGTCAGCCGATGGGTGCGCTCGGTGCTCGGCGCGCACATCGAAGCGCGGCACAAATTGCTGCGAAAGCTCGCAGAGAGCGCGCGCACCGAGTCCTCGCGCGCGATGCTCGCCGCCCGCGCAGGAGCCGGTGACGTCACGCCCGCGCCCGCCCCCGCCCCCGTCGCCGAGGCCGAGCGCAAAGCGCGCGCGATCACCGTGCCCGCGCCGCCGATGCCGGCGACGCACGAGGACGTTCTTCCCCCCGAAGCGCCGCGGTTTCGCACGTCCGTCGCCCCGCCCAAAGAGAGCTCGCCGCCCCGCGCGCTGCCTTGGGCCGCGGTGCTCGCGATGCTCGCGCTCACAGCCACCGCGCTCGCCGCGACCGTCGTCTTTCGAGCGAGCCGCAGCGCCCCGGCGATCGAGCCCGTGCGCGAGGCGGCGGTGCTCGCTCCAAACGCCAGCGAAGCGACCACCGCAGGCGAGCGTGCGCCGTCGATGCGCGTCCCGGCCGAGGCGCTCGTGCCCGAGGTGCGCTCGGCCGTCGTGCGCGAGGCGACCGTCCCAGACGCAGGAGCGTCCACGCTGCGACGTCGGCCAGGGCTTCGCACGCCGCAGCGCGCGCCGCAGACAGCGCCGTTTCGTCCGCGATTTCTCTAGAGCGCTGGCTCGGCGAAGTGATCCACCGGGCCGATTCCGTGCCCGACGCACCCGGGGCCGCGCTCGAGCGCCCGCTGCAAGTACGCTCGCGCGCGCACGTACGCCTCGCGCAGCGCGCGGCCGTGGGCGATCTGCGCGGTGATCGCCGCAGAGAGCGTGCAGCCCGTCCCGTGCGTGTGCCGCGTCGGGACCCGCGCGAGCGTGTGCGCAAACGGAGGCTCGTCGCGGCGCACCAACACGTCCGTGCACTCGTCGCGCTCGATGTGCCCGCCCTTGACGAGCACGGCGCGCGCGCCGGCGGACAACAGTCGATTCGCCGCCAAAATCGCCGACGATTCGTCGTCGATGCGCCCCGTTTGCGCGAGCGCTTCAGCCTCGGGGACGTTGGGCGTCACGAGGTCGGCGCGCGCGAGCAGCTCGTCGCGCAGCACCGCGACGGCGTCGGGCTCGAGCAGCGGGTTGCCGTTCTTGCTGAGCATCACCGGGTCGACGACGACGAAGAGCGAGGGGCGCTTCGCGAGGCAGCGCGCGACGGCGCGGATGATCGCGGCGTTGCCGAGGGCGCCGGTCTTGATGGCGCGGACGTTCAAGTCGTCGAGGACCGCTTCGATTTGCGCGACCACCAGCGCGGGGTCGAGCGTCTGAACCGAGCTCACGCCGACGGTGTTTTGCACGGTGATCAGCGTGATCGCAGAGGCCCCGTAGACCCCGTGCTGGTGAAAGGTCTTCAGGTCCGCTTGCACGCCGGCGCCCCCCGACGGGTCCGAGCCAGCGATCGTGAGCGCTACAGGAGCGGTTGAGGTCATCGCCCCAACAGTGCTCGCTCACTCTGCGAGGCGAAGCAACAGCGACGCGGGCTCGACGCTGCCGCGCTCGAGGCGAGGCTGCTGCTGCGTAGAGAAATCCCCGTTGCCTGTGGTGCTGATGCTCCCGCGGTACTGCGCGAAGCGGTCGAGCAGGTAGTCCGTGAGCTCTCCGACGAGGACGAGCCCGTCGTGGTTGCGGTCGGCCTCGCCGCCGAGGCCCGTGCGCAGCCAGTACGAGAGGTAGCCGCCCGCGGAGAAGCGCTGCGCCACCTGGCTGAGCACGTCTTCTTCGCTCGCGAACAGTCCGATGCGCCGCGGGCCTGCGATCACGTCGCGCGCGAATCCGCCGCTGTAGCAGCTGTCGAGCGCGAGCAGCACCGTCCCGCGCGCCGGGGTGAGCAGCGTGGCCATCTCGTCGTCGGTGATGTTGCCTCCGCGCAGGGCGATGGTCTCGTCCATGCCGTCCGGCTCGGTGGCGCTGGTCGTCCCGCGGATCTGTCGCCCGTGACCCGAGTAGAAGACGAGCAGGACGTCGTCTTCTTCGACGCGCGCGACCATCTGCTGAATCGCTGCGCGCGCCGCGGCGGGCGTGACCTGCGCGTTGGTGAGCACCACCTGGCGGGACTGGTCCATCAGCCCCCGCTCACGCATCACGCGCGCGAGCTCGGTCGCGTCTTCGTCGCAGTGCGGGAGGTTGTTCGCCTCGGAGCCATAGTCGCGAATGCCGAGAAACACGCCGTAGATCTGCCCTCGGCCGCGCGGGCCCGCGACGCGCACCTCGCCGCCGCCGCCGCGTGTTGGGCGCGGCAGTCGATCGAAGCGCAGCTTGAAGGCGCCCTGCATCGTCGGGCGATAGCCGTGCACGGCGGCGACGTACGTCCCGTCTGCGGGCGCGACGACGGCGATGCGCGAGTGCAGATCGCCGCTGACCCTGTCGTCGTTTTGCCAGCTCTCTCCGCGGGGGCCGCGCAGCTCGAGCACCGTGTCGAACGCCGCGTGGTGCGTCTCGAGCTCGAGCCAGTCTCCGCGGCGCGCTTCGAAGCGAAACGTGCGCTGCGGCGCGCTGCTGTCGATGAGCGAGGCGAGGTCGCTGTGGTCCGCGAGGGGAGTGGCTCCGCGCGGGTCTGCGGGCGCTCCGGCGGGGCGCTCTTCGCCGACGGCGCTGCCGCGGGCGACCCGCAGCGTGAAGGGGCCGCGGCTGGTCGCGGCGAACGACGTCGCGACGACGCGGTAGACGCCGGGCGCGTCTGCGGTGAAGCGCAGCCGCGAGTCGAGGACGCCCTGTGAAACGTCGTCGTTTTCGCGCTCTTGCCCGCTCGGCGAGCGCACGCGAAGGACGGTGTCGTAGCTGGCGTGCAGGTCGATCTGCACGGTCTCGCCGCGCTCGAGCAGGATCGCGTACGCGTGCTCGAAGGGCGCGTTGGGCTCGCGTCTCGGGCGCTCGCCGAGGGTGCCCTGGTGCTCGGTCACGCGGTCTCGCGTGGTCTCGAGGGCGTCCGGCGTCATCGCCGCGAGCTCGCGCTCGAGCGCGGTCTGGGGCGTGTCGCGGGCGGCGATGGGGACAACGACGGGCGGTTGCGCCTGTCGCGTGGTGGTCGCGCAGTGCGCAGACGCGAGCGAG
>JAAFIF010000070.1 GCA_013298625.1 Myxococcales bacterium
TAGTGACGCTTGACAGCTCGAAGCCTCGCGTCGGAAGGTGCGCGAAGCGCGCGACCACGCTCAGCGTACGCAGCGAGCGGCGAATGACGCGAGCCACCGAGCACGACCGCGCGCGGCAACGCGGGCAACGTTGCCCGAGTAACCGGTGCCGACCGCCCCTCCGTATTCGAAAACGGTCGAACAAGTTTTCGACGCAGGAGGGGCGGCGCACGAGCGCAGCGTGTGACCGTCGTGGTGGGGAGGATGATGGCTGCGTTTCGTAAACGACGGAGCGAGCGCCGACGCGCGAAGCATCGTGCAGTGGCGAAGCCATCGCGCCTCGGGACTACGCGTGATTTGCCGACGGCCGAGGCTCTGCGAGGACGGAGGAGGGACGAAATCAGGCCAGTCCCGAAATCTGCGGAGCAAGTCGCCGCACGCGCAGTCGAGAAACGCAGCGAGTCAATCTACTCGATTCGTAACCGTGTATTCAGCGGGGTCACGGTCACCGGGTCCCGGGCAAAGAGCGCGCGCTGAGCGCCGTGCGCGACGCGTGCGCGAGCGTCTCGGGTGACAGGCAGCGTCGCGACCGCGTGACCGTCGTACGCGGCGGTGAACTCGTTCGTCTTCGCGATCGAGACCGCTCGCGCGGTTGATCCAATGAATGCACGCATCGCAGCTCATTTCTGAGCGCGATCCGCGCGGTCGCGGCGAGTCAGAAAGCGCGCGGCGAGCGCGCATTCAACGGGCGGTCGCGCTGCAAGACGCGTCGTCCCGCAGCGACCAGAGAGAGAAGACACTCCATGCGCAGCCTCGTGGTTGCTGCCGTCGCGTGCGTCGCCGTTTCGGCGTGCGCTCCGGCCATCGCACCGACTCCAACACCGGATGGGCAGACAGCGGACGCAGTCGATGACATACGTGCGCCACAAGACGCACGGGCGGATCGCACGCCACCCGACGCGCCGTTCGACGCAGCGGAGAGCGATCGAAACGAGCCCGACTCCAGTGTGATCGAAGCGGACGGGCTGACGCCCGACGCAGAGGTTTCCGTCGACGTCACCACCGATACGGGCGTCCCTCCCATCGACACGGGCGTCCCTCCCACCGATACCGGCGTCCCTCCCATCGACACGGGCGTGCCTCCCATCGACACAGGCGTCCCTCCCGTCGACACAGGCGTCCCTCCCGTCGACACAGGCGTCCCTCCAGTCGACACAGGCGTGTGTGGTCCCACGCAAACGTTGTGTGGCTCGGACTGCGTCGATCGACAGAGCAGCACAAATCACTGCGGCGCCTGCGGAAACGTTTGTTCATCCGGACAGAGCTGCGTCTCGGGTCGCTGCGAGTGCCCCGCAGGGCAGACGCTGTGCGCTGGCCGCTGCGTCAACCTCGCCGCCAACGCGAGCCACTGCGGCGCCTGCGGAAACGCTTGCACCTCGCCGCAGCTCTGTGAGTCTGGACGCTGCGCGCTCCCGTGCTCGTCGCCCGAAGTCGCGTGCGGCTCTGGCGCAGCCATGACATGCGCCGACCTCGCCACCAACCCAAACCACTGCGGCGCCTGCGGAAACGCCTGCCCCGCCGGTCGTGTCTGCGCTGCGCGAAGCTGCGTGTGCCCAGCGTCGCAGGCGCTGTGCGGCGGCTCGTGTCGCGTGATCGCCTCGGATCCGCTCCACTGCGGCGCCTGCGGAAACGCCTGCCCCGCCACCGCCACGTGCCGCGCTGGCTCCTGCCAATGCCCAGCAGGCCTCAGCGAGTGCGGCAGCAGCTGCGTCGATACCAACAGCGATCGAAGCAACTGCGGCGGCTGCGGGCGCACCTGCGAAGGCTCCGACGTGTGCGTCGCCGGCGCGTGCGTCAGCACCTGCGCCGCACCTCGACGCATGTGCGGCGCGAGCTGCGTCGATCCCCGAACGGACAACAACCATTGCGGCGCGTGCGGCGCCCGGTGCACTGGCAACACCGCATGTGCCGCGAGCGCGTGCGCGCCGACCAACGCCACGCTCGCGACCGCCGTCGTCGTTCCTTCGACGCCAGACGGCATCTCGACGCGGTTCGACAGCCAGCTCTCGCTGCCGGGAGTCGATGTCGGAGGATGCGTCAACGGAGCGACGTTCTACCGCTTCACGCTCGCTCGGCGTTCGATCGTGAGCGCGCAAGTGCACTCCGCGAGCGCAGGTGGTTCGGCGATCACGTTCGTGCCCGACGGCGGCGGCGGGGCGCTAGGCTGCGGCGCGACCGACACACGATGCGGCGCCCGCACATCGGAGCTCACCTCCGTGCTCAACGCCGGCACGTACTACGTCGCCGTCGGTCGTCGCGCGCCCGAGGTCGGACCGCTCACCTTCGAGCTCAGCCTCACCGCAGTGGCCGCGGCCAACGGGCAAAACATCGCGTACTCGAGCATCGGCGCCGAAGTGCGCGGGCGCACGAGCAGCTCGGGCAGCGCGGCGCTGGGATCGTGCCGACCTGGGACGGACAACGCCGGCGAGGACGCCTACTACTTCACCTCGTGCGCGTCCGACGCGGGCAGCTCGCTGCAAGCCGAGACGCTCGGCTCTTGGTTCGACAGCGTCCTGCACGTGGCGCAAACGGACGCGTTGAGCAGCTCGTGCAACGACAACGGCTTCGCTTCTCGCATCGACGCGCGCGTCCTCGCGCCGCTGCCCGCGCGCGGCGGGCTCAACGTCGTGTACGTCGACGGCGCCCGCGTATCGAGCGGCGCGTACCGCCTCACGATCGACTACGCGCCTTCGTGTACGGCCGCAGGTTGGCTCGCATGCGGCGGTCGATGCATCGCGCCGTACGACCTGCTGACGGACCCGAACCACTGCGGCGCATGCGGCAACCGGTGCGCGTCCGGCGTGTGCAGCGCAGGGTCGTGCGCCGCCCTGCCTGCGACGCTCGCGCTCGGGGGCACGGTGCTCGACGGCAACTCGACGACGCTCGGCGCCGCGGTGTCTGCGGTGTTTGCTTGCCAGTTCGACGAGATGCTCGTCGGATTTCGGGGCTCGATGAGCGCCGACGAATCGCGCATCACGAGCTTGCAGACGCTCTGCCAACGGGCAAACACCGACGCGACCGCGGTCAATCGGCTGCGCTTCACAGAGCCGCCGACGCAGTCGTCGGCGCAAGCCGGGACGATCGGCGCGCAGTCGTTTACCGTGAACTGCCCCGAGCATCACGTCGTCACCGGAGTGCGGGCCAGGGTCACGGGGACGACCTTCGGTGAACTGCGGTTCGATTGCGCTCCGCTCGCGACGACGAGCACGTCGCCCATCGCGGTAAGCGCGATCTCGCCGAGGCTCACCGTCGCGTCCATCGGCGCCGGCGGAGGAACGCTCCTGCCCACCCTCTGCGCCACCGGCACCGTCGCCACGGGCTTCGTCAGCGTCGGATCGACGCAGATCGACGGCCTCGCGCTGCGCTGCTCGACGCCTCGCGTAACGACGCCAGTCCGACAGGCGATCGTCGGGTCGAACGTCGCCGCGCCGGGCGGCGGAGCGGGCGTCGACGCGAACTACGAGTGCCCTGCGGGCACCATGGTGGACGGACTCGAGCTTTACTCGCTGCCGCCGTCGACGACGTTCACGGGCGTGCGCGCGCGATGCCGTTCGATGAGCGCGCTCTACGCGGACGCGGGCGATTTCGTCATCGCCCAGCGCGGCGCGAGCGCCAACGGCACGCTGCTCGGGACGGTCCCGATCGGCGCACGCACGGACGTGTTGTCCTGCGGGACCGATCAAGTCCTCGCGGCGTTGAGCGCGCGCGGCTCGGCGGCGGGCATCAACGGCGCGCAAGGGACGTGCGTCGTCGCGCGCGTCCCGTACGCCAACGGCGCGGGTCGAACCACCGCAGGCGGCACCAGCAACTACGCAGGCGTCATCGCAGGCTCCACAGCCGCAGCCCTCTGCCCTGCGAACCAGGTCGCCGTCGGAATCACCGCGCGCATCAACGGCGGCGCGCTCGTCGGCCTCGGCTACCGCTGCGCTGCGCACTCGGGAACCTGACCCCCACCCGCGCTCGCACAGGGCGTCGATGCCCGTGCGATCAGCGCGCGAGGTAGTCGAGCACGTTGCCCCAGAAGCGAGCGGTGTTGGCCTCGGCCATCTGCGGGTCGAGCGTCGCCCACTCGTCGAGCCAGACGAAGACCTTTCCTCCCGTGCCGCTCTCGTAGCGCGCGGCGATCCACGGCATCGGCGCCGCGGTCACGCGCGCCTCAGCAGCCGCCAACGGACCATTGACGAACTGAAACTGGTACGCCCCGTTGATCGACGGAGGCGCCGCGATCCCCCCGTTGGTGACCGCGCCCATCATGAACTCCGTAGCGGGCGACAAGAGCACCGGCGTCGTCGTGTTGATCGCCATGCTGAACGACTGCACGACGCTGTGCGTCTCTGCCTCTTGGCCAGCTTCGTATCCGCCGAGCACCAAGACCCGCCCGCGCGCGCCAGCGACGTACGCCGCCAGCGACGCGCGCTCGCTGACCGACAGCGGCGCTGGCAAATTGCCGATCACGAGCAGATCCACGCCGCTGACGAACGCGTTGTTGATGGTCGGCGAGGCCTCGAGCGTCACCCGTCCGCGCCCCGCGAGCAGCGCCCGAAAGCGCGTCGTCGCGACGCCAGCGCTGTCGATCTCGCCAGCGATCTTGATGTTCAATTCGCGCGCGTCTGCCGGGACGCCCGTGTCCACGATCACGCCCGCGTCCACGATCACGCCCGTGTCCACGATCACCCCCGTGTCTTCGGGAGCGCTCGCATCAGGGATCGCCGCGCGATCCTGCATCGAAGCGTCTGGTTGCGGTGTAGGAGGAGGCGGCGCGCAGGCACCAACGAGCGTGGTGATCGCGATCGACGCAGCAGCGCGCAGGGTTTGGTTCGAATGTTGGCTCATCGAACGAACAACTACGGCGCGATCGCTCGACGATCGAGTCCGATGGCGATTCGACCTGCGCGTGCGCGTACTTCGAATGTCCATCGGACATGATCGCCGCGATCGTCGTCCGTACGGTGTCGGCCATGAAGCCCAGCATCGAGTCCGCGCGCCGAGCCGCGATGAGCTCTCTCTCGAGTCTCTGCTTCGCGCTCGTCAGCGCGGCGTGCGCGCCCGCGACGCCCCCCGCTCCGGCGTTGCCGATGCAAGCGCCGCCGGACCTCCGAGCGTTGCCCGCGCCGCCATTGCTCGTCGGAAGCGCGTCGCCCGGCGACGTGTACACGCTCACGCTCAGCGGAGCGACGTTCTCGCTGCGGTTCGACAACGGGACGCCGACGAACGCCGCGGACGACGTGCTGGTGGGCGGCGACGTCACGCGGCGCGGAGGATCGACGCCGCTGCTGCTCTCGGTGCGCTCGAGCTCGAACCGGGTACGATTCGCCATCGGAAGCACGCTCAAGGCCCTCGCGCTCCCTGGCTTCGGCTACGCCCTCGAGCTCGGCGGAGCGCTCGTCACGGCGCTCGAACCGGCGACGTGCGCAGAGTCCTCGGCGCTCACCGCGCAGTGGTCAGGCATGGCGATGACGACGCCAACGTTCGCGGTCTTCGAAGCCGCCCCCGGAGCGCGCGCCGACGCGCTGCGCCCTTGGCCGTTGCGAGGCGCCGTTCCGTCCGCGCCGATGATGGCGCCGACGTTCGTGTTCGGCGCCGCAGAAGACCCGGGCACGGATTGGCGTGTCACGCTGGGGGCCTGCGATCCAACACAGAACCACGTGCGCCCCGCGTTCTCTGTGACGACGCCCTTCACGCGCGCCGTCGGCGCAGGGACCGCGCCGTTTCCGTATCGTGGTCCAGAGCCAGCATCGACGAGCGCGTTCTTCACCAAGAGCGGAACGATGGTGGTCGACTTCGGACTTGGCTACGGCGCGGTGTTCGCGCGCGTGCAGCCAGACCTCGCGGCGCTCGCGGCGCAGCAACAACGGCTCGACTTGCGGCTTCGCACGCGCACACTGATCGGGTACTTGACCAACTACTCCACGTTTCAGCCCGCGGGCGCCACGCGCGAGGATCCCTCCGTGCTTCGCTCGCCGTGGTCGCGGACGCTGGCCGTCAAGCTGGTGATCGACGGCCAGTCGGGCTCGATGCAGCTCTCGTCGCTCGACGGCACCGCGGTGGGGCCGGCCATCCCTGTGCAGTTCTTTCTCAACGGTGGATCGCTCGAACTCGTCGCGGGCAACAACGTTCGCATGGCCGGGATCACCATCGACAACGACAGCGGAACATCGTTTCTCGTCAGCGCCCCCGACCCCAACGTCGCCCGCGCGGCTGCGCCCGCACCGACTGCGTTCGAGTCGACCAGCGCGATTCCAACCCCGATGGGCACCGAGCTATGGACCCGCTACTTCGTCGCGCACCTTCGCCTCGAAGCGCCGCTCGACTGCTTCAACGACGGCATCACCCTGCCGCCCGAGTACACGGACAACCGCGCGCGCCCGGTGCCGACGATCCCGCCAGTCGCGGACCGTCAGATCCGCGTCGCGTTCGGCGGCAGCGCGCCACGGGTCGAGGTCGTCAACCAGAGCCCCGGCGAAGCGATCCCGCGCGTATCCGATGTCAGCTCGCTGCCTCGCTACTTCGTCGTCTCTCGCGGACAAGCCGTGCAGTTGAGCGCGCCCGCAGGCCACCGCGTGCGGCTGCTCTGCGGTCCCGAGTACCCGTGGAACCCCGGCGCCGACCGCCGCGCCCCGGTCGAAGGCGTCGACTCACGTAGTCCAGGCAGCTTCGGCTTCTCGACGCCAGGCGTGTACGTCATCGAGTCGGGCCCCGACGGCGTCGTACAAGGACCGCAGTCGCAGCACTTCGTGATCGAAGTCAGGCAGCCGTCGCTCGACGAGTCCTGACCGTCGACTCAGCGTCGGTCAGAAATCATCACGCGCTCGACCATTCATCGCTGCTATGCGAGAGAGCGCTTCGACTCTGCACCGTTGCTGTTCTTTTTTCGTGCCTCGCTGCGAGGCCATCGCGCCGCCAGCGCAGAGCCGCGCCGCGCCGCTGCTCACGACGAGGGAGCGCGAGGTGCTATCGTTGCTCGCCGAGGGGTATCGATACGAGCAAGTCGCGATTCACCTGAATATTTCCATAGGCTCCGTCAGGACGTACGTGACGCGCGCGTATCGAAAGCTCGGGGTTAGTACAAAGAGCGAAGCCACCGCGCTCGCGCTTCGGGCGGGAATTCTTCGATGAACAATCGAGCGTATTCGTATGCTCGTCACGCAGTGAAGAGCGCGATGCTGGTGCGACCGTGGTTCTCGTTGGCGACCTGCCTCTGCGTGACCGGCTGCGGAACGCTGGGCGCCGTCGCCGTCATCCCGAGCGACCGCGATGACTCCGCGCGCGACGCGACGTCCGGCCCTTCGTCACTCGACGACGTCGTCACGTACGACGCTCGGATGGACGCCGCGGACGTCGCGCTGCACTCGGACGCGTCTGACGCCCCCGAGTTCAACCGCGACGCTCCCCCGCAGGACGCAGCGCCGGACGTCGGAGACAGCGGCTCCGCGTGCGCGCGGACAGCGCCGGAGCTCACTGGGTTGACCACTCGGGGCGTCGCGGTTTCTCCCGACCGAACAGCGTTCAACACGGTGGTTCGACTCTACTACGTCGCCGCTGACGGGACGCTTCGCGCAGAGCTTCGCACCGCGGCGATGGCCCGCCAGTGCACGCAGAACCTCGGCGCGCCGCCGGGCGTCACCCTCATCGGCACTCCAGCGACCGCCCACCGCCGCGAGCACGTGATCGTCGCGGGTCGCAACGCGAGCGGCGAACTCGAATACTGGGCACGATTCGCCACCAACGTCGCGGGCCCGTGCGGCGAGGCGATGGGCGAATGGGACCGCGTCCCTGCACCGTCGGGCGGCGCGCGTTGGGTCAGCGCGCCGGCAGCGCGTTCGCACTCGAATTTCGGGGCGAGCGAGCGCGTCTTCGTCGCGGGACAGACAGACCGCGGAGAGCTCTACTTTGTCGACCGGGGCATCGGCGACGGCGGGCCCAACGGGCCTTGGTCCCTCTCCACCATGCTCTCGCCCGCGTCAGCGTGCGACGCGCTTCACATACGCCCGCAGGTGCGCCCGATGGGGCCGGACAGCATCGTGGCGCTCTCGCTCGAGCGCGAGACGAGCGGCGGTTACGCGATGTTGTGGTTCGTGCAGACGTTGACGGACAGCATGTTCGAGCCGTCACCGCAGCGTCGTAGCTTCGGATCGTCGCTGCCCACGACGCCCTTCTCCGCGCACGACTTTCTCGCCCCGCTCGGGTGGGTGGACGCCGTCGCGTTCGCGCTCGGGCCGACGGTGATCTTCGGGATGACGTTTGGCTCCGACGTGATCCCGACGATCAGATATGCGCCGATTTCGCTCGGCGCCCCGTTTCCCGAGCTCGGCGCAGAGTCGCCGCTCGTGCACGTGGTCAACGGCCCCGGCGCCCGCGAGTGGCTCGGCAGCGTGGGCGAGCTGTACGTGATCGCGCAGAGCCCCTCGATGCCAGGCCGTCTGCGGTTCGCGACGACTCCGTCGCGAGAGTGGTTCACCGGAACCCCGGTCGTCTGGCGAGAGTCCCCCGACCGCCTCGAGTAGCGCTCGCTCAGCGGAGGGAGCGTCGCTCGATGATCACCTCGAGCGCCCGCGTGTAGAGCGAACGCGAAAACGTTCGCCGAAACGCACGCCATCGCGCCATCGCCTCGGCGTCGCGCCCGCTGCGCACGAGCGCTTCGATGGCGACGCGCTCGCGATCTTCGGCCATCGACGCGTTCGGGCACCGCGACCGATCCGCCCGAGCGAGCGAGAGGACCGCGGCGAAATCCCCTTCACGCAGCTTCGACTGCGCCGACGAGACGCGGCGTTGATGCGCCTCGGCGTCGCACGCAGGCAGCACGATACGCGCGCCTCCATCGACCGCTTCGTGGATCGGCGCGGACAATGCCGCGGGTGCTGTGACGGCCGCGACCCGGGGCGCGCTCACAGCGCAGTCCGGCGCCGCGGGCGCAGGATCTCGCGCGATCGCACGCGGCGCGTTGTCCGACGCGCGCGGCGGCGTTGTGCGGCCGAGCAGCAACGCGAGCGCGCACACCGGAATCAACACACCGAGCCAGAACTTCGCGCCCAAGTGCCACGTGCCCTGCGTCGGCGGCGGCGTGCTGGGCGCTCCTCGCGCCGCTTGTCCAGCAGGCTGCCCCGCCGCTCGCTCGACGTTGGCGAGCATCGAGTCGACCGCCTCGGGCGTCGGCGAAGCGCGGCGTGCCGCACGCAACGCGGACCGAAGCGAGTCGGGCGCCGAGGGGTCGTCGGCCCACCGCGTCGGGTCCTGCTGTTCAGTCATCGCGCGCCTCCTTGGGTGGCTGACGGTTGCGCGCGCTGCGCGAGAAACTTTCGCGCAGAGAGCAGCCGCGAGTACGCCGTCTGCAACGGACAGCCAACGGTCTCGGCGATCTCTTTGAGTGTGAGCTCTTGCAGCTCGAACAAGACGAACACCGCGCGACGGTCGTCATCGAGCGCCTCGAGCGCGTCTCTCACGCGCGCGAGCGCGCGACGCTCGTCGAGGCCCTCGTCGAGCCGCGAGTCGCTGCTCTGCTCGGGGCTCTCTTCGACGAGCTGCTCGCGGCGCACGTGGGCCTTGCGACGAAAGCCCGCCGCGACGCGCAGCGCGATGGCGTACAGCCAGGTAGTGACCTTCGCGCGTCCGTCGAACTCAGGCAGCCTGCGCAGCACGATGACGAAGACCTCCTGGCACGCGTCGGCGAGGTCGGACTCGCGCACGCCCAGCGTGAACAGCATGCGCCAGACGTCCGAGATGTGCGCGCGGTACAGCGCCTCGAACGAAAGCTGGGGTGACGGGCTCATCGCAACCAAGGACTCGCCCATGAATGCGCGGGCTCAGCGCGTTTCTGAGCCAAAGTGCAAAGAAATGGACGCGCCTGCCGAGAGGCTCACTGGAGAGTCAGGCGAGCTCTCGGCGAGCGCGCGCTGCGTCGCCTCGTCCACGACGGCGAAGCGCGGACGGAGGACGTTGACGCCGAGCTCCGACCATAGTCGGGCGCTCCAGCGCGAAGAGAGCTGAATTTCTCCGTGAGAGCGCAGGGTCAACGAGGCGATCGGCAAGAGGGCTTCGCGCCGGGTCGCGCGCTCTTCGCCCGCTCCGTACGCGACTCCGCCGCTGAGACCAGGGCACATCGCGAGCCACGGAGCGCGCGGATGACTCAGGCAGATCGCGGCGGACGCGCTCAACGCGAGGGAGTTCACGCTCATTTGCCCTGCGCTCCACGCGACGGTGTCCCTCGAGACACCCACGAACGTCAGGCCCACGCGCAGGCGCGCGGTCGGCCATGCGACGGTCCACTCGCCCGCGAGCTGCGCAGCGAACGACGGCCGCGAGAGCGCTTCGAACGCGCCGCCCAGCGCCAGGTCGACCACGCCGCGCCGCCTCGTGACGGCCTCGCGCTCGATCACGCGCGGCACAGGAACCACCACGCGCACCGTCCGCTCGACGACCCGCGACGGAGGGCAAGGAGGCGCCGCTGCCGGCGCCTGCGCGGGTCGCGGTCGAGCCGAGTGAGCATCGAGCAGCAACGCGATCACCGTCACGACCTGCTCGTCGATCGCAGCGCAGTCCGGGGCGACGCGCTCGAGCGTTCGCATCGCTTGTTCGCCCGGCGCCCGCGCGGCGGCGAGCGTCGCAACCCACGTGCGACCGCGACGCTCGATGCGCCCCTCGATGGACCAGTCCGCGCGCGCGAGCCCGACGAGCACTTCGCCGCCCACCCGCGCTTGCACGGCGCGCGCGATGGACTGTGGCGACGAACATGTCTCTGCGCCCGGAAGTCGCACCCAGCTCAACGCGACGGAGTTCGCCGGAACGGCCACAGCCTCCGCCCCCTGCGCGTGGGCCTCGCTCGACGCGAGCACGACCCACACACCCACCGCGCACGTCGTGATCGATGACCTCACGCGGTCGCAGAGTGGCATGGCAGCGACGCCGCCATCAACGTCGCCGCGCGCCGTCACACGATCGCCGCGCGCGACGCAAGTCCATGAATGCCCGTACGCAACGAAGTTTCTGATTCATCGCCGATCTCGCCCGGCGCGAAGCGTCCCCGGCGACGTCCATCGATGAACCACGCCCGACGCTCTCGTCCCCGCCGCGATGCGCGGCTCCTCAGCGAAGCTGTACACCGTCGATCGCGCGCGGCGTTGAGTGCCTCGGTCGTGACGAAGCGCGTTGCGCTGTCGTGCGCCTCCATCGTGACCCTGTGTTCGATGCCCGTACTCGCTGGCTCGCCGCCGCTGAGCGAGCGCGTCAACGAGCCGCAGCGCTCGCCGCCAGCCCCGCTGTTCGTGATTCCGCTCGATGGATGGACGCCCGCCGTCCGTGAGCTTCTGTACCAACGCGTGCTTCGCGATCAGCGTGTGGTGAGCGGCGTGCTCAGCGCGAAGCCGTCGTCGCAACGGTCCCCGCTCGCACGCTCACCGCGGCGCGCGGCCCTTCTTCGCCGATGGCGTCGTCGACTCCCAGCGCTTGAACGCCCTGCGAAAGTTCGACGCGTCCGTGTAGCCGAGCAAGTAGGCCACCTCTTCGACGCTGAAACGCCCTGCGCTCAAATGCGCCAGCGCCAGCGTTCGTCGCACGTCTTCGAGCAGCTCCCTGTACGAAGTGCCCTCGTCGAGCAGCCGACGATGCAGCGTGCGCGGCGTCAACCGCAGGTGCCGCGCCGTGCTCTTCAGCGACGGAAACCCGCTCTGCTGCTCGACGAGCAACCGCCGCACCCGAGCGGAGAGCGTCGTGTTCGCCTCCAGCTTGTCGAGCTCGCGCTGGCAGACCTCGGCCGCCACGCGAAACGCCGTCGGGTCCGAGAGCTTCAGCGGCTCGTCGAGCGCCCCGCGCTCGATCGCAAACCCCGTCCAAGCCTGGCCGTAGCGCACCGCGCAGCCGAACAGCTCGCGCGCGAGGTCTTTGTACGGCGGCGCTTCGAAGTCGAACGAGACCTGCTCGATCCTCGCGGCGCCCATCGAGATCGTGCTCAGCACGTTCTTCACGCTGAGCAGCACCGCCTCGAACACTGGTCGCTTCATCGCGCCGAGCGGCTCGACCTCGCGCAGCACCATCCTCGCGTCGCGCTCGCGCTCTTCGAGCGCCGTCTCGAGCAGCGACGTTCGAATCGAGATGAACCGCTCGAAGACCCCGAACGCCTCGCGGATCGTCCCGCTGTTGAGCGCCGCGAAGCCCACCATCCCGTGCGTGCTCGCGACCAGCCGCTCGCCCACGAACAGGCCCAGCGCAGGCTCCTCGGACAACGAGAGCGCGTCGAGCACCAGCCGCTCGAACACCGCGCGAGAGACCCACAGGTCCGCCTCGGCGAGCCGCGCCTCGCTCAGCCCGTTGCCACGCAGCCACGCGTCGACCGACACCCCCATCGACCGAAGCTGCTCGGCGATGTGCCGAAGATACTGAACCGGAAGTGTAAATCCGTCGCTCGCGCTCACGGCGTCGCCAGCGGCGATCGTCCACGACGGTCGCGCCGATGTCTATGTGCGCGGTCGAATACCGGATACAGTCCGGCTCGGTCGGAGAGCCCGCGCGGGTGTTGGAGCATTCCAACTCCTGCCGATGTCATTTCGACCGACACAGGCTGCGATGTTGCGTGCTCGAACCGCCCGGCGAACGGGCCTTGTATGGAGTGATTGGATGATAAAAAACAAACTCGCGTGGCTGCTCTGCGCGACCACCGCCGTCGCCTGCGCGACGCCCTCGCAACCGACGGACGCAGGCCGCGACGCCAGCCGTGAGGCGACGGTCGACGTCGTGTCCCGGCCCGACGCCTCGCGCCCGGACTCGGGCCCGACCTGCCCGATGGGCCAGCTCGCGTGCAACGGCACGTGCGTCAACCCGCAGACGGACAACATGAATTGTGGTGCCTGTGGCACCGCGTGCCCCATGGGCCAGAGCTGTATGATGGGCGCGTGCCGCGCGACGGTGACGTGCACGGCGCCCCAGGTCGACTGCAGCGGGACGTGCGTCAACACGCAGACCGACCCAGCCAACTGCGGCGCCTGCGGCACCGCGTGCCCGATGGGCCAGAGCTGCACCGCGGGCGCGTGCCGCGCGGCGATGATGTGCCCGATCGGGCAGATCGACTGCGGCGGGACGTGCGTGGACACCTCGTCGAACGCGAGCAACTGCGGCGCCTGCGGCACCGCCTGCCCGATGGGACAGACGTGCACGAGCGGCGTGTGCGGCGCGCCGATGTGCGCGGCGGGCGAGACGCTCTGCGGCGGACGCTGCATCAACACGCAGACGGACGGGACCAACTGCGGCGCCTGCGGCAACGCCTGCCCGATGGGCCAGACGTGCACCGCCGGCGCGTGCGTGTCGACCATGATGTGTCCCGGGACGCAGACCAACTGCAGCGGGACGTGCGTGGACACGCAGACCAGCGCGGCCAACTGCGGCGCCTGCGGTCGCGCGTGCGCGATGGGACAGACGTGCACCGCCGGCGCGTGCATGGGCATGCTGGTGTGCCCGATGGGGCAGACCGCGTGCGGCGCTGCGTGCGCTGACCTGCAGACGGATGCGATCAACTGCGGCGCCTGCGGCAACGCGTGCCCTGCAGGACAAGTGTGCGCCATGGGCGCGTGCGCGATGCCGCGGCCGATGTGCGCGGCGGGCCAGACCGACTGCACGCCCATGGCGATGGCGCCGACCTGCGTCAACACGCAGACGGACAACAGCAACTGCGGCGCGTGCGGGACGACCTGCCCCATGGGCCAGACGTGCACCGCGGGCGCGTGCGCGTGCGCGGCGGGGCAGCTGCTCTGCGGCCGCACCTGCGTCAACGCCCAGACCGACAACAACAACTGCGGGACGTGCGGGACGGTCTGCGCTGGCGGGACCACGTGCCAGGCCGGACGCTGCGCGTGTCCTGCGGGACAGATGGGCTGCGGAATGCCCTCGGTTTGCGTCAACACGCAGACGGACAACGCCAACTGCGGAACGTGCGGCACGGCGTGCCCCGCGGGCCAGACCTGCACCGCCGGCGCCTGCGCCTGCGCGATGGGCCAGACCGCCTGCGGCATGCCCGCGACGTGCGTCAACACCCAGACCGATCGCAACAACTGCGGGATGTGCGGACGGGCCTGCGCGATGGGCCAGACCTGCACCGCGGGCGCGTGCGCGTGCCCTGCGGGACAGATGGTGTGCGGCGCGGGCGCCGCGGCCACCTGCGTGGACCTGCAGTCCAACTCGACGAACTGCGGCATGTGCGGGCGCGTGTGCGCCATGGGCACGAGCTGCCGCATGGGCGCGTGCATGGGCATGCCCCCTGCGAATGACACCCGCGCGGGCGCCACGCTGATCAACCTGGCGATGGCGTCGCAGACGCTGGCAGCGGACACGACCGCGGCGCGCAACGATGTGGCTGGCAGCTGCGGATGCACCCGCGGCAACGACGTGTTCTATAGCTTCGTCCTCACCGCGCCCGAGCTGGTGATGGCCGAGACCCTCGGCGCGACCTGGGACACGTCGCTGTTTATCCAGGACGCGATGGGCGCGAACGTCACGGCGCCCGCTGGGTTCTTCACCTGCAACGATGACGCGGGCGCGACGGGCCAGTGCGGCCTCGGCGGGCTCCAGTCGTTGATCTACACCCGCCTCCCGGCGGGCACGTACTACCTCGTGCTCTCGGGCTGCGGGGCGGGCACGGCGTCGATCAAGTTCCAGCACCTCCCGGCCGGCAACGGCACGGCGTCGCGCATCGCCCCCGACGGCACCGTCCGCCAGGCGACCGGAACGACGGCCGGCACCGGCACCGTCGCCAGCGCCTGCTGCTCGGGCGGCGCCGAGAACTCCTTCTGGTGGCTCACCTGCCCCAACACCGCGGCGACCGCGTTCAACGCGAACAGCTGCAACCCCATGACGGGCGTCAACCTCGCCGCCTACGACATCGAAGTCGCCCAGTACAGCGCGCTTCGTGCCGCGACCGCGGTGTGCAACGACGACATCGGCGGCGTCTGCGCCAACGGATCGAGCCTCAACTCGCAGGTCCCCGCGACCACCGTGAACCAGATCGGCCTCAACAACATCGTCGTCGACGCGTGCTCGGGCATGGGCGCATCGACGGTCAACTACGTCCTCGCCAACTGCGCCACCGGCACGCGCTGCGGCGCCGCCTGCGCGGACCTGCAGAACGACCGACTCAACTGCGGCGCGTGCGCGCGTCGCTGCGCCGGGACCGAGAACTGCCGCGCTGGCGCGTGCATCCCCACCCCGTCGAACGACCTGCCCACGGCCCCCGTGGTCATCAACATGGCCGCGCCGCAGTCGACCTTCACCGTCGACACGTTCTCGGCCGTGAACAACACCACCGGAACCTGCGGCTGCACCTCGGGCAACGACGTGTTCTACCAGTTCACGATCGCCGCGGGTCAGAGCGAGATCGTCTACGCCGACACGCTCGGATCGACCCGCGACACGTCGCTGTTCATCCAGACGGCCGCGGGCACCAACGTCGCCAACACGCTCGCCAACGGCACCACCTGCAACGACGACTCGGGCCTCGCCGGCTGCAACACCGGCGTGCAGTCGCAGGTCATGACCCAGCTCGGGGCGGGCACCTACCGCCTCGTCGTCTCGGGCTGCGGCGTCCCTGGCGCGACCAACATCCGCTTCCAACACCTCCCCGTCGGCAACGGCCCGCTCGCGGCGCTCGCCGCGGGCAGCAGCACCCCGGGCGGAACCACCGCCGGCACCGGCCGCGTGACGGGCTCGTGCAGCTCGGCCGGCCCCGAGAACACGTACTTCTGGTACACGTGCGGCACCTCCATGGGCGGCGCGTTCACCGCGAGCACCTGCGGCCGCGCGACCTGGGACACCTCGGTGCACCAGAGCAGCGCCGCCCGCGCCGCGCTCAACGTGTGCAACGACGACGCTGGTGGAACCTGCGGCGTGCGCTCGTCGATCAGCTCGACGATCCCCGCTGGCGCCGGCATCCACACGCTCTACGTGGACGGCTTCACCACCAACGCCGGCGCGTACACGGTCGCGGTCACGCGCCCCTGAGCCCCGTAGCTCGCGGCGCGCGGTCCTCGTGACCGCCCCTCGCGCGAGCTGAACCCCACGTTAGTCGCACGCTCTCGAGCTCGCTCGATGAGCGGCGACGACGTCGTTCGTCTACGACAGACCCAAGTCTGTCAACAAATGACCTCCCGCGTTGGCGCCTGCGTTTCTACGGTCGAACGCACGAGGTGCCCTTTGACTCAACCCAACGCGCCCAAGCGACTGCCCACCATTCAACTCAACGAGACGACCACCATCGTCGCAGAGCCGGGCGAGACCGTGCTGCAAGCGGCGCTGCGCAACGGCGTGGCGTTTCCCAACAGCTGCAGGGTCGGAGGCTGCGGCACGTGCAAGTGTCGCCTCGCTGACGGAGCCGTGAAAGAGCACACCGAGACCGGCTACCTCCTCACGGGAGACGAGCTCGATCAGGGCTACATCCTCGCGTGCCAGAGCGTCCCGACCACGGACGTGCGCATCGAGGTCCCGCTCGCCCCCGCCGCCGCGGGCATCACCGGGATGATCATCGAGCAAGAGAAGCTCACGCACGACATCACGCGGTTGAGCGTCGAGCTCGAGCAACCCCTCGCGTTCGAGCCCGGTCAGTTCGCCAACGTCACCGTCGAAGGGCTCGCTGGCGTGAGCCGCAGCTACTCGTTCGCCGCGCCGCCGTCGGACGACCGCACCGTCGAGTTCTTCATCCGCAAAGTCCCCGGCGGAAAGCTCTCGAGCTACGTCAACGACCACCCCGTGCTCGGTCAGTCCGTGCGCATCGACGGCCCGCACGGTGAGTTCGTCCTGCGCCACGCCGACGCCCCGCTGCTCTTCATCGCCGGCGGCAGCGGCCTCGCCCCCATCCTCGCGATCCTCCGCGCGCAGGCCCGCGCCCAGAGCACACGCTCGGTCACGCTCTTGTTCGGCGCGCGCACGGTGAAGGACCTCTACGCGCTCGACGAAATCGCCGCGCTCGCCAAGGAGTGGAAGGGGGCGTTTCGCTTCGTTCCGGTGCTGAGCGAAGCGCAGGGAGACGCGAGCTGGACGGGCGCGCGCGGGCTCGTCACCGAACACCTCGCGGACAACATCGAGCCCGGCGCGCACGCGTACCTCTGCGGTCCGCCCGCGATGATCGACGCCGCCGCGCTCTCGCTGCGCGAGCACGGCGTGCCGCGGCAACACATCCGCGCTGATCGATTCACGACCCTCGCCGACACAGCGCCCAAAGAACAAGCGATCCCGCCGACCCGCAGCGAGAGCCCATCGCAGAGCCCGATCGTCAACGCCCTGCACTACCTCAAGTTCTTCTCGTTTCACCTCGTGGGCTTGCTCGCGCTCGTCACGCTCGTGCTCGGCGGCGCGACGATCACCGCGGGCCTCCTCGGAGTGCTCGCGATGTACATGGTCGGCGACGCCCTGCTCGGCGACGACACGAGCACGCCGACCTTTCGCTATCCAGTGATCCTCACGGCGCAGCTCTGGCTCGCGCTGCCGCTGCTGGCTGCGATCGTGTTCACGTCGGTCTGGAGCGTCTCGAGCGCCGACGCGCTCGGCTACGGCGCGTGGATCCACGGGTGGACCGGCTACGACGCGCTCGCCGCGCGCGCCGCCACCAGCGCAGGTCACCACGTGTCCGCGTGGATCCTCACGGGGCTCATGATCGGGATGCTCGGGACCATCACCGCGCACGAGCTCACGCATCGCACGTGGGACAAGGTCTCGATGTTCGTCGGCCGGTGGCTGCTGGCGTTTAGCTTCGATACGTCCTTCGCCATCGAGCACGTGTACGGGCACCACCGGTACGTCTCGACCGTCGAAGACCCTGCGACCGCGCCGCGCGGACGCAACGTGTACTTTCACATCCTCGCGTCGACCCTCCACGGCAACGTCAGCGCATGGAAGATCGAAGCCGCGCGGCTGAAGAAGCGCCGGCTGCCCGCGCTCTCGCTGCACAACGTGTTCATCCGTGGGCACTTGATGTCCGCGCTGCTCGTCGCGCTCGCGTGGGCCGTCGGCGGAGCGACGGGCGCGGCCTACTTCATCGCCTGCGCTCTATGGGGAAAATCCCTGCTCGAAATCGTCAACTACATGGAGCACTACGGCATGGTCCGCGACCCGGCCACCCCCGTGCAGCCGCGCCACTCGTGGAACACCAACCGCCGCGTGAGCTCTTGGACCATGTTCAACCTCACGCGCCACTCGCACCACCACGCGCAAGGCGAGGTCCCTTACCAAGACCTGCGCCCCTATCCCGACGCGCCCATGATGATCAACGGCTACCTCACGACCATCCTCGTCGCGATGATCCCGCCCCTGTGGCACAAGCTCATGACCCCGAAGGTGCTCGCCTGGGACCGCGACTACGCCACCGAGCAAGAGCGCGCCCTCGCCGCCCGCGCCAACGCCACCAGCGGGATCGCCGCGCTCGAGCAGCGCTGAGTTCAGGCAGGGGGTCCGTTCAGACGTATGAACGATTTTCTCCTGCAATTTTAGCGAAACTTACGCCGTAAGTTCGCGTCATCGCTGCACCATTCGCCCCGCTCGCACCCGCGCCTTCGCGAGCCGCGCGACGATCCCGACGAGCCCCGGCTGAAGCGCCACGAGCTCGAGCACCGCCAGGGCCCTCGCGTGGCTCAGCCGAGCGCCGTCGAGAAAGAGCGAGCCGAGCGCCTGATCGACCACGCGCTCGGCGGTCTCGTTGCCGAGGCTCGCCGAGAGGAGCGCGACGATCTGCTCTCTGCGGTACGTGCCGCCTGTGCTGTCAACGGGCTCTTCGCGCACGGGACACCTACCGGCCGAAGGCGACGACCACCGTCGTCGTGTTGTGAAAGCCCGACATGTCCCCGACGTCGAAGGCGATCTCGCCGTACGTCTCGAAGCCCGCGATGGGCGCGCCGCCCAGCTCGTCGGACACCGCGCGCACGCCGTCGATGAAGCGCTCGCGCAAGATCAAATTGCGGCAGATGCAGTCGAACACGATCGCCCCGGCGACCTCGTGCGGCCCGAGCGCCACCCGCGCCCGTCGCGCCGCTTCGCGCGCGGACTCGATCTGCGCCCGCTCTCCGCCGTCGGTGATGCTCAACGCCGCGCCGCGAGGAATTCCGCAGGCGAACGCGAGTCCCCCCTCCGGCGTCACCGACAGCGGCGCGCGCACCTTCAGCTCGCGGCCCGCCGCGAGCGCGCCCTCGAATCGCAGCAAGTACGCCCCCAACGCGTCTCCGTCGAGCGACTCGGGATCGATGCCCGCGGCCCGTGCGCGCTCCGCCGTGCGCTCCTTCCACACGTCCCACGCGGCTCGCCCCTCGATGCGCTTCACCACGTTCGCCTCGACCTCGGTCACCTCGAGCGGCTCGGTGATGCTCTGGTGCCCGTGACACACGCCGAACGCCACGGGCGTGCGCGAGAACAGCTCGGCCACGACGATCGCGTCGCTGCGCACATCGCCGTTGAGCGCCACCGACGTCTGCTTCATCCGCAGGTCGTCCGCCGCAGCGCCGCCCGCGAGCCGCACGCCGTCGCCGAGCATGGCAGCGCACAACAGCGTCGCCTCTTCGACGTTGCCCGAGAGCGGGTCGATCAAGATCAGCGCCGTCCGATGCGCGAAGCCCGCGCACTCGCCCGGCAGCGGATCGGTCGCGCGACGCACCGTCGACTCGACGTCCGCCGCGAGCCCGTCGGCGATGCCCGCGAACACCCTGAAATCCCCCGCGAGCGCGAAGGCGCACACCGCCCCCTTCGCCGCGCGACGCTCGGTAAACTCCCCCGACGACGACGCGCCCAGCACCGTCGCGCGAGGCCAGCGGCGCACGCACCGCTCGACGACGCGCTCCAACGAATGCGCCGGCGACGCGAAGACGACGACCAGCGCAGGTTCCGCCCCCGCGAGGTCTCGCTCGAGCTGCGCGACGATCACGCCCGGCGAGAGCGCGCCGTCCGCCATCGCCGTCGCCACCGTGACCGCGTTGCTCGAGTTGTTTGGAATCGTTGCCCACGGCTCGATCATGCAGCGCTCCTCTGTTGGCTAGAGCTGCGCCCTAGCCGGCCTCTCCCCCCTCCAGTCGGCCTGTCCATCCGCAGGCTCAGCGAGCCGAACGCACAATTTGCTGATTTGTCAGCGTCCCCCGACGCCCACAGACCAGCCGCTATCCGCCGATCAGCTTGAGCGCGCCCTGCAGCGGCTTGAGCAGCGATTTGCGAAGACCAGCGTTCATCTTGCGCGCCTCGAGGCTCGCGCACGCAGCGGTCAACGCCGGCGCCGCGGACTCGCCGAAGGTCTCGATCAAGTCGTACGCGACCAGCGAGATCGTCGCGCCAGCGTAGGTCGAGAAGTACTCGACCGAGCGTTGGGCCGACGCGATCGTCGGGCTCGCGAGCAAGAGCGACACGGCCACGTCGCCCACGTCCACTCCCTCGGGCCACGGTCGGGACAGCTCTTCGCTCGCGTGCGAAGGATCTCTCGCGTACGCCAGCGCGATGCGCGCGCGAGCGTCGAGCGAGCCATCTGCGCCGAGCCCGCGTCGCGCCGCGTGCGCGGTGGCGTTGGCCGACGCAAACGCCGCGTCGTCGAGCGAGTCCACGTGCATGCGCAGCGCCCACCACAGGCCGTCGCGCCAGACCCCGAACGTCTCGCTCAGCCGAAACGACGGCGGCGGCTCGGCGAACTCCGACGGCGGCTGGTCGCTGAGCGCGAGCGTGCGCGTCTCGACGTCGTTGCTCCAACACGAGCCCGTGTTGATCCAGAACGGCGCGCTTGCGACGAGCACGTCGAGGACGCTCTTGCTGTCACCGCGCACGAGCAACGCGGCCACCGCGCGCTCGGGAGCCCAGTCGGCGAAGCGCGCCGACTCGCGCCCCGTCGCGCACTGACCGAGCACGTACGCCACGCGATGCAGCTCGAACGCCGCATCGAACGCAGGCGGCTCGTCCGCAGCGAACTCCCGTCGCAGCCGCGCGAGCGCGTCGCTCAGCGAAGGACTCGCCGTGACCTCGCTCGCCGCGGTGAGAGCTTTGATCTGCGCCCACGCGTCGGACGGCGTCGGCAGCGCGTGCGCCCCGACGGGGTCCTTGCCGTGGGTGCTGCGAAAATGATGGAGCTGCTCGCGCGTCGCGGCGGTCCATTTGAGCTTGCTGGCTGTCATCGCCGAGCACTCTCGTACGCGCGCACAGCCAACGAGAAGCGAACGTTCTTCGCCGCGCTCAGCGGCAGCCGAGCCGCGCGACCCGAAGCTCTGCGCGCGCGCCGCGTCCCGCAGCGATCTCCTGCCACACGGCGTACAGACGCTCGCCGTCCGAGGCGATCTCGCTGTCGCCCGCTTCGACGCCGGGCCGCGAAAGTTGCGCGACCGAGCCCGCTTCGAGGGCGCCGTTGCACACGCGGCCGACGCGCGCGACCGTCGCGCGTCCCGCGCCTTCGGTCCACGAGAGCGCGAGGCAATTGGCGGTCGACGGCGCGAGCGACGGCCCCATCGCGGGCAGCGCGCCCGTGTCGATGTCCTCGTGCGTGGGGCTCGTGCCGGGGCGCCAGCGCGCGATGTGGATCTTCCACGCCGATCTGCCGCGACGCTGCGCGAAGGCCACCGCCACCGAGTCACCGAGCGAGAGCGCGAAGGGCGCGCCCACTTGCGATCCTCGCGTCGACAAGATCGTCGGCGCAGAGCGCCCGTTGCCACGCACGTCGAAGACGCGCGCTTCGATTCCGCCGGGCGCGCGGCGGACGAACACCGCTTGCTCCGGCCCGAGCGCAGCGATCGCAGGCGCTTCGACCTCACCCTGCATCTCGACGCCCTGCCAGGCGCGCACTGCCGTTCCGTACAGGGCCAGGCCGCCGCCAGCGGGGTCCGGCATCGACACGAGCAAGTGCGGGCCGATGCCGGTCGCCGCGAGGGTGCCCGATGAGCAGCCTGCGCCCTGGCCGTCGGGCCGCATGCGTCCCACGTCGCCAACGCCGATGACAGTGCGCGCGACGCAGCCGATGCGCGCAGAGCCCGCGACGCACGTGCACGTCACGCTCGCCACGCGGCCGTCGCTGACCGCGCCGAGCACCGGCCCCTGCGGACGAACCTCGGGGCCGCTCTGCGTAAACGTCGCCACCGCGGGGGCCGTGGCCGCCATCGTCGCCCGATCGAACGACCTCGCATAGTGAAACGTCTGCGGATCCGGCCAGCCCCGCGAGCGATTCGCCCACGGCCGCTGCTCGGCCCACGACACGACCAACCCTTGCGAGGTGGCCGCGAGCCGCGCGCCGATTCCGCCGCGGCCTTCAGTCGCGACGACGCCGCCGGGGACGTGCGGTGCGCAGGTCTGCGCCTCGGCCCTCGCGCCGATCGCAACGACCGCGAGCAGCACCGAGACAGAGACCGCAACCCGTGAGGACATCATCGCTTCGCCCGTCCGCGATCATCGCACACCGGGCGCGCGATCACTCGAACTCGAACCGAATCCCCGCCCGCTCGAGCCTCGGAACGAGCTTCATCCCCATCGCGCTCGCCGGCGTGAGCACCCCGCCCGCCGTCGACAGCTCGTCGCGCAGCAAGCACAGCGCGCTCTCTGCCACCATGCGCGAGGTGGCTCCGTAGCCCGGGTCGCGCTTGCCGCGGATCGTGAGCCGCGCGGTGACTCCTGGGCCCTCGCCGATGAACCGCGACACGAAGAACCCCGCCTCGATCACCGCGCGCGAGGGGCCCTCGCCCTGCTTGGGCATGACCTTTCCCTTCACGATCGCTCGGATGCGCGCGCTCTGCAGCGCGACGATCGAGCTGCCCAGCGCCGCGCTGAACGCGCCCGCCACGAAGAGCCCCTTGACCCCGCGCCCTGTGCTCGCGAGCTCGCGATACCGAAACTGCTCGCCGTAGCGAAAGCCCATCAGCGCGTTGCTGCGACGAACCACGCGCGTGTTGACCGCGGCCATCACGAACGGCCCCACCCACGCGCCGATCGCGTCGTCGAAGCGCACCGCCACCGAGTCTCGCTCGTCCGGCCCGCTCGGGCGCGGCGATGGGTTGAGCGAGTAGGGGTCCGCCAGCACACGGCGCAGCGCGGGGTCCTTGCTCGCCTGCTCCAGCACGCCGATCAGGCTCGCCGCGGTGCCGCCCGAGACGCCGCCTTTGGCCTCTCCTGCGTAGTGGGTGATCCGCTCGAGCTTGACGCCTTTGTCTCGCTCGACGCGGTCGAAGAGCGCCAGCGTCCCCAAGTCCGACGGGATCGAATCGTACCCGCACGCATGAACGATCCTCGCCCCCGTCCGCCGCGCGGTCTCGTGATGCGCGTCGATCATCGCGCGGATCCACTGCACCTCGCCGGTCGTGTCGCAGTAGTCCGTCCCCTCACCCGCGCACGCCGCGACCAACGCGCTGCCGTACTGAGCAAACGGCCCGACAGTGCTCAACACCACGCGCGTACGCTGCGCGAGCAAGCGCATCGCGCCCTCGTCCATCGCGTCCGCGACCAGCACCGCCACGTCCGCGCCGATCGCCGAGCGAACCGCTTCGAGCTTCGCGCGATCGCGCCCCGCGATGGCCCACCGCAGCGGCTGCTCTCTCGCTTGCTCGGCGAGGTACTCGGCCACCAGACGGCCCGTGAAGCCCGTGGCGCCAAACACAACCAGGTCGAACTCTCGATCGCTCATCGAGCGCTGTTCTGACAGCAACGCCAGCGATTGTGCAGCGAAAACAACGGACCGTCGCAGCGGCTCACCCGCTCGAACCGAGCGCTCGGACAGCGGTGCGCAACACAGGGCGTTCTTGGTAGCGTATCTGACAGTGAGTCTTCAGCGCCGCTCTCGGTTTGCGCTCGCATGCGCGATGTTGACGGCGATGGTCGAAGCGTCGAGCTCGTGCACCAGCGGCAGCCGACGACCGTCGCTGATCGTCATCGTCGACACGGACCTGCCCGCCGGCCGCAGCGGCGGCCCCATGGGAGCCACTGAGCTCTTGCTCTCGACAGCCTATGGCGCCGGAGCGAGCCGACGAACGACCTCCCAGCGCATCCCCAACGGCCCGCTGCCGCAGTCGTTTGTGGTCCTCTCGCCTCAGCCGGGAACCGAGCAGCTGATCGACATCCGCGTCGACGTCCTGCGTGGCGCGAACTCGCTCTTGCACACGCGCGCGACGGCGCTGATCCCCGCGCAGGGCACGCGCGAAGTCGTGCTCTTTCTCGCCGCGCACTGCTTGGAGCTCGAGTCGCAGTGCGCAGCGTCTCAGACGTGCACGCTTCGAGGCTGCGAAGACCCAGCGCAAGCCGTGGCGACCGCCGTCGAACAGCCCACAGCGCTCGACGCGCGCGCCTGGTACGACGCGACGTGCGTCTCGCCCAACGGCGGCCCCTGCTCGTCGGAAGCGAGCGTCCCCGATGCGAGCGTCCCTGATGCGAGCGTCCCCGATGCGAGCGTCCCCGATGCGAGCGAGCGCGATGGCGCGATGGACGCAGCGGCGCCCGACGCGACAGCGGACGTGGTGAGCGAGCCTCGCGCCGACGCTGCGCCAGACGCCGCGATCGACGCTGGGCCGCGAGACAGCGCAGCGGACAGCGGTGACGCTTCGTGCAACGCCGACGCGATGGACTGCGTCGGGTTCGTGCGCCCGCTGCAGCCGCAGTCGACGTCGACGGTGCACACGCGACGACCGACCTTTCGTTGGACGCACTCCGCGAGCGTCACGCCGGAGCTGCTTTTGCTGTGCGCAGACCGCGCGTGCACGACGCGTCGCGCGATGATTCCACTGCCGACCGCAGCGGATCCGAGCGGGCGCTCTGCGGTCTCGACGATCGACCTGCCGACGACGCCGACGTTCTGGCGAGTGCTCGCGCGGCGAAACTGGGACGGACAAGTGGTCGCGAGCCCGTCTTGGTTCGTCACGGCCAACGCTGGCGTCGCGCCCCGAACAACCTCCTCGGGAACAACGCTCGACCTCAACGCCGACGGCTACGCCGACGTCGCGATCGGCGCGCCCAACGTCACGACCGCGGGCTCGATGGCGGTGGGGAGGGTGTTCGTTCACTTCGGCTCCAGCACGGGCGTCGCTGCGATGGCAGGCCTCACGCTCACGGGCGCGCCGGGAGAAAACTTCGGCGCGTCTGTCGCGAGCGCGGGCGATGTCAACGGTGACGGGTTTGCAGACTTCGTCGTCGGCGCACCACAAGCGACGAGCAACGGTCCCGGCCGCGCGTACCTGTACCTCGGCGGCACCTCGTTCATGCCGACGCCGCGCACGCTGAGCGTCTCGGCAGAGGGCGGACTCTTCGGCGCGTCCGTCGCGAGCGCCGGCGACTTCAACGGCGACGGCTACTCCGACGTGATCGTGTCCGCGCTCAACGCGATGGGCGGCGTCGGGCGCATCCATCTGTTTCGAGGGAGCGCCGCCGGGCTCGAGGCCACGCCGCAGTCGCTCAGCGGCGAACCGATGTCTAATTTCGGCGTCTCCGTCGCCGGCATCGGCGACATCAACGCCGACGGTCTCAGCGACTTCGCTGTCGGAGCCAACCAGGCGACGGGCTTCTCCGGCAAGACGTTCATCTACCTCGGACGAGCCCCCGGCCTGGGGGCCAGCGCAGACATCGTCCTCAGCTCGTCCGAAGGAGGACAGTTCGGGGTGAGCGTCGCGAGCGCAGGCGACTTCAACAGCGATGGGTTCTCGGACCTGATCGTCGGCGCGCACGAGGTGATGGTCGGCGGTACGCCCGTCGGAAAGGCGCACGTTTTCTTGGGCCGATCGATCGCCGACGGATCGATCACCCGCACGCCCTCGCTTTCGCTGCAGGGCGCGGACGCCAACGGCCGCTTCGGCGCGGCGGTGGGCGGCGGCGGGGACTTCAACGGCGACGGGTTCTCCGACGTGATCGTCGGCGCCTACCAGGCCGGCGGCAGCAACGTGGGAACGCTCTCGGTCTTCACCGGAGCCGCGACCCCCTCGAGCGCCGTCCGCCTCACCCTCCGCGGGGCCGCTGGCGTCACGAGCTTCGGCCGCTTCGTCGCCGTCCTCGGCGACACCAACGGCGACGGCTTCGCGGACTACGCGGGCTCGACCACAACCGGGATGGGCGGCGGACACTTGCTCATGCTGCGCGGCGGCGACCCTCTGCCCCTCGCGACGACCGCAGTGCAGATCGCTCCGTCGGGGCCGGCGGTCGGCTTCGGCGCCTCGTTCGCGAGCTTCGATCCCAACGTCGGTCGAACGCGGCGGATCTTCGTTCTGTAGCCGTTTGGTCGCGCGCGCCGCCGCCGTCGTCGTACCCGCTGAAGCCATGGTCTCACTCCCTCTTCGCCGCGCCGAGCCGCCCCGCAACGCTGCGCGTGCCCATGCGCGCCCGTCGATGCTCGCAGCGCTCTGTGCGCTCTGGCTCTTCGCGACCAGCGCCCGCGCGCAGCACACCGTGCTCGACGCGATGCCGAACCCCGTGCTCGCCACCTCGCTCGCGCTCGGCGTCGACGACGTCGTGGCAGCCAGCGAGCGGCAGAGCCGCGAGAACATCGCCCGCGCGATCGACGCAGCGGACGCAGCGACGGGCGCGCAGACCCGAGCCAACATCGAGGCCGCGCTTCGACGAGGCGACCGAGAAGCCGCGCTGCGCGAGGCCGAGTCGCTCGCGCAACGAGCGCCCGGCTCGTGGGTCGCCGCGCAGCAAGAGTGCGCCCACCTGCTCGCGCTCGACCGACGCGACGCCGCCGTCCTGAAGTGTCAGCGCGCGGTGCAACTCGAAGAGCGGGTCGAGACGTACCTCTCGCTCGCCATCGCGCTGTACGCCCGGCAGACCCGCGAAGACGTGCGAGAAGCGACGCTCGTGCTGCAGACGGCGTCGCGTCGCTACTCCGCTCCGCACGCGACCGTCCTGCGCTGCACCGTGGCTCTGCTGGTCACGAGCCGCACCGACGAGAACCACAGCGAGCTCGTCGACTGCGCCGAGCACCTGCGCGCGCGCGCGCCGAACACCGCGGCGTCCGAGGTGTTCTCGTGCTGGGCGGCCCTCGCGCGCGGTCGGTGGGACGAGGCTCGGGCCCACGTCGCCGAGGCCCATCGGCTCGGAGCTGCACGGGACGCGATCGAACCGCTGCGCCGCGAAGTCGCGCGGCACAAGCCCTGGTGGCGCTCGGTCTTCGAAGCGCTCGCGCCGCTCTTCTTGCTGTGGCTCGCGCTGTTCACGACCACGTTTCTGTGGGCTCGCTCGCACAGCCGCGCGTGGCTCGAGGCGCTGCGCGAGCCCAGCTCGACGCGCGCCGTGATCGCGCCTCCCACCGGCGCTCGAAAGGCGTACACCGCGCTGGTCCTGCGGCTCGCGAGCACGTGGCGGATCTCGCTGGTGATGGGAGCGCTCGCGTCGTCGACGACGGTGTTCGGCGCCGCGCTCTGGGTGCTCTCGCGGCTCGATCGGTTTCCGCTGCAGCTCTTGCTCGCGCCGGGGATCGTGCTGCTGATGTTCGCGTGGTTCACCTTCGTCGCGGTGACGCAGGGGATGCGCTTGCCGCACCAGGGTGAGCCGCTCCCGCTGCGCGAGCACCCTGCGCTGCTCGCGCTCATCGAGCGCTGCGCCGCGCGCTGCGGAGCGAAGCCCGTGACGGAGGTCTACCTCACGTCGAGCACCCACTTCGAGGTGTACGCGAGCGCCCCGCTGCGCGCGCTCGCCTTCGGCGAGCCAGAGCTGTACCTGCGGCTCGGCGCGGGGATCATCGACGCGCTGGACGCACACGAATTCGAGACGCTGCTCACCGCCGAGCTCGCGCGCGCGCAGCGCAAAGAGAACGCGGGCGGAGCTGCCACGCTGCAGATCATCGAGACGCTGGTGACGCCGCCGGCGGGCGCGACGGACGTGTCGATGTACGTCCAGTATTTTTGCACGGTGTTTCGCAAAGCGAGCCTCGCGCTCGCGCGGGCGCAAGAGCTCGTCGCGGACAGGATCACGGCGCAGCTCGTCGGGCCCGCGCGCTTCGAAGCGGCGCTGAGGGCGTTCGTCACGTGCCAAGAGACCTTCGCGTCGCGGTGCTCTGCGGTGGTGCAGCGCTGCGCAGACAAGGACGAGCCGTTGACCGACGTGTACACCGCCGCGCGCGCGGTCACGCTCGACCCCGAAGCCGCCACCCGCGACATCGACGCCGAGTGGAACCGCACCGCCTCGGAGCTCGCCAGCCAGGCCGCTCCTGCGCAGCGCGTCCAGCGTGTGCGCGCGTACGGCTTCGACGATCCCACGCCGAGCGAGCAGCCCGCCGGGCCAGCGTGGGAGCTGTTCGTCGCGCCAGGGCGGGTGCGAGAGCGGCTGACGGACATCGTGTGCGACGCGTACGCGCGCCAGACGGGGATCGTCCTGCGCGACGGCAAGCGGCCAGCGACCGAGGCGCCTGCGCCTGGCGAGGCGCCGTGAGGACAGCGTCCCGTGGGGCGGCGGTGCTGGCCGCGGTGACAGCGTTGTCGACGCGGACAGCCGAGGCGCAGAGCGCGCCGAGCGACCGCGAAATATCAGCTCGAATCCAGGTGATCTCTGCGGCCCTCGAGCGCGACGCGCTGCCCACGGCGCGCTGGCGTTGGGGCTGGAGCGTCGCGCTCGGGAGCTTCGCCGCGGGCAACGTGATCCGCGCCATCGTGGCGCACGCGATGGGTACGACCGACGCGCCCGCGGGCTGGGTCGCCGCGGCGGGCTCTGGAGCTGGGCTGCTCAACATGCTGCTCGTCGCGCCGCCAGCGCAGTACGGCGCAGAGCGATTTCGGGCGGCGCGCGCGCGCGCTGAGCTCACGCGGCTCGAACAGCTGCGCGAAGGAGAGCGACTGCTGCGAGCGGCCGCGCGCAACCAGGACTTCACGGTGTCTGCGGCGTCGCATGCGCTGCGAATCGGGGTTCCGATCGTGATGGGGATGGCACTCGAATGGGGGTACGGGCTGCACACCGCGGCGATCCTCAACGTGGCCGGCGGGATCGTGATCGGGCAGTTTACGGTGCGCACGTCGCCGACGGCCGCGATCGACGCGTGGGAGCGCTACACACGCCGCTGGCCCGACGCCCACGGCGGCCCCATCGCGCGCTGGAGCTTGCCCCTCGAGTCGATCACCGTCGCGCTGCGCCCAGGAGGAGTGATCGTCGGCGCGACGTTCTGAGCCACAGCGGCGGAGAGCGACGGGGCAAGGCGACGAGCGAACCGCCCGGTGAAACGCGGTCGTCTGCACGGCGGGTTGGCAACGGGCGAAGAGCGACGGGCGAAGAGCGAACGACCCGATGAAGCCCCTCTTCGCTCCACGGCGGGTATAAAACCCGCCGCAAGCGACGGGCGAAGAGCGAAGAGCGAACGACCCAGTGAAACGCGGTCGTCTCCACGGCGGGTTGGCAAACCCGCCGCTAGCGACGCTCGAAGAGCGAAGAGCGAACGACCCGCTGAGCGCGACCACGCTCAGCGTGCGGAGCGAGTCAGCGTACGACGCGATGGACCGAGCGCGACCGAGCGCGACAACGCAGGCAACGTTGCCCGATCGCCCGCGCGCGGTGAAGAGAGCAACGTTGCCCGAGTAACTGGTGCCGACCGCCCCTCCTTATTCGAAAACGGTCGAAGAAGTTTTCGACGCAGGAGGGGCGGCGCACGAGCGCAGCGGGTAATTGTCGTGGTGGGGAGGATGATGGCTGCGTTTCGTGAACGACGGAGCGAGCGCCGAGGACCGAAGCACATCGCAGTGGCGAAGCCATCGCGCCTCGGGACTGGCGTGATTTGCCGACGGCCGAGGCTCTGCGAGGACGGAGGAGGGACGAAATCAGGCCAGTCCCGAAATCTGCGAAGGGAGTCGCCGCACGCGCAGTCGAGAAACGCAGCGAGTCAATCTACTCGGTTCGTAACCGAGTATTCACTGGGCTCACGGTCACCGGGTCCGGGCAACGAGCGCGCGCTGAGCGCCGTGCGCGATGTGCGCGCGCGTCTTGGGTCACTGGCAGCGTCACGCGCGCGTGACCGTCGTACACAGCAGTGAACCCACTCTACCGTTCCCGCGCGAACGCTCTTCTCCGTGTATCCCCGAGAGCCCCCCACGCCCACGTCACCAAAAACCCCTTCGCAGCCTCGCGCCGTGCTCGCGAGCATCCCGCGTGACCTGGGACTGCAACGGCGCTCGATCCACGTGCGACCCCGCCGCGCTCAGCGGCGCCCGTCTGCGGCGACGGCGGGCGCATCGGCGCGCACCGACACCGCTTCGACCAAATGAAACACCGACGGAACGAGCTCCCACACGAACGCGCTCCTCACAAGCGGCGCCGCGAGCTCGCTCGTTCGGTGATCGTTGAGCACCTCGTCGTCGCGATCGGTCTGCGGGTACAGCTCCTCGACGAGCGCCTCGCTCGATCGCCACGCGACCGGCGCCGTCGGCAGCGCCACCCGAGGCCGAACCGAGCCCGACAAGCGATCGTGAAAGCTCGCCCACGAGCGATCTCCCAGCGCCGCAGGCAGCGCCCGCAACCACCACTCGAACGTCCCTTCGCGCTCGGGTAAAACAGACTCCTCCGTGGGCTCGGGGCCGAGCAACGGGAGCTGCCCGAGCACGTTGCAGAACAGCACCGCAGCGCGCGGATAGCGATCGCACAGCGCGCGCACTCCTTCGAGCTCGAAGCGTCCGTCGCGCGGCGAGAGGTAGTCGCGCGAGTCCATCGCGAGCTTCGTTCGAGCCCCCCGCAGCGCCGCGCGGGCGCGCCGTCGAAGGATCCATCGCGCGACGGGGTCGATCTCGACCGCGGTCACCGCGTCGAAGCGCCGCGCGAACCCGAGGTCCACGCAATAGCCGCCGCTCGGACCGACGAGCAGCAGCTCGCGCTCGGGCGGGCTCCACTCCACCAGCCACGCCGCGATCGCGCGCCGAAACGGCGCCCACAGCGAAGCGCGATAGCGCCACGCGCGCACGTGGTAGCGCAGCCCTCCCGTTGCGTTGAGCCAGGTCGTCACGGCTTCGTACTATCGCGCAACGCCCTGCAGTGCGATCGCGCTAGCGTTCGTGAAGTGTGCGAATCCGCCGCGGAAACGCCAAAGCTGGTCTACACTTTGTTATCTAACATGAACTATCGAGACTCCCGCGTGCGCGCGCCGGTCACCAAGGCGATCGTCGAGCTGCTCGATCGCCAGCCGCCCTCCATCCGCGCAGCGGTGCGCAAGGACGCTGCCGAGGCGATCGAGCACGTCGAGAGCGCGTCGCGCGTTGATTGGATTCCGCTGAGAACCCAGCTCCGGATCCTGCGCGCCGTGCACACCGAGCTCGGGCAGGACGGCTTCGACGACTTCTCTGCCAAGCACTTCGCGTGCACGGTCGAGCAGCCGCTGGCGCGCTCGGTCTTCGACACCACCGTGCGGCTGTTCGGCGTCGGTCCTGGGCCGATCTACAAGATGTTTCCCCAGAGCTGGGCCATGATGTCCTCGGGCTGCGGAATGGTCGTCTGCACCGAGACAGATCCCTCTGGCACGTCGATCCGCATCGTCGATCTGCCCGTCGCCGAGCCGGACATCGAGCTGTACGTCGTCGGATTTCGCGCCACGTTTCGCGGGGTGCTCGACGCCTTCAAGTGCGACGGATCCGTCGAGTTTCTCGCCTTCGACCGCGCGCGCAGAGAGTCCCGCTACCGCGCTACGTGGCGCTGACGACGGCCTCGTCCTTGCTGCGCTTCACCGCAGCGATGACTGCATCGGTCTCCTACCTCTCGCTCGCATGTTTCGCCGCGCTCGCGGCGTGCAGAGCCGCGCCTGTGCCGACCGACGCTGCCACGGACGCCGCAGACGTTGCGTCGTCCACGCACGACGCGCACGACGCCCGCGACGCGCAGGGACAGCTCGAGGACAGCGACGCGAGCGACGACGCGCCCGCTGCGGACGCTGCAGACGTCACCGCGCTGCCGTGCGATGGCGCCTGTGACGCCGGATCGGACTGCGTCGCCGATGCGTGCGTCCTGCGCGAGTGGGCGCAGCCGATCGACCCTGCGATGATCGACGGAGTGGTCGAGACCACCGACGCCGCGATGCTCGTCGTCGGTCGCGTCACGGCGGGCCCGTTTCGGCATGGACCGGTCACGTTGCCGCGCGCAGCGCCGGGCTTCACCAACGTGTTCGTCGCGCGCTGGAGTCGCGGCGGCAGAACGGAGGCCGCGAGCGTGATCGTGACCGCCGTCGGCGCGCCGACGGTGCGTGTGGCGCCCTGGTCCGACGGCGGAGCGCTCGTGGCGTTCGACCTCGACGGACCGGCGACGTTCGGCGCGGTCACGCTCACGCCCGTCGGTGCGCGCGACGTCGTCGTGCTGAAGTTGGATCGATCGCTGGCCGTCACTGCGGCGCTGCAGCTCGGCGGCGACGGAGCCCAGTCGCTGACCAACCTCGTCGCGCGCGCAGAGACCGCAGTGCTCTCGCTCACGACAAACGTCGCCACGACGCTCGCGACGACGCCCGTGCCTGAAGGCAGCGCGCTGGTCACGATCGACGCCGCGCTCACAGCCACGCGCGTGCGTGGGTTCGCCGCCCGCTCCGCCAGCGGATCGGCCCGCGTCGGAGCGCGAGCCATCGACAGCCGCGGCAACGTGTCCTGCGCCGCGTCGCTCGACGGAACCTACGATTTCGGCAACGGCGCGCTCACCGCTCCGACGCCCTCCGTCGCGTGGCTGCTGCTCGATCCCGCGCTCGAGACGCGCGGGTCCTCGGCGCTAACGCACTCGTGCGCGGCGGGCAGCGCCGTGCGCGACCTCGCGATCGCGGCGCTCGAGACCGACGCTGTCGCGATCACCCTCGCCCCGTGGTGCGCAACCCAGCTCGGACCCAACGCGCTCGCGCACCGCGGACTGCAGGACGTTCACGGCTACTTCGCTTCGAGCGACAGAACAGCGCTCGGCGCGCGATCGCTCTCGGGCGCAGGCGTCGATCAGTCCGCTGGCGCCATCGCCACCCGCGGCGGCGCGCTGTTCGCGGTGAGCGTCGACGGCGCGCGGGGCGCAGACTTCGGCGGCGGCACGGTCACAGCGCCGCTGCGCGCGTTGGTCCTCGTTCGCACGAGCGAGACCAGCGCGTACCTCGGGCACCGAGTCATCAACGACCGCGGATCGACGCAGGTGCTCTACGCGGCTTCGGCGTCGAGCGACGCTGTCCTGCTCGTGCTGAGCACGGACGTCAGCGACACGATCCTCGGCACGAGCGTCTCTGTCGCGGGTGAGTTCGGACGCACCGTCGTCGCTCGCGCCGCCGCGCGATGACGAACGATGCCGCGCCCGCGACGGCCGTCGCCGATGACCAGAGCGGGTCAGCGCGGTTGCAATCCAATCAAGCCACTGCCACGCACTGAAAAACCGACGAACACCGTCGCGGTCGTGCTGTAGAGCGCGGCGCGCGCGCGGTTTCTCTCGCCGCGCAACTGGTGGCGCGGCGCGCGTTCGTCTACCACCGACGTCTTCCCATGAAGCCACGATCGCAATTCGCTCTCTCGTTGGTCGCGCTCACGTCACTCTCTGCGTGCGCCGCCGGAGGGACCTCGAGCAGCGCGGCTGTCCGCGCGGCGACAGCGACCGTCGGCGTGGCGACGAGCCCCTCCGTCGACGCCAGCGCCGTCGCGTCCGACGCAGCCACCGATGCACGCGACGCCGCACCCTCGCCGCAAGCGTTCTCGATCTTTGGCGCGCCCCTCGCTGAGGGCGTCGGGCAGATCATCGCCGGCAGCCGCGGCGCGACGGTCACGCTGACGCCCGAGCAGTCGGGCGTCGCGCCGATCGAGCTGCGCGATGGTGAGCGCGTGCGCTACCTCGACGACGACGCGCAGATGGGCGTGGATCGCGGCACCGCCCGAATCGAAGCGCGAGGCGTCGAGGGGCGCGTCCCCAACGGCGCGGTGATCACCGAAGAGCGATTGCACCGATCGCCCGACGGACGATGGGCGGTCTTCTCGACCATCGAATCGTGCGGCGACTACTGCCACGCGGGGCTCGCGCTGCTGAGCGCGACCGAGCGCCGCGACCTGTGCGAACACGAGCTGTGCGCCGGCCCAGAGATCGTCGTCGCCTGGAGCGCCGATGGCCAGCGGCTCGCCGTCGGCTCGCACCAGCTCACGATCGTCTCGCTCGCGACGCAGGCGATTCGCAGGATCGAGCAGCGAAGCTCACCGGCGTTCTCGCGCGATGGTCGGCTGTTCGTCCGCGGGATCACCGAGGACGACGGCGTGTTCGAGGTCACCGACGCCGCCGAGCGCCGCGTGTACGGCGCGCGCGGCAGGGCGCGCGTGAGCACGGTCGACGTTCCGATCGGGCCGCCGACGGCCGTCGTGCTCGAGCAGGACGGCGCCGTGCTCTGCGCAGCGTTCGTGCGACGCACCGACGTTCGCTACGCGCGCGCCACGCTCGAAGGACGCTCTGTTGCAGGCTCCCGCCCATGCGCCCGCTGAGCGCGCGCGCTGTAAGCAACGACAGCGTCGCGCCGTACCTCGCAGCATGAACGAGACGCTCTTCACCTCCAGCGCCGCGGTTCGCTTCGTCGCAGCGCTCTCGCTCGTCAGCACGAGCGCTGCCCGCGGCTGCACGCTCGGCGCGCGGCCGATCTGCTACACCGAGCAAGACACGGTCGCGTCGATCGCGCCGCCGTGGCTCGACGCAGGAGAAGACGCCAGCGTCGCGCGACCTCCGCCGCGGATGCGCTGCCACTATCCGATCGGGGGACCGATGCAACCGCCAGAGCTCGCGCTGTTCGAGACTCGATGTTGAAACTCGATTTCACCTGAGAAATCGCGCCCCAATTGCAGCTTCGCAACTGACTCCGACGTGCGGCCGTGGGACCACTGAGGCCTACGCACCTCAACCCGTACGGAGTCTTCGTTCATGAACACTGCACGCTTTGCCACTGCGATCGCGCTCTGCGCGGTCTTCGCCGGATGCGGCGCGACCTCGATGCCCGGCGACGACGCCGCGACGGGCAACGACAGCGCCGTCGTCAATGACAGCGCCGTCGCCAACGACAGCGCCACGGGCAACGACGCAGCGGCCGCCGACGGCGCCGTGACCGACCCCTTCGCCGCTCCTCCCGGCTGCACGAGCGGAACGATGTGGACCCGCGGCAACCGCGGCTCGGACGACATGAACCCCGGCCAGGCGTGCGTCGCCTGCCACAACATCTCGCGCGGCGCCCCGCGCTTCAGCATCGCCGGCACCGTCTATCGCACCGGTCACGAGCCGGACAACTGCAACGGCGGCGGCAGCACCGGCGGCGCGGCGATGGTCGAGATCACCGACGCGATGGGCCAGGTGCTCATGCTTCCGGTCAGCAATTTCTCAGGCAATTTCGCGTCCGAGATCGCCATCACGCCGCCGTACCGCGCGCGCGTGGTCGTCAACGGCGTCGCGCGCGTGATGAACTCGCCGCAGACCAACGGCGACTGCAACGTCTGTCACACGCAAGCGGGCACCATGGGCGCGCCCGGCCGCATCGCCCTGCCCTGAGCGGGCTACTCGAACAGCTCTGGCCACAGCGCGAAGTCATCGATCGTGCGCTCGTGGCCGCGCTCGTACGGGGGCCGCCATTGCTCGTCGAGCTCGAGCTCGCGCAAGAGGTAGTCCTCGACGCTCGCGCCGTACACGACGATGTCGCTGCGGTCGATGATCGAGAGCACCACGGCGGTGTCCGTCGCCTCGTCCATGATCATGTACCGATGCGCGAACATCGGCCACGCAGGCGACGCCCGAGTCAGCCAGCGACGAATCGCGGCCAACCTCGGCTCGCGCGCGCCGGGGTCCTCTCCCCACGTCGCAGCCCACTCGCACGGAGAGCCGGGCTCGTCCGCGTCCTCGGGCCACAAGAGCGCCGGAAGCCCTTCGAGCCGCGCGCGGATCAGCGCGTCGTCCCGCCGCGGATCGAGCCACCCCGGCTCGGGCGAGACCGTGCGTCGATCACCATCGCGATAGCCGACGAAGCGCATCGGGCTCGTCCCGCCGAGCTCGCGCAGCATCGAGCGATACGCGCTGGGAAACCGCAGTCCATACCGCTGCTCGACCGCAGCGATCTCGCCGTCCGAGAGCCCGCCGGTCCACGCAGTGCTTCGCGACGGCACGATCCCGAGCACGCCCGCGTCGAGCCAGCTCGCGTCGTCGCCGAGCTGAGACCACTTTCGCTCGGAGTGCGAGCGCACCCACCAAAAGAATGTGTCGTCCGTCGAGGGCATCGAGCGCCGCCAGCGTACGCGTCGCTGTAAGTTCTGTCGCGGAGACACGTACCGTCCGCGCGCCGCGGTCGGCGCGATCGACTTTGTCAGGAGTGACTCGACCCATGATCCGTAGAACGCTTTGCTGGCTGCCCGCCGCAGCGCTGCTCGCAGGGTGCCCCGAAGCACCACCTCCTCCGCCGCAGGACAGCGGCGTGATCGCGCTCGATGACGCGAGTGGCGACGACGGCGCGAGCGTGGAGGACAACGTTCAGCCTCCGATCGACACCGGCGTGGGCGAGTGTCGCGCAGGACAGCGGCGCTCTTGCTACGACGGCCCTGCGGGGACCGCGGCGGTCGGGCGCTGCACCGCAGGCGCGCAAACGTGCGGAGCGAACCTGCGTTGGGGCTCGTGCTTCGGCTCGATCACTCCTGCAGCCAGCGAGACCTGCGGCAACAGCGTCGACGACAACTGTGACGGCGCCACGGACGAGGGCTGCGGCGTGTGCACCGTCGGTCAGACGCGCAGCTGCTACTCGGGCGCGATGGGCACGCAGGGCGTGGGCGTCTGTCGCGCGGGCACGCAGACCTGCGACGCCACTGGAAATTGGCCCGCGAACTGCGCAGGAGAGGTGCTCCCTGCCGCCGCCGAGACGTGCGCGAACACGACCGACGACGACTGCGACGGGATGGCCGACGAGGGCTGCGGCGTGTGCACCACGGGCATGAGCCGCGCGTGCTACAGCGGCGCGATGGGGACGCAGGGCGTCGGTCGATGCCGCGCGGGCACGCAGAGCTGCGACGCCACAGGAAACTGGCCCGCAGCGTGCGAAGGCGAGGTCGTCGCCGACGCGAGCGAGCGCTGCGGCAACGGCGAGGACGACGACTGCGACGGGATGATCGACGAGGGCTGCGGCGTGTGCGCGACGGGCGCGACGCGCAGCTGCTACACGGGCGCGATGGGCACGCAGGGCGTTGGCGTGTGCCGCGCGGGCACGCAGACCTGCGACGCCACTGGAAATTGGCCGGCGGCGTGCGTGGGCGAAGTGCTCCCGATGGGCGCCGAAGCGTGCGGCAACGGCGTCGATGACAACTGCAACGGCAGCGCAGAAGAGGGCTGTGGAGCGTGCGCTCCGGGCGCGACGCGCAGCTGCTACACGGGCGCAGCGGGCACGCAGGGCGTAGGCGCGTGCCGCGCAGGGACACAAACCTGCGACGCCACCCGCAACTGGCCCGCTGCGTGCGCGGGAGAAGTGCGCCCCGCCGCGAGCGAGACGTGCGGCAACGGCGTCGACGACAACTGCAGCGGGGCCATCGACGAGGGCTGCGCGACGCTCGCGTCGAACATGGCGTCGAACTGGAACCACACGTGCGCAGTGCGCTCGGACACCGGCGTCTCGTGCTGGGGGCAGAACAGCAGCGGGCAGCTCGGCGACGGGACCAGCGCGGATCGATACGCACCTGTGCGCGTCGCGGGGCTGAGCGGCGTCACGCGCGTCGGCGTGGGCAGCAATCACTCGTGCGCGCTCAAGTCCGACGGGACCGTGTGGTGCTGGGGCTCGAACACGTACGGGCAAATCGGTGATGGGACGACGACGTCGCGCCCGGCTCCGACGCGCGTCTCGGGCATCACCGGCGCGACGGCGATCGGCGTGGGGTTTGCGCACGGATGCGCGGCGATCGCGGGCGGCGCTGTGCGCTGCTGGGGCCGCAACAACACCGGGCAGCTCGGCGACGGGAGCACCACCGATCGGCTCGCTCCCGTCGCGATCGCAGGGCTCTCGACGGTGGTCGAGCTCGTCGCGCACGGGGTCACATCGGGCAGCACGACCTGCGCGCGCTGCGCGGACGGCAGCGCGCTGTGCTGGGGCTACAACGCCGACGGGCAGCTCGGCGACGGGACCGTGACCAACCGCGGGACGCCCGCGGTGGTGAGCGGACTAACGATGGTCGCGTCGCTCGCGCTCGGGACACGCACGGCGTGCGCTGTGCGCGCGGACAACTCGCTGTGGTGCTGGGGTTCGAACGGGCTCGGGCCGTACGGCAACGGCACGAGCACGAGCTCGCGCACGCCCGTCCTCGTCGCGGGAATGACTGGAATTGTCCAAGTGAAGCTCGGCTCGGGCCACGGCTGCGGCGTGTTCACGGACGGGGCCGTGCGCTGCTGGGGCGCCAATGGCAACGGGCAGCTCGGCGACGGGCTCGTCGCGACGGCGCGGCAGACGCCTGCGCCCGTGGCTCCTGCGATCACGGACGGGGTCGAGGTCGCGCTCGGCTACTACCACTCGTGCGCGCGGCGACGGGACGGCAGCGTTCGTTGCTGGGGCGAGCATGGGCAAGGACAGACGGGTGACGGCGTCTCGACGTCGGTCGCGGCGCCGACGCTCGTGCCTGGGATCACCACGGCCGTCGAGCTGCGCGCAGGAGGCCAGACGACGTGCGTCCGGCTCGCGGACAACACCGCGCGCTGCTGGGGAAGCAACAGCGGAGGCGCCGTCGGCGACGGCTCGACGGACACGTTTGTGACGAGCCCGCGCGCAGTGATGGGCCTCTCGGGCGCCTCGCAGCTAGCGGTCGGCGACGGGCACACGTGCGCGCGCGTCGGCGGCGCGGTGCGCTGCTGGGGGACCAATTTCTTCGGCGAAATCGGCGACGGAACGACGACGTCGCGCAGGACTCCGACGCCCGTGCTCTCGATCACCAACGCCACGCACGTCTCGCTCGGCGCTGGCCACGGGTGCGCACGCCTCGCCGACAACACCGTCCGTTGCTGGGGCTACAACGCGAGCGGCCAGATCGGCGACGGCACGAGCGGCACCAACCGATCGAGCCCGACGCCGGTGACCTCGCTGACGACCGCAGCGACCGTGGGCGTCGGCGCGTACCACTCGTGCGCGATCGACACCGGCGGAGCAGCCCGCTGCTGGGGCTCGGGCACGAGCGGGCAGCTCGGCAACGGAACCACCGTTAACAGCAGCACCGCGGTGATCGTGAGCGGGCTGACCGCGGGCGCGCAGATCAGCGGCGGCTCTGGGTTCACCTGCGCGCGCACCGGCGTCGATGCGCTTCGCTGCTGGGGGACGAACTTCTCGGGACAGCTCGGCGACGGGACGAGCAGCACGCGCACGACGCCCACGCTCGTGACGGGCGTCTCGGCGACGACCTTCGCGACGGGCCAAGACTTCGTCCTCGCGCGAGCGAGCGACGGGACCGTGCGCGCGTGGGGTGGCAACTATTACGGACAGCAAGCGGACGGGACCAACGCCTCGCGCCGCACGCCCACGACCATCATGGGCTTGAGCTCTGTGATCGACGTCGCCGCAGGCTTCGGCCACGCGTGCGTTCTTCACAGCAACGGAACGGTCCGCTGCTGGGGCTCGAACTACTACGGCCAGGTCGGCAACGGTCAATACGGCCTGCGCACGGCGCCAGTGCCGGTCGTGCTGTAACCGCACGCGCAGAGCGGTACGCTCGCGACCGTGAGCCAACGAGCAGCAATCGAAGCGTTTTGGCAGTGGTGGCCGACGGTCGCCGATGACATCGCGAAGAGCTTCACGAGCGGCGGACTGTCGCAAGCGCACATCGCAGCGATGAGCGAGCACGTGAGCGCGATCGACGACCGACTCGACTGGGAGTTCGGCCCAGGACAAAAGAGCGCGCACCACCTGTGCCTCTCGAGCAAGGGCGACCCCGTCCTGCGCGTCATCGTCGAGCGATGGAAGCGCTCTGCGCCCCCGAGCGACGGGACGTGGGAGTTCTACGGCGCGAGGCAAGCGAGTCCGCGAGGCGGTTTGCAGCTCAAGATCGGCGAGTTCGACCTCGCGCTCGACGACGTTCGCTTCGGCCTCGAAGAGGACGCGGGCCGCGAGCGGCTGCACCTCACCGTCGATCACCCCCTGTTCGCGCAGATCGACGACGACGAGCTCAAGCACAGGATCGCGTTCATCGCGCTCGACAACACGCTGGGCGAAGACGACGTCGAGCGCTGGGTCGGCGCGATCGAGCTCGCCAAGAGCGCCCTTCGCGAGCCCGTCGCGCTCGACGGACTTCGCGCGCGCGTCGGCCGCTTCGCGCAGAAGGCGACCGGCGATCGCTGGTCGTTGCTCAAGGGGATGTTCGACGGCGCGCCGCTGTTCGTGCTGCTCAACACCGCGATCAAGCGCATCGACCACCTGCTGCTCGACACGCACGTGACCGTGACCGTCACCCTCGCCGACCCGACTGCGGATGGCCTCACCACCAACGACGAAGCCGCGGTGCTCGACGCGATGGAGGACGCCCTCACCGAGCGCCTCGGCGCCGACGCGCTCTTCGTCGCGCGCGAGACCACGCGAGGCCTGCGCGTCCTGCACTTTCACGTGATGGAAGGCGGCCCCACCGCGGCGATCTTCGCCCGCTGGCGCGAGCAGAACAGCGGCTACGCGATCGAGGTCGCGGTCGAGCACGACCCGCGCTGGCAGATCCTCGGCCGCTGGCTCTGAGCGCTTACGCTTCGAGCTCGGGAGGCGGCAGCGGCCCGACGCCGACGAATTGATACGGCCCGCAGTGCCACTGCGCCGGCGCCTCGCGGTTCGACCGCGCCTCGTCGCCGAGCAAGCAATGGCAAGACGTCCCCTGCATCGCGTGCTGTGGGTAGATGCAGTACTGACGGACTGCGCACCGAGCGCCCGCTCGCGGCTGCTCGATCGGGCACTGATCGCTGCGCAGCGTCGAGCCAGAGTCTTCGACCGCGATCACCGCGGGCTCGACGACGGTCGGGACGTCCTCGACCGCCACGGGCTCGGGCGCCTGCTGTACATCGACGATCGGCGGCGGCGGTGGCGGAGGCTCTTCGCGACGCTGTGGCCGACACGCGCTCGCGGCGCAGGCGCTCAGGGCCAGCGCGCGAACGAAGCGCGTCCCGCGCAGATCGAGGGATGCGGGCATCAACGAGCTCCTGTGTTGCTGTGGGCGCGTCGCGCGTCGTCCTCGACGGACTCGTCGTGCTCGAAGCGCTTGTCGCCGCGCGAAGGCGAACGAGCGGCGTCGCGCGCCGCGAGGATGGCCCGCGAGGCCGCCAGCGGATCGATCAGCCCGTCGATCGTGTGGCCCGACTGCTTGTACTCGAGCGCGACCGTCACGACGCCGTTCGCCGTCGAGAGCGACTGAATCTGATCGAGCGGAACCATCCAGTGCTTCGCCGCCGTCCCCACGAACAAGTCCTTGCTGCTGAGCTGAACGCGGTAGCCCTGCACCGCGGCGTCCGCCCAGCTCGCACGCAAGAGCAGCACCGCCACGAGCACCGGGAGCCACAACCCGAGCGTGCACAGCGCGAGCAGGCTGTGCACGAAGAGCAGCCGCGCGGCGTGCTGCTTCGCGGCGAGCGCCAGGTCGACGGCGAGCGGATCCGACGACGGTTCATCCAATGCGACGCGGTAGTTCGACACGCAGTCCCATCGTATGTCGAAGGCTCGCGCTGTGTCCCGGGCGCTCCAGAAAGATCCTGAGCGCCAACGCGGCACGAATCTATGCGAGGGTCAGCGCGAGAGGCTGAACCGTTGACCGACTCGACCGCCCCCCATCGTCCGACCGCGTCGCAATCGAGCGCGCGACGACCGTTGATCGTCCCTGCGACGCTCGTGGTCGTCACCTTCGCTGCGGCCTGCGCGCCGCCTGCGCCCGTCATGGACAGCGCGAGCGGCGATGCGAGCGACGCGGCCGCGTGCGTCCCGTGGTCGCCCGGAGCCGTTCAGCCTCCTGCCGCGAGCACGCGACCCGTCGTCGACATCACACCGTGCCCGCCGAGCATGCCGGGTCCCGCGACGGCGTCGTGCCGCACCACAGCGGGATGCGACGTCGTGTACGACGCCGCGAGCGGAGCACAAATGCTCGCGTCCTTCGTGAGCTGCCGCGTGACGGACAACCGCTGCCTCGTGACGTTCGACGCGACGGGCGCTCCCGTGTTCGTCCCGTGTCCGACCTTCGATCTGCCCGACGCCAGCTGCATCAACAACTTCGCGCTGCAGCAGGTGGCGCTGAGCAACTTCTCGTGCGGCGCCAACGCGCCGTGCGAAGCCATGGGGACGCCCGGAATGCGATCGGCGTTCGCGCAGCGGTCAGTGGACGGGACGTACACAGCCCCGTCCTGCCCGTCCGAGTGCTTACCCTTCGTCTGATAGCCACCACGCGGCCCCGTGCGGGTCGCCAGCGAATCAGCGGCCGATCAGCGCGTCGCGCGAAGGCAGCGCGTGGTCGATCACCGCGCCGCCCGCGCGCAAGACCGCGTCGCGCTCCCACGCGCGCGCCCCGTCGTGCGCCACCATCACCGTCCGCGCGCCGAGCGCCAGCGCGACGGCCAAATCCAGCTCGAACACGTCTCCGCACAACACCATCGACGAGGGCTCGACGCCCGCGCGCTCGGCGACCGAAGCGAGCGCGTCGAGGTAGCGACCCCGCGCGAGCGCGACGGGCCTGGGCGCCCCCGCGAAGCTGCGCGACGCGCCCATGGACTCGAGCCACCCCGACGCCTTCGCGCTCGACGGCGACACCACGGTGAACTTCTGCGCGCCCCCGACGACGGTCACCGCCGCGCGCGCCGCTTCGCTGAGCCCCGCGCCGGCGAGCCTCGCCATCACCCGGTCGCGCGGCGAGTTGGAGACCACCGCGACCGTGTGCCCCTGCGCGATCAGCGCCTCGAAGAGCGCGGCGACCCCGTCGCGAAGCGGGCACGGCGCTGCGTCGTACGCGCTGTGAAAACACTGACGAACCGCGTCGTCTACCTCCGCGATCGACAGCCCCCTCGCCGCGAGCGACGCCCGCGCCACCGCCGTCGCGCGCAGCCACGGATCCGCGCTGGACCGCGCCACGATCACGCCGTCCGACTCGACGTCCTCGGCGGCGTCGCGCAGCGAGAGCGCCGCTGCCCCGCCGAGCCAACGAGAGACGGCATCGAAGAACGCCGTCTCGAACCGCGCCACGGTCGGCCGCGGATCGGTGAGCGTCCCGTCGAAATCGAAGACCGCAGCCAGGGCGCGCGCGCTCATCAGAAGGGCGCGTTCTGTACACCAAGCGCGAGCCCACGCCGAGCAGCTATCGTCGCGCTCACGTCGATGCTCGATCACGCAGCTCCTTGGGCGGTCGCCCTCGTCGGTCTCTCGTCGATCGCCCTCGCCTTCGCGCGCCCGAGCGGCTCGTGGGCGCCTGCGCTCGTCGCAAGCGTCGCGTTCGCGCTCTCGGCGCTGTGGACCGAGCGGCGGCTGCGCGCATCGAGGCCGTTCGACGCGCACGGTCGCATGGCGCGCTGGAGGCACCCGGCGCACAACCCGCTCGCGCGCATCGCCGACGCGATCGCCAACAGCAGGCTGCTGTCTGCGTGGGTCGAGCCGCTGCCGATCGCGCCGATGGTGAGCGACATCGAGGACGTCGTGTACGTCAACTACCTGGTGCCGGCAGCGGCGCTCGAGCGGTTCGTTCCGTGGGGACTCGAGCTCGAGCGGCTGGGGCCCGAGGAAAGCGAGCCGCGCTGGGCGCTCTTCTCGGTGCTGACCTATCGCCACGGGCACTTTTCGTTTCGCTTCTTGGGGCCGCTGCGACGGTTGTTTCCCTCGCCCGTGCAGAGCAACTGGCGCATTCACGTGCGCGATCCCAGGACGGGCGTGCGCGGGATCTATTTCGTCACCAACGCCATCGACTTCGCCATGCCCGCGCTCGCCGCCCGGCTGTTCACCGAGGGGATGCCCATGCACGTGTTCGCTCGCTCGCGCGTCGCGCGCGACGAGGGCACAGGACGCGTCGAGTTCGAGTTCGAGCCGGGCGACGGCAGCGCGCCCAGCGCGAAGGGCGCGCTCGAGCCCACGGATGCACCGACGCTCGAAGGCCCGTGGCGCGAATGCTTCGGCGATTGGCAGGGATTTCTTCGCTACTGCGTCCCGCAGAATCGAGCCATGAGCGGCCAGCCGTGGCACGAGCGCGTCACGCGCCACGAGATCACCCTGCCGATCGCCCTCGACGCCGTGCAGCCCCTGCGCGGACAAGTGAGCTCTACGACGGCCAGCGAGATCGTCGGCGACGCAGCGCCCTTGTGCATGCGCGTCGCGGGCCTGCACTTCACGTTCGAAGCAGAGCTGCACGACCCGGTCCCGCCGCGCTGAACCAGTAGCGATGCCGCACCAAGAGCGCGCCGAACAACCGCTGCTCGTGAAGCCCCACCACGGTCGCGCGCTCGCCGTCGGGCGACTCGCGCAACGCCCGCGGCGCGCGCGGTGATCGCGCGTCCCAGAGCGAGAGCGTCTCGCCGAGCGGCAAACGAGCTCTGCCCCAGCGCGTGTGCAGAAACACTCCGACCGGGTCCGACGCGCGCGACGGGCGACGGTCGCTCGTCAGCCGCGCGCCGCACAGCCCGCGGTCGTCTTCGTCGATGCACTCGAGCCGCAAGATGCCTTCGAGCACCGCGCCCGGCAGCGGAAAGCTCGCGCTCATCATCCCCTCCCCGTTCGCTTCGAGCACGCTGTAGGCGATCGCTTGCATCGTCTTCGATGGCTCGCTCTCGTAGCGCCGCACCACCGCGCGCAGGCACGCGCGATCACGCAGCGTCGCGACGGGCGCGGTCACCATCGTCTCGATCTGCGAGCGCTCGACGGGGATGCAGAGCTGCCCCACCCGCCGCGCGAGCGCGTGCCACACGCGACCGTAGCCGCGCGCCCACCAGCTCCACTCGGGCTCGATCGTCAGGGCGAGCGACGCGGTCTGTTCGAAGAACGCGCGCACCGACGGCGCGACGCGCTCGAGCCGCTGTCCCTCTTGCGCGTAGCGCTCGAGCGAATCCACGATGCCCGCCGCGGCAGAGTCCGCGGCGCCGAGCACGCGCAAGTGCGCTTCGCCCACGCGACCGCGAGCGGAGAGCGAGGCGATCGCGCGCTCGTCCACGGACGCGCTCAGCTCTCGGTGAGGCGACGGCCTTCGATGAGTCCGTCGACCGAGAGGGTGATCGCGCCGTCGCTCTTGCGCAGCTCGCCGAAGCGCGCGCGGATGTCCACCGCCGTCGGCGGCTGGAGCTTCGGCGACATCCGCGGGCTGAATTGCAGGGTCTCGACGAAGTTCCACTCGAGGGTGGCCTTGGCGAGGCTGTTGTTGACGAGCTTGATGATCCCGCGCTCGATCACCGCGGGCAGGCCCACGAAGTCCGCTTCGACGATCTGCGGACGAAAGGTCATCACGCCGCTCTCGGGACCGTCCACGCTCAAGTCCAACGTGAGCTCCACCGTGCGAAACGCGATCGGAACGTTGATCCCCGCGACGTTCCACCGCAGCTTCGCCGGCGCGCGCAGCGTGAGGCCCTTGGCCTCGGTCACCGACAAGTGCTCTGGGGGCTCGATCTCGATCCAGCGATCGACGCCTTCGTCGCGGCCGAGCTCGATGCGCGCCGGCGTGACGCTGAGCAAAAACGCTCGAAGGTCTTCTTCGGTGACGACCAGCTGCACCTTCATCGGGCTTTTCCTGCTTTGCGAGCGGCCTCGGCCTCGGTGAGCCAGAAGCCGTAGAGTCCACGGTCGATCTCGATGCGCTCGAAGCGGCTCGGGTCGCGCTTGCCCACCTGCCTCGCCCAGCGCGCCATGCGCTCGACGCCCGCCTCGAGTCCGACGTTCGTGCGCAGATCACCGAAGAGCTCTTCGCACACGTCGTGCTTCGTCCACGCGTGCTTGACCTCGTGCCGCGCCTCGAGGTGCGTAATGTTCTCGCTGACGCCCATGGCGCGCGCGACGGTCTTGGCCATCTCGAGGATCGTGTACGGCTGATCGGCGCCCACGTTGATCACCCGCTGGTACGCCGCTGGGCGCTCTGGGGCCGCTGCGATGATCGGCGCGACGTCGGAGATGTAGCTGAACGCGCGGGTCTGCAGCCCGTCGCCGAACACGCTCATCGGCTCTCCCCGCATCGCCTGGTTCATGAAGATCCCGATCACGTTGCGGTATCGATCGGCGATGTTCTGCCGCTCGCCGTACACGTTGTGCGGTCGAAACACGATGTACGGCAGACCCCACATCGAGTGCGCCTGCGCCAGGTCGAGCTCGACCGCATACTTGGCGATCCCGTACGGGTCCTCGGGGCTCGGGACCATCCCTTCGTGCATCGGAACCTGCCCCGCCCCGTACACCGCCAGCGACGACGTGAACACGAAGCACTTCACCCCGCCCACGTTCACCGCGGCGTTGATGAGCGAGACCGACCCCAGCAAATTGTTCGTGTAGTTGAACGAACGAATGAACGGGCTCAGCCCCTCGGCCGCGTACGCCGCGAGGTGATAGACGTAGTCGAACTTGTGCTCGCGAAAGAGCGCGTTCACGAGCGCCGCGTCCGTCGTCGTGCCCTCGACGAACTGCGCCCCCTTCGGGACGTTCTCGACGTAGCCGCCGGACAGGTCGTCCATCGCGACGACGTTGTGCCCGCGCGCCAGCAGGTGCTCTGCGACGTGCGAGCCGATGAACCCGGCCGCGCCGGTGACCAATGAAGTGGGTGCGCCCATTGCGAGCGAGACTATGCCGCGACCGTAGGCCCGATGCACTCGAAGTTCGCCCTCGCCGCCGCTACGATGGCCCCGCAGCGAAAGCGACGGTGTCCATGAGCGACGAGAGCAAAGAGCCAGGCGGCGCGGGCGACGAATACGTCGCGAAGTACATGGAGGGCGGAGAAGCGCTCGCCATCGCGAAGAAGCGCATGCCCGCGTGGTGGTTCGCGCTGCTGGCTGTCCCTGGCTTGGGCGTCGCGCTCGCAGGCCTCAGCGCCGTGCTCACCAGCGGCGCGCCGATGATCGGCCTGCTCGCGACGATGGTGGTCTCGCTCACGATGATCACGCTGATGTCCCTGCTGTTCTCGCACTTGCGGACCGTGGTGACCGAGCGAGTCCTGCACGTGCAGCTGGGGCTCTGGGGACCGAAGATCCCCATCGAGAAGATCACCGCGATCCGCGCGGCGATGTACGACTGGACCCGCTACGGCGGCTGGGGCATCCGCTACGGACGCGACGGCTCCATCTGCTACAGCGTCCCGGGCGGCACCGGGCAGTGCGTCGAGGTCGAGTGGACCAAAGACAACGGAAAGGCTGCCCGACACGTCGTCTCGGTCGACGACGCCGCCGCCATCGTCGCCGCCGTCGAGCGCGCCCGCAGCGCGAGCACCGCAGGCTCCTCGGGCGTCCGCGTCGATGCATCCACGGCGCAGTCCGACGAGCCCGTCGAAGTCAGCGATCGCGCAGCGGACACGGCCGAGGCGAGCAAGCGAAGCGCGCGCTGACCGAGGCGTGTCCAACGGCGAGACATCGCCGTGTCCGCGCACACACGAGACCGCGTAGGTACCGTGAATTTCGCGGCGAATCGTCGCTGGCACCGTCGCTGCAACGAGAGAGGCACACCCACGAAGGAGGTGCCACCATGCGCACCGCTCGCCTCGCTCTCGTCTCGCTCTCGACCCTCTTCTCTCTCGCCCTCGGCTGCCAGCCGATGGACAACGACCTCGACCTCGACGCGTCGACGCCCACGATGGACGCGCTCGTGACCGACGCGGCCGCCCCTGTCGCTCCGGCGAGCGCCCCGTTCGAGCATGGCGCGGTCCTGCACGAAGGCGCGGACTGGGTCGTGCTCGCGACGAGCGACGAAGACCCCAGCGACGGAGCGTCGAGCGCGCACCCCGCGGGCGAGTTTCACCAGGCCGTCGTCCGGCCGCTCAGCGCAAGCGCGCGCAGGACGGCGAGCGCTCCGGCGAGCGTCCACGTGTACAAGGGCTCGCGCTGGGTCTGCGACGCGACGGTGCAGCCCGAGGTCGCGCTCGCGGTGGCCGAGCGCGCGATCGACGAGGACGGCGCTGGTTGGGACCGCGAGCTCGACGAAGTGTGGGACAACGGCCTGCGCGCGATCGCCGCGAAGCTCACCGCCACCCGCGGCGACTGCTCGACCGGCGAGTGGGCGCGCGACGCCGCCCTCGAAGCGCCCGTCTTCGCCAGCGAGACCGCGGTCTCGGCGTCGATCGCTGCCGTGGCCTACGCGGCGCTGCGCGACTCGACCGAGGGCGCGCGGCTCGCTGCAGAGCACCGCGCTCAGTGCGACGAAGAGCGAAGCTGCGATCGCACCTGGGATCTGCGCGAGGACGTCACGCGCTCGGTCAAGCTCTTCACCACCCGCGACGGCCGCCGCTGGGTCTTCGCGGCCGCGCGCACCACCAACGCGTGCGGCGGCTTCGGCGCCGAGCTCACGGTGACCGCCGAGCTCGCCGCGGACGCGAGCGCGCTGCGAGCGCCGGTGTTCTCGACGGACCCGACGCGCGACGTCGACGCGATGATCGAGCGCGAAGACGGCGGGATCGAGTGGCGCTCTGGGCAAGAGCGCCTCCGCTACGACGCAGCGCGCGCGCTGGTGATCGACCGCACGGACGTCCCCGTGTACGGCTGCGGCTGCTGAGTCACACTTCGCTCGACGGATTGCAGCCGCCGACGCGAAGCTGCCCGCCCGAGACGCGCTGCGCGTACACGTTGTAGCGCACGCCCAAGCGAAACGACGGGATCGGGCAGATCGTGAGCCCGCGCTGGCGAAGGACGCGCACCTCGCGGGTCGTGGCAGCGACGCCGTTCCATCGGGCGTGGACCGCGAAGGTGACCTCGATGTCGTTGCCGACGCGACGCGCCGAGCGAGCGATCCCACGAAACGCGACGCTGTACGTCCGAATGTCTCGTCCGTGGTCGGGCGGCGCGCACGAGCACGCGTCGGTTCGCGACGGAGCCACCATCGCCACCACGGCCGCGACCGCGAAGCACCCACGCAAGCGAGTCCACATGAACGCGATGCTAACGGACCGAGACCGCGCCCGTCTCGTCTACAACCAACGGCTGCGCGAGACCTCGCGCCAGCGCGCCGATCACCGTACAAACAGCCATGCGCTCTGCATCCTCGATCGTCGACGCGCTCGACGCCCGCGCGCGCGCCGGAGACGCGCCGATGGACGCGCTCACCGTCGAGTCCGCGCTCGCGCTCGACGACCGCGCGATGGCCCGCGGACTGGTGCGCATCTTCGCCGCCGCTGGCGAGCGCGCGGTGCGCCCGTCGGCCCTGCGCGCCGGCCTCGAAGCCCTCGACGCCGCGAGCCCCGACGCCCGGATCGATTTTGTCTTCGACCTGTTCGACGAGGACCGCAGCGGAGCGATCTCGCCCGCAGAGTTCTCGAAGCTCATCGACAGCGCGCTCGGCCGCGCCAACCTCGTGCTCGCCCGCGGCTGGCTCGACGCGATGACCGAAGCCGTCTTCGCCCGCGCCGACCGCAACGCCGACCGAACGCTCTCGCGCGACGAGTTTCGCGCGTTCATCGCGGAAGACCCAGCGCTCGAAGCCGCGCTCAGCGGCCCGGTGCTCTCGTGGCTCGCCGCGAAGACCGCCGCTCGAGCGTCCGCTGCGTCGTCTCGAGGCCCCCTTCGCCGCGCGCGCGCCTGGCTCGACGAGCGCGGCGCGCCCGCGATCACCGCCGCCGTCGCGTACGTCTCCGTCACCGTCGCAGCGTTCGTGTACGGCGCGCTGCAGTACCGCGCCCGTGGAGCGCACGAGTGGGTGCAGCTCGCGCGCGGCTTCGGCCGGGTGATCGACGTGCACCTCGTGCTGGTGGTGCTGCTCGTCCTGCGACGCGAGTGGACAGCGGCGCGCAGAACGTGGGCGGGCAGGCTCGTCCCGATCGATGATTTCGTGGGCGCGCACCGCGTCGCGGCGTGGACGATGCTCGCGGCGTCCATCGCGCACACCGTCGCGCACTGCGCGAACTACGCGCGCATCGGCGCGCTCGCCACGGTTTGGACCGGCAACGTCGCCTCGGTCACCGGGCTCGCGCTCTTGCTGATCTTCGCGGTGATCGCGGCGTTTGCGCGGGACGCCGTGCGGCGCTCGGGCCGGTTCGAAGCCTTTCGCACGGCGCACAAGCTCGCGTACGTCTTCTACGCCGTGGCGCTGTTTCACGCGCCAGGGCTCGTCCCGTGGGTCGCGGTGATCGCGGCGCTCTGGGCGATCGAGCACCTGTGGAGGCGCAGGGCGCTGCTGCGCACGCGCGCGCTGTGGATCGAGCCGCTGCCCTCGGGAGTGACGCGGCTCGACATCGCGACGCCCAAGGGGTTCACGTTTCGTGCTGGCGATTACGTGTTCGTTCGCGTTCGCGCGATCGCCGCGGACGAGTGGCACCCGTTTACGATCTCGAGCGCGCCCGAGACGCAAGGCGCCCTCACGCTGCACGTCCGCAGCGTCGGAAACTGGACGCGCGCCCTCAACGCCCTCGCCCGCGACCGCGCCGCGGGCGCAGCGGCGGCGCAGTTCGACGTCGAGCTCGACGGGCCGTATGGAGCGCCCACGTCCGAGCTCATGGACGCCAAGGTTCCGGTGCTGGTCGGGGCGGGCATCGGCGTGACGCCGTTCGCGTCGGTGCTCGAGAGCATTCGTCTTCGCGCGCGCAAGGGCCTGCCCGTGCCAGAGCGGGTGTACTTCTTCTGGCTCGTGCGCGAGCAGCAGTCGTTCGAGTGGTTCGCCGAGCGGCTGTGCACGATCGAGCGCGAAGACGCCGAGGGTCGCTTCGTCCTGCGGGTGTTCGTGACGTCCGTGAGCGCGCGGGACGGCGCGGGGCCGTGGCTCGCGGCTGCGCTCGACGCGCTGCGCTCTCGCGTCGGACGCGACGCGCTGACGGGGCTGCGGTCGGCGACAGGGCTCGCTGCCCCCAACTGGGAGCGAGAGCTCGGCGCGATCGCGCGGGACCACGGCGCGGACGCGTGCGTGTACTTCTGCGGGCCCGAAGGGCTCGCCGACTCGCTGCGATCGGTGTGCGCGAAGGTCGGGATCGCGTTTCAGCAAGAGCACTTCTGAGCGATCGACGGCGCGCGGGCGCATCCCTCGACCGTTGCAGCCGTGCGTCGCCGCTGCAACGCCGCAACGCCCGGGCGAGGCGCGCGCGCGACAGCGGCGACACGAATGCTGCAATCGCTGGTGAATCGCTGCGCGCCGTGCGGCGGCACGTCCGCTGCTAACCAACGCACGCTCATGAACACCCTTCGTCATTCAGCGGGCGTGCTGCTCCCTCTCGCGTTGCTGCTGCACGCGTGCCCGCCTGCGATGCCCACCAACCCTTCACCGGACGGCGCCGCGGGTGATGCAGCAAACAACAACGCGAGCGACTCGGGACCGAGCCCCGCAGACGCGGGTGCGATGACCGAAGGCACGACGTGCGCGGAGCTCGGCCGCGCGTGCGTCCTGGACCGCGACCTCGCTCTCACTCCGCTTGCGCTCAGCTACGACAGCGAAGGCGCGCCGGTGGTGGCCTACGTGCTCTCTGGCGAGTACGCCAGCGCTCGATGGAGCGGATCGCAGTGGCAAGCGGTCGCGCTGCCCGAGCGCATTGCGTTCGGGGCGTCGTCGAGCCACAGCGAGCTGCACCGGGTCGGCGCGACGCTGTACCTCGTGCTGAGCGCCGCGGCCGACGTGCGGGTGTTTCGGCTGTTCGGAACGTCCTGGCAAGAGACCGAAGGATCACCGATTCGAATGCCCGCGGCGTCGATCGCGCTGGATCCGCGCTTCGTGCAGTTCGTCGCTGCGGCGTCCAACGACCGGCTCTACGTCGCGTCCGAGGTGCTCGTCGAGGGCGCGGCGCGGCCGATCGCAGTGCGGAGCTTCGACGGGAGCGCGTGGACGTTGCTCACGCTGGAGACCGGCATCGCGAACGCGGGATCGACCGCGATGCAGCTCTGCGTGCGCGCGGACAACCAGGGCGTCGCGCTCTTGTATGGGCAGCATCAGCATTTCGCGTGGTCGAACGACCCCGAGCCGAACAGCTGGGCGTGGACGCGCGGAGGGACGTTCGCGGCGTCGATGGGATGCATCGACGACGGAGCGCAGACCTACAGCGTCGAGAGCACTGGCGCCAACGAGCTGCGACTGCTGCGACGAACGAACGGTGACTTCGCTGCCCTCGGTATGCCGATCGCGAACGCGATGGAGCACGGCGGGTCTGCGTTGCTGCTTCGCGACGCTCGCAACGCGCCGATCGTCGCGTACCTCGGGCGGCAGGGCGAGCTCGATGGACCGGTGTTTCATCGCTGGACCGGCGAGGCGTGGCAGCGGTTTGCGCCGATCGCGGCGCGCCCGAGGACGATGCGCCAACGCCAGTTCGCCGCCGCTCGCAACGGCAACGCGCTGGGTGTGCTGTGGACGCAGCAGAACAGCGGAGGGCTCGACTACCTCCGCTACGACGAGGTCGCGCTGCCGTAGCGGCGCGCGCCGAGCGCCCCAGAGCCAGTGCGTCGAACACGGCGCCGTGAACCCGCGCCGTCCGACGTCGGACCGTCGCGTCATGGCAAATCGCCACACGGATCGAAGTCGCTTTCGAAAGCAAACGCGCCGCGCCGCCAACTTCACGGTCCGCTCCGTTCAGCGTTGATGCGAAGGTGTGCGCCGTGAAGCTCGCGCTGCTCGTCACGCTCTCGGCGACGCTCGTGCACGGCACGTGCGGCAACCCTGTTCCTGCTCGCTCGTCGCGTCCGTCGATCGGGCAGATGCGTTGGCTCGCGGGGCACTGGCGTACCGACAGCGGTGATTCGACGAGCGAAGAGCGCTGGGCCCTCGCGCGCGACGGCGCGATGAACGGTCTCGGTCGCACGATGCGCGGGCGAGTCGCGACGCACCACGAGCTGCTGCGCATCGTCGAGCGAGACGGCGCGGTGCGCTACATCGCCGCGCCCGAAGGGCAGCGCGTGACCGAGTTTGCGCTCATCGAAGCGAGAGAGAACTACGCGCGGTTCGCCAACGAGGCCCACGATTTTCCGAAGTGGATCGAGTATCGGCGCGAGGGGGACGCGCTGATCGCGCGGGTCGGCGGAGACGCCTCGCAGCGGACGGCGACGTGGACGTTCAGGCTCGTCGCAGAGCCCCCGACAGCGCGCTCGCTCACCGCGACGGCGTGCGCCGCGCCGGAAGACTCCGCGCGAGTCGAGCTCACGCTCGCGCCGTGCTCGTGCGGGGCGAGCTTGTACTGCGCCGAGCTGGGCGGCGCGAGCGTCGCCGCCGCGCTGATCGAGCGACAGTGCGACGCCTGCGAATCCGCGCGCGGTCCGTGCGTCGCGCCCGTGACCGCTGCGCGGCTGCGCGGGGCCGACGGAGGGTGCGAGCCCGTGACGATCGACGCCATCGTGTCTGCAGAGTAGCGAGCGAAAACGCGTTGCGTCGCGCGCTGCTCCACCCCGATCGACGCCGACCGCGCGCGTCATGGGACACGCAGCGAGTGCGGCGCTCGCCTGCGCGCAGCCGCGCTGCGATGCGCGTCCGCTCCGATGGCCAACGCCAAGCCGAAGCGCAAGCCCAAGCACGCAGCGATCGTCCCCACCGAACACACCGCGGCCGACGCGGCCTCGCCCCTCGCCAACGTCGACGACGTCCTGCTCGCCGAAGCGCAGCGCAGAGGTCGCGAGCTGCTCGCGCACGCGGAGTCGTCGATGGCAGAGTACGGCCCGCGGTTGCTCGCGCAGCAGTTCGCCAACGACGCGCGGGCCGTGCTCGATCGAGAGATCGTTCAGCCGGTGTGGCTAGCGTTGGTGCGCGCGGCAGAGTGCGCGCGGATGCCGCGCGCGGCGCGCGGCGGGCGTTGCGCGCGTTGCACGGGCGCTTCGAGCGAGCGCAGGACGTCAAGCGCTTCGCGAGCCAGCTCTCGAAGCTCGACGACGGCGCGCGGGACGAAGCGACCACCGAGCTCGAGGCGCTGCTCGAGGCGCTCACGACGTGCGCTGCTGGGGACAAACCCTGTCGATCGGGCCGACCTTCGACGCCGTCGTCCTTCGCGCCCGCGCTGGCGCGACGGCGGTCGCTGCGTTGGGAACCGCGATCGACTGGACCGTGCCGAGCATCTGCGCCGCGTGGCCAGACATCGGCGTCGAGTGCTCGAACTTCCTCAACGACGGCGGGACCAGCGCACCCAACGCGCACCGCGACTTTGCGTCGGCTCATCTCATCGACGGACGCGGGCACGCGCTCTGCGCGATCGCAGCGGGCGGCCGCGAAGTGCTCTGCTCGAACACGCTTCTCGGCCTGAGCGGGGACCTCGATGCGGGCATGCTCCCGCCGAGTCGGGCGCGTCGCGTCGACGGTCTGCTCTGAGCGCGCGACGAGCCTCGTCAGTCCGTGAGCCACTGCGTGAAGTGCTGCAGCAGCACGCGCGAGTCCGCGCCGTGGCGGCGATAGTCACCGGGCGAGTCCATCGTCGCGCCCGCGGCGATCATCTTGT
>JAAFIF010000006.1 GCA_013298625.1 Myxococcales bacterium
TGCGCTCCCCACGCGCCTGGCTGCTGCGGCGCGGCCGGCGGAGCACCCTGCGGCGCGCCCCAACCACCCTGCTGCGGAGCGGCCGGCGGAGGCTGCGCGCCCCAGCCACCCTGTTGCGGCTGCTGCGGCGCGGCCGGCTGCTGCGGCGCGCCCCAGCCGCCCTGTTGGGGCTGCTGCGGAGCACCGGGCTGCGGCGCGCCCCACGGACCACCTGCGCCGGGCGGATTGCCACCCGGGTTCCACCCGCCGCCGCCTTGACCGCCACCACCTGGATCGAAACCCATGATCGATTACCTCACCGCTTCGGTGCGCGTCGTCCGATCGTGAAGCTCCACGGACGATCCGAGCGCACGGTTACTACTGGAGCGCACCGTAACACGCGCTCTTCGCGGCTCGCACGTTTCGCACAGACGCAATCGCTGCGATCAACCGCGCAGCCGTTCAGCGCGTCCGTAGTGCGCTTACATAGCGCCGCCACGCTTCGGGGCTCTCGAGCAGCGCGCCCAGCTCTTCGAGCGCCGTCGTCACTGGCGCAAAATCCGTCGTCGGGTGTCGCAAGCGAAGCCCTTCGACCTCGACCGACCGCGCGTTGAACGCGTCTGTCGCCGACGATCGGCTCGACCACTCGCTGATCCCCAGCAGCGCGAACCAATCGCGCGCGCGCGCCGCTTCGACGATCGAGCGCACTCTCACTCGCTCATCCGCGATCGCAGGCTCTGGCTCGGTCAGCGCGTTGGCCGGGCCGTCCACGCGCAGAAGCCCTAGCCACGCCAGCGCGAGCACCGAAGGAAACACCGCGACCGAGAACGCGCTCTTCACCGCTTGCGCGCGCGCGCCGCCGCGCATCATCTCGACCGCCTCGCGCTCGGGGGCGAACAGCGAGAACGTCTTCGGCAAGATCACGTCTGCGCGCAACGACAACGTGGCGTCGTCGCCGCCGAGGGCGCTGTACGCGTCCTCGGGCTCGATCCGCGCGCGCGCCGCGAGCAAGAGCAGCGCGTCGAGCGCCCGCGGCGTGAGCGGGATCTCTGTCGCCGCTTCGAGCGGGTGCATCTCCCACGACAGGTCGGGCATCGCGAGCAGGTCGAAGACGAGCTCTTTGGCCGCGCCAGCGAGGGCGATCGCGAGCGAATCCGCCGGCAAATATCCACGCGCTGCGAGCGGAGCCGCCGCGCGGACGCCCCCCTCGAGCGAGACCATCGCGAACCGAGCGGCCTCGCGCGGGATCGCCCCGAGTCTCGCGAGCAGCGGGCCCACTTCGTCCCCCGCGCGGCGCGAGCTGATGGCGAGCAAGTGACCCGCGGTGAGCGAGAGCGAGAAGTCTCCTTCGCGCGTCGAGCGGATCACCAACAACCCCGTCGCGCGCACGCGCGCCGCGGCGCCGAGCAGCGCGCCCGCGCCGAAGCGCCCGAGCGTCCCGGTCAGCCTCGCATCGCCGCCGATGGCGAGCGGCGTGATCGCGGGCGTCGCCGACGAGCGCCCGTTGGTCACTGAAATCGCAGGCATCGAGCGCGAGCCGCGGCGGTTCGGCGGCGCGCCGCTCCACCCCGCGGGCGTCGCCTGCGTCGAGACCGCGAGCGCGTCTTCACCGAGGACGTCCGCTGGCGCTTCGAGCGGCTCGAGCAGCTCGGACGGAACCAGCTCGTCCATCGCGTCGTCGTCGAGCGATGGCAGCAGGAGCTCTCCGTCGCCGCCGACGCGCAGGACCGCGGCGCGGAGCACCTCGGACAGCCCCGGAGAGAGCGCGGGCGGCGCGCTCGAAGCGGGCCGCGGCTCGCTCATCGGCGGCGCGATCGACGGAGGCAAGGGCAGCTCGCTGTTCATCCCGCGCGGCGGCGGCGAGGACGGAATCCGAATCGCCGTGGACTCCCTCAGCTCGGGCTCGGGCAGCACCGACGGCCGCGGCTGCGAGTCGCTCGCCGACGGCAGCTCGACCAGCGAGCGCAGCCGATCGGCCAGCTCGGCCGCGTCGATCGGCCGCGGCACAAACGCGTCCCCGCCGGCTTCGACCGCGTCGAGCCCCGAGCGAAGCGACGCGCCCGCGATGCCCACGAGCACGATCGGCAGCGTGGACACCACTGAATCACTGCGGCGGATGCGCGCGACCGCGCTCAGCGTTCCGCCGAGGTCCGCGTCGACGAGCAGCACCTCTGCGCCGCGCGTGGACGCTGACACAGCCAGCTCGCTCGCCTCGGCGCGGCTCACGATGAACCCGTCGAACGACAGCGCAGCGAGCAGCACCGCGTCCTCTTCGGACACACAAGCGCACAGTCGAATGCTTCGATCGTTAGGGGGGCGAGAGAAGCGCTCGGCCGCGCGCCGCGTCGTCGTCTCTTCTCCCATTCGCTCCCTCTGACCTGAACCTTCGCCCCGCACTTTGCCGCACCCGGCGACAGAATGAAAGCCCGACACCGTATTACCATCGCGCGCCATGAAACCAGTCGCGCGCCCCCGTGTGATCATCCGCCACTGCGATCAGTACGACGCCGAGCGCATCCGCCGCATCGTGCGCGAAGCGATGGAGACCCTCGGGCTCGAGCCGTCGGGCCGTACGTTGGTCAAGCCCAACCTGGTCGCCGCGGGAGAGTACTTTCCCCATGCGCACACGCGACCCGAGTTCGCCGAAGGGGTCCTGCGCGCCATCAAGGACCGCGACCGCGGCAAGATGACCGAGCTGGCCGTCGGAGAGCGCTGCGGGATCACCATCCCCACGCGCATGACCTTTCGCGACTCGGGCTTCGACGCGATGCTCGAGCGCGTCGACGGCGTCAAGCGCTACCTCTTCGAAGAAGAGCAGCAGGTCGAGATCAAGTACACGCACCCCAAGCGCCTGCGCGACTACGTCTTCACGCCAGAGCCCGTCGCCAACGCGGACTTCTTCGTCAACATGCCGAAGTTCAAGGCCCACCCTTGGACCACCGTCACCTTCGGCTGCAAGAACTACATCGGAATCCAAGACGACCGTCACCGCTTGATCGACCACGATCACCGGCTCGACGAGAAGATCCGCGACCTGCAGTACATCATTCAGCCGCAGTTCTTGGTGATCGACGCCATCACCGCGGGCGAGGGGCGCATGCTCACGCCCAAGCCCTTCGACCTCAACCTGGTGATCATGGGCGACAACCAGCTCGCGTTCGACGCGGTCTGCTGCGCGATCATCGGCGTGGACCCCAAGGACGTCCCGCACCTGAGGCTCACCCACGAAGACGGCTTCGGGCCCATCGACCTCAGCGAGATCGTGATCGAAGGTGACGTCTCGCTCGACGAAGCGCGGGCGCGAGCGCGAGGCTTCGAGGTCGGCCTCGTCCGCGTCGAGAAGTACTTCGAGGGGACCAACATCACGGCGTACGCAGGCCCGCCCCCGGAGCACGAGCACACGGACTACTGCTGGGGCGGCTGCCCCGGCGCGATCGAAGAGGCCATCGAGATCATCCGTCAGTACGACGCGCGCACGGACACGAAGATGCCCCGCACGCACGTCGTGTTCGGCGCATACCAGGGGCCGATCCACGCGAAGGCCGGCGAAAAAGTGTTCTTCATCGGCGACTGCGCGCAGTGGAAGGGCGAGATCGATGGCTCGTTCGTCGCGGTCGAGTCGCTCTACAAGAACCGCGCGACCAAGGATCCGCACCACGCCAAGCACGACGACGTGTACGCGAAGATGGTGAAGGTCTACCGCAAGCTCCACCGAGAGAAGGACGCGCAGACGATCCGCCTCGAGGGCTGCCCTGTGTCCGTCGCCGAGCACGTGCTCGCCCTCGTCGCGCACGCCGGGCTCAAGAACCCCATCCTCGACCCGAAGCAAGCAGTGGGCTTCAACCGCGCGTACATCTCGTGGCGCGCCGTCGAGGCGTACCAGCGCGTGGTCGAAGAGAAGCCCTACCAGCGCGCGGGCGTCTGCCATCGCGGGCACGCCGCGCCAGAGCTCGACCACGCTCCCGTCGTCCGCGCAGGCGGACAACCCACCACGCACACGCCAAACGACGGGGAATAATCCGTGCGAGTCGACGTCACCACCCAGTCGGGCGCCGGCCGCAAGGTGCGCCCCTCGGAGCTCCGCAGCGCTGCAGAGAAGATGCTCCGCGCCCTCTCGCTCCCGAAGGCGGAGCTCTCGATCTTGCTCTGCACGGATCCAGAAATTCACGCGCTGAACCGGGATTTTCGGCACAAGGACAAACCCACCGACGTGCTCGCGTTCGCCCTGCGCGAAGGTGAGGCAGGACACCTCGCGGGCGATCACCTCGGCGACGTGGTGATCTCGGTCGACACCGCCGCGAGGCAGGCGGCCGAGCGCAAACACCCGCTAAAAACCGAAGCAATCACGCTACTTGCGCACGGTTTGCTGCACCTGCTCGGGTGGGATCACAACACCGATGAAGAAGAGCTGCGGATGAACGCAGAGACTGCGCGGCTTGTTTCCTGCGCCCAACGTGGCGACAGAAAACGTCCATCGAAGGGTCGCGCAGCCTGAATTTTTACGGTTCAAACGCGATCTCTCTCTTGCGCGCGCAAAAAGACGCTGATACCAACCGTGTCCAGCGAGTGTGGGATTGATAGGCAATTCCCCGCTCAGAACACTCCGCCGACATCGTGCGGAGGTACAGAGCTACAAAAAGGAGACCAGGGATGGCTGCTAAGCGACTGACGAAGGCCCAGCTTTTTGCGGAGCTTGCTGAGGCGACCGAGCTTCCGAAGAAGAAGGTTGCTGAAGTGTTCGACGCTCTGTCCGAAGTGATCAAGAAGCAGCTCACCGGCCGTGGACCGGGCGAGTTCGTGATCCCGGGCCTTCTCAAGGTTCGCGTCGTCAAGCGCCCCGCCACCAAGGAGCGCGAAGGCATCAACCCCCAGACCCGCGAGAAGATCACCATTCCGGCGAAGCCCGCGTCCAAGCGCGTGCGCGCCACGGCCCTCAAGGGCCTCAAGGAAATGGTCCTCTGATCACCTCGTCGATCTGAGCTACCAACGCAGCGCGCGCGAGCGCTCTGCGCATCGAAGCCCCGGGATGTCTCTTGTGAGCGCTCGGGGCTTCGCTGCATTTTAAGTTACAGTCCCCGATCGTGATGTCCCGCGATCGAAAGCTCACCACGCTCTGCGCAGCGCTCGCGCTCGTCTCGCTGCTCGCCGCGCCCGACGCAGAAGCGCAGCGTCGCCGCCGCAGAAACAACCGTCGCACCACCACCACGACGCAGACGACCAGCACCGACAGCGGCTCGTCCGACGGCAACGCCAGCGAGCCCGACAGCAACGCTGGCTCGAGCAGCGGCAACGTCGGCACGACCACCACCGCGCCAGACCCGAGCGCGAGCACGAGCACGACGCCGGACCCGGCCCCGACGCCCGTCGAGCCTCCCGCGCCGCAAGGCCCGTCGCCCGCGGCCATCGACGCCACCCTCGGCGCCCGCTGGTACGGCAGGTTCTTCAACTACAACCAGGACGTCTTCGGCGAGCTGCGCAACTACGACCTCGCCGCCGCCCCTGCGCTCGCAGCCTCGGTCGAGTGGTACCCGGGTGCGCACTTCTCGCGGGGCCCTGCGTCGTGGTTCGGCATCGTCGCGCAGGGCGCGTACGTCGCCGGCGTCTCGTCGAGAGACTCGCGCGACACGGTGTTCGCGACGACCGCGTTTTGGTTCGACGTGGGGCTGCGCGTGCGCGTTCCGATCGGGCTGCACGACCTCGGTTTGCACGCGACGTACGGGCAGCAGCATTTCACCATCGAGCGCAACGGCGGCGGCGGAGCCACGCAGAACGACCCGGGCGTCCCGGGCGTGCAGTACCAGAGCGTCCGCGTCGGCGCGTCGGTGCGCATCGGCGCGAGCGAGCGCGTCGGCATCTTGCTCAGCGCGTCGGGCATGCCGCTCATCAGCGCCGGAGACATCGCGCAGAACTACTTCGTGCGCGCGACGGCCGCGGGCGTCGAAGCCCAGGTCGGCGTCGCCATCGGCCTCGTCGCGGGGCTCGAACTGCGCGTGCTCGCCGACGCCCGCCGGTACTTCTTCGCGATGAACCCCGCCGTGGGAGACGCGTGGGTCGCGGGCGGCGCGCTCGATCACCACGTCACGGCGGGCGCCGCGCTCGCGTTTCGTCGCTGAATCTTCAGCTCATTTCGCCTTCGCGCGCAACGCAGCGTAGCCGCGCTCGGGGTCGGGGCCGAAGGCGCTCGGCAGCGACTCGGCGCTCCAGCCCTTCTCGATCAGCCGGCCGAACGGGTCCTTCACCCCGCCCCAGCCCGCGCGCTGCTCGAGCACCGCTTCGAAGCCTGCGTCGTCGAGCATCGCCGAGGCGCGCTGGCTACGAACGCCGGACTGGCAGCCCACGACGAAGCGCGTCCCGATCGCGAAATTCGCGGTCACTACCGCGAGAAAATCCTCGTTCGCCACCATTCCCCCGCGCCCCGCCACCGCGACGGGAACGTTGAACGCCCCCGCCGGCCGCCCCCCCTCGAACTCTCCCTCGGTGCGCACGTCCAGGTACACGTACCCCTCGGCGATCATCTTCTCGTGCGCTTCTCGTGCGCTGATCCTCGCGACGCTCATCGCCCTCTTCGATACCGAACCCGCCGCGCCGTGTCGCGCCCTCCATCGCCATCGCGCGTTGACTGCAGCTCCCCGACGACCCACTGCGAGCCCTCCACCATGGCCACTGACTCTCTGCTCGATTTCAAAGACGCCCCCTCGTGGCTTCGCGAGCGAACGCTCTGGCTCGCGCGCGCAGGCTCGCACGCGTACGGCACCTCCACCCCCACCAGCGACGTCGACCTGCGCGGCATCGCCGCGGCGCCCAAGCGCTGTCTGCTCGGCTTTGCGCAGGGCTTCGAGCAGTTTCACTGCGACGAGCCAGACGTCCTCGTGCTCGAGCTCCGTCGGTTCTTCTCGCTCGCCGCCGACGCGCAGGCGTGGGTGCTCGAGATGCTCTTCGTCGCGCCCGAAGACGTGCTCTTTCGCTCTTCGATCGCCGAGCGGATCGTCGAGAATCGTCAGCGATTTCTCTCGCGAAAAGCGCGGCACACGTTCTCGGGCTACGCGATGGCGCAGATGAAGCGCCTGCGCGCGCACCGACGGTACATCGTCGATCCTCCCGCTGTCGGACACGCGGATCGTCCTGGCTACGAGCAGTGGGCGAGCAAGCGCAACGCCAAGCGCGCCGCGCTCGAAGACCGCTTCGGCTACGACACGAAGTTCGGGATGCACGTCGTGCGGCTGCTCCGCATGGCGCGAGAGATCCTCGAAGATGGCCTCGTGCACGTGCGCAGACCGGACGCCGACGAGCTGCGCGCGATCCGCGACGGCGCGTGGAGCTTCGACGAGCTCGAGCGCTTCGCGACGGAGAGCGACGCCGCCCTCGACGCGATCGAAGCGCGCTCTGCGCTGCCCAAGACCCCCGATCGCGCGGCGCTCGACGCCCTCTGTTGCGAGCTCGTCGAAGAGACGATTCGCTGAAAAATACCTAGCGAATCGAGCGATGCTCGGTCACGGAGCGGCCGGCGCCGTGGCCGCCGCGTTGCGGCGCGCCGCGGTCACCATGTTGAACACGGGCTCGCCGAACTGATAGAGCAGCGCCGCGATCACCACGAGGGCGATCGCAGCCTTGTGCTTGCCCTGCAGGCCCTCGGGCTCGACCTCGTCGAGGCCCTCGTTCTTGCGGCGCTCCATGAGTTCTGCCACCGAGTCGAGCATCTCGGTGCTGCTGCCCTTCGGCCGCGAGGGCTTGCGGGTAAACAGCGGCCCGAGGTGACGGCCGAGCAGGATGCGCTCGTTGAGCGCCCAGCCCTGTCCTTCGAGCACGATCGCGATGTCGCGCTTGCGCAGCTTGAGCCACGCGAACACCGCGCTCGGGATCGAGACGACTGCGATCAGCCCCACCATCGCGCCGAGCAGCTGCGCGGGCTTCATCGTGCTGAGCGCGGTGAACAGCGAGGTGAACGCGCCGACCAACATACCGACGCCGACGCCGAGGGCGGCGACGGTCCCTGCGATGGCTCCTCCCGATTGTGGGGCCGCGGCGGGGGCAGCGCCTGGGGCCGCTGCCGCAGGGCGGTTGGGTTGGGTCGCAGCCGCGGCCGCCGCGGTCGCGCCCGCGTTGGCGCCGGCCGTGGTCGAGGCGTGCGCCGCGGTGTAGGTCGACTCGAGCTGCTTCTCGAGGGCCTTGTCGCCCTCCGACGTGAAGCCTTCGATCTTCGTCGAGATGAACCGACCGATCTTCTGGTACGGCATCACCATCGCCTCCCAGAGCGAGACGGGCTGGCGGATCACCTGCACGACGGTGGCGTCGAACTCGTTGTTCTCTTGGTCGCGAAACACTCCGCGCTTGCCCACTTCGATGCCCTCGGACGTGCCCGCGGTGACGGGGACGGCGACCTCGAACGGCTCTTTGCCGGCCTTCGACGCGTCGACCTTCACGTACATCGTGAACATCGTTCCCTTCTCGCTGAGCGCCGCGTGCACGCCGCGGTCAGGGACGAGCGCGCTGAACGTGAACTGCCTGCCCGAGAGCACGAGCGTCCCGCGCTCGAACAGCGCCGCGCGCGTCGGGTCGTACAGGTCCGGCATCGAGATGAAGTTGTTCGCAAACGCCATGAGCCAGCGCTGAAACAGCACGAGCTTCTCGAGGTCGGCGACCGCGTCGATCATCGGCTTGCGCTCGGTGTCCTTCGCGCACTCGGCTTCGATCGCCGAGAGCTCTTCGTCTTTGATCAGGTCGAGCTCTGCGCCGAGGGCGATGGCCTTGTCCGCGGCGGCCGCGTCCTTCCACGCGTTGATCGCGTCGGACTTGGCGACGAGCTCGCGCCACTGCCCCTCGCTCATCGAGGATCCCGCAGAGAACACCGGCTCGAACGCGTCCTTGCGCAGCGCTTCGAGCGCCTCGAAGTCCTTGCCGCGAAAGATCTTGCTCCACGTGAGGCTGCCGTCCGCGGCCGCCGGCGCGATGGGCGTGGCCGAGAGCGCGGCGAGCAGCTTCTCGGCGCTTCCTGCGACGCCGTCGAGCGCGGGCTTGAGCGACCCTGCTGCGTCGGACTGCGCCGCGACGAGGCGGCACTGCAAGAAGTACTCGTCGACCCGGGCTTTGACGGCGGCCACCGCAGCGGCGCGCGGCTCGCTCGCGTCGCCCCACACGTACGCGTCCTTCTTCTTCGCGAGGTGGGTCTTTGCTGCGGCGCGCGCCTCGCGAAAGTGCGCGACCATCGCCGCGGAGACGCCGGGCTTCTCGGCGAGGTTCTTCGCTTCGGCAGAGAGGGACATCACGGCCTTGGCGACGGCGCCGAGGCGCTCGGAGAACTTCTCGGGCGCCACGATCCCGTCGCCGTTGAAGTGCGAGGCGCGCAGGGCGCTGGCGCTCTCGCGCACCTGCGCGAGCGAGAGCGTGGTCTCGCCGCCCTTCGCGAGCGCTTCGAGCACGAGCGCGGCGGCCTGCTCGAGCACCGTCGCGTCCTTGGACAAGCGCGAGAGCACCAGCGTGTCGCTGCGCTCCTCGACGCCCTTGCGGTCCTTGAGCATCTTGGCCGTCCAGCGGATCGCCTCGCAGAGCTCTTCGACGCGGACGCGGCCGTTGTGATCGCCGTCGAGCAGCGCCAAGAACTTCTGGTCGCAGTTGAACGCGCTGATCGGCGCCGCGGTCGCGACCCACTGCGTCTTTGGAATCTCGATCGCCGCGAGCAGCTCGTCGAACGACTCGATCTGAAGCTGCAGCGAGCCCGCGAACTTCTTGAACACCAGATTGGCCATCGTAAACCTCGGTTGAGAACTCCCCTGAAACCCTGAAAAGCCGCGCAATTCAGCAGAGAGAGGTGCCCCTCGTCAAGGGGGGAGCGCCGGGCCGGGATCGCGTACACTGCGGCGCAATTGGCGATGGAGCTGCGTGTTCCGTTGATTGTGTGTGCGCGGGGGCCGCGGCTCTACGAGGCGTTCGTGCCGCGGGTGCCGTCCAGCGCGAGGACAGGCCCGAGCTTGAGCGAGCTGCGCGACGAGGTGGCGCTCGCGGTGATGGAGCACTGCGCGTCGATCGAGCCCGTCGCGCAAATCGCTGAGATTTCGCTGGCTCCGCACCATCGCATCCGCTCGGTCGAAATCGACACCGTCGCCTTCGACGAGCGCGCGCGCAAGCGAGTCCCGCTGCACGGGACGGTGCCGGTGCTCATCGAGCAGTGGCCGCACGAAGACTTCTCGTTGGTGACGCCGACGCGCTGCCCAGAGGCTCGCTTCGCGCTCGCTCACACCGACGAGCTGCGCGACGCGCTCGCTCGCAGGCTCGCGCAGTACTGCATCGATCACGGGCTCGACTCGCTGAGCAGCTTCGTCAGCGCGCACAAAGAGCGGATCGAGCTGCTCGAGGTGGACGTCGACCCGCCGTCGCTCGTCCCCGCCGCGGCGCGCGCCGCGCAGGCCGAAGCGCAGAAGGACAAGCGCGACCCCGAAGAGCAGCGGCGCAGGGCGAGGCTCTCTGCGGCGACGCTGCGCTCGGTGGCCAACAACTGGTCCCACGCGGCGGCGGATGGTCTGCTCGAAGCGTCCTTCGGTCGAAGCCCGCTGGTGCAGTCGCTGCTCGAAGCGCTGGACGCGGCGCAGCCCGCCGCCATCGTGCTCGTCGGCCCGACGGGCGTGGGAAAAACCGCCGTCGTGCGCGAGTTCGTCCGCGCGCTGCGCGCTCGCTGCGAGTCCGAAGGTCGGCGACGGGACGTCTGGCGCGTGGACGCCAATCGCTTCATCGCGGGCATGAGTGTTGTGGGGCAGTGGGAGGCGCGCGCGCGGTCGCTGGTGCGCGAGCTGCGCGACACGGGCGACGTCTTGTACGTCGATGACCTGGCGGGACTCGCCCACGCAGGGCGCACGAGCAAGGCCAACTCGAACCTCGCGCAGTTTCTCGCAGAGCCTTTGGGGCGCGGGGCGTTCTCGGTGCTTGCAGAGTGCTCGCCCGAGGCGCTCGAGCGGCTGCGCGAGGACGAGCCGGCGTTCGCGCGGCTGTTTCGCGTGGTGCGCGTCGAGGCGATGAGCGAGCGCGAGAGCGTCCCAGTGGTGCTCGCGGCGGCGCGCGCGTTCGACGACGGCGGCGCGGACGCGCGCGGCGAGGGCGCGGGGCCGAAGGCGAGGACGCTCGGGCCCGACGCGCTCGAGGCGGTTCTCTCAGCGGCGAAGAGATACTTCGCACACGAAGCATTGCCGGGCGCGGCCGTGCGCTTGCTGCACGCGGTGTTCGACGACGACGAGGTCGCGCGCAGCGAGAGCGCGCAGCGGATCAGCGCGCGCGAGGTGCTCGAGGTGGTCGGGCGCCGCACGGGGCTCCCTGCGTTTGTGCTGGGTCTCGAGCCGCCGCGGGACCGGGCGCGGGTGCTGCGCGAGCTCGGCGCGATGGTCGCAGCGCAGCCCGAGGCGATCGAAGCCGCTGCGGACGCGGTGCTCGCGGTGCAAGCGGGGCTCGGGGACCCGGACAAGCCCGTCGCGACGTTTCTCTTCGTGGGCCCGACGGGCGTCGGAAAGACAGAGACCGCCAAGGCCCTCGGCCAATACCTGTACGGCTCGTCGCAGCGGCTGTTGCGCTTCGACATGAGCGAGTTTCAGACGCGCGCGAGCGTCGCGCGGCTGGTGGGCGACGCGTGGAGCCCGGACGGAGAGCTCACGAGCGCGCTGCGAACGCAGCCGTTTCGAGTGGTGCTCTTCGACGAGGTCGAGAAGGCGCACCCCGCGGTGTTCGACGCGCTCTTGCGGATGTTGGGCGAGGGGCGCGTGTGCGACGCCGCGGGACGCCCGTCCGACGCGCGCGCGTGCGTGATCGTGATGACGTCCAACTTGGGCGTGCGCGAGGCGAGCGCGCGCGCTGGGTTCTTGCGCAACGACCCGGACGAGGCGCGACGGCACTACGTGCGCACGGCGGAGCTGTTCTTTCGGCCGGAGTTCTTCAACCGGATCGACCGCGTCGTGGCGTTTCGGTCCCTCGATCAGCGGGCGCTGCGCTTGATCGTGCGCAACGCGCTGTCCGAGCTGCTCTCGCGTCGGGGTGTGCGCCGAGGAAACGTGCTCGTCGACGTCGAGCCGCCGCTCTTGGATCTCTTGGTCGATCAGGCGTTCGACCCGCGGTACGGGGCGCGTCCGCTGCGCAGAGCGCTCGAGCGACGGCTGGCCGTTCCGCTGGCGTACCATCTCGTGCGGCGGCGGGGCGAAGACGTGGCGTTGATCCACGCGCTCGAACGGCAAGGAGACATGGCGCTCGCGGTGCGCCTGCTGCGCGAGCCCGTGAAGATCGTCGTCGAAGACACTGGGCTGTGGGACGAGCGCGCGCTGCGCGGGGCGTTCGAGGCGCTGAAGGGCTCGCTCGACGAGCTGTGGAGCTCGCCGTGGGTGGCCGAGCTCGACGCGCGTCGCGCGAGCGGGCTCGAGGTGTTCGGTCGCACAGGCAGCGCCCCGGCCAGCGCGCGCAGCGCGATCGAGCTGCTCGATCAGCTCGAGTCCCTCAGCGCGCAAGCGCACGAGCTCGACACCGAAGAGCTCGCCAAGACCCACTACGAAGAAGAAGAGATCCCCGGCGAAGAGTCCCGCCGCCGCCGGTGGAACAACCCTCGCTCCTCCCGCTACGCCCAGAGCACCTTCGTCGAAGTGCAGATCCACCAGAGCGAGCGCGCGCTGCTCGAGCGGGCGAGGCCTCGGGTCGCGGCGCTGCTCGACGAACTCTCGGTGCTCTCGATGCTGCTGCGCGCGGCCGCAGAGAAGGGCGACGAGCGCGCGACGCTGCTCATCGAGCCCGTGCTCCCGAGCACCGAGCGCGCCGACGAGTGGGCGATGCTCGTGCACGCGATCCCTGCGTTTGGCGCGGTGACGACGCTGTGGCGCGGCGACGAGAGCGGGGCGTTTCGCGCGGTGGGATCGCCGTCGGACGCGAGCGCGTGGCGCGGGGGCCGGGCGCACGCGATCTCCTTCGAGGGCCCTGCGCTCTCGGCGATGCTGCGCCCGTACGCGGGCTACGCGCTGTGCGCGTGGAGCGAGCCGAGCGAGAGCGTTCAACTCTTTCGGCTGACGTTGGTGGACGAGGCGATGCCCGAGGCCGCTGAGACGCATCGATTGCGTCAGCGCATCGAGCGCGACGCGCTTCGGGCTCGGCCCGAGTCCGCGAGCGAAGGAGAGCCCGCGCGGATCGTTTTGCGCGCTCGCGCAGAGCGCCTCGTGCACGTGGCGACGGGGCTCTCGGCCGAGGCGCGCGAGGCGATCGTGGCCGCGTGCGCAAGAGCTGCGAGTGCGTAGTCCGCGACACATCACGACGGTGATCGCTGTGAACGCCGCGGGGCACTAGACGGCGCGAGGGGGCGCGGTAGTGTCCGGGCAATGTTGCGCTTCAAGGCTGATCGGCGGACGTTGGCGTTCGTCGCGACCTACTACGGGCTGGTGATCTTCCAGTGGTTCTTCGCGCCGAAGGACCTCGTGTTCGCGGTGCCGCTGGTGCTGCTCACGATGGCGCTGAGCTGGATCTGCGCGGTGATCACGCACAACACGATTCACGCACCTATTTTCAAGAGCCGCTTGTTCAACAAGGGCTTTCAAGTGGCGCTGACGTGCGCGTACGGGTTTCCGGTGAGCGAGTACGTGCCGGGGCACAACCTCAGCCATCACAAGCACACCCAGATGCCGAAGGACGTGATGCGCACGACCAAGGTGGACACAGGGTCGAACCTGCTGAACTTCATGTTGTTCGTCCCGCGCGTGGCCTTCGACGTGACCGGCGGCAACATGCGCTTCGTCAAGACCATGAAGCGCACGCACCCCAAGTGGTACCAGCAGTTCGTCATCGAGACGGTGTTCTGCTGGGGCGAGAAGGCGATCCTCTTCGCCATCGATTGGCGCAAGACGCTGCTCTACATCGTGCTGCCGCACTTGTTCGCGGTGTGGGGCATCACCGCGGTGAACTACCTGCAGCACGACGGCTGCGACGTCACGCACCCGGCGAACCACTCGCGCAACTTCGTGGGCGAGCTGTTCAACTGGTTCACGTTCAACAACGGGTTTCACGGGATGCACCACGAGCAGCCGGGGCTGCACTGGTCGCTCTTGCGCGAGAAGCACTACGAGAAGCTGCACCCGATCATCGACCCGCGGCTCGAGCAGAAGTCCCTCGCGGTCTATCTCTTCAACACCTTCATCTATCCCGGCAAGCGCCGCACGTTCGACGGAAAGCCCGTCGTGGTCGAAGTGATGCCCGACGCCGACTGGGTCCCGCAGCGCGGCGAAGAAGAAGAGCTGGGCGCCGAAGGCCTCACGGCGGTGTCATAGTCTGTCCCAATTGTTTCGAAGGGGGATGACAACGGGGGGCGGGCGAGTGTAGACAACGGGTCTCTCGGTCGAGCGCCGAGAGGATTCACAGCGTCACTCAGCCTTCGTGCCTCGAGCACACGCCTGACGTCGCGTCGGGCGGGACTACATAGAGTGGCATTCCCCGCAGGGTAGCCTGTTCTTGGCTGGCTTCGCTAGGCCTCGCCCTAGTCGAACAACTTCGCGGAATGTCGCTCTCTGCACCGAGCGAGAAGTTGTTCGACTAGGGCGAGGCCTAGCGGCCAGCCTGTGAGGCTACCGATGCCCCAAGTGAGATTGGTGGGCTGGCGCAGTGAATCCTCTCGACGCGCGATCGAGTTCGTGAGGTAGGCTCACGGCCCCAACGGTTCGTTCGTTGGGTTTGTTCGTTGGGTTTGTTCGTTTCCGAGAGAGTCCGAGTCGATCAGCCTTCGTGCCTCGAGCACACGTGCGGCGCCGCGCCGCGCGGGCTTTTCAACATCACATCCTCCGCAGGGTAGCCTGTTCTTGGCTGGCTTCTGGGCAGAGGGAGCGCTCGCGCATAGCTCGCTGAGCGAATCCCGCTGTTCCGGGAGTGAGCTATGCGCGAGCGCTCCCTCTGCCCAGGCCAGCCTGTGAGGCTACCGATGCCCCAGGTGAGACTGGTGGTCGGCTCGGCCTCTCTCGAAAGCGAACGCGTCGTTCGCGAAGCTCCCGCAGAGACACAAGCACACGGATTCAAGAAGAGAGCGTTCGGTCGGCAACAGCCTTCGTGCCTCGAGCACACGTCCGATGTCGCGTCGGACGGGACTGCATAGCGTGACGTTCCGCGCAGGGTAGCCTGTTCTTGGCTGGCTTCGGCCACCAGGGCCCGGATCCGCCTATTTCGCTGAGCGTCGCTCTCTGTACAGAGCGAGAAATAGGCGGATCCGGGCCCTGGTGGCCGGCCAGCCTGTGAGGCTACCGATGCCCCAAGTGAGATTGGTGTTCGTCGATCGACCGCTCTCTTCTTGAATTCGTGGGTGTCTCGTGAGCGCGCTGTGGGGCTCAATGGGGCGCGCTCTCTGGTAGCGTCCCTCCGTGACGCGCATCATCCTCGCATCCACTTCGCGCTACCGCCGCGAGCTCGTCTCGCGCCTGCAGCTCTCGATCGAGAGCCTCGCCGCGGACTACGACGAAGACGCAGAGAAAGACGCCCTCGGCGCCGTCTCTCCCACCGCCCTCGTCACGCACCTCGCTCGGGGAAAGGCCCTCTCGCTCGGCGCCTCTCACCCCGACGCCGTGATCATCGGCAGCGACCAGACCGTCGAAATCGACGGCGAATCCCTGGGAAAACCCCACACCCCCGAGCGCGCCGTCGCCCAGCTCTCTCGCCTCGCCGGCCGCACCCATCGCATTCACACGGCCGTCGCCGTGCACCAGCGCAGCTCCGGGCGCACCGAAGAGTGGCTCGACACGCACGAGCTCACCCTGCGCCCGCTCTCGCAGGCAGAGATCGAAGACTACGTCCTGCGCGACCAGCCGCTCGACTGCGCAGGCTCGTACAAGATCGAAGGCGTCGGAATCGCCCTCTTCGAGTCCATCTCGGGCCGCGACTTCACCGGCGTCATCGGCCTCCCGTTGATGGGCGTGGTCACGCTGCTGGGCCGCTTCGGCGTCTCGGTCTTCGCGGGCGCGCGGTAGCCATCGGTCGAGCGCGCTTGCTTGCGGGGGAGCGCCCGGTGTTGAATCCGCGCACCCTATGCGATTGAGCCGACGAAACATCATCGAAGCCATGGCGCTCACCCCGCTCGTTGGCGCGGTGCCCGCGTGCAAGAAGAAGAACAACGGCATCGTGATCGGCGCGTACCTGTCGATGACCGGCGGCGAGGCCGAGTTCGGCATCTCGACGCGCAACGGCGTGCAGATCGCCATCGACGAGATCAACGCCCGCGGAGGCTTGCTCGGCCAGCAGCTCAGGCTCGTGGTCGAAGACGACCGCGGCGACAGCACCGAGGCCGCCAGCGCCGTCACGCGCTTGATCGACCGCGAGGGAGCCTCGGTCATCATCGGCGAGGTCGCCAGCTCGCTCTCGCTCTCGGGCGGGCGCGTCGCGCAGCGCAGGCGCGTCCCGATGGTGTCTCCGTCGAGCACCAACGAGGACGTCACGCGCGTCGGCGACTACATCTTTCGCGTGTGCTTCATCGACCCGTTTCAGGGCGCGGTCATGGCGCGCTTCGCCAAAGAGCTGCAGGTCGCAGGCGCTCCCGTGCAGAAGGTCGCGATCTTTCGCGACGAGGCCAGCGCGTACTCGACGGGCCTCGCGCGGTCGTTTCGCGAGACGTTTACCCGCCTCGGCGGCGAGATCGTCGACGAGCAGAGCTATCGCAAGGGCGACACGCACTTCTCCGCGCAGCTCTCGGGCATGGTCGCCAAGGCGCCGCACGCGATGTTCGTCCCCGGCTACTACACGGAGGTCGCCCTGATCGCGCGCGAGGCTCGCTCGGCGGGCTTCACGGGACCGATGCTCGGCGGCGACGGGTGGGACGCGCCGGCGCTGTTTCGCAACGACGATGACAAGCTCGTCGGCAGCTATTTCAGCGAGGGATTCGCGCCGGATCACCCCACGACCGCCGTCGGCCAGCGCTTCGTCGCGGCCTACTCGCAGAAGTACCACTCGGACGCCAACGGCCTGGCCGCGCTCGGCTACGACGCGATGGTCGTGTCCGCCGACGCCATCCGCCGCGCCAACTCGAAAGAGGGACCTGCGATCCGCGCGGCGCTCGCCGCGACGGCCAACGTCGAAGGCGCCACGGGGCGCATCTCGATCGACGCCGAGCGCAACGCCGTGAAGGGCGCGGTCATCCTCGAGGTTCGAGAGAACGCGTTTCGCTTTCACCGCGCGATCGAGGCCCAGTGAGCGCCGCGAGCCCCGCTGGCGCCGCGCGGCCGGTTCCGCTGTCCAAGCGGCTCGCGCCCGCGCTCGTGGCGCTCGCCGCCGTGTGGCCCGTCTACAAGATCCTGCGCGGCGCCGCGGAGTCGCCCGCGCGCTTTCTCTCGCAGATGGTCGAGGGGATCTCGCTCGGCGGCGTGTACGCGCTCATCGCCCTCGGCTACACGATGGTCTACGGCGTGCTCGGGCTGATCAACTTCGCGCACAGCGACGTGTTCATGCTCGGCGCGTTCGCGGGGATCTACGGCGCGCTGTTGTTCGGCCCGCAGCCGCAAGGCGTCCTGCCCTTCGTCGGCTCGCTCTTGCTTGCGATGTTCGCGTGCGCCGCGCTCGGCGTGGCGATCGAGCGCTTCGCGTATCGCCCCGTGCGCAACGCGCCGAAGCTCACGCCGCTCGTCACGGCGATCGGCGTCTCGATCCTCTTGCAGAACCTCGCGGTGCTGAAGTTCGGCTCGACGCCGCGGGCGTTTCCGTCGCTGATCTCGTCGCGCGCCCTGCACATCGGCCCGATCACCACCAACGTGGTCAAGATCATCGACCTCGGCGCGGCCGTGGTGCTCATGGTCCTGCTCACGCTGCTCGTCCAAAAGACCCGCGTCGGAAAGGCCATGCGCGCGATCAGCACCAACCTCGACGCCGCGCGGCTCATGGGCGTCGCCACCGATCGCGTGATCGCGATGACCTTCGCGCTCGGCTCGATGCTCGCCGCGGCGGGCGGCATCCTCTTCGCGCTCGATCAGCCCCGCGTCGAGCCGCTGATGGGCGTGCAGCCGGGCCTCAAGGCGTTCGTCGCCGCGGTGCTCGGCGGCATCGGAAACATCCCCGGCGCCATGATCGGCGGCCTGGTCATTGGTCTCGTCGAGCAGCTCAGCGCCGCGTACGTCTCGAGCTCTTTCGCCCCTGCGATCGTCTTCTCGATCCTCGTGGCCGTGCTCTTGTTGCGCCCGCAAGGGCTGCTCGGCCGCGTGACCAAAGAGAAGGTCTGAGCTTGCGCGCGCGCCTCGCTCTTTGCGCGTGGTCGCTGGCCGTCATCGCCTGCGGAGACCGCGGCTGCGGGGTCAAGCAGCGCGCTTCGACGGCGCTCACCGACCGCGACGAACCAAGGTTGTCCCTCCGCGCGATGGCCCGCTGCCGCACCGAGGTCGCGCAGAGCGCGGTCGCCGTCGTCTCGGGGACGGGGCCCTTCGAGTCTCTTCACGCGACGTGCGACGACGGCGCGGTCAGCGCGTGGGTCGTGCGCAGCCACACGCTCTCTCGCACGCAGCGCGCGCTGCGCGAGGGCAGCAGCTGGACGCCGTCCACCACGGTCGCGAGCGGCGTCGAGGGGCTCTCGGTGCTCGCGAGCAGCCTCGGGCCGATCGCCTGGCGCGCGCCCACCGCGGCGATCGAAGGAATGGACAGCGAAGAGTGGTGGGCGATGCGCAGGCCCGACGCGCGCTCGCCCTGGCAGCGCGGGAGCCTGGGATTCACCAGGGCGTTGCAGAGCAGAGGCATCCTCGCGGCGATCGAGCACGAGCGCGGGGCGGTCAGCGCGCTCGCGAGCGTCGTCGGCGAAGACGACACTGAAGCGCGGCTCGTTCGCGTGGCGATCAACGTCGACGGAGATGCGGGCAGCAGCAGCACACAAAATCAAGCGGTCCCCGAGCGCATCGCCAGCGGAGACCTTCGGGCGTACGCGCAGGCCGCGCGCGTCGCGCTGGTCGAGCGCGTCGAGGGGCAGGGGCCGAGCGCGACGGTGCGCATCGAGGCGCTGGCGATCGAGGGCAGCGGCGTGCGCTCGCGCGGCGCGCACACGATTTCGAGCGCGACGGCGATCGTGACCGCGCAGGGCGCAGGGACGCGGGACGAAGCGGGGTTCGCGCTGGCGTCGTTTACCCGCGCGCGGCGCGGAGAGGCCGGCTGTCTGCCCGTGGGCGAGGGGCTGTGCGTCTTGCCAGGGCCGCTGTTGTTTGCGCGAGTGACCGCGGCGGGGATGCGCGTGACCGAGGTCGCGCGCGAAGGGCTCGCCGACTCGATCGCGATCGAGCCCGACGGTCGCGGCTACGTGCTCTTGTACGTCGCCGTCGAGTCAGGCCGGCCCGTGCAATCCGTGGCGCGCGTCGCGCTCGACGGAACGCTGCGCGAGCGATGGCCGCTGCGCGCGCGGGGCCTTCCGCCGATCGATCGCCCAGTGCTGGTCGCGTGCGGAGAAGAGCCTTGGCTGGTCGGAGAAGCGCTCGTCGGCGAGCCCGACGAGGACGGCGGCGCGCAAGAGAGCGGCGTGATCGCGGTTCCGCTCGAGTGCGTGCGCGAGTAGCGCCGCTACCACTGCGGGCCGAGCACGCCGAAGTCGAACCAGATCGCCGGCGTCACGAGCGCGCGCCCCTCGTCGTGCGCGTCCGCCGCAGACAGCGGCGAGTAGCCGATGAACGAGGGCGGCCGCGACGGGCCCCACCAGCGGCCGTTCGCGTAGTTGGTGAACTCGCCCGTGTTCGCCATCACCGCCGCGCCCACGCTGATCCGCAGCAGGATGATCGGGTGCAGCCGCAGCTCGAGGCCGATCGCCGGCGTGATCCAGTGCGAGTTGGCCGCGGCGCTGAGGCCCAGCAACGATCGCCACGAGCTCGGCGTGAAGTTGGTCGAGTACGTGAGCGACGCGACGGGCGCGAACCGCCCCCAACGCAGCGGTCGAAGCACGGCGCCGATCTCGATCGAAGGGCCGAAATTCACGCCGATTCCCGCGCCGAGCCGCAGCGCGAGCGCGCGAAGCGGGGCCGCTTCGACGAAGGCTCCGAGCACGCCCGAGGGCGCCCCGACGCCCGCGTTGGCGCCGAAGACGAGCCCAGGCGCGTACGCGCGCTCTTGCCGCGCAGGCGTGTCCGGCGCGTCTGTTGGCAGCACCGACAGCGCCGATGGCGCGTTGGGATCGCGTCGCGGTCGCGGCGGCGGCTCGACCGTCGGTCGCTGCGGCGGAAGCTCGTGCACCACGATGACCAGCTCGCCCTCGCGCGCGCGGCTGTCGTCCGGGCCCGTGGCGATGGGCTGCGATTCTCCGCTCGTGGCGTCGGCTTCGATGCGGATCTCGTCGCTCGTTTGCTGGGCCGTGACGGTGCTCGAGGCGAGCGTTGCGAGCGCGCCTGCGCCCATCGAGAAGAGCCGCGAACGTTGAAGACCAAGCATAGGCTGCGGCCTGGGAGTGTACCGCAAACGCACATCGGGTCGGTCGCATCCTTCAGGAGCTCCCGCTGTTCGTTTGCTCAGTTCGCGGTACGATCCCCGGCAGCGATGAGATCCCGCACCGCGCTCGCGCTCGTCTCGCTCGTGCTCACGGCCACCGTGGCGTGCGAAGAGATCCTCGCTGAGGTCACCGCGCCGCCCGAAGAAGAGCGCGCCGCGCGCAGGCCGCGTCGTCCGCGCAATCGCAGGCAAAACACTGCGCCGCAGCTCCCTCAGCCGCAGTACCAGCAGCCGCAAGGGCAGCAGCCGGCGTTCGCGCCGAGCACGGTCGGTCCGATCGTCAACCGCCTCCGCGTGACCTTCGTCGACGTGGGCCAAGGGGACGCGGCGCTGCTCGAGACCGCCGACGGCCACAGCGCGCTCATCGACGCGGGGCCGCCCGAAGGCGACGAGCACCTGCGCGCGCTGCTCGCGCAGAAGGGCATCCGCACGCTCGACTGGATGCTGCTCACGCACCCGCACCTCGATCACATCGGCGGCGCGCGCAACGTCCTCGGCGCGGTGCGCGTTCAGCGCGTGATCGACCCGGCGTATCCGCACCCGATCGCGACGTACGATCGCCTGCTCGCGGCCATTCAGCAGCAGGCGATCCCGTTTGTGCCCGCGCGACAAGGGCAGACGCTGGCGCTCGGCGCCGGGGTCAGCGTCGAGGTCTTGCAGCCGCGGTTGCCGTTCATCGATCGCTCGCGCAGCGAGGCCAACGCCAACTCGATCGTGACGCGGGTGATCGCTGGCGCGGTGCGCGTGCTGTTCACTGGCGACGCCGAGACCGAGACCGAAGAGCGCTTGCTCGCTGAGAACCGCGCGCAGCTCGCGGCCGACGTGCTCAAGGTCGCCCATCACGGCTCTCGCTACGCGAGCACGCAGCCCTTCTTGAGCGCGGTCTCGGCCCGCGCCGCGGTCATCTCGTGCGGGGCCGGCAACGACTACGGGCACCCTCACGCCGAGACGCTCGCGGCGCTCGCGCGCAACAACGTGCAGGTGTACCGAACGGACCAGCAGGGCGACGTCGAGCTGTCGACGGACGGCGCGCGCTATCAGTTTCGCGCGACGCCATGGCGCGTCCCCTCGGCGGCCATGCGCTGAATCTACCGCTGAATTTACTGGGACTTCGCGCTCTTGCGGCGCAGCGCTCGGGCGCTCGCGACGGCCATCATCGCGAAGCCCGCGAACCCGAGCGCGCTCGGCGCAGCGGGGACGGTCGTGCAGCGAATGGGCGTCACCGTCGGTCGCGCGGGGCTCGGGTTGGCGCAGGGCGGTGGCTCGGGGGGCGGGTTGCGAACGACCCCGTACGTGTAGTTGCGGTCGCGCACCGACGGCACCGCCGTGGGGCCGAGCTGAAGGTCGCGATCGAGCAGCGAGCCAGAGAGCTCAGCGCGCATGCGGGTGAGCGTGATGTCTCCGCTCGCGAGGCCTGCGAGCGCGACGCGCATGTCCTCCGCGGGAGTGGGCTCGACGCAGCGCATGCTCGGACCTGCGTCGCCGCCGGCGGCGCCGCCGTCGGAGCCCATCACGGTGCCTTGCGGGCACACGGGCGCGCCTGGGATCGCGAACTGCGCGCGCTCTGCGAGGCTCTGAAGGTTGCTCGAGTGCTGCGGCATCGCGGATTCAGTGATCCACGCGCGGCCGGCAGAGCTGGTGAAGATCGCGCGCTCGGCGGCGCGAAAGTCGTCGGCGGGGACTTGCGTGGGGCTCGCGTTCCAGTCCCAGACGAGGTCTTGGTTGCGCACTTCGCCGTTGGGATAGTTGGTGGCTTCGAAGCGCGAGTTGGCGAGGACGAGCAGGGTGAGGCCGACTTTGTCAGCGATTCCTGCGGCGACCATGCGCAGCGGAAGGGTGGGCGCGTAGCCCGGGACCGTCACGCGCACGGGTGACATGCGGTTCAGCGTCGCGCCGGGCCGGAGCTTCAGCGCGACGAAATCCGAGCGCATCCCCACGTAGTAGTCGATCACGGGCTCGATCGCGGGCGGCACTGCGAAGCCGTTGTCTCGCAGCCAGTCGCGGATCGCCATCGCGTCGGTCCCGCCCACCACAGCGATCGCGTACGGCCCCACGACCTCTTCGCGGTGCACCGTGACGCCTGGCGCGGCAGCGTCTGCTGCGGCGGACGGCGAGGCGGCGCCGAAGTCGAACTCGCGGTTGTTTGCGCAATACCGCGTGGGGCGCTGCGGGGCGTACAGCGTCGGCACCGACACGTTGTCGAGCACCTGCATGAAGCGGTTGTCCGCGAGCTCGACGCGCACGTCAGGGCCGTTTCGGACTGGAAGAATCCAAGAGAAATCCGACGGGCGACCCGAATACGCGAACTGGTCCCACAGCGTGGTCTGCGTCGAGGACACCGAGAGCACCATCCGGTGATCGGTCACCGTCTGCACTGCTCCTGGAGGCGCGAAACAGCCTCCGCACGCCTCTGCGCTCGACGGTGCGAGCACCGCCGCGCTCGAAGCGAGAGCCGAAGAGAGAACGAACGCCGAAAGCCAACCGCGCTGCATCGATCGCATGGAGTGAACCTCGAAGGGACTGTTGCTGCAGGCAGCGGGCCAACGAAAATTCACAGCGTTTTGGAGGGCGAGCGCGCCAGAGTGAGCCACTCTCGGGAACGCTCATCGGGCGCTCGCGCCGGGGTCACTCGTCTTGAAAGCAGCGAAAGTCGTCGTAGCAGCGGGCGTCGGGGCCCGCGCGACGCACCAGCGCTGGGGTCGATGGCGTGCGCGCTCGGCTCGTCCCGCGCGCGCGGGACGGTCGTTGCGCGACGGTCGTCGCGGCGATGGGCAGGTCGTTGGCGTCGGGGTCGATGCGCACCGGCAGCGGGGGAAGGGGGCGTTCGACCGCGGGATTTCCACGGGCGATCGCGACGAGCTCTTCGAGCAAGTGGATCGCTTCGTCGACGACCACCGAGCGCGCCGCGCGTCCGCCGTAGGCGATGTTGGTCTCGGCGATCACGACGGCGACCTCGGCCGGGTCCCTCGTGCGCGCGGACTCTGCTGCGGCGACCACCGCGCGATCCGCGGCAAATTCACGGTCTTCTTCGCTGGGCGTCGTGGGCGAGATCGCAGCCCCGAGCCGCTGGAGCCTCCGCGCGAAGCCCGCGGCCGTCGCCACCGCGACCTGCTCGCGTCGCCGAAGCACCCGCGCGACGACGGCGTTGCGCGCGGCGGCGTCCGCGTCGGCGACCGTGCGAATCGCTGGAGATCCTCGGAGGGCGAGCGCTTCGTTTCTGCGCGAGAGCACCGCGAGCGCCATCGGAGCGAACCTGCGCAGCGCCCGGTCCGCGAGAAAGAGCTGCAGCGTGGGCGTGTCGGCGCTGCTCGTCCGCGTGGCGTCGACCGCGGTCAAGCGTCGCCGCTCGGCCTCATCGAGCCAGTACCAGAGCGCGCCGCGCAGCGCGGCGATCGTGGGGTGCACTGATTGCGCTTCGCGCTGCGGACCGTCGGCGTTGTCGAGGTGCTGCGTGTTGTCGAGGTCGTCGAGGGGCGTCGCGCTTCGAGTCGTGGTCGTGCGCCCGCCGAGGCCGAGCGCGGGCGTGCGAAATGCTTCACCCACGCGGTCGATCGCGGTCTGCGCAGAGGCCGGCGCGCTCGCGAACGTGAGCAGCGAGGCGAGCAAGAGCCGTGCGGGACGCAGCGAAGGACGCATGAGGGGCATCGTAGCCCGAGTGGGCGAAAAGTTCCGACGGGGGGATCACAACGTGAGCAGAAACGCTTCGAGCGCTTCGACGTCGGGCATCGCGAGCGAGCCGATGTTGCCCATGCGCGCGCGGGCGTCGGTGAGCAGCTCGCGCAGCGTCTGGTAGCGCCCGTCGTGAAAGAACGGGCCCGTCGCGCGCAAGAGCCGCAGCGACGGCGTGTCGAAGAGCCGCTCGCGCTCGTCCGAGCCGAGCCCGCCGAGCTCGTGCGTCTGTCCGTCGGTAAAATTGCGGGCCGGATCGTGGCAGCTCGCGCAGTTGCCCGCGCCCATGAACACATCCCTCCCGCGCGCGACGAGCTCGGGCGCCGGCGCGACGACGGGGGGCTCTGCGTTGGGCGTGTCGATTCCACGCTGAACGTACGCGGCGATCGCGTCGACGTCGGAGATGGGCAGGCCCGTCCCGCCGAGGCGCGTGATGGTCTGCGCGACGTTGCCCTCGATCGTTCGATGCGAGCCCGTCCAGTTGAAGGGCGCGACGAGCCTGCCTGCGAGCGTGGGCGTTTGCCGCGGCCCGTTCGCGAGAAACCACACGAGCCCGTCGTCGCGTCCGTCCGGGTGGCAGCCGCCGCACGACAGCCCTCCCGAGGTGAGCGCGGCGTTGTTGGCCGTGTAGAACAAGCGACGTCCGCGCGCGACGTCCGCCGACGCGAGCTCTGCGCCGATCGAGATGCGGTTGCGAACGCCGTCTTTTCTCACTTCGATCGCGTGCTCGAACTGGCTGTACACAACGGTCACGCCGTCGCTCGTGATGGCGACGCCCGACGGCGCTGCGATGGTCTCGTCGTGCTGCGCTGCGACCGCTGGGGGCTGGATCATCCCGATGGTGGTCGGCGGCGTTCGTCGAAGGTCGCGAAAGACCGCGCGCGACGCGGCGCGCGGGTCGAGCGTGGGGCTCTGGGCGAGGGCGATCGTCGCGATCTCAGAGGTGCCGAGGGACGCGACGACGAGGGCGCCCGAGCGCGGGTCGATCGCGGACGCCACGGGGATGCGCACTGCCTGCTGCGGGGCGACGGCGTCGTGTTCGCGGAGCGATCCGCGGGTGAAGCGACGGACGCCGTTGGGCATCTCGAAGCGCTTCCACTGCAGGGTGTTGGTGTCGAACACGCCGAAGGCGAAGGTGACCTTCTCGTTTTGTCGTTGCTCGCTGACCGAGCCGCCGCCGTAGCGATCGACGCGAACGATCGGCGGCAGCTCGCGGCCCGTTCGATTGACCATGAACGGGACGATCACCTCGTCGCGCTCGACCATCGCCGCAAGGCTCCACGCTTGCGACGGAACGGGTCGAACTTGCGCGGTCACCGTGGGCTCGGCGGGCGGGCTGAACGGCATGCGGCCGAAGTGTCTTCCGATGAACCCGCGCCCGTCGCTGCTCCTCGGGGCGATGCCGCTCGAAGACAGCGCGCCGATGGCGTCCGTGCCGAGCCCGCCGCCGGCGCTGATTCGCTGGGTCTCGACGGGGACGGGCGCGTCGCTCACCTCGAGCGCGCGCGGGCGCTCGTCGGTGACGTCGAGCACGGAGAGGGGCTTTCCTGCGATGTGCGTGAGGATCGCGCGGCGTCCGTCGCGAGAAAACGCGACGGCGCGGGGCTCGCGGGCGGTGTCGGCGCTCCACTTGGTCCGCATCGACTGCGTGTCGAGGGCGGTGAGCTTCGCGCTCGATCCCGAGGTCACGAGCAGCGTTCGACCGTCGGGCGAGAGGGCCATCGCGAAGGGGTCCGGCGCGACGCGCGCGGTGCAGAGCTTTCGGCCTGTGCGCGGGTCGTACACGCTGACGGTTCCCGCGCGCCGCTCGCTCACGAACGCGCGTCCGTCGGAGGACAAGAGCACCTGCGTCGGCCCTGCGCCGGTGGTGATGCGCGAGGCGATGTGCGCGTTGGCTCCGTCGAGCGAGAGCAGCACCACCGCGTCGTTGTCGCTGTCGGCCACGGCGACGCTGCGCTGGTCGACCGAGAGGTGCACCGAGGCGCTCTGCCTCGCTCCTGCGCTGCCCGCGCCGACGCTGTCCGCGAGCAGGCAATTCTGCGTGGGAATATCCTGCGCGACCGGCCGCACGACCTCTCTGGGCCTCGGGCGATCGACGCTGCGCGGCGGGCGTCGTTCGTGCGGCTCCGTGGGCGCGTCGCGCGTGGCGAGCACGCCGACCGAGAGGCCGGCGACCGTGGCGAGGGTGGCGCCGAGAGCAAACGTGCGTCGCTGCGAGAGGTCCATGGCGGGTGTCTGCCGTGTGCCGCCGTGCCGCCCGTTTGTGACCGACGACGCGCGCATTTTGCGTCCGCCATCGACGGCGCGTCACGAGCGCGCGGCCCTAGCGAGGGACCGGAAAGCGCTGCGTAAACTCTCTGCCCGTCTGGACGTTGATGATCACGGTGCGGGTGGTGGCGCCGGGCCCCGTCTCGACGCGGATTACGTGCCGCCCTGGCGCGAGCGGATAGCGTCGCAGCGGAAGCGCGCCGAACAGCGTGCTTCCCTCGGAGACGAGCCCGCCGACCTGCCCTCCGGTGATCGTGAGGTATCCAGCGTTGGCGGGCGCGACGCGCACGGCGATGGGGGGGACGACCACGGTGCTCGCGTCGCCGCGGGGCGCGGTCCCGAGCGCGGACGCGTCGTCGTCGACGCTCGCTTCGACCAGCGGAATCACTCGCGGATCGACGCGCGCCATCGGCGTCGCCGCGGGCATGGTCCAGACCCAGTACCCTGCGCCGCCGACCATCCCCGCGACGAGCAGCGCCGTGAACATCCACCCGAGCACGTTGAGCGCGCGCGACGGCTCTCGCTTCGCAGCGCGTCCGAGGCGCGGCGCGGCCACATCGATGCGCACGGTGCCGGGGCCGGGCGCGTGCGTCGCTTCGTCGTCGGGGATCGCGCCGAAGGCGTCCTGCGTGCGCGCGCGGATCTGCATCTCTCGCGCCTGCATCCGGTCGCCGAAGTACTCGTGCATGACCGCGCGCACCTCGTCGACGCCGACGGTCTCGCCCGAGTTGGCGAGGTATTGCTCGAGGGCGCGCGCGAGCTCGGCTGCGCTCTGAAATCTCTGCTCGCGATCGCGCGAGAGGGCCTTCATGACGATGGCCTCGAGCTCGCGCGGGTACCCTGCGTTGTACACGCGCGGCCCGGGGATCGAGTCGCGCAGGATGGCCTCTTCCGTCGCCTCGTCGTTGTCTCTGCGAAAGAGCCGCTGGCCGACGGTGCACTCCCACAGCACGACGCCGAGCGACCAGAGGTCCGAGCGCCGGTCGATCGGCTGGAGGCTGAGCTGCTCGGGGGACATGTACGGGCGTTTTCCCGCGAGAAAACCGGCGCGATCTTGGCCTTCGCCCACGAAGGCGACGCCGAAATCAACGACCTTCGCGATGCCGTCGTAGAGCACGAAGATGTTCTGCGGAGACACGTCGCGGTGCACGACGTTGGCGGGGCTGCCGTCGTCGAGCTTGAGCTCGTGCGCCGCGTGCAGCCCGCGCGCTGCGTCCGCGATGATCTTCGCGGCGACCGGAATGGGGATCCCGTGCCCCATCCCCGCGCGCTTGGCGAGCGTGCTCAGCGACTCGCCCGCGAGGTACTCCATCGCGAGGTAGTAGGTCCCCTTCTCTTCACCGAAATCGAAGACGGTGCAGACGTTGGGGTGGTCGATCTTCGCGGTGAGCCTCGCCTCGGCGAGAAACATCTTCACGAAGTTGCGGTCCTTCGCGAGCCGCTCGTCGATGGTCTTGAGCGCGACCCATTTGCGAAAGCTCGCCTGGGTCTCGAGCTGCGCGAGGTAGACCGCGCCCATCCCGCCCTGCGCGACCTTGAAGCGCACGACGTAGCGGCCGAGCCTCCAGTCTTCTGGCTGCAGGTCTGGCGGCATCGTGGCGCGCCGCGAGGGGAGCGAGCCTGTCACCATGGCGCCCTGCGCGGCATGCTATCGACGGAGTCGTCGTCCAACACAGCGCGCGAGGGTACCAGCTTTCGCGCTCAAGCCTGCGGATGCGCGCGGTCGGGGCGCTTCGGTGAACCCACCAGCACGTAGTCCTTGGCGTAGCGCTCGGCGATCTCTCCCTGCTCATCGAGGGCCCACTTGGGGGCGTGCTTGCGCGGGATGCGCAGCGGCTCGCCGCGGGGAAGCGTCTCGAGGGTGCCTGCGACGACGTCCCACAGGGCGGTGGTGACGCCGTGGTTCGAGCGAGGGGTCTTGTGGTGGTGATAGAGGTGGTGGCGACGCAGCCAGCGGCCGTACCGTCCGACGCCCGCGTGCGTGTGAATCCTGCGGTGGATCACCTCGTAGCCCGCGTACGCCAGCCCGAGTCCGAGCGCGAACGAGACGCCCCTTCGCGGCCCGAGCACCGCGGAGGTGAGCACGCCCGAGACGCCGATCACGACCGCTGAGGCGAGCACTTTGTGTGAGGTGGGCGCGAAGTACATCGGGTCCGCGTGGTGGCCGAGGTGCTCGTCGTTGAAGGCCGCGGCGATGCCGCTCGGCGTCAGTTGATCGAGCAATTTGACTGGGCGAACGCGCTTGGGGCCGTGGCCGATGAAGCGGTGGATGCAGTACTCAGCGGCGCTCCACGTGAGCGCTCCTGCGGCGAACGAAGAGAGAGAGAACATCGTGGGTGCTCCAGTCGGTCAGGGCAGAGAAGCGTTGGTGAGCTTGTCGAGCGCGCGCAGGGCGCGGCGGATGGCGGCGTCGGTGGCGCCCATGCCGCGCAAGAGCGTGACGGTGCTCTGCTCGGCGACGGCGAGGGGCGAGGGCGACTCTGGGGCGACGCGGCGCAGCTTCGCGAGCTGGGTGAGCCCGTGCAGCGTGGCCCAGAGCGTCGCGGTGCGCGCGAGGTGCATCCCGGGCTCGATCGCGCGCACGTGCTCGGCGTCGGCGAAGAGCGCAGAGGCGTCGCCGATGAAGCCCGCGACGACGGGGATGCTGGCGATCGCCGAGGCGTCGTCGACGAGCGGGCGCGGGTCCGCGAGCATGAGGGACATCAGCCGAAACGCCTCGGGCTGCGTCTCGGGAAGGGTCACGTAGAAGCGCGCTGTGGCGAGGATCTTCGCGAGGGCGCGGGTGTCGTCGGACATGCGCTTGCTTCGCTCTTCCCAGCGAGAGAGCTCGGCGCGAAATCGCTCGTGGACGGTGGTGATCGCCCGGCGGTGCAGCGCCGCGAGCAGCGCGTCTTTCGAGGCGAAATAGCGGTAGATCGCGGTGGTGACGAGCCCGAGCTCTTTGCCGACGCGCGCGAGCGTCAGCGCTTCGAGCCCCTCGCGGGCGATCAGCGCCATCGCCGCGTCGACGATGGCCTCGGCCTTCAGCTCTCGCTGCCGCGCGTGTGGAATGAATTCGTGAACCACGTTCACTGTTGTGAATCATGTTCACAAAGTACGCAAGAGGGAGTCGTCGATTTCGATGGCTGGGCCGTCGGGCCTTTGGGCAAATGTCGCGCACGGACATGGACGAGCTGTTTGGTCGCAAGTGGGCGTTGATCACCGGGGCGAGCTCTGGGTTCGGCGCGGATTTCGCCCGCCAACTCGCCGCGCGCGGCGCCAACCTGGTGCTGACGGCGCGCACCGAGTCGAAGCTGCGCGCGCTCGGCGAAGAGCTCTCTCGCAAGCACGGGATCGAGCATCGGGTGATCGCGCAGGACCTCTCGGCGCCGGGCGGGGCGCTGGCCCTGAGCGACAGCGCGCTCGCGCTCGGGATCGAGATCGAGCACGTGATCAACAACGCGGGCTTCGGGCAGGGCGGGGCGTTCGTGGACGCGAGCGCCGAGCGCTCGGCGGAGATGGTTCGGCTCAACTGCGAGGCGCTGACGGTGATCACCGCGAGGCTGTTGCCGCCGATGGTGTCGCGCGATCGGGGAGGATTTTTGCAGGTCGCCAGCGTGGCGGGCTTTCAGCCGACGCCGTTCATCTCGGTGTACGGGGCGACCAAGGCGTACGTGGTGAGCTTCACCGCGGGGCTCGCTGAAGAGCTGCGCGGGAGCCGCGTGCGGATGTGCGCGCTCTGCCCTGGGCCCGTCGAGACGGGCTTTCAGGCGGCGGCGGGCGTGCAGATCGCGCCTGCGCAGCGGGCCTCGGTGCTGACCAGCGAAGAGACCGTCCGACGCGGGCTCGAAGCGTACGCGCGCGGACAGGTGGTGTATGTGCCCGGCGTGGTGAACAAGTTCGGCGGGCTCGCGGCGAAGGTCTTGCCGCGGATGGTCACCGCCCGCGCGGCGGCTGGCGTGATGAAGGACCGCGGCCGAGGCTAGTCGCTCACCACCAGGGCGTGAGCCGCCCGTCGGGGCCGACCTCGACGCGCGTCGGGCGCCGCACCCACTCGACGCGCCACACGCTTCCGCAGTCCGCAGGGACGCTGTCTCCGCGCTGCACGAAGCGCTGGTAGCGATGAATTTCGGGGCACGTAATCAAGATGTTCGTCGCGGGGTCGAAGCAGCACCGCGCGAGCTCGGGCAGCGGGCTCGGGTCGTGGCGGATCGTCCAGCGCTCGCCCGTGAAGAGTCTGCCGTGCAGTCCGGGCGCGTCTGCCGCGGCGTGAACGCGAAAGTCCAGCGCGCGGACGTCCACGGTCGGGGCGCTCGCTGGCGCGTCACCGGGGTCGCTTGGCACGCACAAGAACGCCCATTGCGACGGGGCGTGCGTCCCTGCGACCCATCGCGGTGACGAGCGGCCGCCAGCGGGGTGCTGCTCGATCCGCGCGACCTGGCCGAGCCCCGCGAGCTGCACGGGAACGACGCTCAAATTGCGCGTGTGCTCGACGGGGCAGTGCGCGGTCCCGAGGTGCAGCTCGCGCCCGCCGTGCCGCTCGTACACGTCGACCGTCGCGCGCGGGGTCGGCAACGCCCAGTGTCCCATCGCCGCCCACGGCGGCTCGGTCGCGCCTGCGGGCGTCGGCTCGAGGCTGATCGAGACTCGCTGCGGCGCGTTGGTCGCGCACAGAAACGACGGTTGATTGACGCGAAGATCGACGCGGTTTCCGTCGACAGTGATCGAGCGCAGCGAGCGGTGGATCGCGCGGATCGCGTGGATCGTGTCGGTCGTGCTCGGGCAGCTCGCAGAGAGCGACGGGCCGTCGGCGATCGAGAGCAAAACGTCCCGAGGCGCGTCCGCGGAGAATCCGTTGAGCGTCAGCGCGCGCTGCGGCTGCGCGCTGCTCCATCGCGCCTCGACGCGCCCCACAGTGCGCTGCGCGCCGCTCAGCGCGAGCCCGTGCCACGCGCGAATGCCCACGAGGTGCGTGCCGAATCCCGCCCCCGTCAGCGGGTCGCCCGCGGAGCTCATGTGCAGCCGCCACTCGCCGCGAAGCGCGGTCCCTGGCTCGCTGCGCATCGGCAGCACGCTCTCGGCGCGCTCGGGTCGCACGCAGCACTGCTCGCCCTCGCTCGTCGCGCGGTCGCAGAGGTCTCCCTCGACGATGCCCATGCGCTGCAGGGCGCTGCGCGAGACGCTCATTCCTCCGCGCGCGATCACGCGAAGACCGGGCCACAGGCGCGACGAGAGGGGGCGCGCGCCGAGGGGGGAGACGCACGCGCGCTCGTCGCGATCCGTGAGGACTTCTGCACGTGATTCGAGCTCAGAGCGCCGCGCTGCCGGCTCGAACGGCAGCCACCGAGACACGCCCGTCGCGAGCCTCGCGCCGCCCGAGAGCGTGAGCGCTGCGCCCGTGCGGTTGTCGACCGCGACGCTCGAGAGCGACGAGCCGAGCACGAGCGCCGTCGCCAACACCGAGAGAGCGCGCACGCGGGGCCACTTCGCGGCGCCCGCCGCCTTCGCCGCCACCGCCGCCACCATCGGAACGCACGCCACCACCACGGTCGCCGCGTCCACCATCAACCGCGCGTGACTCGACTGCGACGGGCCCGACAGGACGTCCACAAGCACCCAGCCCGAGAGCGCCATCGGCGCTGACGCCGCGACGAAGCTCACGACGAACGCGCGCTCGGGCTGCACGGTGATGGTCGCCACGGCGGTCCACTCGAGCGCTTGCTCTGCGCCCGAACGGCCGTGGGCGAGCCGGGACCTTCCGACTTCTACCCGCAAATTGACCGGTGAAAGCGTGTCTCCGAGGAAGCTCGCCGGCACCTTCACCGTGATGGTCGCCCTGTCGCTCACGCGACGCGCGACGCCCACCTGCGTGTCGTCGAGCAGGACGCGCGCGGCGTCTTCGTCGGTGATCCCGTGCACTTCGCACTCGAGCGTGGCGCGCTCGGCGAGCGCGATCTTCGCGTGCGCTCCGAAGGATCCGCCCACCTTCGTTGTGCTCATCGGTCCGGAGGCCTCCATGGATGAAACCGCCCCGATGGTCGCACAACTGCGCGCTGACGGGCCGCGCGCTCGACGCGAATCGAGCGGCGTACCGCGAGTCTGTCAGGGCGCCTGTCGGGTCGCGCTGAGCGCGTAGGCGCTCACGATCCCGTTGTTGGCCTCGCGCAAGCATACCGAGTAGACGCCCTGCGCGAGCCCGCGAGCCCAAGAATAGAGCGCGCCGTCCACGCGAGGGCAGCCCGAGGGGCCGGCGTCTGCGTCGCTCCCGAGCCAGCGGCCGGCAGGGTCGTACAGGTCCAGGACGGTGTTGCCCGTGCACTGGCCGTTGGTGTTCACCGCGTGCGCGTAGACGCCGCCGCCCGCGGGCACGTCGATCGCGTAGCAGTCGATGTCGAAGCGCCCGAGCGCGCCCCGAACGAACACCGTCGGCGCGCCCGTCGCCGCGCTCGCGCGGTCGTTGGGCTCGACCTCCATCGTCGGGACCGCGCACGAGCCCGCATCGAGCCCTCGCGCCGCGCACGCCGCGCCGCTCGCGCACCGAACGGTGTTGAACCGCGGAGCGCACGGAGCGTCGATTGCTGCGCTCGCGACGCAGCGGTTGCCCAAGTCCGTCGCGCACGACAGTGGCGCGTCGCACGGGGTCGCGCCTGCGCGGCAGGTCGAGCCCGCGGCGGTTCCGTTTGCGACGCAGCGAGCGTCCGCGGCGAGGCCCACGCACGAAGCGCCGGTCTCGCACGCGTCCAAGCGACGGTCGGGATCGCACGCAGCGCCGATCGCGACCACAGCGAGGCAGCGCCCTGCGGCCGTGCTCGTTCGGCCCACGCAGCGCCGTCCGCCAGAGCAGCCCGCGTCGCTCTGGCATTCTGTCCCTGTTTCTCCAGGCAAACGACAGTAGGCCTCGAACGGTCGCGACGGCTCGTCGACCATGCACAGCCAGTCGAAGCTGCACGCGCCCTGGTCGTCGCACCGCGCGCCGCTGGCGGTGCCGACGGTCCGGCACGCGCGCTCGCGGTTCGTGTCGATGATGCAGAAGAGCCCCGCGTCGCACTCGCTCGCGCCGCTTCGACACGCGCTGCCGTGCGCGCTGCCGTCGGGTACGCACGTCCCTGTTCCGCCGCGGACCGTGCTCGCGACGCAGGACGCGCCTGTCGTGCACGCGTCCGTCAGCAGATCGCACGCAGCGGCCATCGCGACCGGTCGCTTGCACACGCCTCGCGCGCACACGAGCCCCGCGTCACAGCTGCTCACGCCCGCTTCGCTCGCGGCGCACGCGGCGCCTTCGGTCCCGTTGGGCGCGCACGCGCCCCGCCGCTGCCCGCGCAAGCGCGTCACGCACGAGAGCCCTCGTGCGCAGCGGTTCGCGCTCTCGCCGAGCTCGCACACTGCGCCCGGCATCGCGCTCGTCCCGAAGCACGTGAACCGTTGCACGTCGCACTCGAGCGTCGCTGCGCACTGCCCGCCGTCGTCGCACTGCGCGCCCGGCCGCGACCCGTCGCGCACGCACGATCCCACGCCGAGGTCGTCTGCCACGCAGTGCGCGCCGCTGACGCACGCGTCGCTGCGGCCGCTCGTGTCGCAGCGCTCTCCCTCGGGCCGCGACGGAACCTCGATCACCGTGAGCTCGTACGTCCCTGTTTCTCCCTGCGGATTGGGCTGCTGCCCCGCGCTGTCCGCCGGGTAGAACCCCGCGACCGAGATGATCACCTCGGTGCCCGCCGCGAGGCCTCCGGTCGTCGCTTGCGAGAGCGTGACGTGCGGAGGCCTGATCGCAAACGGGTCGTCGTCGTTGCACGCGAGCACGGTCGCGGCTCTGCTGCACGGGCTCGTCGTCACGAAGATCGTCGAGTCGAAGCCGGGGTCGCTGCCAGGGTTGTTGGTGCTCACGCGCAGGGCCGCGTCCGAGCGGAGCCGATAGCGATACAACCGCTGCCGGACCGCGCGAAACTCACAGCGCCCGCTGCTCGGCTGCAGCGCGTTGGCGACGCCTTCGGGCGCGTCTCCGTTGTCGCCCATCACTCGAACGCCCGCTGCGCCAGCGTCGACGGGCTCGGCCGTGGACAGGTCGATGACCGAGTCGCACGCCGGGTGCGGCGCAGCGGTCTCTGCGCTCGCGTCGATCGCGCCGACCTCTGCGCGGTCGATCGTCGCGTCCGTGCCCGCGTCCGCGTTCGTGTGCGCGACGTCGCAGTGACAGAGCGCGATCAGCGCGCCCGCCGAGAGCGCGCGGAGCCCGTGGCCGCTCATGCCTTCAACCCAGCGCGCGCCGCGATCTCTTCGGCGACGGTCCCGAGGTCGTCGATCGCGGTGACCTTGTCGCCCTTGAGGTACGCGCGCAGGCCGTTGGCCGCGGTCAGCGCCAGGGCGATGTTGAGTCCTCGCTCGGCGAGCACCGCGCCGACGTCGTTGCGCTTGAGCAGGTCATCGAGGTCGTCGAGCACGTCGTCGAGCTCTTTGAGGGCGCGGGTGGCTTCGTCGTCGATCACGGATTTCACCTGTCGATACAGTGACAGAATCGCTCAGCTCGCGAGCAGTCGCTCGAGCGTGGCGTTGACCTTGTCGGGGGAGGCGCGGCCGCCGGTGGCCTTCATGACCGCGCCGACGAAGAAGCCCATGAGGCCCTTCTTTCCGCTGCGGTAGCCCTCTGCTTGCTTGGGGTTGTTGGCGACGGCGTCGCGGCACGCTTGCTCGATCACCGAGTCGTCGTTGACGACCGAGAGCCCGAGCTCGTCGACGATGGCCTTCGCGCCGCGGCGCTCGGCGATCATCTTGCTGTAGACGTCCTTGGCGATCTTGAGGTTGATCGTGCCCTTCTCGACCAGCGAGAGCAGCTCTGCGACGTGCTCTTCGCTCATCGGAAACCGCGCCTCGAGCCCGTCGTACACCACGTCTCGCTTCAGCTCGTTGAGCACGAAGTTGGCGACGCGCTTGGGGTCCGCTCCAGCGAGCTCGAGCGTGCGCTCGAAGTACCGCGCGAGCTTGGGGTGCTCGGTGAGCGTGGCCGCGTCGATCGCGGGGAGCTTCATGCTCTCGGTGTACCGCTGGCGCTTGTGCCACGGCAGCTCGGGCATCGCGGCGCGCACGCCCTCGACGAAGCCGTCGCCCAGCACCAGTGGCGGCAGATCCGGCTCGGGAAAATACCGGTAATCGTCGCTGTTGCCCTTCTCGCGCAGCTCGATCGTGTCGTCGAGCTCGGCGTTGTACTGCTTGGTGAACTGCCGCACCTTGCCGCCCGCGGTGATCGTCGCGATCTGCTTGCGCACTTCGACGTCGATCGCCTTCATCACGTAGCGAAACGAGTTGACGTTCTTGATCTCGCAGCGCGTCCCGAAGGGCTCGGTGCCCTTCGGACGCACGCTCACGTTGACGTCGCAGCGAAACGAGCCCTCTTCGAGGTTGCCGTCGTTGACGCCCAAGAAGACCAGCGCCGAGCGGAGCTGACGGAGGTACTCCGCGGCTTCGTAGGGCGAGCGCAGGTCGGGCTCGCTGACGATCTCGATGAGCCCGACGCCAGCGCGGTTGAGGTCGACGAGCGAGAGGTCCTGGCCGGCGACGGCGCCGTGAAGGTTCTTTCCCGCGTCTTCTTCCATGTGGATGCGGCGGATGCCGACGCGCTTGGTCCCGCCCTGCTCGAGCGGGATCTCGAGGTAGCCGTACTCGCAGATCGGCGCGTCGAACTGCGTGATCTGGTAGCCCTTCGGCAGGTCGGGGTAGAAGTAGTTCTTGCGGTCGAATCGGCTCGTCTCGCGGATCTGGCAGTGCAGCCCGAGCCCCGCACGGACCGCCATCGCGACGGCCTCGCGGTTGAGCACCGGGAGCGCGCCCGGAAGCCCGAGGCACACCGGACAAACGTGCGTGTTGGGGAGGCCTGCTGCGGTCGAGCAGCGGCAGTACATCTTGCTGCGCGTGAGAAGCTGCGCGTGGACCTCGATGCCGAGGACCATCTCGAACTCAGTCGTCATGCGGCCGAAGGGTGTACCACAGCGGCCGCCGTCGCCGCCTCACTCTGCTCAGCCCGGCGCGCGCTCGACGGGGTTGCGCAGCGCGTAGCTGTAGTGGTCGCGCCAGTCGCCCGCGATGAAGAGGTAGCGCTTGCTGAGCCCTTCGCGCTCGAAGCCGAGGCGCTCGAGCAGGGCGATGCTTCGGGCGTTTTCGGGGCGGACGTTGGCCTGCACGCGGTGCAGTCGAACGCGGTCGCTGAACACCTCGTCGATGCCGGCGCGCAGCGCTTCGCTCATCACGCCTGTGCCTTGCAGCGCGCGATCGACGCTGTAACCGAGCATGGCGTTCTGAAACGCACCGCGCGCGAGCTGCGAGAAGTGCACCTGACCGACGATCCTCCGCGGGGCCTCGCGCAGGGTGAGCCAGTAGCGAAGCGCGCTCTGCCCGTGAAAGTCCCCGCACGCGAGCTCGACGCGCCGCGCCTGGCCGACGAGCGAGAGAAAATCCGGCGGGATGGGCGGGTCCCACGGCGCGAAGTGCTCGCGATTTCGCTGGTAGAAGTCGAGCGTCTCGAACGCTGTGACGTGCATCGACGCGACGAGAGAGAGCCGCGCCGTCTCGATGATCTCTCGGGGGGACGTCATTGCGGACGTGATGGTACGGGATGGGGACGGTGTTCAATAGTTCACGAGACCCGGATAACCCCGCGAGATCACTGTCTCCCCTGTCTGCGCGGCCATCGCAGCCCTGGCGGACGCGTTCGCGATCGAGTGAACACCGTCCCCGGTCGCCCCGGTCGCCGTCGTAATCTCGCGCAGTTATCCGGGTCTCGTGAACTATTGAACACCGTCCCCGGTCGCCCGCCCCCCGGTCGCCCGCTCGGTGCTCAGTTGCCGCGGCCCGGGTACGGGCGCGCTTGCTTCACCCAGAGCCGCGGCGTGCCCCCGAGGCCGTCGTCGTCGAACTTGAACTCCACGTCCATCGCGTACCACCCCGTGTTGCCCGACGCGGGCCCGTACGCCGCTGAAAACCGCTGGTGGATCGCAGCCAGCGCCGTGCCGAGTTCGCGGATCTGCGCGCTGGTCAAGACCGTCTGCCCCGAGGCCACGAGACTCGACCGCGCCAGGTACGTCACCGGCTGCCCGGGCTGTGTGAAGTAATAGAGAAACTGGTCGCTCGTCACGCCGGGCGGCGGAGCCACGACCTCGATGTCTCCGCCCTTCTGCACGTTCACGTAGAACGCAGGGTCGAGCCCCGAGGCGTCGAAGATGTTCGACGTCACCGCGACGCCGTTCGCCTCTTCGTCGGGGAAGTTGTAGTGGACCAGCAGCGCCATCCCCACCGAGCGGTGATCGACGCCGTAGTAGCTGCGCTCTTCGAAGGTCCGATACGACCACGCGCTGGCCCACGTCTTCTTGATCGCCGTGAGGACGTTGTTCCAGTCCGCGGGGTTGCCCGTATGCGAGTCGTAGCAGCCCGCGCACGGAAACCCGTCGAGGTCTTCGCTGTTGGTGCTCGTGCGAAAGCGGATCTTTCCCGTCGGGTACTCCGCGGCGATCTTCGCGCGCAGCAGGTCCTGCAGCGCTTGATCCACGGTCCCGTTGAGGATCGTCGTCTGCAGCTCGTTTAGCCTCGCCTGACGGACCGCCGCGTCGGTGCGAAACGTCGCGTCCGCCTGCAGCGCCGCGATCCGGTCGTAGACCCCGTTCGCCTGCATAAACTGGTCGTAGTAGAAAACAGGCACACAAAAAGCGGGGCGGATCGGCACGCCCTCCGTGCGCGTCAGGAGCGCGTAGTGCGCGCACTTTCCGCCGAACGCGCGGACCGCTTCACGGATGTTTCCCCGCAGCGTCTGCATGCCCGTCGGCTCTGGGGTCACGTCGCCGATGTTGACGAGCCCGGTGCGCGTCAGGTCGAGCGGCGGAAGGGTTACGGGCGTCGGTCGGTTCGCGGTCCACCACGCCTCGGCTTCGGCTGCGGTCGCCTCGCGCACGCTCCACGCGAGGGCGCTCACCCTGAGCTCGACGAGCCGCCCGTCCAGCGCCCGAAGCTGCGGGTTGGTCATCGCGCCGCGCAGCCCCATGTTCGGCGTCCTGCGGTTCTGCGACAGCACGTTGATGTGCGAGAGCGGCGTCTGAAACGTCTGCGTGATGAGCCCGCGCACGACCGAGATGTCGTTGGGCGCCTCGTCGAGCACCACCACGTCTTCGTACGAGACCTGCGTGTTCGCGAGCTGCGCCGCCGTGAGAAACCGCAGGCGACCGATGGTCGTCCCGAGCGTCAGCGGCTGGTAGTCCGTGCGCGCGTAGATGTCGTCCGTCGTCGCGACGCAGATCGGGGTCTGAAGCGCGTTCGACTCCGTCGTGATCGCGTCGGACGTCGGGTGAAACGTGAGCGTCGGCCCGAAGTACGCGTGCGACTTCACCGCGTTGAAGAGCGTCGTCATCATCGTCGATGACATCGTGTCGTACGGCGCGACCTCGAGCGCCCACACGTCCGGCTGCTCGTAGTGCGTCACCGCGCCGAGGATGAACCGCCGGTCCGGCGAGAAATACTCGGTCGTGTTGAACTCCGAGAGCGACGGGACCACCGGCATCCCGTTGCCCGACAAGCGCATCGACGCGAAGCGGTAGTGGATTTGAAAACGTGTGCTGTTCTGAAAGTACAGCGCGCCCGAGGTCGTGTCGTACACGACCTTGACCGAGCGCGCGCCGGGCAGCGTCGCGTCGAGCGGCGTGGACGCCAGCGCTTCGAAGTCCGCTTTGCACTCGACCGAGCTCAGCGAGTCGGGCGCCATCGTCGCGTCGGTGATTGTGCATGCGCGCTCGGTCACGGCGACCGCGGGGCACGGGACGCGCGTCGCGCCCGGGCCGCAGCTCGCGCTCAGCGCGGCGGCGATCGAGAGCGCAGCCAGAGACCAGATCGAACGTCGTTGTGTCTGTCTCATCGCGCTCACGGCTCCATCGCAAAGCAGTAGAAGCCACCGTATCCGCCGCCCGATCCGACGGTGGGAATGCTCGGGATCGGCGGCCCCATCTCGATGAGGTTGATCCCCGCGCGGCAGCCCGCTTCGTCGAGCGAGCTGATCCAGTGCGCGCCCGAGCCGCCACCAGGGCCGCCGGGGCCACCGCCGCGCGGCCACGAGTGTCCGACGCGGGGGCGGCCTTCGGTCGCAGTGTTTCCGACGGCGCTCGTCCAGTCGAGGCACGTCGCGGTCATGCTGTAGAGCTGCCCCATCGCGTTGGAGCCCGTCAGCATGTCGTGGTTGTCGACGGGCCCTACGCCCACGTCCGGCGCATGGTTGGGCACCCCGTCTTCGTTGGGAAAGTCATTGATGATCGCTGGGTCCGCGCTGGGCGGCCGCGTGTTGATGAGCTCGGCGCGGTTGTTGGCCAGCAGCCGACCGAGCCGGTCGTACCAAGGCCCCGTGCCGACGCGCTCGATCGCGTTGACCCTGCTTCCGCTGCCGTCGTTGGTCGCGCTCAAGAACGCGCGCCACACCTTGCGTCCCGAGCCCGGCATCGAGCGCTCTGCGATCGCCGTGCAGATCTTGTCCGCGCCGCGCAGGCCGGCGCCAGGGCCCGTCTCGCCGAAGCGGAGGTCTCCTCCGAATCCCTGTGAATTTCCTGATAGCTCGACGAGCGCGCGCAGGCTCGTGACGAAGAAGCTGAAGCGCGCGAGCCCTCCGTCCGCGCTCGTCGAAGCGTCGACAGGCGCGCCCGTGTCCGCGACGACACTCGCGTCCGGCTGAGAAACCGCGCTGTCTGGCTGCGAGACGGCGGTGTCGTCGCTCGATCCGTCAGCGACGTCAGCGCTGCCGTCCTGCGTCGATTGCACGCTCGCGCCGCAGCCCGCGAGGGCGAGCGACACGCAGAGCGACCAGCGACCGAAGGGATGAGTGTTGCGCATCGCGAATGGTCCTTTCTGAAGAGATGAAAGCAAGCTCAGCGGCACGTCAGGTCGTCTTGGCACGTGCCCATGCCCATGCAGTCTTCGTCGCCCGTGCACGAGCGCACGCCGGGCACCGTCACGTACTGCTCGATGTCCGAAGTGACGACGAAGTTCACCGAGCCGCTCCCCACCGCGGTGCTCGTCGTGCGCTCGCGGCTCACCACGATGCTCGGAAACCCCGCGACGCCCAGGGACACCAGCGCGGTCACCAGCGGCGCGGCGATCTCGAGCGACCCGTCGTCGTCCGTCTCGCACGTGATCATCCCGCGCGTCCCTCCGTGGTGCGAGATGTCCAGCTTCACTTTGACCCGCTGCTCGGCGGCGCTCGCCGTCGGCGCGGTCCACGTCAGGTTGACCGCCGTGCTCGCGGCCACCATCAGGTTCGTGCTGGTCACGTTGATGGGGGCGATGCCCGCGTTCGTTAGCGTAAATGCAGGGATCGCGCCCTCTCCAGCGGCTTGGATCGTCAGCGCTTCGCCCTCGGCGAACGCGGGGTACATCAGCGTCGTTCCCGCGGGGAGCTGGTAGTTGTTGGCGACGTTGGTGAGCGTGATCGGGCTCGCTCCTGCGGTCCCGCGAAGCCCGTTGATCGTGGCTGCGCCCGCAGGCAGCCCCGTCGCGTAGCGCTGGCAGGTGTTCTCTGCGACGCAGGCCGCGCTCGATCCGCACGCGGGCGTGCAGGACGGAATGCTCGGCGTCATGAGCCTGCAGTCCCCGCTCTGCATGCTCGCCGTCCACACGATCTGCGACGGCGTCGCGCCGTCTTGCACGCGCCCCACCACCGTCGTGTTGCCCGCGGTCGTCATGGTCGGGAGGACCACTTGCACTTTGAAGGTTCCGCTGACCGCGCCGCTCGACGCCCCGTCGGTGCGCGCGGCGTCCGCGCCGCCATCAGCGCTGGCGTTGACCGGGCCACACCCCGCGACGAGCAGAGAAAATACAGAGATCTTGATTGTGTGTGTGGACTTGATTCGAGGCATGATCACGACTCCTCTGCGGGGCGAAAGGTGACGACGAGCTCGACGCTGTCGTGCATGAGGTCGACGCTCTGGACGAACACGCGCTGGCAGCGCACGCCGAGCCGGTGCGAGAGGTCCTCGATGAGCTCGCTCTTGCGGCGCGCGTCGAGCAGCTCGAGCCGGTCGTAGCGAACCGTCACGCTGTCTTCGCGGCGGCGCGTCCCGCCGAACTCGAACCACGCGATCGCGACGATCACGGCCACGTCGATGATGGCCACGCGAGACAGCGCTTCGGCGTTGGACGCGACGCCGTTGAGGATGGCCAATCCGATCGAGACGAAGAGGTACGTCAGGTCTCGGATCCGCATCGCCTCGGTGCGGTAGCGCATGATCCCGAACACCGCGAAGAGCCCGAGCGAGAGCCCCATCTCGACGCGCACGCCCGAGAGCGCCGCGGCGACGGCGAACGTCACCAGGTTGAGCAGCCAGTACGTAAACGCGTAGTCGCGGCGCGGATAGCGGCGAAGATAGATCCCCGACACGACGATGCCTGTGCACACGACGTCGAGCGCGAGCCGAGGGAGGATCGAAGCGAGCGACCCTGTGATGAGCGAGTACCATGTATTCAAGAGCGAACCTCCTCGCGTGACGAACCCGTGCCCGAGCGACCCTCACCGACGCCGTTCGCGTTCGGTGAATCGTGAGCGTCCCGTGCGCCCTCCGCGCGCTGCGCGCGCTTGGGCCACTTCGAGATGAGCGCCGCGCCGCCGAGCGGCGACTGTTCGATCGACAGCGTCCCGCCGTGCCGCTCGACGATCCGTCGAACGATGGCCAGCCCCAAGCCAGCCCCGCCGCCCGAGCGCGTCCTGCTCGCCTCGAGCCTCACAAACGGCTGCAGCACGCGCTCGCGCGCCTCTTCGGGGATTCCCCGGCCGTCGTCGTTGACCGCGAGCACCACGAACTCGCCCTCGTCGCGCGCCGTCACCGTCACCTTGCTGCGCGTGTAGCGAAGGCCGTTGCGCACGAGGTTGGACAGCGCCCGCGCGAAGTGCCGACGGTTCGCCTCGAGCTCGACGTCGTCGGCGATCTCGACGGTCGTCTCGATCTCGCGCTTGCTCGCGAGGCGCTCTTCGTCGACGAGGGCGCGCACGACCTTGCCCACGGCGATGGGAGCCGCGTCGAGCCGCGCGGCGTCGGCTTCGACGTAGTGCACGAGCTCCGAGGAGAGCGCGTCGAGCTCGTTGACCTCGCGCTCGAGCTCTCGGACGCGGCGGGCGCGCTCTTCTTCGGTCCCCGCGCGCTCGAGCAGCGCGAGGATGAAGCGCACGCGGCTGAGCGGCGTCCCGAGCTCGTGCGAGACCGCCTGCAACAGCTCTGCGCGCTCGGCGAACATGCGGTCGAGGCGCTCGGCGCTGCGGTCGAGCGCGGTGGTGATGGCCCCGAGCGCTCCGCCTTCGAGCGGCGCTTGCCCGCGAGAGAAGTCTCCGCGCGCCAGGCGGTCGATGCCGATCTCGATGGCCTTGAGGCGCTTGGCGAAGGGGACCGCCACGAGCACGCTGGTCATCGCCGACACCGAGACCAGAAAGAGCACGAAGTCGACGACGGGGCTGCGCCCGTGACCCGGCCCGCGGGGCGGACCCATCGGGCCTCGCGCGGGCGGTCCCACCCGCAGAACACTGGAAGAATCCAGGCGAAACACCATCCACGGCTCGCCCGCGCCCCGCGCTTCGACCCAGTGCTCGAGCGGACGACTGCGCCGCGGATGCGCCACCGGGTCCGCGGGCTCGCGCGCCAGCTGCAGCTCTTGCCCGAGCTCAGCCCGCAGCTCGACGACGCGACGCTCGCGCTCGGCTTCGGGTTGATCGGCGATCGTCCGCGCCACGTAGCGCATCGCTGGCTGCGGCCCGCGCAGGCGCACGCGCTCCGCTCGCTCTTCGGTCGCGCGCACGAGGGCGATCATCAGCGCGCCGCTGACGAGCATGGCGAGCGAGACGGTGAGGGCGACGCGGCGGACGAGGGCGAACATGGATCACCTTCCCAAGAGGTAGCCGACAGAGCGGACGCTCTTGATCGCGGCCGGATCGAAGCCCGCGGCCGCGAGCTTCTTGCGCAAGCGCGAGAGGTGAATGTCCACGCCGCGGTCGAGCCCGTCGTACGTGGTCCCGAGGGCCTCGGTGTACAGATCGTCCCGCGAGACCACGGTGCCCGCGCGCGATGCGAGCACCCACAGCAGCGACCACTCGGTGCTCGTCAGCTCGACCGCCGCGCCGTTGACCTTCGCCACGCGCGAGCTCTGATCGAGCCAGAGGTTGGCCACGACCACCGGAGGGGCGCCGCTGCTCGCGCTGTCGCTGTTGACCGCGCGACGAAGGACGCTGCGCACGCGCGCGAGCAAGATCCTCGGGTCGACCGGCTTGGTCACGAAATCATCGGCCCCGAGCTCGAGCCCTTCGAGCTCATCGCCCTCTGCTTTACTCGCTGTCAAGATGAGCACTCCGCCTCTGAATCCGGGGCGAACTCTGCGAAGCACCTCGAGCCCCGGGAGCCCCGGCAGCATCAGGTCCAGCACCACGATCTGCGGCGCGTCCCTGCGCACGCGCTCGACCGCTTCGAGCCCGTCCTCGACGAGGCTCACCGCGTAGCCGTGCGCCGAGAGAAACTCGCTGAGCAGCGAGCCGAGGCGGACGTCGTCTTCGACGAGCAGGATCGATGCGCTCACGGCGTAGGCTCCTCGTGCGCGGGCGTGCTCTGCGTGGACGGGCGGCCAGCGTCGCGCTCTCTGCGCTGGCGTCGCTCGTTGCGGCGATGCTGCCGCTCTTCGGACCGCTCGCGCGGACGAGGGGCCTCCCAGCGCCACGTCACGGTGGCCATCACCATGTGGTAGTGCTGCGAGGTCGCTTGGATCGGTCCATGAAACCGATAGCCGAACGCGATCGAGACGGGGTCTACGTGCCCAGTGATCTCCGCTTCGAAGCGAAACGCGCTCGCCGGCAACGCCGCAGGCAAGAGCGTCGAGAACAGCTCGCCGCTCACCGACAGATCGACCGGCTGCGGCGTTCGATAACGAAGCGCGACGCGGTTTCGCAGCGCCGAGTCGAACTCGTACCCCGTGCGGTCCGGGCTGAAGCGGTTCTGCCAGCGCAGCCGATACGAGAGCTTGAACCCTCGCCACGAGCCCGCGAGCCCCGCGTCCGTCGTGATCCTGTGCGACGACCAGTACGCAGCCCGGTACGTCTCGCCCGAGATGCGATAGGTGAGCCCGAAGCTCAGCCACTTGAAGGGGTCGAAGTCCGCGCCGATGTACGTCTGCGCGCGGCCGCTCGTGGCGATGCGATCGCCGTACACGTATCGCTCGGACACGCTCAGCGTGAGCCTGCGGACCGGCGAGATCTCCGCGGTGAACCGCGGCGCGACGCGGATCTGCGCCGCTGCGACGGAGGGGATCGCGAGCGCAGCGCACAGCGCAGCGGCGGACAGTGGGCGTGGGTTCATCGCAGTCCTCGGTCGACCAGCGCGACGAGCGGCCGGAGAGACGTCGTGCGCTCGTCGCTGAGAGAAGCCACGGCGACGGAGTACTTCGAGAAGCTCCTTTGCCTGGCGTGCGCCGCGCGCAGCGCGAGCACGAGGGGGCTGTGCGCGCCGCGGCCGGTGTCCTTGACCTCGACGACGACGAAGTTGACCGGGCGCCGTCGTTGGTCGCGCTCGAGCACCAGGCTGAAGTCCATTGTGGCTCGCTCGAGCGAGCGCTGACCGATGAGCATCAGCCGCGAGAAGATCGTGCGCGCCTGCGGGACGAGCGCCCCGTGCGCCTCGATGGGCGCGATGGCGTCGGCGACCCGCGCTTGCTCGGCGTCCGTCAACATCAGGGCGTTGGTGCTTCGGTCCCAGCGATGCTTGACCGTGTCGCCCTTCACGGTCTTCTGCTTGACCTCGAGCATCGAGAACGCCCTGTCGATGTAGTGCCGCACGCGCACCTTCACGCGGGGCCGACGGCGACGACGGTGGTCGTGGTAGAAGCGCAGGTCTGGGGTGTCGAAGTACATCGTGTCGTACTGCGCGAAGCGCGAGCTGCCCGCGAGCACCACGTGGTAGTCGCTGCGGATCAGCTCGAGCAGCGGCGCAGCGGCCTCGAGCGGCAGCAAGAACTTTCGGTCGAACCGGCGCTGCAGCGAGGCGCGCTGAAGCTCGTCGGGGCTCGCGACGGCGATGGCCGAGGCCGCGGCGTGCAGGCGCGGCGTGACGCTCCCGTCGCCCAACAGTTCGAGTCGGGGGAGCTCTTCGAGGCGAGGCGCAGCGCTCATCTTCGGGGCCCTCTGGGCGTTCGTTCGACGATGGAGAGTCACGTGATCGACACCTCTTGGTGCATCAATTGTGACGTTCCTTCGGGCGATGGGTGGGCAAAGCTGTTGCGAATTGTTGCCCGTCGCAACGATGATCGAGGCGGCTTCGTGACCGCAGAATCCCCGTCGTTGTCGGTGCTTCACCGCGCAGAGCGCAACGTCGTCGCGCTCTTCGAGCAGCGCGTGCTCATGTTCGTCCGCAGCGGGCCGCTCACCGAGGCCGCGCTGCGAGCGATGAGCGACGTCGGGCTGCTGCTCGCCTCGGTCGCCAGCGAAGAGCGCTCGCACGGATTTCTCGGGGTCGTGCCCTCGGAGGCAGGCGCGAGCGACGCGCGGCTCTACGACTCGCAGCTCGCGCTCTTTCGCTCGGTCGGCGCCGCGCAACACGTGTACGCCGCGCTGTGCGTCCTCGGCGATCACGGTCACCACTCGCCCGTCACCCACGTCGCGCGATCGCTGAGCGCGCTGTTGCCCAACGCGATGGTCTTCGACGAGACCGCTTCGGCCACCCGTTGGCTGAGCGAGCGCCTGTCGCTCGACGCTCGCGCGCTCGGCCGCGCCGCGCTCGAAGTGGGCTTTCTCGCGCGGTGACATAGTCTGTCCACACGTGAGTGCCCCGCGTTGCGCGCGCCGTGCTACACGATGCGGGTGACGGTCTCGGCCATTCTCGGTGACGGCGGCGCCCTCGCGAAGGCGCTGCGCGGGTACGAATCGCGACCCGAGCAGCTCTCCATGGCGGTCGCCGTCGAGAAGGCGCTCGCGGACTCCTCGGTCCTGCTCGTCGAAGCCGGGACAGGAACGGGCAAATCCCTCGCCTACCTCGTCCCCGCCGCGAAGTCCGGCATGCGCGTGGTGATCACCACCGCGACCAAAGCCCTCGGCGAGCAGATCGTTCAGCGCGACCTGCCGACGCTCGCCAAGCTCGGCCTCCGCCCCTCGGTCGCCCTCGTGAAGGGCCTGTCGAACTACGTCTGCCTCCGTCGCCTCGACGAGCACCGCCGCGCGATCGTCTCGGGCGCCACGCGCCCCGATCCCCACATGGACGCGGTCGTTCGCTGGATCGAAGACACCACCTCCGGCGACCGCGCTGATCTCGAGTGGGTGCCCGACGACGCGCCCATCTGGCGCGAGGTCACCGCGTCGTCCGACACGCGCATCGGCGCCAAGTGCCGCTTCTACGAGCAGTGCTTCGTCACCCGCATGCGACGCAAAGCCGACGCCGCGCAGATCATCGTCACCAACCATCACTTGTTCTGCGCCGACCTCGCCCTGCGAAGCACCAACTTCGGCGCGCAGGTGCTGCCCGACTACGACGCGGTCATCTTCGACGAAGCCCACGCGCTCGAAGAGGTCGCGACCGAGTTCTTCGGCGTGCGCATCACCCGCGCTCGCGCAGAGACGCTCGTGCGCGACGCGAGCCGAGCCTTCGAAGCAGCGGGCTTCTTCGTCGACCCCACGCGGCAGCACGCCATCGGCCGCATCCTCGCGGACATCCTCTCGGCCAACCTCGAGCTCTTCACGCTCTTGCCCCGCAGCGGCGGCCGCAGCGTGGGCTTCGGCGCGACGGACACCTTCGAGCGCACCCTCTCGAACGTCGGTCGCTTCTTGCTCGACGGCGCCGCGATCGAAGGCCCCTTCGGCGACGCGGCGCGCGCCCTCTCTGCAGCGCTCGGCCGGCTCTCCGAGTCGCTGCGAGACTTCGTCGGCGGCGGCGACGCGCTCTTGTCCGTCGCGCGACGCACCCAGTCGCTGCGCGACGCGCTGGTGATGGTCCTCGACGCGGCCAACCCCGCGCAGGTCGTCTACGGCGAGCCCGACGCGCGCGGCGGCGGCGCGATCGGCGTGAGCCCCATCGAAGTGGGCCCCCTGTTGCGCGAGCGCCTGTGGTCTCGACGCTGCGCCGTGGTGCTCACGAGCGCGACGCTGTGCTCGAAGACGCCGCCGGTGAGCGCGTCGCCGACCAACGCAGAAAACCCGGTCTTGACCGCGGGCGCCGAGGGCTTCGCCTTCGTGCGCATGCGGCTCGGCGTGCCCAAAGAGGCCGTCGAGCTCGCGCTGCCGAGCCCCTTCGACTACGGGGCGCAGAGCGCGCTGTACGTGCCGAGAAAGTTTCCCGAGCCGAGGGACGAGGAGTACTTCGACGCCGCCACGCGAGAGATCCAGAAGCTCGTCAGCATCACCCGCGGCGGCGCCTTCGTGTTGTGCACGAGCCATCGGCAGATGAAGGCCTTCGCCGCCGAGCTGCGCCGCAAGTGGAAGTATCCGTCGTTTGTCCAAGGCGAAGCCCCCAAGCAAGCGCTCTTGTCCCGCTTTCGCGCGGCGGGCGACGGCGTGCTCTTCGCGACGTCGAGCTTCTGGGAGGGCGTGGATGTTCCTGGGCGCGCGCTGCGGCTCGTGGTGATCGACAAGCTCCCGTTCGAGGCGCCGACGGACCCGGTCGTCGCCGCGCGCATCGCCCGCTTGAAGGCCCGCGGCGGAGAGCCGTTCGTGAGCTTTCAGGTCCCCGTCGCGACGCTCGCCCTCAAGCAGGGCTTCGGCCGCTTGATTCGCACCCGCTCGGACGCCGGCATCGTCGCCATCTTGGACAAGCGCCTGCTCACCAAGGGCTACGGACGCACGATGCTCGAAGCGCTTCCGCCAGCGTCCCGCTGCAACTCGGTCGAAGAGCTGCAGGCGTTCTGGGAGAGCGTCGACAAGGGTTGAATTCGTGTGCGCGTCGGCGGGAGGCGAGGACCGTTACGAAATGCACCGAGTCCGCCTTCGTGCGGTGATTGGCAGTGCAAACGTCGCGGCGCGCCGCTTGCTGTCGTCTCCCGTCCATGACGATCCACGCATCGGCCCCAGCGCTGCTCGCGCTCGCGGCGCTCTCTGCTTGTTCGCCTTCTGCGCCGAGCGGCGCCCAGGACGGCTCGACCGACGCCCACATCACGAGCGACAGCGCGGCGAGCGGTGACGCGTGCGCGCAAGGCGCGGCGCTCAACGAGATCGTGTGGAGCGAGTCCGCTCCCTTCGCGCGCGCGGTGGATCACCACGGGACGTGGATCTTCGAAGGCGCCGACGGCCGCGCGAGCCTCTACGTCGCCGGAGGGATTCGGCAGGGGCCGGGCGAGGCGCTCGAGGCTGTGTACAACCAGGTTTCGCGTGCAGAAATCCAGGCGGATGGCTCGCTCGGGCCGTGGGAGAGCGACGCGCCGCTGCCGGTTCCGACGGGCTTTCACGGCGTCGCGCTGGTGGGCGCGCGCGTGTACATCGCGGGCGGGCTCACCTCGACGGGCACCGGCGAACAGCTGAGCCGCCGCGTCTTCGTGGGCGAGCGCACCGCCGCAGGCCCCCTCGCGTGGCGCGAGTCCACTCCCCTCCCGTGGAACGCGCTGCACCCCACGCTCACCGCCCTCGGCTCGACGCTCGTCCTCGTCGGCGGCACCAACGGCCAGCAAGCGCAGAACATCGTAGGAGTCGCCGAAGTCCAAGCGGACGGCTCTGTCGGCCCGTGGGCGCGCGCCGCCAACACTCCAGAGCCGCGCTCGCACCACTACGCGTTCGTCTCCGACGGTGAGCTCTTTCTCGCCGGGGGATTTCGCGGGATGCCCGTCGGCAACAACATCACGCCGCTCGCCGACGTCCTTCGCTCGGTCCGCGACGAGCGCGGGCAAATCACCGGCTGGGCCGTCGTCGGCGCGATGGACCCCGTGCGCTTCACGCACGCGGGCTTCGTGCGCGACCGACACTTCTACGTGATCGGCGGCATGTACGAGTCCGGCTCGATCGACATCGTCCAGCGCGCCGAGCTGCAGTGCGACCGCACGCTGAGCGCCTTCGCCGAGGTCCGCGGCGCGCTTCCCTTCACCCGCAGCCACGTGCACCAGACGCCGCTCTATCGCGACCGGCTCTACTCCGTGGCTGGGCGCGACAACAACGGCGTCTCGAGCGCGCGCGTCGTGATCGGCGCGATCCGCTAGGAGCGCTTTGAATTCGTGTGCGTCAGTGGCAGTTCTGAAAGCTCATGGCGCCCGCGATGGTCACGGCCCCTGCGCACTGCAGGTTTGCGTTGCCCTCGACGTTGCGGATGTTGTTGATCGTGGAGTTTTGCGTGCGAATCGTCAGCGATCCGCACGTGCCCACGACGGTCGCCTGCGCGCCTTCGCCCTGCAGGTAGAGCACCTGCGGGACGTTCATCGGCGTCTGCACGAGGCGGATCGTGGCGCCCGCTTCGTTGCTGAGATCGACGCCCATGAACCCGTTGGCCTGCCCCGAGCGACACGAGCTCACCTCGAACGGCGCGCCGTTGACCGTGAGCGAGCCTTCGAGCTTGGCCTTGCAGCCGCCGAGCGAGAGCGACCCCACCGTGACCAGCGCGAGCGCGAACATCCCGTTCTTCATGCGCTCGATCGTAGCGCACTGGCGGGCGCGCGTATCAGCGCACCACGGCCGCGCCCGACGTCGCAGAATCAATGAAGTTCACGACGCGGGCGCGCAGCGCGGGGTCGCGAAAGAGCACGAAGTGCCCGTCGTATGCGCCCATCGGATCGCTCTCGAGCAACAGCGCCGTCGTCGTGCCCGAGCCCGTGTCGAAGTTGTTGGTCGCGGGCAGCATCACGCCTGCGCCTGCGGGCCACTGGTTCATCCCGCCAGGGATCGGCGCGGCCGCGGGCAGCCCGATCGACGTCGCGAGCGCCTGCATCGTCGCGGGGGTCGAGAACGTGTCGCCGAGGCCGTAGGTCATCACCAGCGGTCGCGCCGCGACGCCCATCGGGCGATCGACCAGCAGACGCGCTCCGAAATTCACGGCGTCCGAGCGCTCGATGAACGCTTGAAAGAGCTGCAACGCCGGGTGATCCGCGCTGCCGGGCTCTCCGAGCAACAGCGGAACGAGCCCCGCGATGTTCACCGGCCTCGTCTTCGTGGTGAGCGACAGGCGCAGGTCGCCGCCTGCTCCCGAGAGCACGCGCGCCGCGAACTCTCCGTCGTACGCCGCGGCCGCAGCGCCCACGGTCGAGCCCTGCGAGTGTCCCAAGAACACCAGCTTGCTCCCGTCGAAGCGCAGCTCGGACCCGCCCATCGGCATGATCGCCGCCCCGCGCAGCGCGCGCGCGATCGCGAGGACGTCTGCGCCGCCCTGCAGGACGTTGTCCCGCGCCGCTTCGGGGTTGGCGAAGTTGAAGAACAGCACGTCGGGCGAGTCTGTGACCCCAGCGCCGCGTCGCGCGCCGTGCATCACGCCCTCGTACGTCACCAGCGCGAAGTGCGCGCTCGCGCCGCCTTCGCGGGGGATCGCGCTGAGCGTCTCGGCGAGGCCCTCGGCGATTCCGCTGCGGAAGTTTCCGCCTGTGCCGTGGCCGTAGAGGACCGTGGGCCATCCCGTCGCGGGCATCGTCGCGTTGCGCGGGATCGAGACGCTGACGCAGACGCGCTCGGTGCTCTGCACGGTCGCTGTGCCCATGGCGTCGTAGGCGATCGCGCCTTCGCCGGGGGTGCGGTAGGGCCGCGTCCCGCGCTGGAGCACGGGGACATCGATGGTGCCCTGGTACTCGTCGAACGCGGGATTGCTCGCGCCCACGCAGCCGCGGACGTGCGCTGCTCCCGTGAGTCCGTCGTCGCACGGCGAGCGAACGCCCTCTGCGCAGCGCACGAAATCGCGGGCCACGGGCATGGGCGCGGCGCGCACCGCGCGGGCGATCCCGTCGAACGGCGCGCGCGGGTCCTGCACGGTGAAGACCGTCGCGTTGAGGATGGTGCTCGGGTCGATGCTCTGCGCCGTGAGGTACTGCCGCAGGGGCTGATACGCGCTGTGCGCGCGCGCGAGCCGCGCCTCTGCGGGCGTCGCGCTGTTGATCACCGCGTCGAAGTCGCCGTCGCGCGCGAAGGGCGCGCCCGCGGCGGTGCGGATCCCCGTCGTGAGCAGCACAGCGATCGTGTGTCCCGGTGCGAACGGAACGCCCGTCGACGTCGTCACGCCGAGCCAGTTGGAGCAGATGTATCGACCCTGGTTTCCGTCGAAGCGATACGTCTGAAACCCGAGCGGCTGCGAGGTCGTCAGGTCGATCAAGCGAATGGTCGTGCCGAGCTGCAGCGTCGCGAAGTCGGGCTGCGTCGAGAAGCGGAAGTACACCCACTGGTTGCTTCCGAAGCCCTGCAAGCTGCTCTCGGCCGCGCGCGCGTAGCGGTCGACCAGGTCGAACCCGAGCAGGGCCGTCCCCGGCGTGGGAAATCCCCGAAGATTCAAGCGCCCCGTCGCGCCGTCCCTGCGCACGTTGTTGGGGAAGGGCAGCCTGAAAAAATCACTCGGCGGCGTCCCGTCCTCTGCGGGAACCTCGAAGTACGCCTTGTTGCTGCCCGCGACGTCGGTCCCGCACGTCACGCCACGAAACAACCGCGAGGCGTTGACCGTGCTCGCGCGCGCGCACGTGTTGGTGCTCGGGTCGCACAGCAGGCCCGCGAGGCAATCGAGCGTGTCCGCGCAGGCCCCGCCCACGTCGCGCGGGCCGGCGCTCGCGCCGCCGTCCATGCCCGATGACGCTCCGCCGTCGTCTGCGATCACGCCGCCGTCCGGTCCCGAGACCGGTCCTGCGCCGCGAGGAACCCTGCAGCTCCCGATCACCGCGCCCGCGTCGCGGATGCACACTGCGCCTCGCACGCAGTCACCGGTCGCGCTGCAGAGCTCTCCCGGCGTCGCTGCGCCCGCGGCGGCGCACTTGTTGTCCTCTGCGCAGTAGAGACCCTGCGCGCAGTCGATCGTGACCGCGCAGGGCTGCCCTGCGGTCGCGCTTCCGGGGGACTCGCACCGGCCCACCGAAGAGCACCGAAGCCCGACGCGACACTCGTTGGGGCCGTTGCAGGGCTCGCCCACGCCCCGCATCGGGGACGGCGCGACCTGCGAGCTGAAGAGCTCACACGCCGACAGCGCAGCGGTGGCGGCGAGCAACGAGAAGCAACGAAGCGGCAATGGTCCCATCGCTCGATTGTCCGCCCTGCGCACGGAAATCCGCAACTCACCGCCTCGTTGTTTCTCATCGCGCGCTCGGTCGATCGCCTCTACAACGGCCATTCATGGCCGTCGCAAACCTGCTCTCGGTGCTCGAGGACATCACCACGATGCTCGATCAGGTCGCCGCCGCGACGAAGATCGCCGCGAAGAAGACCGCCGGCGTCGTCGCCGACGACATGGCGCTCAACGCGCAGCAGGTCGTGGGCGTCCCCGCCTCGCGCGAGCTCTCGGTGGTGTGGGCCGTCGCCAAGGGCTCGCTGCTCAACAAGCTGATCATCACGCCGGCGCTGCTCGCGATCAGCGCGCTCGCGCCGGGCGCAGTGAAGTGGCTCTTGCTCGTGGGCGGCGCGTTCTTGTGCTTCGAGGGCTTCGAGAAGGTCGTCCACAAGCTGCTGCACAGCAAAGAAGAGGACGAGGCGCACAAGCGCGAGCACCTCGCGAAGGCGGCGGATCCAACGGTGGACCTCGCGCAGTCCGAGCGCGACAAGGTGAAGGGCGCCGTGCGGACGGATTTCATTCTGTCCGCCGAAATCGCGGTGATTTCGCTGGGCGCGGTGGCCTCTTCGCCGCTCGCGATCCGCGTCGGGACGCTCATCGTCGTGGGCCTCGCGATGACCGTCGGCGTCTACGGCCTGGTCGCGATGATTGTGCGCTTCGACGACGTGGGCGTGTGGCTCTCGCGTCGCGAGGGCGAGGGCGGCTCAGCGAAGGCGCAGCGCTCGCTCGGTCGAGGGGTGTTGCGCTCGGCGCCCTGGATCATGCGCGCCCTGTCGTTTCTCGGGACGCTCGCGATGTTTCTCGTCGGCGGAAGCATCGTCTCGCACAACGTGGCGCCGGTGCACCACGTCGCCGAGACCGTGACGGCGAAGCTCGCGTTCGTGGGGCGAACCGCGGCGACGACGACGACGGACCTGCTCGTCGGTCTGCTCACGGGCCTCGCGTGCGTGCTGGTCGTGACCGTCGCGTCGAAGGCCTCGACGCTGTGGCGCAAGACGAAGGCGTGAGCGCTACACCAGCAGCTCGGAGATGGGCGCGTTGGACGCCCCTTCGGCGACGCCGTAGCTCGCCGCGGGGTGACCGAACGCGCGCAAGAGCGTGATGAGCGCGCGAGAGGTGTTCTCTCTGCTGCCGGAGCGCCAGTGGACGCCGCCGCGCAGCGCGCCGCCCGCGCGGCCCGCGAGCAAGATCGGGTACTCGTCGTTCGTGTGCGAGTAGCCTTCAGAGAGCTCGGTCGTGCAGAGGATCGCGCTGTTGTGCAGGACGTTGTTGGCGCCGTCCGGCGTGTCCCTGAGCTTCGCGAGAAAGTACGCGAGCTGCTGCATGGTGAACGTCGTCGCCGCGTGCACCATGGGCTGCTGCGTGGCCGGGTCGGCGCTGGCGCGCTCGTCGTGGCAGGTCTGGTGCATTCCGCTGCGAAAACCAGGGACCATCCAGAAGACCGTCCCGGCGCCGCACGTGCTGAATTGCACCGAGAAAACCCTGGTCAAATCGCAGGCGAGGGCGAGCGCGATGATGTCGCTCACGACCTGGTTCTTCTGCGCGATCTGCTCTTGGCCCATCAGGTCGGGGTAGCCGTCGAGGGGTCGCACCGGCGCCGAGCACGCCGCAGAGGGGGCGCCCAATCGAAGCTCGATCGCGCGGACGCTCTCGAAGTGCTGCTCGAGCCTGGTGCGATCGGCCGCTGAAACGCCGGGCTGCAGCGCGCGGATCTCGCTCTGAACGGCGGTGAGCACGCTCTGTCGCGCGACGGCGGCCTGTGGCGCGGCTCCCATGCCGAACAAGCGGTTGTACAGCGTGAGTGGGTTGTACTCGCTCTGGTTGGGGTTGTTCGGGCCGTTGTGCGAGAGGTGCTGAAACGTCGTGCCCTCGTCGGTGCCGTGAAAGCGGCACACGCCGGCTTCGAGCGAGCGAAACGGGGTTCGCGTGGCCTCGTTGGCCATCACGTGGTCGGCCACGTACTGGTCGATCGACTGCCGCGCAAACGTCGTGACGATGGTGTCTCGCGTGGTCCCGAGCTGCTGATAGCGCGCGCCCGTGAGGATGCCGGTCATGCCCGAGTGGTGCGGGTGCGTCGCGGTCTTGATCTCGAGCCCGGTCAGCGGGTTGAACCACTCGCGCAATCCCGCGTCGATCAGCGGCTGCATCTCTGCGCGCGGGGCCCATCCTGCGCCGACGCCGTTGGGCGTCCAGTGCGCGCGGCGCACGCCGTTGCCCCAGAACCACACGCCGAAGCGCTTGGGCAGCGGCCGTCCTTGCGCGAGCGCCTCGCCGTTGGCGTCGAGCATGCACTCGAGCAACGGCAGCGCGACGCTGACAGCGCTCGCGCCGAAGATCCCCTTGAGCAGCGTGCGTCGATCGAGTCTGAAGCGCTTCATGCTGGTCATCCTCCGTTGGCCGCGAAGCGAAAGCCGTCGCTGGTGGCGAGCGTCTCGAGCAGGACGCTGAACTGGTATCCCCGCGCCGCGAACGCCTGCTCGACGTCGTGAATCACGACGTCTTCGCCGACGCCTTCGACGTGCCCGGTGGCGTAGCGGTACACGTTGCGAACGAGGCAGCCGGGCAGGCGGCGGTGGTTGCGCACGGCCTGCGCGAGATCGCGCGCGGTGCGAAAGGTCACGCCGTCGAGGTTGCCGTCGGCGTTGATCGGCAGCGTGTTGTCCGTCGTGCGGTACGCGCCGATCGCGTCGAAGTGCTCGAGCCCGAAGCCGAGCGGGTCCATCACCTGGTGGCAGCCCGCGCAGCTCGCGTTGCTCAAGTGCAGCTCTTCGAGCCGCTGCCGAAAGGTCTGCGTCCGCCCAGTGCCCATCGGGATGTCCGTCGTCACCCCCGCGGGCGGCGGCGGAACCGGGCGACACAACAAGTACTGCTGGATGAACTTGCCTCGGTGCGTGGGCGACGTTGTGACGGGGTGCGCGTTGTTCGCCAAGAACGCAGCGGTCGTCAGCACGCCGGCGCGCGGCGAGTTTTCGGGCCACTCGTAGCGACGAAAGGTCTCGTCGAAGGTGCCCGTCACGCCGTAGAGCCGCGCGAGGTTCTGATCGAGGTACGTCGCGCGCGTCGTGAACAAATCCCGGATGTCCGCCTCACGAAACGCGACGTCGGACACCACCCGCTCGAACTCTCCGAGCATCGAGCGCGCGAGCTCGGGCGACCACGTCGGATAGAGGGCACGGTCCCTTGTTTGCGGCGGCAGGCGGTCGAGCTTGAAGAACTCCGAGAAGAACCCAGTGAGCGCCTCGCGCGCCCGCGGCGCGGCGTAGAGCCTCCGCGCTTGCGCTCGGATCCCCTCGGTCGTCGCTAGCTCTCCGCGCTCGGCGCTCTCGAGCAGGGCGTCGTCGGGCGTGCTGCTCCAGTACAAGTACGACAGCCGCGCGGCCATCTCGTAGCCCGTGAAGCGCCTGCGGCTCGCGTCGCCAGGGATCGCTTCGCCGCGCTCGACGCGAAAGAGAAAATGCGGCGCTTGCAGCATTCCTGCGACGACGTACTCGAGCCCCTTGTTGGGGTCTCGATACGCGCCGGCCGCGGTGCGCGCGACGCCGACCCATCGATCGACCTCGACCATCGACAGCGGCCGCCGCCACGCGCGGCGACCGAAGCGCGCGACGAAGCCACGCACGCACGCGTCGTCCGCCGCGGTCGGAGCGCAGCCGACGAGCGCCATGCGCTTCGCTGGGTCTGCGAACACTTGCGTCGCGACGTTGTACGACGCGGCTTCGAACTGCTCGGCCGCGCGCGGGCTCACGGTGATCGACGCGGCGCCCACCGTGGCAAAGCCGTAGAGCTGCGTGTCGAGCTCGAGGTCCGTCGGGACCGTGACCGTCCCCAGCAGGTCGCGCACCGAGTTGGTGTACTGCGCGCGCGTCAGCCTGTGCATCGTCGCCGCCACCGGAGCGAACGGCGGCAACGCGACGCCCGCTTCGGTGACGGTCCCTCCTTCGGCGAGCGCGCCTCCGTCCCTTCGTGAGGGGACGAGCTCGTCGCCGGGCCGCGCGCCGAGCCTGCCTTCGCACGCGAGCAGCGAGAGCGTCAGCCCTACGGTGGTGTACAGCAGCTTTCGGGTCATCCGGTTCTCCAGCACACGAAATCAAATTGACTGACGAAACGCGGTTAGAATCGCACGCACACGAACAGGCATCGCAGCCCGCTCTGGCACAGCGGGACGCCCATGCTCGGCGCGCAGCACACTTGCCCTTCGCCGCCGCAATCGCTGAACACGCCGCGGCCGCACACTGGGGGGGAGGTCGAGTTCGAGCACGTGGTTCCGGCGGTGCGGCAATCGCCGTTGCAGCACGGCTGGCCGATCTCTCCGCACGCGCGGCACGCTCCGCCGAGGCACGCGAGGTTGTCCTCGCAGCGCTTCTCTGGGGGAGCCGTCTCGCAGCACGTCTGGCCCAGCGCTCCACACGGGACGCCCGTGTCCACGAGCACGCCGGTATCGACGCGAACGCCCGTGTCCACGAGCACGCCGGTGTCGACGGTGACGCCGGTGTCCACAGTCACTCCGCTGTCCACCGTGACGCCGCTGTCCGCGATCACCGCAGAATCCTCTGGTGATTCGCTGTCCATCGCGACGACGCCCGTGTCCTCGACCGGCGTGTCCCGGCGCGACGCGTGGGGCAACACGCACCCCGCGAGCGCGACGGCGACGACGAGCGTCGAGCGCAACGATGATCGAGCGAACCGAGCCACAGCCCCGAGAGTGTCTCAGCCCGAGGGGGCTCTTGTCTCGCCGTCGCCTCGGAGACGCTGTCCGGCGACCGAAGGATCCGCTCGAGGCATCTGGGCCACCACCGAGGGCGCGTGCTCTGCCACAATGCGGCTCCCATGCGCAGGCTGCGGAGCTTGTTCTCTCTCTTTCCGTTGCTCGCAGCGCAGCACTGCGCGGTGGGCTCTGCGCTCACTGAGCCTGACGCGCCGCGAAGGGACGCCTCTGCGAGCGATCGCTCTGTCGTCGACGTCCCTGCGCCGCTGGTGGGCGAGTGCGCTGCGAGCGACCGCGATCGCGACGGGGTGGGGACGCACGGCTCGTGCGCGCGGCGGGACTGCAACGACGAGAATCCCGCTATTTTTCCAGGCGCTCCCGAGGCGTGCAACGGCATCGACGACGACTGCGACGGGGTCGCCGACAACGGGCTCGGCGAGGGCAGCTGCGGCGTCGGAGCGTGTCGACGTACCGTCGCGTACTGCGTCGACGGCGGCCTCGCGGCGTGCACTCCAGGCGCGCCGTCCATGGAAGTATGCAACGGCGTCGACGACGACTGCGACGGGATGACCGACGAAGACATCGCCGGCGCCATGTCCTGCGGCGTCGGCGCGTGCCGTCGCACCGCAGCGTGCACCGCAGGAGCACCAGGGATGTGCACCCCCGGCGCGCCGTCGATGGAAGTGTGCAACCGCGTCGACGACGACTGCGACGGCGAGACCGACGAGGGCTTTCGCGCCTCGGTCGTCTCGAGCACCTACACGACCCTGGCGGGACAACACGACGGCTGCACGCAAGCCACGCGCATCGGCGGCGCCTGCAACGCGGCGATCCACCGTTTGTGCGCGGGCAGAGGATGCTCGCAGACCGGCTTCGGCCCCCTCGAGAACTCTGGCGACACCTCGGTCGTCGCCTGCATCGCCACGGACTTCGTCCGCTCGATTCCGTACGCCGCGCTCACGATGCAGCACCCGGGCTGCTCGGCGTCGAGCGAGCGCATCGGGCCCCAGTGCAACGCGGCGATTCATCGGTACTGCGCGTCGATGGGCTACGCCTCGGGCTTCGGCCCGCTCGAGCAAGGCGCGGACGCGGCCACGATCGCGTGCGTTCGCGCCCCCAGCGCCGAGGTCGTCAACAGCACGTACACCGCGCTCTCGGGGCAGCACGCGGGGTGCAACCAAACCTCTCGCATCGGCAGCGACTGCAACGCGGCGATCTCGCGCTTCTGCGCGTCGCGCGGGGCGGCGACCGGCTACGGCCCCATCGAAAACAGCGGAGACACCGCGGTGATCGTCTGCGTTCGGCCGTGAGGAATCGCGGGCAGGACGCCCTCCACACGCCCTCCACACGCCTTCGCTAGAGTCGTCTTCGAGGTGCTCGGATGCTCTCTAGACTCTCTCCCTCGACGCCGCTCTACGTGATCGCGGCGATCGTGTTCGCCGTGATCGCGCTGCGCTATGTGCTCTTCGCGGGCGGCGCGTTCTTGTTCTTTCATCGCAGCGCGCGCTACGCCAACTCGCCGCGCAGGCTCGCGCGCCCCGCGGACGCAAAGCAGGTCGAGCGCGAGCTGCTCTCGTCGCTCTCGACCGTGGTGGTCTTCACCGCGATGGGCCTCGTGATCGCGCACGCGCGCCGCGTCGGGCTCACGCCGGTGGCGCCCGAGTGGCTGCGCGCCCACCCTGCGCTCTGGTTCTTCGGCTCGCTCGCGCTGATGCTCTTCGTGCACGACCTGTACTTCTACTGGGCGCACCGGTTGATGCACACGAAGTGGCTCTACGAGCGCGTCCACCTCGTGCACCACAAATCAAACAACCCGTCGCCGCTCAGCGCGTTCGCGTTTCATCCCAGCGAAGCGGTGCTCGAAGCGCTGCCCGTGTTCGTGCTGTTGCTGACGGTGCCGGTGACGCCGTGGGCCATCCTGGTGTTTCAAATGTTGTCGCTGGCCATCAACGTGTACGGCCACCTCGGCGTCGAGCTGACCCCGCGCTGGTGGCTCGATCGCTGGCCCGGCAAGGTGTTCAACACCACGACGCACCATCACATGCACCACCGGTCCAACAAGTATAACTTCGGGCTCTACCTCAACGTGTGGGACCGCGTGTTTGGCACCAACCACCCCGAGTACGCGGCGAAGTTTCGCGCGGTGACCGAGCGCGACGCGCTGCCCGAGCGGGGCGCGCTCTCGGTGAGCCACGAGACCGCCAGCAGCGACGGAGCCGCAGCCACATGAACGTCGCCACGGTCGAGCACGGGACGCCGACGATCCTGGTCGTCGAGGACGACGCACCCATCGCATCGATGCTCGTCCGTGGCTTGAAGACCGCGGGATTCGACGTCGAACTCTCGGTGCGCGGCGACCTCGCGCAAGAGCTCCCCTTGCGTCAGCGCTTCGACCTCATCGTCCTCGACTGGAACCTCCCCGGCCTCTCGGGCGACGCCCTGCTCGCGCACTGGAAGCACCGCGTGGCCTCTCCCGTGATCGTGCTCACCGCCCGCGTCACGCTCGAAGACCGCCTGCGCGCCTTCGAGCTCGGCGCGGCGGACTACGTGTCCAAGCCCTTCTTTCTCGAAGAGCTCGTCGCGCGCATCAACGCGAGGCTCGGCCGTCGCGCCGAAGGGCAAGAGGCGCGCAGGTTGTCCTTCGCCAACGTGACGGTCGAGTGCGACGCGCGAAGGGCGCTGGTCGACGGCGCAGATGTGCACCTGACGCAGCACGAGCTCAACGTGCTGACGGTGCTGATCGAGCGGCCCGATCGCGCGCTCACCCGCGCGCAGCTCGCGCAGGCGGCGCTGACCGACGGCGACGTGGACGAGCGCACGGTCGACAGCCACGTCGCGCGGCTGCGCAAGAAGCTCGGCCCCGCCGCGGCCAAACACCTGCAAACGGTGTGGGGAATCGGCTATCGCTTCGCGAGCGCGCCTTGATCCGCGCCCTGCAGACGCTGCGTCGCCGCGTGGCCTTCGCGACCGCTGCGCTGGTCCTGATGGTGGGCCTCGCGCTGATCATGACGTCGCTCTACTCCGTGGCGCGTCTGCGCGCGACGCGCGTGAGCGACTTCGTCCGGCTGCTCGCGAAGGACCGTGACGCCTTCGCGTGCGCCCGAGATCCTCGGCGCTTCGGGATGTTCATGGCGGACGGCTCGAGCGTGCACGCGTACGATCGCCGCACGGGGATCAGCGCGAACCCCAGCTCTCCGCCGATCGATCACGATCTGTTGCGGGACATCCAGCGGGGCGAGAGCGTCTCGATTCGCTCCAACGTGCTCGCCGGCCGAGGGATCATCGTGATCGCCGTCGAGCAGCCGGCGCCGTGCGACACGTTTCAGCTTCGCTGGGCGGCGACGAGCGAGCTGAAGCTGCGAACGACGCTGAGCTTCGCGGTCATCCTCGCGTTCGGAATCGCCGCTGCCGTGGCGGGCGGCGCGCTGTGGGTCGTTCGTCCTCTGCTGCGCCGGCTCTCGCACGCCTCGTCGCTCGCCGGCCGCGTGGGCCGCTCGGACGCGGTGATGGACAGCGCCCCGACCGGCTCGCGCGCGGTGGTCCAAGACGAGCTCACCGAGGTCGAGACCGCGCTGCGCGAGGCGCACACGCGCATCCTCGACGACCGCGCGCAGATCGAGAGCAAAAACAGGGCGCTCGCAGAGCACCTCGCGGACGTCGCGCACGACCTCAAGACCCCTCTGTCGTCGCTGCAGCTTCGGCTCGAAGCGCTGAGCGCCAGCGCGTCGCGCGACCCCGAGCTCGCAGAGTCCGCAGCGCAAGCGCTGGCCGACGTCGTGTACCTCGACAGCCTCGTGGCGAACTTGCGCGTGGCCTCTGAGCTCGAAGAGCAATCGCGTCGGGTGGTCGAGCTCGACCTCGGAGCGCTGCTCGAGCGCTGCATCGCCAGGGTTTCTCCGCTGGCGCGACGCAAGTCCATCGAGCTCGCCTGCGCGCGGCCCGACGAGCCCGTGCTCATCGGGGCAGACGTGTTGCACGTCGAGCGCGCGCTGATGAACCTCTTGCAAAACGCCGTGGCGCACCACGACGCGCCCGCGGGCGAAGGGCACGTGGCGGCGGTGCTCTCGGTGCGCGACGGCGCGTGGGAGCTCGCGATCATCGACGACGGGCCGGGGGTGCCTCCGGCGGCGCTCCCGACCATCGCCGAGCGTCGCAAGCGCGGGCGCAGCGGCGACGGTGAAGGCCTCGGCCTCGCGATCGTCGCGGCGGTGTGCGAGCGCGAGGGCGTCGCGCTCTCGTGGGTGCGCGAAGCGCCGCGCGGATTGCGCGTTGTGCTGCGGGCGCCCCTTTCACAATCGGCCGCGGCGCAAGTATAGACAGCCCTGCCATGGCCTCCCCGATTGCGCCGCTCGACCCCACGTCTGGCTCGATGAACGACCGTTCTTCGCTCGAATCGCCCGCTTCTGGCGCCTCGTCGTACGCGAGCGCGATCGCGCGCTGGCTCTTCGTGTGCGCGTTCTTCGTCGCCGCGATGGTCGCGGTCGGGGGCTACACGCGCTTGTCGCACGCGGGCCTCTCGATCACCGAGTGGAAGCCGGTCACCGGCGCGCTCCCGCCGCTCTCGCACGAAGCGTGGATGGGCGAGTACGCGAAGTACCGCAATTCACCAGAGTTTCGTCTCGTTCACCACTGGATGTCCCTCGAGGACTTCAAAGGGATCTTCTGGATCGAGTGGGCGCACCGGCTGCTCGGCCGGATCACGGGACTCGCTGTGTTCGTTCCGCTGCTCTACTTCGTGAAGAAGAAGGCGCTGTCGGGGCGTCGGTTGGGCGCAGTGCTCGCGGTGTTCGCGCTGGGCGGTTTGCAGGGTTTTCTCGGCTGGTTCATGGTCGCCTCGGGCCTCGTCCGCGACCCCAACGTGAGCCACTTTCGCCTCACGGCGCACCTGCTGCTCGCGCTCTTGATCTTCGTCGCGCTCGTCGCGCTCGGCCTGCGCATCGGCGACGAAGCGCCCGACGCGCGCCCGCGCGACGCGCTGCCCCGCGTGCGCACGATGGCGTTCGCCTCGCTCGCTGCCGCGTTCGTGACGATCACCTGGGGAGGGCTCGTCGCGGGGCTGAAGGCGGGGCTCGTGTGCGCGACCTTCCCGTTGATGCACGGCAAAGTGATCCCGGACAACTTGTTCACGCTCTCTCCCGCAGCGGCAAACCTCGTGAACAACGCGCTCGCCGTGCAGTTCGTTCATCGCTCGCTCGCGTACACCACGGCGACCGTCGTGCTCGCGACCGCGCTCACCACGCTGAAGACCGTCGGCGTCACGCCGCCTGTGCGCAACGCCGCGTGGGCGCTCGTCGTCGCGGTCGGCGTTCAGATCACGCTCGGCGCGCTCACGGTCCTCACGCACGTCCAGAAGCACACCGCGCTCGCACACCAGTGCAACGCGCTGCTCATCATCGTGAGCGCGCTCGTCCTCGCGCACCGCGCGAAGCGCCTGGCGAAGTAGCGAACGGCGCGCTCGCGTGGAGGGGGCGCGGCATCGAAGCTGGCTGGGGCGCGGCATCGAAGCTGGCTGGGGCGCGCCATCAAGCTGGCGCGCTTGCGCGTGGCAGAGCCAACGAGCGCCCTGGCATTCGCCAGGGCTTAGGCAACTCGGTTCTCCCTCTGAAGCACCAGCGCTTCTTCACCGTGCTGCGCCCGACGCGCCCACGTTTACGTGCCTCAGCTCGGGCTTCATGCCCGAGCGCTTGTCGGCAGCACGCAAGCGCGCCAGCTTGCTGGCGCGCGGAGGCGCACTCCCTGTGCGCGCAATCACACGGTGTAGGCGACGAGCGCCGCATAAACCTTACGCTGACCGATTATCCCTATTGTGTCTGCGCCAGACGCGGGGTCTGTGTTTCTGGATGCTGCATTTGTTGCTTCGAACACGCCGCGCGCGCGTCGCGACCGCGGTGTTCGCGCTGGGCGCGCTCGGCTCGAGCTGTCGCAGCCCTGCCACACAAATTCAACTCGTGATGGACACCGACGCCGACCGCGCGAGGCCGATGACCGTCGAGGTCCTCTCGTTCGCCGGTCGCGTCCCGCCCTCTGAGCTCGCGATGCGCGCGCTCACGCGGGTCGACGGGATCACCCGGTTTCAACGCAACGCCGCGGGGCAGGGCTCGTTCACCGCGGGCGAGACGATCGGCGTCCTGCCGACGCCTGGATGGCTCGAGAGCACCGCCGCCGACCGCGCCCTCGTCACGCTCTGGATCCGCGCCACGTTCGCGGCCACCGATCGATCGCCCGAGGTGCGCTCGGACCGCGTGGCGCAGATGTTCTTCGTGCGAAATCGCAGCGGAACAGCGCGCGTCGTGCTTCCCATCCGCTGCGGCGATCCCTCCGTCGGCTGCATCTCGGTGGCCGCCTCGCAGTGCACCGTCAGCGTTCGCTGCCGCGAGCAAAACGCCACGTGCGGCGACCAGGGCGAGTGCGTCTCTCCCGAGCTCTCGGTGGACTACGGCGACGACGCGGGCGCAGGCGACGCTGGCACAGCCGTCGACGCGAGCTCGGGGCGCGCGATCGACAACGACGGTTCTGTCAGCGATTCTTCAGTCGATTCTTCGCTGTTGCCGGACGCGTCCGCGACGGACAGCGCGATGGACGTCGCCGAAGACAGCTCGGCGGGCGGCGGGGACAGCGCGACGGCCGCGAGCGACGCGGCTGTGAGCGACGCGGTTGCAGAGGCCGCCACGGACGCCGCGCCCGACGTGATCGACGTGATTTCTCCCTGCGATCCGCCTTCTCGAACGCGGTGCGACGGCGTGTGCGTCGACCTCGCGACGAGCGTCGATCACTGCGGAGCCTGCGGCAACGCGTGCCCCAGCGGCGCCAACGCCAGCCCCGTGTGCGTGCGCTCGGCGTGCGCGCTCGCCTGCGCGCCGGGCTTCTCGCTCTTCGCTGGTCAGTGCGTCGCCGTGGGGATCTCTCCGCGGCCCATCGCTCCGCTCTCGCTCGGCGAGACCACGCTGCGTCGCCCCACGCTGCGATGGCAGCTCCCTGCGCCGCTCGACGGCGCGGTCGTCGAGCTCTGCCGCGACCGCGGCTGCACGTCGATCATCGAGACGCTGCGCGTGTCCGCCACCAGCGCGCGGCCGACCGCGGACCTGCCTGCGCGCAGCGTGATCTTCTGGCGACTTCGCGGGCGCATCGGCGCGGTCGAGAGCGCGACGACCAGCGCGACGTGGCTCTTTCACACGCCCGCCGTCGACGCGAGCTCGGGCCTCGATTCGAGCGCCGTCGCGCACACGGACTTCAACGGCGACGGCTTCGATGACGTGGTCGTCGGCGCGCCCGACGCGGACCCGAGCGGCCGCGTCAACGCAGGCGCCGCGCACGTGTTCATGGGCTATCCGCCTGGCGTGACGCCGGTCGCGATGCGCGTGATCGACGGCGAAAACGCAGGCGACAACTTCGGCTTCGCCGTCGCGGGCGCCGGCGACCTCAACGGCGACGGCTACGGCGAGCTCGTCGTCGGCGCCTACAACGCAGACCCCGGCGCGCGCATGAACGCGGGCGCGGCGTGGGTGTACTACGGCTCTCCGACGGGCGTCTCGTCCACCGCGGCGCGCGTGCTCGAAGGCGTCGCAGCGAGCGACTTGTTCGCGTACTCCGTGGCGGGCGCCGGCGACGTCGACGGCGACGGATACGCCGAGCTGCTCATCGGGTCGAACTCCGGCTCGCTGCGCGGCGTGACCAACGGCGGAACCGCGACGATCTACCAGGGATCCTCCACGGGAATCAGCGCAGATCCCTCGCTCGTCCTCGGCGGCGACACCATGGGCGACGGCTTCGGCGTCTCTGTCGCGAGCGCCGGTGACGTCAACGGCGACGGCTTCAACGACATCATCGTCGGCGCGTGGAGCGGGGCGCGTCCGAGCGGCGTCGACGCGGGTTCTGCCAGCATTTTTCATGGCGGAGCGACGGGCTTGTCCTCGACGCCAGCGCTCGTCCTCTCGGGCGCGGTCAACGGCGACTACTTCGGGCGCACGATCGCGGGCGCCGGAGACGTCGACAACGACGGATACAGCGACGTGCTCGTCGGCGCGTACTACGCGGACTTCATGGGCCGCAGCGACGCGGGGACGACGAGCCTGTATCTCGGCAGCGCGACGGGCGTGAGCGCGACGGCCGCGCGGCTCATCGGCGGCGCAGCGATCCGCGAATACCTGGGAATCTCCACGTCGAGCGCGGGAGACCTCAACGGCGACGGCTTCGACGACGTGGTGATCGGCGCATACTTCGCGTCTCCAGGCGGCCGCAACCGAGCGGGCAACGCCCAGCTCTTCTACGGCAGCGCGACGGGCATCGCGGCGGTCGCCGACGGCACCATCGAGGGCGTCGCGGCCAATGATTTCTTGGGCGTCTCGATGAGCCCGGCGGGCGACGTCAACGGCGACGGCTACGCGGACGTGCTGATCGGCGCGTCGCAAGCGGACCCGATGGGCAGGGCCAACGCTGGCACCGCGCAGCTGCACTTCGGCGGCGCGATGGGCATCTCGCTCGTCCCGTCCATCACGCTGATGGGCCCCAACCCAGGCGACGGCTTCGGCTACGGCCTCGCGTTCGATCACCGCGCAGCCCGTCGCGCTTCAGCGCGCCGAGCGGTGTGCGCCTCGCGCTGAGGGGGACGTCAACGAGGGGCACCTCCTGTGACGACGCGCTTTCCGGCGCGGGTCCAACCAGCGATGCCCGCGGGCAACACATACACACGAGTCCATCCGAGCGCGACAGCCTGCCGCGCGGCCGTATGGCACGCGTGTCACCGCTCGTTGTAGCAATAGAACACCAGCGGCGTAGCGCGATCGGGGGGCAGAATTTCAGCGCCGATCGTGTCGTGCCCCACGTGGGTCGCGCCCGGGATGTGCCCCTCTTCGTAGCGCGGCCTGCCGTTGGCGTCGAAGACCGCGACCGTCTCGCCTCGGTCGATCATGGCCGAGAGCGCCTCGACCGTCATCTCTTCGAGCGCGCGCTCGGCGCTGCCGTCGCCATGGGCCGACGCGTGGCTGTGCCCGTCGTGGTTGCGCTTGTTGCATGCGCTGGCGCCGAGGGCGGCGAGCAGCGCGAAGGCGTACATCGATCGAGTCGAAGCGTTGGACATGAAGGCGGTCTTCCCTTTCGGCGATGCGCTCTCGATGAGCGCGTAGAGCCGTTGCGATACGACGCGCCATCGTAGCTGGTATCGGGCTCGCGGCGGCTTGCTGCTTTTTCGGCGCTCAGCTACGCCCCGTCGGGCGATGCACGAGCTCGATCGCGATCGTGTGCTGAGCCCCTTGAGAGCGACGCTCTCCCAGGCGCTCTCTGCGGTGGACGGCGCGCGCGGCGGCGACGAAGCCTGGGAGCGGCTCGAGGCGCGCGGGCTGATCCCGAGCGGGACCGTCGGCGATCGAGCGCGTCAGTTCGGTGGCTGGATGATCAGCTACGACGGAAAGCGCACGTGGAACGCGGTCGAGCGCGAGCCCGCCGGCAACGTCTTCGCGCGTCGTGTGGTGACCAACGCGCCCACGCCGCCCACCGTCGGCCTCGCCTGCGCGCTCGCCAGCGACTGGCCGGGCGTGCTCGCGGCGGAGTCCCTCGCGCGCGAGGTGTTCGAAGCGCTTCGCCCGTGGATGCCTCCCGGCGCAAAAGAGCCCCCTGCGGTCACGTGGCGGCTCGGCGTCGGAAGCAACGGGCGCGGCGACACCGAAGCGCACTGCGGCGAGCTCTGGTTCGCGCGCGTGATGCTCATCGCGTTCAGCGGGCGAGAGATCGAAGAGGCCGGAGAAATCCGCGCAGAGCTCTCCCTGCGCGCGCCGCGCGCCGTCGGCGAGGTGTGCGCGCTCGAGGACGCGTACCTCGCGAAGCTCTGGGTCGATGCGGGCGAAGAGCAGCTTCGTCAACGGGACGCCCGCGACGGAGCGCGCCTGCTGCGCGGCCTGCCCGCGCTCGGTCGAGCGGTCCCCTCTGAGGCCGAGCGGGACGGCTTCGGGATCGCGACCATGCCCGTGGACTGGGCGGTCGTGCGTAGGTTCAATCGGAGATTTTCCTCGCAGAATCTGCCCTCCTTCGTGAGCGCTCCCAACGTCTTCGACGCGCTCGTCCCGCTGTGGAACCTCGGCTACGCGCCGGTGCTCTTCAACCCCGGGACGATTCTGCTCGAGGCGCCGCCCATCAACGGCGGCTAGCGCTCACAGCACTGCGTTCGTGGCGAGCGCCGATGCGACCGGCTCGCATCGCCAGCGGTCCGTGTGCACACAGCTCGTGCGCTCTGTCTCGGTCGAGAAGTGCACCACTCGCTGATCCGTGCGCGGATCGATCGTGGCCTCGACGAACGCGAGCGCGGTGATCGCCGGTTGCGCGATGGTCGCCACCGAGCGCGCTGGCCCGAAAGCTCCCCGCGGCGCGCGCGCCTCCGCGCGGCTCGCGCGTCCCTGCTCGTCGATGCGCACCCTCACGCGTCGCCCCGAATCGCGCAGCGAGTACGCGACGCGCAGGTGATTGCGGCGGCCGTACTCGTACTCGATCGCGTCGAACGGCACCGTCGCGATCGGCTCGCGCTCGGTCCAGCACGACTCGATGATCGGCCCGTGTGGCGGCGTCTCGGCGGCGCACACCGTCGTGCTCTGCGCCGTCGAGAGGGTCCAGAGCACCGCCGCTCCTTGGAGCTGCTGACGAGACACCGCGACGAGCTCGGGGCGATCGTTGAGCCAGTCTTCGACCGCGCGAATCGCGACCGCGCGCGCGATGCTGTCGCGGTGAACCTCCGCTCGCCGCCACTGCATGCTCAGGAAGGGCGGGGACTGAACGAAGAGCCGAAGGATCACCGCTGCGCCGCTTCGCTCGTCGCGCACCGCGGCCTCGGTCATCATCTGGTCGCTGTACGCATGCTCCGGGGCGGTCATGCGCAAGAGCACCAGCGGCCGCCCCGTGTCCGTCGCGGCGTCGGCCACCCACGTGCGCAGCGTCGCGCCCAGCGAGACCGACTCGGGATCCATCGGAAAATCAACGCTCGTTTGCGTCTCGACCTGGGGCTCGACCTGAGCTTCGAGTGACGCATCCCTGGTGAGAGACCCCGCGTCGACGGCTCGTTCCGTCGGTGGCAGCCGCACGCTCGCTGGGCGCGGCCGCTGGTGCTGCGCGCAGCCGATGAGCGAAGCGAGCGCGGCGGTGATCGTGACGAAGCGGTTCATGGCAGCCACAACGCGATCGTGCTGCAACGGGCTTCCTGACGGTCGCGTCCCGTAGGATGCCCGTGAGACCTCGCTGGTCGACGCCGCAACCGACGCACGACCGATCGCGCGATTTGCCGCAGTGCGGCGCGATGCGATTCGAGGGGGTGAGCATTTCCTCCCTCTCGCGCAGCGCTTGCGGCGTCACGTACCCTTTGCGCTTCGGAGGACTACTCCATGCGACGCCCCAAGGATTCTGCGACCAAAGCGAGCGCGTTGGCCCTCGCGCTCTCGGCGCTCTCGGCGAGCACCGCGGCCCACGCGCAACGAACGCTGGACGAATACCGGTTCTTTCGCGCGCTCTCGATCGACCTGGTGGGGCGCATCCCCACGCGCGCAGAGATCGCTGCCTTCGAGCAGCCTGCGTTCAACGTCGAGACGTGGATCGACGCGCAGCTCGCGACGCCCGAAGCGGCCGAGCGCGTACGCCGCGTGTACATGGATCGGCTGCGGCTCGAGCTCAACAGCACCGTTCCCATTCGCCCGCGCGGGACGATCCTCCGACGCATCCCCGTCACGCGCGCCAACGGAACGCGCGTCTGGGTCTACTATCGCTCCGGACAGCGCCGCGCCGACGTCAACACCGACGGGACCATGTGCTTCACGCCCGACGAGCTCGGCGTGCAGTACCCCGCCAACGGCGACGTACCCATGGGCAGCACCTGCAACACCCCGCGGCCCATCACCGACGCGATGCTCAACGCGCGCACCGTCGTGGTCAAACCCTGGTGGCTCTACCGCGACTACCGAGCGGCCAACCCCACGCAGCGATACAACCCCGCGACGTGGGGCGCGATCGCGCCCGGCTACGACCCCACCGACGGAATGCTCCGCGACGAAGCCGGCAACGAGGTCACCGAGGTGCGCGTCTGCCGCGAAGAAGCGCAGACCGACGCGCAGGGCGCTCCCTTCGTGCGCTCGACTGCTGTCCCCGCGCCGCTGACGGGCTGTTCGCGCAGGCTCGTCGGCGTGCCCAACACCAACGCCGACGCCATGTCCCTCGCGGGGCAGATGCTCTCGTGCGACTCGCAGACGGGCTTCAACCTCTCGACCGACTGCGGCTGCGGCCCAGGCCTCGAGCGCTGCCTGCCCGGCGCTGCCGTCAACAACCTCACCGCTGGAGCGCTCGTCGACAGCGCTCTGCGCGCGCCGATCGGCATCGAGAACGCCTTCGAGAGCCGGGGAATCAACCCCTCGGACTGGATGCTCTTGTGGTTCTCGCAAGAGGCCTCGCACTTCATCGACGCCGTGTTTCAAGCGGACCGCGACGTGCGCGACCTCGTGCGCGCGCCGGACACGTACATCAACGGGCCCCTCGCGACCTTCTACCGCAGCGAGCAACAGCAGAGCTGCTGCACGACCAATCACCTCAAGTTCGGCTACTCGCGCGCGACCAACCTCTTCGATCCGGCCAACGTCCCGGCGCCGCTGCTCGCGCACGACGTCGAGCGCTGGGCGCGCGTGCCCAACCGAGGCCCGCTCGCCTCTGGCTTGCTCACGATGCCGATCTTCTTGACCAAGTACGGCACGCGCAGGGCCCGCGCCCACGTCTTGTATCAAGCGTTCATGTGCAAAGAGTTCGTCGCGCCCAACGTCGCGCTCATGCCCTCGACGCAGCCCGACCTCTCGATCCGCACCGGGTGCTCGGGCTGCCACGCGACGCTCGAGCCGATGTCCGCGTTCTTCACGCGCGTGAGCGAGAGCGACTGGACGTACTTGCCGCCAGCGCAGTTTCCCATCGACGCCGCGCGGTGCCGCACGGCCACGCCGCTCGACGCGATGCCCTCGGGCTGCGCGCCCTTCTACGACCCTGCGTTTACCTCCGCGGGCCGCTCGCTGCTGCGCGGGATCTACAACACCACCAACGCGACCAACATCACCATGGCGGCCGCGCCGGCCAACGCCGACGCCGGCCCGCGCGGGATGGGCAACTTCATCGCCGGGCGCGCTGAGTTCGCGCCGTGCTTCGTCGAGACCGTGGCCGAGTCCTTCTTGGGCCGAGAGCTCAACGAAGAGGACGCCGCCCTTCGCACGCAGCTGCAGAGCACGCTCACCACGGCGACCTATCGTCCGCGCGCGATGCTGCGACAGCTCTTGCTCTCGGCCGCCTACCGCAGAGCGAACAACCTCTCGTCCACGGCGTGGCGCGAAGGAGCCGCACGATGAATACACGCCCCATGATTCAATGGCGCGCGCTCGCGCTGCTCTCGCTGGCCGCTGCTTCGACCGCGTGCACGGAGCCCTCGCGCCCGAGCGACGGAGGGTCGCAGCCCGACGCCGCGGCGCGCCCCGACGTGCCCGAGCCGCCAGCGCCGGACGCCAACGTGGCCACGCCGATCGAGTCGATGCCCGGCCACGAGAACCTCGCGCAGGACACCACGCCCAAGCGAGGGCCGCGCATGCTGCCCGTCGAGACCTACGTCCGAAGCTACATGCAGCTGTTCGGCGGCCTCGCGCCGCTGGCGATTCAGACGCAAATCCGCGCGCGCGACACGAGCCTCTTCGACTCGTGGAACGACTACCTCGCCTCCATGGGCCTGCCCGACCACCGCGTGGACATCTCCCGCGTCAACCAGAGCAGCGCCATCATGCTCGCGACCCTCGAGCGCACGGGCATCGCCCTGTGCGACCTCGCCGTCGCGCGCGAGCTCGACGCGATGTCCCTTCCGCCGATCGCGAACCGCACGGTGTTCTCCTTCGACGTGCCCGCGGGAGCGCTCGACCGCGCGGCGTTCGACACGCGCTTCGACACCCTCCATCGCACTTTTCTCGGCTACCCCGCGGCGCTCGCGCCGGACAACCGCTCGCAGCGGTTCTTCGACCTGTATACCCGCACGGTCAGCCGCTACACCGCGGCGGGCGCGCCCGCGACGCTGTTCAGAGTGAAGAGCAACACCGGTTGGGCCGCGGTCTGCTACGCGCTCGTCCGTCACCCCGAGTTTCAACTCTACTGAGGAGCGACTGCGATGAAGCCCACTGACAAGCAACGCAGGACCTTTCTCAAAGTGCTCGGCGCGGGCGCCGCGGCGACCGCCACGAGCCCGATGTTCGAAGCGCTCGCGCAGATGATGCCCGGCGCTCCGACGACGGAGTTCTTCATCTTCATTCACGCCGCGGGCGGCTGGGACATCACCGTCTCGCTCGACCCGCGCAGCGCGAAGCAAGACATCGTCACGCCCGCGTCGACCGACACCATCGACACCTCGGGCTTGCTCCACTGGGACGACGCGCCCATGCGCGACGGCCTCGTGAGCTTCGTCCCGTATCGACCCACGGGATCGAACATCACCTTCGGCCCCGCGATCGGCCTGATGGCGGACAACCGTCGCTTCGAGCGCATGCTCGTCGTCAACGGCATCGCGATGAACACCGTCTCTCACCCAGACGGAACCGCCTTCGCCTCCACCGGTCGCCACCTCGCCGGCGGTCGCCCCGCCGCGCCGTCGATCGACACCATGCTCGCGAGCGAGCTCGGGACCAACAAGCTCTTCCCGAGCTTGAGCGTGCGATTTCCCAGCTATTATACGGGTCCCAACCTCGACCCGAAGGCGCTCCCGCTGCGGGTCGACAACATCGGCACCGTCTCGCGCTCGCTCGCTCGGTCGAACCGCTCCATCGACGTCGCCACGCGCACCGCCGTCAACGAGCTGCTCATCCAAGAGACCCGCGACATCGCAGGACGCTCGTACTTTCCGCAGGTGTACCAGGGGCTCGAGCAGCAGCTCGCCTCGCTCGAGCGCATCCACGGCGACGCGCGGCTCACGAGCCTCTTCTCCACCGCTGCCCTGCGCGCCAACCCCGCGTACGAGAACCTCTTCGTGCCCAAGCGCCCCGGCACCATGATGCCCGTCGCGCCGTTGGCCTTCGAAGCGAACACGCTCTTCAACGCAGCGTTCGCTGTCGAAGCGTTCAAGCTCGACCTGGCCCGATGCGTGAGCTTCTCGACCACCAGCTTCGACACGCACTTCTCGAACTACGAAGATCACCCGCAGCACCAGCAAGAGCTCTTCAACATGCTCGCGGGGCTCATCGACGCGCTCGCCGCGGCGGATCACCCGACGGTCGCCGGGCACAAGCTCATCGATCACACGCACATCCTCGTGATCAGCGAGTTCTGCCGCACACCACAAATCAACGTGGCCGGCGGTCGCGACCACTATCCCAACAACAGCGCCGTGATCGTCTCGCCGAAATTCCGCGGAAACATGGTCTTCGGCAGCAGCGATCCCGGCCAGCTCTTGTCCAACGTCCGGCGGTTTCCCGACGGCATGCGCGCCATCACGCCGGCGGACGTGCTCGCCACCATGCTCGACGCGTTTGGCATCGACCCGCGTCGGTTCATGCGCGACGGCGCCGTGATGCCGGAGATCCGTCGCCCATGAAGAGACCGCTCGCCTTGGCGCTCGCGTCGGCGCTCGCCGCGTGCGCGCCGATGGAGCAGCCGCTCGACGGCGCTGCGATGGACGCCGCTGGATCTGATGCTGTTTCGTCTGCGGATTCAGCGGCCGATCGCGTCGCGCCCGTCGGCGACGCCGCGCCCGAGATCCCCTCCGTCGCCGATCCGCTGTTCGTTCGCGCGGTCGCGTACAACCCCATGATGATCCCGCTCGGGACCGTCACCGCCGTCACCGAGAGCGCCACCACCACGGCGTTTTATGGCTCGCTCGGCATGAAGCTCGTCGCAGGCGGAGCGCTCCGCGCGAGCAACTCCGAGATCACCATGTGGCGCACCGCCGCCACGGTCCCCGCAGGAATCGGGACGGGCAGCTGGATCGTCGCGGCCGACGGAATGGGCCGCGTCCACCGCGTCCGCCCCGACAACGCCCTCGAGCTCGTCAGCGATCGCTACGGTCTCACTGGGCAGTCCGTGCGCTGGATCGCCGCGGGCGGCATGTCCTTCGTCGGCTTCGCCACAGACACAGGCATCGCCGTCGCCGATGGGATGGCCGTGCGGCAATTCATGGAGGGCCCGTTCGAGAGCTTCGCCGCGGGCAGCGGTCGCTTCGCCGGCGCAGGAATGAACCGCGTCAAAGCGCTCGACGCGATGACCTCGACCCTGCGCGCCTACAACCTCCCGGGCGTGACCTCCGTGGCGATCGACGCGGCCGCGAAGCTCGTCGCCGCCGCGGGCGAGTACCTCTGGACCGAGAACGCAGACCGCACGCTCTCGGCGGTGTTTCGCGCGCCGATGCCCATTCGCTCGCTCGCGCGCTCGGGCTCGCGCGTGTGGTTCATCGTGGGCACCGAGCTCGGCACCTACGCGATGGGCCGCGTCTCGATCACCAACGGCGCCATGCTCCCGATGAACAGCACCCTCGTCGCGGCGAGCTCCGACGAGCTCTGGGTGCTCTCTGCAGGCGCCCCGCGCCGCTACGCCGTCGACACCGGAACGCAAACGCCCGAGGCCATCTGGCGCGCCACCATCCAGCCCATCTACGCCACCTCGTGCTGGCGCTGCCACGGCCCCGGACAGACCTCGCCCGACCTCTCGACCTTCGCGGGCTGGGACGCCAATCGCATGGACATCAACCTCCGCGTGGTCATGGAGATGGGCGCGCCCATGCCGCCGGACACGTCCATCAACGCCATGCAGCGCATGGTGATCGGCAGCTGGATCGCCGGTCGCTGACCGCGCTCAACCGTTGGCCATGCGCGCGAGCACGAAGCGGTCGAGCGCCTCTCCTTCGACCGCGCGATCCCAGGCTCCCACCCACTCGAGCTCTGTGTTGACGTCCCACACTGCGGGCTCGGGGATCACCGTGTAGAGCCGCACGCCCACGGACTCGTCAGGACCCTCTCGCTCGTCGCGCACGCGCACCCGCGCGATGCCCGCGCCCGCTTCGAACTCGTGCACGCCGCGCTCGAACATCATCGCGCCTGCGATGGCTCCGCGGATCGTGAGCCGCCCTGCGCTCTCGACGCTGACGTCCGCGCCGCGCTCTTCGCACCAGCTCGCGTAGCGCTCGATCAACCATCGCGCGCGCGACCCCGCGCCGCCGTCGATCGGCTCGATCACCAGCGTGAGCGAAGAAATACTCTGGCGAATCGCTCGCCGATCGAGCTCGGCCCGCACGTCGATCGCGCTCATCGCAGAGACCTCGGGCGTGCTCGTCGGCGCCACGGCCACCCCGGTCTTGCGCACGACCAGCTCGACCTCGGGCGGCGCCGCGGGCCCTCGCGCCGAGAGCACCCGCGCGATCGGCGCGATCACCCACTGCTCGATCGCGCGCTTGAGCGGCCGCGCGCCGTAGCGCGGGTCGAACCCGAGCCGGGCGAGGGCGCTCACCACGGCGTCGTCGTAGCGGACCTTCACGCGTCGACGATGAAGCCCCTCGCGCGAGAGCGCGCTGTCGAGCGCGCGACGGGTGATCGCCAGCACGGTCTCGTCCGAGAGGGCCGCGAACGGCACCACGTGATCGATGCGGTTGAGCAGCTCGGGCCTGAAGAACTGCGCCGCGGCAGACACGTAGTGCGCCGAGAGATCGACGCGCGATCCCGCAGAAAAACCAAGGGATCGCGCCGCCGTGTCCGCGCCGAGGTTCGACGTGAGCACCACCACGGTGTTGCGAAACGAGACCGTGTGCCCCGCGCTGTCCGTCAGCCGTCCCTCGCCGAGGATCTGCAAGAGCAGGTCGTGCACGCCCGTGTCGGCCTTCTCGATCTCGTCGAGCAACACCACGCCGAAGGGCTGCTCGCGCACCCGTCGCGTAAGGCTCCCCTGCGCGCCTGCGGCGTCGCTGATGAGCCGCGGAGCGCTTCCGGGCGCGGCGAACTCGCTCATGTCGAAGCGCGCCACGCGCTGCTCGTCGCCGAAGAGATAGTGCGCGAGCGAGAGGGCGCTCTCGGTCTTTCCGACGCCCGTGGGGCCCAAGAAGAGAAACGAGCCGAGCGGCCGCGACGGGTCGCCCATGCCGGTCTTGAGCGTCACGACCAGGTCTCGCAACAGCGCCAGCGCGCCCTCTTGCCCCATCACACGCGCGCGCAGCCTCGCGAGCACCTCGTCGGGATCGAGCCGAATCGACGGGTCGACCAGCGAGCGCGGATAGCCCGTTCGCTCGCAAAACGCCTGCGTGACGTCCTCTGCGCCGAGCGCGCGCGGCGTCGATCCCTCGTGCGGAGTCGCGCTCGCCGCGGCCACCGTCGCGCGCAACAGCGAGACGCTCGCGCCCGGCAGCGCTGTGCCGTCGCCGAAGCGCTCGCACAAGTCCTCGGCGCGCACGAGCGCTTCGTCCGTGAAGCGCACGCGCTTTCCTCGAGCGGTGCGGGCCGCGACGGACTCGAGCGCCGCGCGCGCAGCCCTGCCTTCGAGCGGCGCGACGTGAATCGCCCGCAGCGCCCGCACAAACGCCGGGTGCGATCGCTCTGCGCGCGCGAGGTCCTCGACCGTCGCTTCGCAGAGCACCACGAGCTCGCCCGCCTCGATCGACGGCAGCAAGTACGCCGGAATGTCCATGCGCCGATCGCTCTGCGCGCTCGCAAACAGCTCGCTCAAGTCCTCGATGTGCAACACAGCCCGCCGCGTGCGCAGCGCGTCGAGCATCCTCTGCACGCGCGCTTGCCACTCGCCGAGGTAGCGCATCCCCGCGACCATCCGCGAGCCCGCGGTCGCCCACAGCTCCATCGCTCGCAGGGGGCTCGCCTCGGGCGCCTCGATCATTCGATACGCCAGCTCGTGGACGATCGCGGATTTGCCCACGCCGCTCGCGCCGACGAGCACCACGCTCGATCGCCGCCGCGCCGTCAGGACCGACGTCAGCGTCGCCAGCGAATCGTCCCGCGCAAACGCACGGTCGAGCGACTGCGCGCGGGCCTCGGCGCACACGTCCTTGCACGCTTCGACCGGCGCGCTCTCGCGGTCTCTCGACCGGCCGTCGCCACCCGAGTCTGTTTCGGCGAACGCGGGCCGATACGAGACCGTCAGCGGCTCGACCACCTCTTCGCCCTCGTACGCGAGCGCGAGCAGCTTGCTCGCGTCCGCCATGAAGAGCCGCTGCCGCGCGAGCTCTTCGACGAACGCGTCCGCGTCGGTCTCACTTGAAAGCGTGTGTCGCACGCCGAGCCGCGGCACGCGCAAGACCACGGAGCCCTCGCGCGCGTCCTCTTCGGGCGGCGCGTGCAGCACCGCGGTCAACCGCAGGGGAACGGGCAAGAGCCGCTCTCCCTGCACCGCGCGCAGCGTCACGTCCACGCGTCGGATGCGCACGTCGCGCAGGGGAGGGACCATGCGATCGAACTCGGGGTCCCGCGAGAGCAGGCGAGAGAGCACCTTGGCGAGGTCCGCGCGCGCCTCGTCGACGTCCTCTGCGAACGTTGCCAGCTCGGCGCGGCCGATCACTTCGACGTGGTAGCCCTGACCCGCGCACCGGCGCACAAACACGTGAAAGCGACGCTCCATCGCCGGCCCGAGAGGGTTGCGCGGAAGCGCGCTCGCTGGCGAGCAAATTGCGAGATCCCGATCCTCGCGGCGCGCGGGGGCTACACTCTGCCGGGCGATGTCCACGCTGACGGTGTTGATCGAGCAGTGTCGGTGCACGCTCGAGCTGAGGACGATTCCCTGGATGTTCGCCAACGCGCTGCTCGCGTTCGGCGCCGCGGCGACGGCGCTCTGGCGATCGACGGCGCTCGTGAAAGCCGTGGCGATTCCGCTGTCGCTCGTCGGGTCGATCGCGGGCTTTCACTGGGCGTACGGAGTGCTCAACGCGCTCTCGGGCGCGACGCGAGGGACGGCCGTCGCGCACTTCTCGACGGCGTTTCTTGCGGTCGCCGCGCTGACGGCGGCGGTCGCGGTCGCCGCGTGGTGCGGCTCGATTCGCATGTTGTCTGCGCTGTTCGGCGCCGCGTCCGAGCGAGCGAGATCGGCGCTGCGCAGCGTCCCTGCGCTCGCGTTGTCCATCGTGGGCGCGGGGCTCGTCGCGCACGGACGGGCGGCGATCGGCGCGCCGAACTCACGGCTCCCGAAGCTCTCGGTCCACGGCGAGCTGCGCGGTCAGGTCGGGGTCACTCACGCTGTGCGCGCCGAGCTCGTGTGGCCGAGCGCGCGCGCGTTCTTGTTCGGAACGCTCCCCGAGCGTCGCCTCGACGACGCTGACCTCGCGGCCAACGACGCCGCGTGCTTCGAGTGCGAGCGCTCGTTTGCTCCCGTCGATCGCTCTGGAGAATTGCTGCGATTTCGCGCTCGATACCGCGGCTTCGTGGTCGAGCGCACCGCGGCGTTCGTCACCGACGATGGCCATGGTGACCCGCGATTTCCGCTGCGCGTCGGCGCGCGATGGCGCTTTCGAGATCGCTACGACGGCACGACCCGCGCTGGTGGCTGGGCGGTGGCGATCGCCGAGGGGCCCTCGCACATCGCGCCGCGCGACGTGCGCGCGCACCGTCCGGGAGAGCTCGGCATGGAGCTTCGCGTCGAGCGCAGCCACGTCGCGCATGGCTTGCGGTTGTGGGACCTCGTCTTCGAAGATGCCGGTCGCCCGCGCTCGATGACCGTGTACGGGATGAACGGGATCACCTGGGTCGTGACGATGCCCGAGCAGCCGCGAGAGCGCAGCGTCTCGCTCTTTCGGCCAGAGACCAACTCGGGGCGGGCGTTGCCTGGCGGGCTCTTCGAGTGCTCGCTCGAGCAGCTTCCGTTTCGCGTGTGCTCGGACGGGAGCAACCCGCGCATCCCCGCCGGCCCCGTGTGGGCGCCGAAGGACAGCAACGCAGGCTCGGGGCTCTTCGTCGCGCTCATCACGTTGGGCGCAGTGATCCCAGGCTCGGGGCCGCGCTCGGTCTGGTGCCTCGACCGCTTCACCGAGGGGACGGGCGAGGCGCTCCCCACGCTCTCGACCGCCCCTCGCGCCGCAACCAGCGACGCTGCCGGCGAGTCCATGGTGCTCTGCGACGCGCCGCGCGTCGTCCCGAGCGCTCGACCTCCCCGTCGTCGTCGCGCGACCGATCCGCGGTCCCGCTGAGCCGCTCAGCGCCTCACGCTTGCGCGCGCTTGGTGCTCGTCGTGATCGCGGCGTCCGTCCCGAGGTCGCCCTTCTCGCCGGGCCGACGGATGCCCTTCTTCAAGAGCACTTCGGCCTGGATCTTCGCGAACACCTCGGGGTGCTCGTCGAGGAACGTGCGCGCGCCGTCCCGTCCCTGCCCGAGCCTCTCGCCCTTGTAGCTGAACCACGATCCCGACTTCTCGACGCAGCCCGCGTCCACAGCGATGTCCAGCACGTCGCTCGAACGCGAGATCCCCTGGCCGTACAGAATATCGAACTCGACCTCGGTGAAGGGCGGGGCGAGCTTGTTCTTCACGACCTTCACGCGCGTGCGATTCCCTAGGATCTTCTCGCCGTCCTTGATCTGCCCGGTGCGACGGATGTCCATGCGCATCGACGCGTAGAACTTCAGCGCGTTGCCGCCGGTGGTCGTCTCGGGGTTGCCGAACATCACGCCAATCTTCATGCGGATCTGGTTGATGAAGATCATCATCGTGTTGGACTTGTGCACCGCGGCGGCGAGCTTGCGCAGCGCCTGGCTCATCAAGCGCGCGTGCAGACCCGGGAGCTGATCGCCCATCTCTCCCTCGATCTCGGCCTTCGGAACGAGCGCCGCCACCGAGTCGATCACCACCAGGTCCACCGCGTTCGAGCGCGTGAGGTGCTCGGCGATCTCGAGCGCCTGCTCGCCGTTGTCCGGCTGCGAGACGAGCAGCTCCTCCATGTTGACGCCGAGCTTCTTGGCGTAAACCGTGTCCAGCGCGTGCTCCGCGTCGATGAACGCCGCCACGCCGCCGAGCCGCTGCACTTCAGCGATCGCGTGAAGGGTGAGCGTGGTCTTGCCGGACGACTCGGGGCCGTACACCTCGACGATGCGCCCGCGGGGATAGCCGCCGATGCCCATGGCGATGTCGAGCCCCACCGAGCCCGACGGGATCACTCCGATCTCGGGCCTGGTGACCTTGTCGCCTTCGAGGCGCATGACCGCGCCCTTTCCGAACTGCTTCTCGATCTCGGCCAGCGCACCCTTGAGGGCCTTCGTCTTGTTCTCGTCGAGCATTGGGGTTCTCTCCTTCACGCTTGTCTTCGGTTAGACCGACGTCGTCACTCTGCTCCGCCCTTCGCGGCGCTCGTTGACCTCGTGTCGAACCGATAGATGCCGCCGCTCGGTTCGCCGCGCCAGAGGGCGACATGCGCGGTGATGGCTTCGGCGAACTCCGTGAAGTGCTGTAAATTCACTGACAGAGTCGCTGTGACAGAATAAGACAACGCGTGAATCGCTGGGCTCGGCTCCGAGCGTGTGGACAGGATATGTCACGCTTGCGCAGAAGTTGTCCCTCTTCGATCGGCGCTGATAACGGGGACGTCACTCATGGGACTCGTACGGATACTCCGTGCGGCCCGACGCTTCGCGCGGGTCGCGCTCGCCCCTGCCTGCGCGCTCGCGCTCGCGTCGCTCTCGGCGCGCGGTGCGTTCAGTCCGCCCACGCGTGGCGCTCTGGTCGTACTCGCGCTCGCGCTGTTCGTTGCGATGACGCGCGCGTTTCGTCGGCACCGCGCTCGTCGCGATGATCGCAGCATCGCTCCGCTCGACGGCGGAACGGCGATGATCATCGTCTCGCTCGCGTACGTCGCGCTGAGCGCGAGCGGCGGCTGGGGGCGCTCTCCGCTCTCTGCGCTGCCCGCGGTGGCGCTCGCCGTCGCTGGCGCGCTGACGGCTCCTGCGTCCGCGGTGATCGCCACGCTCTTCGCGTTCGGCGCCGAAGCGATGGGCTTCTTTCGCGACCCGAGCACCACGCCCTCGCAGCTCGGCTTGCGCATCGGCGTGCTCGCGCTGGCCGCGGTCGCGCACAACGCCATCACGCGCTTCGAGGTCGCCCGCGTCCGTCGCGCCGCAGAAAAGGCACTCGACGCCGAGCGCGAGCGGCAAAAAGAAGCGGCGAAGTCCTTTCGACTCGTGCAGGCGCCCTCGCACCAGCCGCACGCCCCGTCGGAAGAGGGCCGCCGCGTGCGCTCGGGGCTCGAAGAGATCCGCGAGTCCACTGCTGGGCTGCTCGAGCTCGCGCGCCGCACGCTCGACCTGCACACCTGCGCGATCTATTGGCTCGACGCCAAGGGCGCCACGCTGCGGCTCGTCGAAGCGGTCACCGACGCGGGGGACATCTTCAGCAAAGAGCCGATCCCCGTCGGAGCTGGCGCGGTCGGCGGCGTCGCGGCGATGACCCGCCCTGTGGTCCTCGCGAAGCTTCGCCCCGAGTACGGCGGGCTCACGTACTACCGCGGCGCGCACGACGCGAAGGCCTTCGCGGGCGTCCCCATCCGCGACGATCACGGCGGAGAAGAGCTGCGCGGCGTGGTCGTCGCAGACCGCGCCGAGGACCGCCCGTTCGAAGAGCACGAGCAGCACGCGCTCGCCGCGCTCGCACAGCAAGCGCTCAGGCTGGTGCGCACCGAGCGCTTGTTCGCCGCGATGGAGAAGAGCAAAGACGAGCTCGCCAAGATGCACCGCGCGTCGAGGGCGATCGGCGACGCGCTGACCGAAGATCAAGTGCTCGAGGCCGTCGCCGAGAGCGCCAAGGCCTTCGTCGAGCACGACCTGTGCGTGATCGCCACGTTCGACGAGAGCGCGAAGACCCACCGCGTTCGCTTCGCCGACGGCGCCGGCGCCGAAGCGCTCGCGGGCAAGACCTTCGCCCACAACAAGGGCATCGCCTCGGCGGTGATCGACTCGCGCCACCCCGCGCCGTACCGCGGCCACTACGACCCCAAGACCCAAGTGCTCTTCACCCGCGAGCAGCCGCTCGAGGGGATGGAGTCCGCCCTCTGCCTCCCGCTCGTCGTCCGCGATCACTCGATCGGTACGCTCACGCTCGCGGCGCAGCGGCGCGGGGCTTTTCCCGATGCGACGCGACAGCTGCTCTCGGTGCTCGCGGGCAACGCCGCCGTGGCCATCTCCAACGCCGCCGCGGTCAAGCGCCTCGAAGAGCTCGCCACCACCGACCCCATGACAGGGCTGCTCAACAAGCGCTCGCTGCAAGACGAGTTCGAGCGTCGCATCAAGAGCGCAGCCCGCTTCGGAAAGAAGCTCGCCGTCCTCGTCACCGACATCGACAAGTTCAAGAACGTCAACGACACCTACGGCCACTCGATCGGCGACGTCGTCATCAAGGGCCTCGGCGCCGTCATGACCCGCTGCAAGCGCGACACCGACGCCGTCGCGCGCTTCGGCGGCGAAGAGTTCGTCCTCGTCTGCGAAGAGACCGACACCGAAGGCGCCTACGCCCTCGCCGAGCGCATCCGCACCGAGCTCGAAAAGACGGTCTTTGCCACCGAAATGGGCCCTCTGAAGGTCACCTGCTCCCTCGGCGTCGCAGAGTTTCCCAAGGACGGCGCGAACAAAGAGGACCTGTTCTCGCGCGCCGACGAGGCCCTCTACGAAGCCAAGCGCGGCGGCCGCAACCGCACCTGCCTCGCCGGCCGTCGCTCGGTCGCCTCGACGCCCCCCGCTGAGCCCCCCGCGCCGGTCAAGCAGCAGCGCCCTCAAGCGCAGGCCACGCGCTCGTCGCCCGTCACCGCGCAGCCCGCCCGCACGACCGCGCGCAACGACAAGAAGCGCATCGCAGGCTGACCGCCTCGCGCAACGGCTTCGTCGTCACCCTCGCTCGTCAGAGCCGCCGATCGCGCTCGCATCCCACACGGTGCGCTGCGGTCTCGGTGCTCACTGCGACCGCAGCGAACCCATCAGGCATAGACAAATCTCTATCCACAAGCGAGGGCTCGCTGCGTTGTACTCCTCCGCGATGTCGTCTCTTCGTTCGCCGCGCGCTCGTTGGCGCAGCTCTTCACTCTGCGTCGCCGCGCTCCTCTCGGTCGCTCGCGTCGCCAGCGCGCAGTCCGACGCCGAGGTCGCCGCGCGCAGGCAGCTCATCGACGACGCTCGTCGCGCCTCTGCCTCTGGCGACCACGCGCGCGCCGTCGACCTCGCCACCCGCGCCTCGCGCTTGCGCATGACCCCGTCGCTGCGCGCATTTCTCGCGGCCGAACAGCTCGCCAACGGCCAGCCCGTGCGCGCGCTCAGCAACGCCGAGCAGTGCGCGGCCGAGCTGCGCCGAGACACCGCTGTCAACGATCGCGATCGATTGATCGCTGACTGCACGCGCATCGCCCACGACGCCACCGAGCGGCTCGGTCGCGTGAGCGTCGAGGGCGTCGACGAGAGCATCCCTGGCCTCGTCGTTCGCGTGCAGGGCGAAGCCCTCAACGCTGCGCTCATCGGCGTGGCCACCGTCGTCGACCCCGGCGTCGTCGTCATCGAGGCGTCCGCGACCGGCTATCGCTCGGTGCGCCAAGAGGTCCGCGTCGAGCCGCGGCAGAGCGTCGTCGTGCGCCTCTCGCTCGAACGCGAGGCGTCTGCGACGACGAGCAACACCAACGCCACGACGTCTGCAACGTCCGCAACGTCCACGTCCTCGTCCGGGGCGCGCGCTTCGCTCCCGTCGCGCACGAACAACGCTGTCCCGCCCCCGCGGACCACGCCGCGCGCTGCTCCTTCGCTCGTCGGTCCCATCGTCGTGACGACAGTCGGTGGCGCCGCGCTCGCCACTGGCGGGATCTCCTTCGCGCTGCAAGCGATGGCGTTCGGAGACTGCCGCGTCGAGGGCAATGAAAACGTGTGCGCCGGTCGCACCACGGTCGAGCAGGCCGCCCCCGCGGTCACGTTCAACCGCGTCGCGATCGCGTCGACCGTCGTCGGCGCCGCGGCGCTCGTCGGCGGCGTGACGTGGCTCGTGATCGCGTCCCGCTCGGGGCGAGAGGCCCCGTCGACCGTCGTCGCTCCCACCGCTGACGCGTCGAGCGTCGGCCTCGTCGTGCGAGGTGCGCTGTGAACCATCGTCTCTCTCTGGTCTGCCTCTCTCTCGTCGCCGCCAGCGCTTGCTTGCCCGAGCGCTTTCGCCCCGCCAGCGACAGCGGCGACGCCGAGGCGCGCGACGACGTCGCGCTCGCGGATCGCACTGTGATCGAAGCCGCCATCGACGTCGCTGTGATGGACGATGTCGCCGCGCCCGACGCGCGACCCGACGCCCTCTCCGACGCAACCGTGGAGTCCGGCGCGGACGCGACCGTCGAGTCCGGCGCCGACGCGACGCCGGACGCCGCGCGCGACGCAGCGCCGGACGTGATCGTCGACAGCGGCGTGTGCGCGCCCGCGTGCACGGCCAACGCCGCGTGCGTAGCGAGCGCGTGCGTCGCGCGCAATTGTCAGGGTGTCAAGGAGATGATCCTCGCTGCTGGTGGCTCTTGGAGCGAGCGCGGCGCGAGCATCGATCCGGACGGCGCCGGACCCGAGACCGCGATCAACGTCTTCTGCGCCAACGACGGCGCTGGAGAGCCTCGCGAGTACCTCGACGTCTCGTCGGCGACCAACCACGCCGAGACGCCAGACCTCAACCCTGGTTGCGGGCTGTGGCGAACCAACTGGAGTCGCGTTCGATTGCTCATCGAGCAGCGCGGCGCGAGCACGACGTACGCGATCGACTCGTCGGACTTTCGCTTCACGACGGACACCGTCGACGCGGGTTGCAGGTCCGGCAGCTGGTATCAGGGCAACAGGATCGCCAACCCCAACAGCCCGTTTCATCGCACGTACGGCGTCGGCAACGCTTGCGAGTACCGCAGCCTCCGACAGTTCTTTCGCGCAGATTTGCGCGGGACGGGCTTTCGGTTTCCGCCCGACCGCGTGAGCCGCTACAAGATCGCGAACTTCAGCTCGGGGCAGGCCAACAGCTTCGTCTTCTCCGAGGGCGCGTACGGCTACCGCGTGTCCGTCGACGCCACCTGCGGCGGAATCGTCCCGATCGAGTGGGACACCGGCGGCCCGGGCGAGCCAGCGCCGCCTGCAGGGCTGAGCGTTCCGCCCGAGCAGTCCTCGACGTGGCGCATCCCGATCCTGCGCGCCCAGACGCTCAGCGCGGACCCCGCGCCCGGCTCGTCCTGCGCGACGCCCATCCCCGCGGCTCCGATCGGCTCGGACCGCCGTCGATCCGGTGTGTTTCAATCGTTCTTCAGCGCGATCTCTGGACCCGCGCCGAGCGGCATGGGCTGCAGCCTCGAGGCAGGCGTCACGCGCGCGCTCTGGATCAGCGTCGAGGTGCCCGCGGGCGAGCAGCGGCGCTTCGTCTCCGAGAGCCCGTTTCCTCACCAAACGGTCATCCGTCGCGTCGAGTCTTGCTCGGACGTCTGCGCCGACCGCAGCGGGCCGTCAGGCGATGGCATCGGCCAGCCCTTCGTGATGCTCGACAACCGCATGGGCGCGATGCCACGGACGTTCATGCTCGCCGTGAGCCCTCGCAGCGCAGCGTCGCTCAGCGTGCCGGATCTCTTCGCGACCTTCGTCGTGCAGCCCGTGCAGCCCGCCTCGTGTCACCTCGTGACCAACGCCAACGCCGCGACGACGCTCGGCGCGCCCACGATGATCGCGCCCGCCGCGGGCCCCGTCGCGAGCCGCACCGTCACCGTCGAGTGGTCCCTGGGGCAATGCGCGACGGGCGCCTACGTCGAGCACTGCCGCGATCGCTTCTGCAACAGCAGCTACTGCATGGATCGCGGGATGCCCATCCCCTGCACGACGCACATCCCCGCGATGAGCCCGCGCTTCGACCTGCGCTTTCGCGAGCCCGGTAGGTACTTCCTCCGCATGCGCTCGCTGCGCTTCTGGATCCCCGCGTACTTGCCTCCGACCGAGAGCATCTACGGCGACGAGCCGCTCAGCGTGTACACCGACCCCGTCGAGATCGTCGTGCCCTGAGCTCGGTGCAGAAGTTTCGCGCGGCGCGCAAAGAATCCGCGTGAATTTGCAGCATTTTCTCTCGATCCATCGGTGAAGCAAGCGCGGTCGCGGGCGTACGCTCGCGTCGCCTCGAAGCCCGGACGACGAGCCGCTAGCGAGCGACTCCGTCGAAGCCCCAAAGCGTCGAGGCCAACCGACTGTGTGACTTCACTGCCGTGCCATCCACGGAGAGATCGAAGAGGCATCGATGGCGACTCGTGAGCGTTCGTGGGCAGAGCCCTACAAGATCAAGATGGTCGAGCCGCTGCGCATGACCACGCGCGAAGAGCGCGAGCGCGCGCTGGTGGACGCGGGGTTCAACACGTTCTTGCTGCGCTCGCAGGACGTCTACATCGACCTGCTCACCGACAGCGGAACGTCCGCCATGTCCGACCGCCAGTGGGCCGGCATGATGCTCGGCGACGAGGCCTACGCGGGCAGCGCCAACTTCTATCACCTCGAAGCCGCCGTGCAGCGCGCGTACGGCTACCGCTACGTCGTGCCGACGCACCAGGGCCGCGGCGCAGAGAACATCCTGTCGAAGTGCATGATCCAGCCGGGCGACTACGTCCCGGGCAACATGTACTTCACCACGACGCGCGCGCACCAAGAGCTCGCGGGCGCGACCTTCGTCGACATCATCATCGACGAGGCGCACGACCCGTCGAGCCCGCACCCGTTCAAGGGTGACGTCGACATGGCGAAGCTCGACGCGCTGGTCGAGCGCGTGGGCCCCAAGCGCGTCCCGTACGTGTCCGTCGCGGCGACGGTCAACATGGCAGGGGGACAGCCGATCTCCATGCGCAGCCTCCGCGAGGTCGCGAGCTACTGCCGCGCCAAGGGCATCAAGGTCATCCTCGACGCGACGCGCGCCGTCGAGAACGCGTGGTTCATCAAGCAGCGCGAGGCCGGGTACGAGCGCAAATCCATCGCAGAAATCCTGCTCGAGACGTGCTCGTACACCGACGGCTGCACCATGAGCGGAAAGAAAGACCTGCTCGTCAACATCGGCGGCTTCCTCGCGCTCAACGACAAGGACCTCTACGACAGAGCCTCGAACCTCGTGGTGCTCTACGAGGGGCTGCACACGTACGGCGGCCTCGCCGGGCGCGACATGGAGGCGATGGCCATCGGCATCCACGAGGCCATCCAAGAGGACCACATCCGCGCGCGCATCGGGCAAGTTGAATACGTGGGCGAGCGCCTCGCGCGCGAAGGCATCCCGATCGTGAAGCCCATCGGCGGGCACGCGGTGTTTCTCGACGCGCGGGCGTTTCTGCCGCACATCCCGCAGACGAGCTTTCCTGCGCAGGCGCTGGCCGCGGAGCTGTACCTCGACTCGGGCATCCGCTCGATGGAGCGCGGGATCGTCTCAGCGGGGCGCGACCAGAAGACCGGCGAGAACCACTTGCCGAAGCTCGAGCTCGTGCGGCTGACCTTTCCGCGCCGCGTGTACACGCAGGCGCACTGCGACGTCGTGGTCGAGTCCGTCGCCGAGGTGTTCGCCAACCGCGAGCGCGTGCGCGGCTTGAAGATGGTGTACGAGCCCGCGGTGCTGCGGTTCTTTCAGGCGCGCTTCGAGCCGCTGCCCCTTTGAGCGCGCCCGACGCTCACGCGCCGAAGCGCGGCGCGAGCACGTGGTTCTCGAGGTGCACGTGCGCGAAGATGTCCGACTCGAGCGCGGACAGCTCTTTGAAGAGCGTGCGGTAGCTGTTGCACGCCCACTCGGGCAACGTGAACTCGTCGGATGCTTCGCGGATGCGCTCGAGCAGCGCGGCGACGGCGAGGTGCTCGGCCTTCATGTCTGCGAGCAGCGTCGCGCTGCGCTCTCCCTCGGTCGCGCGCGCCATGAGCGCAGGAAACACCGCTTGCTCTTCTTCGTCGAGGTGCCCGATCAGCGCCGCTGACAGCTCGCTCACGGCGGCGTCCAGCGCGCGCAGCTTGGGGTTGTGATCGCCGTGCACCCTGGCCACCTTCGCCGCGAGCGGAGCGACAAACGGCAGCGTCTTTCGCAGGTACTCGTGGTGCGTCGCGATGATCTTCGCGATCAGCGCCGCCGTGGACATCGCGCGCGGATCGTCCTCGACGCGCTGCCCCGCGCGCTCGCTCACGGCGCGCTCGAGCTCGCCCGCGAGCTGCTCGACGTCGAGGTTGTGCTCCTTGGCTGCGTCCGCGAGCGACATCGCGCCGCGGCAGCAGAAATCGATGCGGTGCTTCTGCAGCACCGCGGCGCACTCGGAGTGATCGAGCACGAGCGACGCGACGGACTGATGGCGATCGAGCATGGGGGTGAACCTCTGTCTCCTTCGGCGACCGTGCGCAGCGACCGTAGCCGCCGCGAACAAGAGCGCGATGATGTCACGAGATTCGTAGGTCTTCTGTGTGGACTCGGCAAGAGCGCGCCGCATGCGTGCTGCGCCAGGTGCAACGTCCTGTGCGCGGTCTCCACTCGCGCTGCGAGCGAGTGCGCGGCCCCCACCCGCGCTTCCGCGCACTCTTCGCTCGCCCCCCGTGCGCGGCTCAGCCCCCAGCTCGAATCAGAGCACACACACAATCAAAGCGCGATGTGACGCAGCTTCATCTGCACGTCGCTCGACCAGTGGTTGGCGAACGCGCGGACGCAGGTCGAGAGGTAGCGGACGTAGTCCGTGTAGACCTGGTCGCCCCACTGCGAGCGGATGGTGCCTTCGTTGGCCTGCAGGCGGCGCAGCCACTCGGCGGTGGTGCGACCGTAGTGCGTGCGGCGGGTCTCGAGCTTCTCGATCTCCCAGTACGGGTTGACCGCGGCCACGAGCTCTTCGAGCCTCGGGTTGAGCCCGCCCGGAAAGATAATATCCGCGGTAAACGCCAGGTCTTCGAGGTCCTTGCGCGTGCGCGGGACGCGGTTGCGCAGGATCGCTTGAAACGCGAACACGCCGCCGGGCTTCACCCAGGTCGAGAGCTTGCGAAAGTACTCGCGGTAGATGTCGATCGCGAGCCCCTGCCGCGCCTGCGCCGGGCTCACGAGGTGGTCGATCATCTCGATGGACTGCAGGCCGTCGTACTTGGCGCCGCCTTCGAGCCGGGGCTCCCAGTCTTTGTAGTCGACCATCCAGAACTTCGCGTTCGGGATGTTGCGCGCGAGGCACTCTTCGAACTGCGCGGTCGAGAGGGTGATCCCGTGCGCTTCTTTGATCCCGCGCTTGGACACGTGCTCGACGTTGGCGCCCCAGCCGCAGCCGATGTCGAGGACGGTCTTGGTCGCGTCGAGCTCGGCCCAGTTGTAGAGGACGTCGGCCTTGTTGGCCTGGGCCTTCTCGAGCGAGTCCGCGTCGCTCTCGTAGACGGCGGACGTGTAGTGCATCCGATCGTCCAGCCAGAGACGAAAGAAGTCGTTGGACAGGCTGTAACCGACATCCACTTCGGCCTTGGTGCTCGTCACGGCGATTGTGCTCCTGCAGGGTCCTCAGCTCGACCGCCGCGAGCGAACAGGCTCGCGGGCTCGGGCGATGGTGGCGACGCTGTTACCCGACGAGCGTTTAGGCCGTCAATCCCGGCCTCTCGTGCGATGGAGCCTTCGCGGGTGAGGCGCGCGCGACGCACCCGGCGCATCGCTCGCGCGGGGGCAGTGGTTCGGGGGTGGTGATCCGATGCGAGGCGCAGCGCAGCGCAGATGGGGGTTGAGGCGCGTGCAGCGGGCGGAGGGCGAGCGGCTCAGCGCGGATTGGGATCGCGGATCTCGCGCGAGATCACGTCGCCTGTGAGCGGCCACGGGGGGCAGATGGAGGGCAGCCGACGAGCCGCGCCACGAGCGAAGCGAAAACAAGGATTCGTTCATTCGACCGCGGCCGAGCGAGCGGGTGACACGGGATCGATGGCGCACATCACTGGGTAGCGCGGGATTGACTCTGGTGGGCTGCGCTTTGCGAACGGCTCATGGGCCTCCAACGTCTCGTCGCAGCGTTGCTCGCCTGCAAACGCCGCCGCGATGGCCTGGCAACGCGAGAGGGACACACACACCAGCCCGTTGCGAGTCGGTGAAGCCGTCGAGCATTCCCCGAATCGCTTGCACGCACCCTATCCCTGCGGCCGTGCAACGACGACGGTCCGGTCACCCTGCGCAATGCGTGGGCGAGGGCGTGCAGATTCCCGTTGAAGCTCCGCTCGGACGCGAAACGGCAGAATTGCCCCATCGGGCAAGCCTCGCATCTGTCTCCGCCAGTGCGCGTGCCGTCGAAGCTCTGGCAGTGAGCCGGCGCTGTGGGCGCTGCTGCGCCAATCGTATGGTCATCGTCGGTGCAGCGCGACGATCGCGCACCCGGTTCGAGCGGTGTGCAGTACGAGATTGTGAAGCTGCACGCCGTCGCGGATCGGAATGCAAATCCCAGCGACGAGCAAACCCGTCTCCGAATCAACACCGGTCAGGAATGCGGCTCCCGCCAAGCCGAGCAGGCCCCACGCGCGAGCGTCCGTCTCCGTTCGTGATCGATTGAACACCGTCCCTGCAACGCCCCATCCGTGGACTGCCCATCTCGATGGTCCTGCGCCGCTCGACGCTCTCTTCGCGCGCCTGACGTTCTCCGCGTAGCGCACAGGAGCGCCGCTCGACGTCGACCACTGGCACGCGCCGAGCGCGTACGAACGAACGCCGGTCGCGCTGACGGCCCTCGCGCACTTGGACGAAGCGCCGCCGATGCACGTCCTCGCGATGCTGCTCGAAGAGGTCCTCTCGGGTACGCGCGCAGATCGGGAACCGCCCCCTTGCGCGCTCGTCGTGCTGGACGAGGCGCTCGCGCACGTCCCTCCTTTGGCCCGCGCAGCTGCCGACGCGCACGCCCGTCGTGTCGCTGACGAAGTAAGGGCGCGTTCGGCGTGGCCCTCGTGCGCGCGACGCAAAGCCCGATGCGCTGGACGATCGAACGCTCTCGAACGCCGGCCTCTGCGCCATCACCCGGCTGCACACCGACGCCGACGGCGCTCGCGCACACGCTCTCCGCGCGTGTTCGCGCCGCTCGCACCGTTCGCGCTCTTGTTGACTTGTGCGGCGTTCCGGTAGAAGAGCCGCTGTCACAACAGCATCACACCCGTTGGTGAAGCCATCGGCGTGCGCCGCGATCGAGCGCGCAGGCAAAGCGCCTCCGCTCGAACAGCACACGCTCTTGGCGCGGGCGCGAAGCGCACCTACCCACTCGAAAGCCGAGCGGGCCCGAAGCGAGACAGTGCCATCGCTTCGGAGGTGCAAAGCGCGCTCGCCGATCGCTCCGCTTGGGGCGCTCGTCTCGTCCAACCCCTGTGCTCGGTCACTCTCCCCCATCGCGATGATCGCCCGACGTACACGCTCACGTTCATGGCTCTACGCTGCGGTCGTTCCGATCGCGGTGGCGGGCGCCGTGTACGCAGCGGCGCAAGCCAAGCTTGCGGGCGATCGCGAGCCGCTCCACGCGTACAGGCTGCGCTTCGGGATGACTCCCGCCGACGTTCGCGCAACGTTTGCGGCCCCAACAGCAGAAGATTCGCGCTGGAGAGTGGACTCGTCCGCTGAGCCCGCGCTCGAATGGCGTGGGAGAAACCGTTCGTTTCGCTTCGAGTTTCACAACGCTCAGCTCATGGCCGTGCGGGCTGTCGTCGAATCGAGAGATCCCTCTACGCACGGCGGCGCACTTGAGGTATCAACCGCAGCCGTCCTCCGCCGAGTCGTGCGTGAGGATGGTCGCGTCGAGCTCACGCTCGTCGCACGAGATTGTCCATCACACGCAGAAGAGGCTCGGAGGCTGATCGCCAGCCAATGAGTCAACGCTGTACTCGCCGTGGCCGCGTCCGCGCGCGACGTGGTCAACGGGGATCACGCTCCGCGCGACGCTCTTCGTGGGTCCGCAGCACGAACCAATCCCACCATGCAGATCTTCCCACGTTCTCTCAATAAGCTCCCCGCGGTGGTGGCCGTGGGCGCAGCCCTCCTTGGAGGAGGCGTCGTCGGCGGCTTCTGGTACTACGGGACGCCGAAGCACCTCCAAGTTGGTTATGCGCCCCGGCAGCCGGTGCCCTACAGCCACCGGCTTCACGCCGGCATCATGGGGATGGACTGCAGGTACTGTCACGCCAACGTCGAGCGCTCAGGGGAAGCGATGATTCCCCCGACGCAGACGTGCATGAACTGCCACTCGCTGGTGCGCACGGACAGCGCGCGCCTGGCGCCAGTGCGGCAGAGCTGGCAGACGGGACAGCCCATCCCCTGGGTCCGCATCCACCGTCTTCCAGATCACGCGTACTTCGATCACAGCGTGCACGTGTCGGCGGGCGTCGGTTGCGCCACCTGCCACGGCCGCGTCGATCAGATGGACGTCGTGCGCCAGGACCAGCCGCTGAGCATGAGCTGGTGCTTGGATTGCCACAGAAATCCCGGGCCAAACCTGCGCCCCAGGGACCAGATCACGAACATGGAGTGGCGTCCCGATCCCGCGCAGCAGGTCACGCCTCAGCGCCGGGTCGAGCCTCCTCAGAATTGTTCGGGGTGTCACCGATGAGCAAGCGACAGCCATACAACTTCGAAGCGCCCGCCACTGGGCCGGACGCTCCGCGCTACTGGGCCAGCATCGAGGATCTCGAAGGCCAGCTCGCCGCCACGCCCGAGTACAACGAGCGCGTGCGGGGACAGGTCGACAGCGAGTTCGGCGAAGGGGATTCGTACGGGCCGACCGACGACCACTCGCGCCGTAACTTCCTGGGGATCATGGGAGCGTCCATCGGTCTCGCGACCATGGCCGGCTGCCGTCGTCCCGTCGAGAACATCCTGCCGTACGCGCGGCAGCCGAGCGCCGACGACGTCAACATCGGACGCGCGTCGCACTACAGCTCGGTCCTCACCGACCGCGGCGACGCCGTCGGCGTGATCGTCGAGAGCCACACGGGACGGCCCACCAAGCTCGAGGGCAACCCCGAGCACACGGGCTCGCTCGGCGGACTCTCGCTGCGCGCGCAGGCCAGCGTGCTCGACCTGTACGACCCCGATCGCATGCGCTCGCCGATGGCGAAGGGCGCAGGCGGCTCGAGCGCTGCGCACGCCGGTCACGGCGCACACGCAGGAGCTCCGAGCGGGTTCGTCACCAAGAGCTGGGACGAGTTCGACCAGGCGCTCGAAGCGATGATCGCGCCGCACCGCGCGAACGGCGGAGACGGGCTGCGCTTTCTCAGCGAGCCCTCGCTCTCGCCGTCGTTCATGCGGCTGCGCGCGAAGGTCAAAGAGAAGTTTCCGCGCGCGAAGTTCTACACGTTCGACGCGTGCTCGATCACGAGCATCCGCGAGGGCGCGAAGCTCGCGTTCGGCCAGGCGGCCAACGTGGTGTACGCGCTCGACGCGGCGAAGGTCGTGCTCGCGGTGGACTCGGACTTCCTCGGGACCGAGCCCGGCATGGTGCGTCACTCGAAGGCGTGGGCCTCGCGTCGCAAGATGCAGAGCGCCGAGGACCGCGACATGTCGCGCCTCTACGTCGTCGAGCCCTCGATGACCGTCACCGGCGGAACGGCGGACCACCGCCTCCGCCTCCCCGCGCGCGACGCCCTCGCGTACTTGCAAGCCCTCGCGGGCCGCCTCGCGCGCGAGAGCGCCTTGGGTCTCGCGGCTTCGCTCGGCGGAGACGCTCCTGCGGGCGTCCCTGCGCACTGGGTCGAAGCCGTCGCGGCGGACCTGCTGAGCGCGCGCGGAGACAGCGCGATCCTCGTGGGCGCGCGGCAGCCTGCCGCGGTCCACGCGCTCGCCCACGCGATCAACTCGGCCCTCGGAAACATCGGCCGCACGGTCAAGCTCTTCCCCGTCACCGACGCGGACGAAGGCGACTCGCTCGCGGACCTCGAGGCGCTCGCCAACGAAGCGGGCTCGGTGCAGACGCTGATCATCCTCGGGTCCAACCCGGTGTACAGCGCGCCCGCGTCCCTGGCGATCGGCGAGAAGATCCGCGGCATTCAGAACACGCTGCACGCGACGATGTGGCACGACGAGACGTGCGCAGAGGTCAAGCTCTGCGCCCCGCTCGCGCACTACCTCGAGACGTGGGGCGATCAGAAGGGCCTCGACGGCGCGGTCGCGATCCAGCAGCCGCTCATCGAGCCGATCTTCGCGGCTCGCAGCGAGCTCGAGCTGCTCGCGCAGATCCTCAACGAGGGGCCGCGCTCGGGTCACGACATCGTTCGCGCGACGTTCATCGACGGTCACGCGTGGACGGTCTCGAGCGAGACCAAGTGGCGTCGCGCGCTCACGAGCGGCGTGATCGCCGACAGCGCCGCGCGGCCGCTCGAAGGCCTCACGGTTCGCGCTGGCGAAGTGGGCACCGCGGTCACCGCGGCCCGCGGTCGCTCGGGCGCCGCTGCGTCGGCCTCGCAGGTCGAAGTGCTCTTCACGTACGACGCGAAGATGCAGGACGGCCGCGGAGCGAACAACGCGTGGCTCGCCGAGCTGCCCGATCCCGTCACCAAGATCACGTGGGACAACGCCGCGCTGGTCTCGCCGAAGCTCGCTCGCGAGAAGAGCATCGCCAACGGCGACAAGATCGAAGTGACGGTCGAGGGCAAGAAGTGCTCGATCGTCGCGTGGGTCGCGCCCGGACAGGCCGACTACGCTGTGACGTTGCCCCTCGGCTGGGGCCGCACGGCCGCTGGTCGCGTCGGCAACGGCAAGGGCTTCGACGTGAACCCCGCGCGCTCGCACAGCGCGCCGTTCATCGCGACGGGCTCCATCGCCAAGGCGGGCGGGACGTACCCGCTCTCGCACACGCAGGAGCACCACCGCATGGTGGACCGCCCCCTCGCGGTCGAGACGACGCTCGCCAAGTACAAAGAGAACCCGCACTTTCCTGCGATGCGTACGCCGACCCCACGCACGCTCCCGCTGTGGCGCGAGGTCGAGTACAACGGCTACAAGTGGGGCCTCACGGTAGACCTCACGTCGTGCACCGGCTGCAGCGCGTGCATGGTGGCGTGCCAGGCAGAGAACAACATCCCGTGCGTCGGCAAGGAGCAGGTCTCCCGCGGCCGCGAGATGTACTGGCTCCGCATGGACCGCTACTTCGTGAGCCCGCGGATCTCTCGCGACGGCTTCCCGAGCGACGAGGACGCGCAGCTCCTCGAGTCCGAGCCGCTGATGGCTGTGATGGCCGTGGCGTGCCAGCAGTGCGAAGAGGCCCCTTGCGAGAACGTGTGCCCCGTCAACGCGACGACGCACAGCAGCGAGGGCCTCAACGATATGGCGTACAACCGCTGCATCGGGACGCGCTACTGCTCGAACAACTGCCCGTACAAGGTCCGCCGCTTCAACTACCTGAACTTCCACAACGACAGCGTCTATCAGCCGCTGGACGCGGACGTTCCGGAGACGGTGCGGATGCAGCACAACCCGAACGTGTCCGTTCGCTTCCGCGGCGTGATGGAGAAGTGCACGTACTGCGTGCAGCGCATCCAGACCGCCAAGATCGTGGCGAAGAACGAGTACCGCACGGTGCGCGACGGAGAGATCCAGACCGCGTGCCAGCAGTCGTGCCCGACCGGCGCGATCGTGTTCGGTGACCTCAACGATCGCGACTCCGCCGTGCGACGACTGGCGCAGACGGACCGTCGCTACCTCCTGTTGGCCGAGCTCGGAACGCAGCCGCGCACCACGTATCTGGCCAAGATTCGCAATCCCAATCCGGAGATGCACGGATGAGCGCGGTCAACCCGAACCTTCCGATCAAAGACATCAACGAGGTCCCGCTCGCGGCCGAGAGCTATGACTTCCACGGGATCACCGAGGACGTCGCACGCGTGACCGAGACCCCCGCCCCGCGTGGGTGGTGGGTGATGTTTCTCATCGCGGTGAGCTTGCTCGGCGCGCTGGGTCTCACGCTGGCCTATCTGTTCTGGAAGGGCATCGGCGCGTGGGGCAACAACCAGCCCATCTCGTGGGCGTGGGACATCACCAACTTCGTCTGGTGGGTCGGCATCGGCCACGCCGGGACGCTCATCTCCGCCGTGTTGTTTCTCTTTCGCCAGAAGTGGCGCACGAGCATCAACCGCGCAGCGGAGGCCATGACGATCTTCGCCGTGATCTGTGCCTTGATGTTTCCAGGCATTCACGTCGGTCGCGTCTGGCTGATGTACTACCCCTTCCCGCTGCCCAACTCGATGGGCATCTGGCCGAACTTCAAGAGCCCGCTGCTGTGGGACGTCTTCGCGGTCAGCACGTACTTCACCGTCTCGCTGCTCTTCTGGTTCGTGGGTCTCATCCCCGACCTCGCGACGCTGCGCGACCGCTCGAAGACGAAGATCCGTCGCATGGCGTACGGCGCGTTCGCGCTCGGCTGGCGCGGCTCGAACCGTCACTGGCAGAACTACGAGCGCGCCTACATGATCCTCGCGGCGATCTCGACGCCGCTGGTGCTCTCGGTGCACTCCGTCGTGTCGTTCGACTTCGCGACGTCGGTCATCCCCGGCTGGCACACGACGATCTTCCCGCCGTACTTCGTCGCGGGCGCGATCTTCTCGGGCTTCGCGATGGTGCTCACGCTCATGCTCGTCGTGCGCGTGGTGTTCAAGCTGCACGGCTTGATCACGCTCAAGCACATCGAGCTGATGAACAAGATCATCCTCGCGACCGGCTCGATCGTTGGCTACGCGTACGCGATGGAGTTCTTCGTCGCCTGGTACTCGGGCAACGAGTACGAGCGCTACGTCTTCTTCGTCAGCCGCATGAAGGGCCCGTACGCCTGGGCGTACTGGTCCATGATCATCTGCAACGTCCTTTCGCCGCAGATCTTCTGGAAGAAGTCGATGCGGACGAACATCCCCGTGACGTTCGCGGTCTCGATCTTCGTGAACATCGGCATGTGGTTCGAGCGCTTCGTGATCATCGCGACCTCGCTCCACCGTGACTTCCTCCCGTCGTCGTGGGGCTACTTCCACCCGACTCCGATCGACGTGATGGTCTACCTGGGTTCGTTCGGGTTGTTCTTCACGTTCTTCTTGCTGTTCATCCGATGGCTGCCCGTGATCGCGATCGCGGAGGTCAAGGGTGTCCTGCCTGCGGCTGATCCGCACGCAGAGCACTACGGACACGACAGCCACGATGACCACGACTCTCACGAGAAGCCCGCCGATGGCGAGGCGACCGCGGAGGCCTGAGAGGAACCGTCATGGCCAGCCACGATCACGACAATGAGCACAAGGCCAGCGGCGAGAAGCGCCCTGTCCTCTTGCTGGCGGAGTTCGACACCCCCAGCAAGATCATGCACGCCGCGGAGAAGGTCCGCGACGCGGGCTTCACGCGATGGGACGTCCACACGCCCTTCCCGGTGCACGGGATGGACAAGGCGATGGGCCTCTCGGACTCGAAGCTGGGATGGATCGTCGCGGTGATGGCCGCGACGGGATTCACCAGCGCCTTCGCGATGATCTACTACATGAACGTCGTCGACTACCCGCTGATCGTCGGTGGAAAGCCCCCGCTGGCTCTCCCCTCGATCGCGCCGGTGGCGTTCGAGCTCACCATTCTGTTCAGCGCGTTCGGCGCGGTGTTCGGGATGTTCGGGCTCAACAAGCTCCCGCGGCACCACCACCCGGTGTTCGTCTCGGAGCGCTTCGAGCGCGCGACGGACGACAAGTTCTTCGTGAGCATCGAGGTCGACGACCCGAAGTACGACGAGAAGAAGACGCGCGAGCTGCTCGAGGGCGCGCACGCCACCCACGTCGAAGTGCTCGAGGAGGAGGTGGTCTGATGCGTTCGATCCACACGAACCTCGTCGCGCTCGCGCTGGTCGGCGCTGGGCTCAGCGCCTGTCGCGGACAGGTCAGCGAGAGCTCGCCGATCGTCCCGATCCGCGACATGCACCGGCAGCAGAAGTACCGGCCGCAGGACAGCAGCGACTACTACCAGGACCGCCGCAGCATGCGGCCGATCCCTGCGAACACCGTGTCGCGCGAGCAGGGTCTGATCGACCCCGAGCTCGAGACGGGCTTGTCCGCGGGGACGCGCAACTATCTCGATCGCATCCCGCAGGCGGCGCTCTCGATGATTCGTCATCGCACGAACGACGGTCGCTGGATCGAAGGGATGGAAGGCGCGGTCGCGCGTGGTCGCGAGCGCTACGGCATCTACTGCGCGCCGTGCCACGGCGCCGCTGGAGACGGGCAGGGCATCATCTGGGCTCGCTCGAGGATCTCGGGCTACCAGTACCCGCAGCCCGCGTCGCTGCACGACGACCGCATCCGTCACTCACCCGACGGACAGCTCTACGCCACCATTCGCAACGGCGTCCGGAACATGCCCGGCTACGCCTCGCAGATTCCCACTTCTGACCGCTGGGCGATCGTCGCGTACGTGCGCGCGCTCGAACTCAGCCAGGCCAACGCAGGAGCGAACCCGTGAGCGCTCATTCGCACTCGAGCGAAGGTAAGCTCGAAATCACCGCCAACGGTCCGTGGTCCTCGGCGTGGAAGATCGCCGCGGGCATCGGCGCGCTGGGCTTGCTCGGCGTCGGCGCGGGGTTCGCGTCGGACCCCAAGCGGCTGGCGTTCTCGTACCTGTTCGCGCTGATGGTCTTCTTGACCCTCGCGATCGGGACGCTCTTCTTCGTCGTGGTTCAACACATCGCCGCCGCTCACTGGAGCGTCGGCGTGCGTCGCACGGCGGAGTTCTTCATGGGCGGACTGCCCGCGCTCGCCGTGCTGTTTCTTCCGCTCTTCGCGCTGATGCAGCACTTTCCGCAGTGGGAGCACTACGGACACGCGAGCAGCCACGGCGCGGCCGCGCAGCAGCCTGCAGCGGGCGGCCACGGTGAGCACGGGCAGCCTGCGGCTGGCCACGTGAGCGGCCACGACCTCGAGACGCAGGGCATGCACCACGTGCACCACGAGATCCTCGAGAAGAAGAAGCTCTGGTTCGACAAGCCGTTCTTCTTCGGCCGTCAGGCGATCTACCTGATCGCGTGGGTTTTGCTCGCGCGTCGGTTCTTCAAGCTCTCGACCGATCAGGACAAGTCCAAGGACAAGTCGCTGACGGTCACCTCGGCGCGCTCGGCGCCGGCGGCGATCGCGGTGATCGCGCTCACGCTGACGTTCGCGTCGTTCGACTGGCTGATGGCGCTCGAGCCCTCTTGGTACTCGACGATCTTCGGCGTGACGATCTTCGCTGGCGGCATCACCGCGGCGTTGGCGGCGATGATCCTCACGCTGCTCGCGCTCAAGCGCGCGGGCTTCGTGGGCGACAACATCGTCAACGTCAATCACTTCCACGACATGGGCAAGCTCATGTTCGGGTTCAACTGCTTCTGGGCCTACGTGGTCTTCTCGCAGTTCTTCTTGATCTGGTACGCGAGCATCCCCGAAGAGACCGTCTTCTACCACGCGCGCTGGAACGAGAACCCCGCCTGGCAGCCCTTCGGCTACGCGCTGATCTTCGGGCACTTCGTGATCCCGTTCATCATGCTCATGTCTCACAACGTGAAGCGCCGGATGGGCTGGCTCGCGCTGGGCGCGAGTCTCCTGCTCGCGATGCACGTGGTCGAGTACTACTGGCTCGTGCTTCCGATGTTCAAAGCGGGCGCGCACGGCGCGGCCGCGGCGCACGCCGAAGGCGCGCACCACTCGCTGCCCTTGCACTGGATGGACATCGCTGCGCTGCTCGGCGTCGGCGGCGTCTACCTCGCGATGGTGTTTCGCTTGATGACGCAGCACAAGCTCGTCCCGGTTGCTGATCCGCGGCTCGAGCGATCGAAGCTGCACGCGACGATGTGAGGAGTGGCTGGCGATGGCTTATGACAAAAACGAGCCGAAGACCGCGCTGATCACGGGACTCTCCGTGTTCGTGGTCATCTCGGTGGTGCTCGTGCGGTACGCGGTTCTCTCGTACTTCAACATCATGCACGACCAGGAAGAGTCGGTGAAGATCGCCTCGCGCGGCATCTGGCAGCTCACTGAAATGCGCGCGAGCGCAGCGCAGCGGCTGTCGGGCGGCGCGATGCCGATCGATCAAGCGATGGCGGCTGTCGCGCAAGGACAGCGGCCCGCTGCGGTCAGCCCGCGCGCTTCGTCGGACACCGCGGCGATGACGGGTTGGATGCAGATGACGCAGCCGATGCCGACGGAGATGCCGCAGAACGAAGCGCCTCCGCCCCCGCCGCCGGTCGATCCGGCGACGCTGGGTGACGGTGGCGCGGGCGAGGGCGGCGCGCCTGCTGGTGACGCCTCGGCTCCGACCGCGGACGCTGGCGCAATCAACCCCGCTGCGGTCGCCGCTCCGGTGGCCGCCGCGCCCGTGGCCGCTGCTCACGCTGCGGACACGCACGCTGCGCACTGATCTCACCGCGCAATTGCCCCTACAAACGACGCTCACTCGAATGACCACGAACACCAACCGACTGTGGACGACGCTGGCGATGGCCAGCTCGGTAGCGCTAGGGGCGACCCCGGCGCTCGCGCAGTACGGTCGTGGCGTGCAGTCGTACGAAGGCGCGTCGAACGCTCCGCGCAACGTGCTTCCGCCGAACGCGTCTGAGATTTCAGTGGACGAGCACTTGAACGCGCAGCTTCCGCTGGACGTTCGCCTCCGCGATTCGAACGGTCGCGAGGTTCGTCTGGCTGAGTACTTCACCGGTCGCAGACCCGTGCTGATCAACCTGGCGTATTACCGCTGCCCGATGCTCTGCAACCTCGTGTCGAACGCGGTTGTCAACGGGCTGCGCGGCGTCGCGTGGACGCCGGGCCAACAGTTCGACGTGCTCACGGTGAGCATCGACCCGCGGGAGACGCCGCAGGACGCGTCTGCGCGGCGCTCTCGCGTGGCCGATCAGTTTGGTCGCGCGAGCGGCGCGAACGGCTGGCACTTCACCGTGGGCGACGAGACCGAGGTGCGTCGGCTCGCCAACGCGCTGGGGTTTGGCTATCGGTTCGAGCCTCGGCAGAACCAGTACGCGCACCCCGCGGTGGTCTTTCTCGCGACGCCGACCGGCAAGGTCGCGCGGTATTTGTATGGGATTTCGTATCCCTCCAACGACCTGAGGCTGGGCTTGATCGAGGCGTCCGAGGGGCGCTCGATCAGCACGGTCGATCGGGTGTTGATGTTCTGCTTCCACTACGACCCGCAGGATCGTCGGTACGTGCTCGTCGCCAAGCAGGTGATGAAGCTCGGCGGCGGCGTGACGGTGTTGTTCTTGGGTGGAGGCCTGCTGGCGTTGTGGCTCCGCGAGCTGCGACGTCATCGAGAGCGACCTGCTTCGAACGACAACGAGCAGGGTGACGCTTCGGGCGATAACAAAGGGCAGCAGACTGCGGCGTGAGCCGAGTCTACTGCGCACACGATTTCAAGAGTCCACGGCTTCGGACGAACGGCGACAAGACGATGGAGACGATGCAACTGCCCCCCCAGTGGTCAACCTTCGCTCGGCAGACCGACTGGCTGTTCTATTTCATCTACTGGCTCAGCGTGGTGCTGTTCGTCGGGATCATCGGCGTGGCGCTGTACTTCGTGTGGAAGTACCGCCGTCAGCCCGGTGTGAAGGCCGAACCCACGGGCCACGCGACGGTGCTCGAAATCACGTGGACGGTCTCGCCGCTCGCGCTGCTGGCGTTTCTGTTTCACATGGGCTTTCGCGGGTACATCGACATGACCGTCGCGCCTGCGGACGCCATGGAGATCCGCGTTCGCGCGAAGAAGTGGGCGTGGGACTTCGAGTACCCCAACGGCGGTCACTCGAACGTGCTGCACGTGCCGGTCAACCGCCCGGTGCGGCTGACGCTCTCGTCCGAGGACGTGATCCACTCGCTGTACATCCCGGCGTTTCGCGTGAAGAAAGACGCGGTCCCTGGGTACTACACCACGATGTGGTTCGAGGCGACGCAGGTCGGCGAGACCGATCTGTTCTGCGCCGAGTACTGCGGCGCCGCCGTGGGAACGACCGAGGTGAGCGAGGGTGATCCGCCCGTGGGTCGCGAAGGCAACCGCCGGCACGTGGGTCACTTCAGCATGATCACCAAGGTTCGCATCCACACGATGGCGGACTACAACACCTTCCTCGAGTCGATCCTGCGTCCGCCGGTGGATCCGGCGACCGGTCGCGAGGCGACGCCCGAGAAGTGGGGCGAGATTCTGTACCGTGCGCAGCAGTGCAACACCTGCCACTCGACGGACGGCGGAGCGATGACCGGCCCGACGTGGCGCGGGCTCTTCGGACGCCAGCGTCAGTTCACGGACGGGACGAGCGCGACGGCGGACGCCAACTACATCCGTCAGTCGATCCTGCAGCCGAACTCGAAGGTCGTGCAGGGCTTCAACGGCGTGATGCCCTCGTTCGCAGGGACGCTGCGAGACAATCAGGTCGACGCGATCATCGCGTACATTCGCACGCTCAACTGAGCGTTTGCCTCTGAGATTTCTGGTCTTGTTCGACGAGAAAGGGAACTGAAGCGATGGCGACCGAAGTCGCAGGAGCGCACGGGCACGATGAGCCCGATCACCTCGCGCCCTATCTGAGTCCTGAAGCCGGCCGCGGCATCAAGGGTTGGCTGCTGACCCTCGATCACAAGCGGATCGGGCTGATGTACCTGGTGTCGACGCTGTTGGCGTTCTTCATGGGCGGCGTGTTCGCGCTGCTCGTGCGCCTCGAGCTGTTCGCGCCAGGGCGCACCATCATGAGCGCGGAGTACTACAACCGCGCGTTCACGCTGCACGGCGCGATCATGGTGTTCTTGTTCATCATCCCGGCCGTGCCCGGAGCGCTCGGCAACTTCGTGTTGCCGATCATGCTCGGCACGAAGGACGTGGCGTTTCCGAGGCTCAACCTGCTGAGCTTCTACGTGTATCTGTTCGGCGCGACCTTCGCGCTCTACAGCATCATTTCGGGCTCGGTCGACACGGGCTGGACCTTCTACACGCCGTACAGCACGACATCGAACACGTCCGTCGTGTCCATGGTGCTCGGCGCGTTCATCCTCGGGTTCAGCTCGATCCTCACCGGGCTGAACTTCATCGTGACGATCCACAAGCTCCGCGCGCCGGGGCTGCACTGGAAGCGCTTGCCGCTGTTCGTCTGGGGCACCTACGCGACGAGCATCATTCAGGTGCTCGCGACGCCGGTCCTCGCGATCACGCTGCTGCTGCTCGCGGCGGAGCGCACGTTCGGCCTCGGGATCTTCGATCCTGCGCTCGGCGGCGACCCGATCCTCTTTCAGCACTTCTTCTGGTTCTACTCGCACCCGGCGGTCTACATCATGATCGTCCCGGGCATGGCGGTGGCCTCGGAGCTGTTCGCGACGTTCTCTCGTCGCGCGATCTTCGGGTACTTCGCGATCGCGATGAGCTCGCTCGGCCTCGCCCTCGTCGGCTTCCTCGTGTGGGGTCACCACATGTACACGAGCGGGCAGAGCGAGTTCGCCACGACGCTGTTCGCCGCGCTCACGATGCTCGTCGCGATCCCCTCGGGCGTGAAGGTCTTCAACTGGACCGCCACGCTCTACAAGGGCTCGATCGTGCTGACGACGCCGATGCTCTACGCGCTGTCGTTTCTCATCCTCTTCACGATCGGCGGACTCACCGGGCTCTTCGTCGGAGCGCTCTCGGTCGACATCCACCTGCACGACACGTACTTCGTCGTGGCCCACTTTCACTACGTGATGATGGGCGGCACCGTGATGGCCTTCGTCGGCGGCATCCTCTACTGGTGGCCCAAGATGACCGGCAAGCTCTACGACGAGAGCCTCGCGAAGAAGGGCTGGTTCTTCGTCTTCGTGGGCTTCAACACCACCTTCTTGATCCAGTTCATCATGGGATCGAAGGGGATGCCCCGCCGCTACTACGACTACCTCCCGCAGTTCGAGACCTATCACAAGATCTCGACCGTCGGTTCGTGGCTGCTGCTCGTGGGCTTCCTCCTCACCGCGTGGGCGCTCATCAAGTCCATCCGCAGCGGCGAGAAGTCTCCGCCCAACCCGTGGGGCTCTGCTGGCTTCGAGTGGCAGGGCACCGAGTCGCCGCCGGTGATGCAGAACTTCCGCGTGACCCCGACGATCACGCGCGGGCCGTACGACTACCACCTCTGCTCGGACGAAGAGCTGTTCGACGGCTTTCCCGAGGACGCCGAGAAGTGATCGACTGAGAGGTTTCGCTGAGAAATCACAGCGAGGTCTCTCCCTCTCTACTGGACAGGACGAAGAGCCAATGGCCAGCGCACACGCGGACAGCGAACACGCAGAGCACGCAGGGCACGGAGATCACCCCCCGTACCTCGCGCATCACTTCGACACCCCCGAGCAGCAGTTCGACTCTGCCAAGCTCGGCATGTGGGTGTTCATCGTCACCGAGATCCTGATGTTCGGCGGGCTCTTCGTGGCCTACCTCATCTACAAGGGTCAGGAGCCGGCCATCTTCATCGAGGCGCACAACCGCCTCGATTGGAAGATGGGCAGCGTCAACACCATCGTTCTTCTCTTCAGCTCGCTCACGGCCGCGCTCGCGGTCCGCTCGAGTCAGCTCGGCAAGAAGAACGAGACCACGATGTGGCTCACCATCACGATCCTGTGCGCCTTGGCGTTTCTCGGGATCAAGTACGTCGAGTACTCACACAAGTTTCACGACGGACTGCTGCCGGGCCGCTTCTTCACCGCGCACTTGCCCGAGCACGCGCACAACGGCCACGTGCTCCCGCAGCGCGCGAGCATGTTCTTCGCGCTGTACTTCATGATGACCGGCCTCCACGGCCTCCACGTCGTCATCGGCATGTCGATCCTCGGCTGGGTCCTCGTCCGCAACCATCGCGGACAGTTCTCGCCGGAGTACTTCACCCCAGTCGAGATCGGCGCGCTGTACTGGCACCTCGTCGACCTCGTCTGGATCTACCTCTTCCCCTTGGTCTACCTGGTGGGCTGAACCATGAGCGACCACGCGCACGCACACGATGACGGCAAGGTTCACGCGCACGTCTCGTCGTTCTTCTTTCTCTGCGCCATCTTCACGGCGCTGATCGGCCTGACCGTGATCACGGTCGCGGCCTCGCGCTTCGACTTCGGCTCGGCCAACACCATCATCGCGGTGCTCATCGCGACGGTGAAGGCCACGCTTGTCGCGACGTTCTTCATGCACTTGAAGTACGACAAGGGCTTTCACGCCCTGATCTTCATCATGTCGTTCGTGTTCTTGGGCGTCATGCTCGGGCTCTCGAGCGAAGACGTCGACTCGCGCGGACGCGTCGACACGTCGAGCACCGTTCGTATCCTCGAGCGTCGCGGCGAGCAGGCGCCGGGCGGGTTCGTCCCCGATCCCCGCGGCGTGCAAGCGCGCGAGCACCCGACCTCGGGCGCATCGCAGCCTGCGCACCACTGATGCGCTGATTCTCTACTGTTCGTCGGCCGCCGTAGCGCTATCAACACACGCGTGAGCGCCGACGACAACAAGTACGAACGACCGGGCGCGGGGGCGCTCGAACGTCCTCTCTCGCGCCGCAAGAAGGTCGCCCTCGCGGCGCTCGGCGTGGTGTTCTTGCTCATCAACGTCGACGGGATCGCCCGCCGATTTCGCAGGCAAGTGCACCACGCGGTGCCGAGCGTCCCGCAGCTCGCGTACCCGCAGTGCCCGGGCGCCGACTCGGACGCGGGCGCGAGCGCGCTGTGGCGCGGCGGCGAGGCGCTCGTCTCGACGCAGCTCGAGGCGCTGCCGATGGCGATCGACCGCGGCTCGTGGGAGCGCTTCGAGCTGCGCGCGCGCGGCTGCCATCGGGTCGTCACCGTGCATCGCGAAGGTCCGCAGAGCGTGCTCGACAGCGAGGTGGTCTTCGACGACGCGATGCGCCCCATTCGCGCGTGGCGTCGCATCGGCAGGCCCGCGCTTCGGGGCATTCAGTACGACACGCGCACGTACGAGTTTCGCACGCCGGTGGTCACCATCACCCGCGTCGAGGCGAACGGGACGCGCACCTACGAAGAGCTTCGCTCGAAAGAGAAGGCCACGGTGGTGATCGCGCCCGGCGCGGCGGCGATGACGGTGTGGATCCAGAGCGCGCGGCTGAGCGAGGGCACGCGGGTCGACGCGTGGGTGCTCGACCTGCGCAAGCCGCTCGAGTTTGCGCGGCGCTCGACGCTGCGGCGCGAGCAGGACATGCAGGTCGACGGCTTGGGGCGTGTGCGGGTGTACGCGCTCGACGAAGAGGGCTTCTTCACGGACGCGAGCGATCGGGTGATCGGGACGCTCTCGGGCATGCGCGAGCTTCGCGCGGGAGCCTCGCTGCCGATGGAGGTCGATGGGCAGCCCGCCCCCGAGCCGTGGCGCACCGACGTGCGCGTCGAGCGCTGAGGTATCACTCGTAGCTTGAATTCATGGGCGCCGGTGAAATCTCGTCGCGCCCGCCAGACGTCCGCCGGTATCCTCGGCGTCGATGAGGCGAATTGTGTTCGTGGCGGCGCTGGGCGCGCTGCTCAACGCGTGCGCGACCACCGCGACGACCGAGGGGGGACCGAGGGCGAGCGGGGCGAGCGGCGCGGGCGCGTCGGGCAACTTGAATACCTGTGTGGGCACTGTCGACGCTGCGCTCTCGGGCGCGAGGGCCGTCGACGACGCGGCGCTGCTCGCGCGCGCGGTCGCCCCAGCGCAGCAGGGAAAGCTCTGCTCGGCGCGGGTCTTCGAGGCGACCGAGGCGATCACGGTCTATCGAGTGTCGCAGGCGGACCGCGCCAACCGCGAGCCTGGCCGCTGGTGGTCGCTGCGAAGGCCGACGGGCACGCGCGAGCAGTACCGCGCGGACAACGTGATCTGCGCGGAGTGGAGCTCGCTGGACGTGCTCGCGCAGTGCGAGATCCGCGTCGGGGCGCGGTTCGTCGTGGGCGTTGGGCAGAGCGTCCGGTGCGCGGACGGCGCGGTGATGGCGCAGTCCGCCGTGCAACAGGTGTACATCGACAACGACACGCGCGAGGGCAGGGTGTTGGTGGACAACTGCCAACAGCTGGGCGCGTGGCCGGACGCGAGCGGCTCGTTTACGGGCGCAGGCGCGTCGGGTCCTCGATAGCCGCGCTGGTGCAGCCCGCGGGGGCGGTCACCGAAGAGCAGCGCGACGGCGTGCCGTTCGGCACCTCGACGAAGTACTCGGACCCTGCGATTCGTGCAGGAAAATCGGTGCTCACGATCTGCGCTCCCGACGCGAGCGCGGCCGCGAGCTGCGCGCGGTCGTTGGTCATCGCGACGCCGGGGTTCGAGTCGGCGCGCGTTCGCACGATGTAGCCAGCGGCGAGCGCAGCGGCGATTTCAGCGCGCTGCGTGTCGGGGCCGTTGAGCACCATGACGCCAGCGAAGGGTTCGCCCATGCGGCTGTCGACGAACATCAAGCGGCCCTCGAGGTCGCGCTCGCCGTGCGTGTACGTCCTGCGCGGCGCCGTCGTGTTGTCGAGGTAGAAGAGCACTCGACCCCGAGTCTGCGCGAGCGTCGGCCATCCGCGGGTGGTGATCGCTTCGCTCAGCGAGGCAGAGGCGCCGCGCACTTCGTCGGGCGTGATGATCCACGAGCGGTCGAAGACCGAGAGGATCTCGCGCTCGATCGCGGCGAAGCCTGCTTCCGAGTAGTTTCCTTCGGAGCCCTTGGGCTCGACGTGGATGAAGATCGGGTGATGACCGGGGTTGCGCTGCGAGAACCCGCGGATCGCGAGCAGACAGTCCGCGAACACCCTGCACGTGGTGCGGTCGTCGATCGCTGCGACGTGAAAGACCTCGAATCGATTGCACCGCGCGTTGTAGTTGAGGTCGAGCTCGACGCCGCGGACGCCCTGGGCCGTGAGCTGAACTTCGAGCGGGGCGTGCTCGTAGTTCCACTCGGGCAGGTCGACGCGCGGACGCAGGTGGTAGCTGTTGTGCGTCGCCTTCGCTTGCAGGTGGTTCATGCGAAGCGTGTCGTCCATGCCGTGCGCGACCGCCGCGTTGCGAACGAACGCCATCGGCGTCGGCAGCGGCGCGCACGAGCTGGCGTCGGTGACCGCGACGTCCGTGACGGTCGAGGCGTCGTCTTCGCGCGCGCTGTCAGCGACAGCGTCGGCAGCTGCGTCGGTCGGCGAAGGTGCAGGGCTGCACGCGACGAGCGAGAGCAGCGCGACGAGTAGCGAGGGACGGGCCAGCATCACCAGAGCGTACCGCGACTCGGTCCGCTACGATGATCGCCACGATGAACGGAAGCGAGAGGGTGATCGCGGTGCTGCGCGCCGTGGCGTTGTTGGGCGGCGCGGCTGCGGCCGTCGCGTGCAACAGGGGAGCGACCGGCGCGACCACCGGCGGTCGTGCGTCGAATGCGTCTGCCTCGATCGAAGGTACGGCGTGCGGCGCGGTGTCGGCGCGCGAGGGCGCGTCGTGCGAGGGGCACGAGCTCGGGCACGAGTGCGAGTGGCACGGGATGATTCGTTGCACGTGCGTGCAGCAAGCGGACGGACCCAAGTGGAGCCGCTGCATCTCGCGCGCGGTGCCCGGTCCGCTGCCCCCGCCAGAGCTCAGCGCATAGCGCGCGATCGCTTGCGGCGCCGCGCGGCGACGGCGAGCGCGCCGATGGCGAGAGAGAGCTGAGAAAATCCAGCTCGCTTGATTGTGTGGGTCGGGACCGCGCACTGGCAGCCCGCGCCCGCGCCCGGCGTTGGGCCAGCGTCTGTCGAGAGCGCGCTGTCGGGGACCGCGGCGGCGCTGTCGACGCGCGGCGCGGCGTCGGTCGCAGGCGGATCGACGCTGCCCGAGTCCGCGACGGCGCTCGCGTCGGTCGAGGGCACGCCAGCGTCAGTGACGGGCGAGGTGGTCGTCGTGCGCAGGTCCGCGGCGAGGCGCCAGCCGGGGTTCGCGCCTTCACCCGAGTACGCGCCGCGAAAGCGAAAGGGGACCGCGCTCGTGCCGTTGAAATCTCGGTTGAAATCCAGGTCCGACGCGAACGGCGCGTGGTCGACATCGGCGCCCTGGCACTGCCCGGCCTTCGGGTAGAAGTCCATCATCCCGAGGGTCACGGACGGAGCGGTGACGTGCGTCGTGGCGTTGGCGACGGAGTCCGTGAGGTTGTCGCGGCTGGTGGTGGGCGTTCCGCCGATGGGGGTGGTGGCGAAGATGGCGTTGCCGGCGACGATGATCCCGTCGGGGGCGCTTCCGACGCGGATGCCGGTGGCGGTGCGGTAGATCGTGTTGTCGTAGATCCACGCGCGCACGAGGGGCCGGTCGTGATCGCGCGCGAGGATCGCGTGCCCTGCGGCGTCGACGAAGATGTTGTGGTGGATGCTCACGCGCCCGGACACTTGCAGCAGTCCCTCTGCCGCGGTGCTGTTGTGCACGAACAGGTTGCCGTAGAGCTCGTAGCGGTTGGCCGCGCCAGGGCCGCTCGCGGGCAGTCCGCCGACGAGGACGTTGGGGCGCGCTCCGTCCGGCGAGGGGCGGTCGTTCTTGATGAACACGTTGTTGCGGATGATCGTCGCGGTCGAGCCCATCGGCAGCCCCATGACCGAGGGCCACGGGGCCTGCCACTTGATCTGCATGCAGTAGCCGACGGCGTTCTCGATGAGGTTGTTCTCGATGATGCCTTCGATGAAGGGCGAGGTTCCGTCGCTGTTGCCCAGGTACATTCCGGTGCCGGGGCTCGTGATGCGGTTGCGTCGGATGATCCAGCCCCACGTCGGCGCCTTCGTCGAGATGGCGACGGTCTGCTGCGAGCCGTCGTGGTCGCGAAAGTGATTGTCCTGGACGGTGATGTGATGGACGACGTTGGTTGCGCCGTCCTTCGCGCTGAGACCGAACACGCCGCTGACGTGGTTTCCGTCGATGGTGAGGCGCTGAACGGTGACGTAGCTCGCGTTGCGGAGCTCGACGGTGTTGCAGCACGCGCCCGGGTCCGCGACGAACACCGCGGGCTCGCCCGAGGCCGGCCCGGTGATCACGATGGGGTTGGTCGCGGTGCCGTTGACGTTGGTGATGTTGAGCGGCCGCGTGTAGCGACCGGCCGCGAGCGAGAGCGTGTCCCCCGCGCGAAGCATGGGGATCATCGCGGTGAACGTGCTCGGATCCGCGCGGTACTCCGTCGCGAGCGCGCTCGACGGGGCGAGCGAGATCGTGGCGAGCGAAGCGATGCAGAGCGAAGCGAACAGCGGGCGGCGCGCGGTCATGCGCCGAGTGTACCGCCGGTACGCTGGTGGCTACGAGCGGAGGATGCGCTGCGCGCCCTGCGCGCCGAGCGCGGCGAGGGCGTTGTGCTGCGCGCGGTCACCGCCGCGGAGGGCGATGTGGAGGCGCTCGGAGCCGATCGAGAACGAGTGCACGGACACGTCGCGAAACGACCCTTCGAACCCGCACGCCGAGCGTCCCGACGCGATCGCGGGGGCGACGGCTGCGATCATGTCCGCGTCGTGTCCGACGGCCGCGACGAGCAGCCCTTCGTCCGAGGCGATCACCGCGCTCGCCAGCGAGCCGCGCGTGACCTGCGCTTGCAACAAGCACTCGAGCGCCGTTGATGGAACGTTGCTGCGGTGCTGACGTCTCTCGATCGAAGCTGCTTGCATGGATGACTCCTCCGGTGGGCGTCGCGCGACGGGCGCGGCGGCGAACGTTCTCTCAGTGCAACAGAGTCGGAGGTGAGCGCGACTTTTCGACGAGGATCCATCGCGCGCATCGCCGCAGATTCTGCGACGTCCGTCGCGTGGGTGGAGTTCTGCACGGCGCGCGCGCTGCGATCGGGAGCTCTCGTGACGCCAAGCACACGAGCGACTTCGTGTACCCTTCGGCGAGAGCCATGAACCTGAAGTGCCCCGAGTGCGCAGAGTGGATGACCGTTCACGATACGCCCACGGTCGAAGGCCGGTCCGAGTGGATCGATCGATGTGCGGCCGAGCCGTCGTGCGGGAGCTGGTACGACCGCGGCGAGTACGCGGCGATCGACCCGATGCTCGCCAATTCGGCTGCGCGCGACGCGCTCGTGAACAGCGTGCGTCTGCCGGCGGACGCGAGCGCCAAGCCGTGGGCGTGCCCGCGTTGCACGGAGGTCACGTCGACTTCGGCGCCGATGCTCGCGCGCGTTGATTTCGTGGGCGTGGCGCTCGGGATGTGCCCCGAGTGCACGGGCGTCTGGGCGCCGACGGGCACCGTGGACGCGGTGATCAAAGCGCTGTCGCTGTACGAAACGGCGTCGGGCGGCGTTCGCAACATGCACTATCGCTCGGCCGCGGCCGCGCCGGTGATGAGGGACCGGGGCGCGCTGCGCACGCGGTGCTGCGAGTGCTCGCGCACTGTGGCCTTCGACGAGACGGCGTTGGACGTGGACGGGCTGCTGTGCGTTCCGTGCGCGGCGGCGAGGTCGATTGGTGAAGCGCCGTCGCAGCAGCGAGACGCAGGCCTCTGGGGCTTCGTCCGTTGGGTGCTCAAAGACCTGGGAATTCGCTGAACCGCAGCAGCTGTGTCGTGCATCGTTTGCGCGAGCTCGTCGCGAGACGCGCGCGACGGGGGTGTGTTTGAATCGCAGCCCGTGAGGCGAGCGAGGTTGTCACGGGTCGGCGGGGGTTCGCTCTCGTTGCTCTTGCTGTTGGCGGGCGGAGGGTGCGGTCCCAATCGACTGTCGGGCACCGACGGCGGCAACGACGGCGCGGTGTCTGGCGACGGCGGAGGCGGCGAGGTCGCCAACGGCGCGGCGCTCTACGGGCGACTGTGCGCGAGCTGTCACGGCGAAGCGGGGGAGGGCGGCAGGGCGCAGCCGCTGCAGAATTGGGCGCGCGGCTACGAAGCGCTGCGTCGTCCCATCGGGGTCTCGATGCCGTCGGGCAACCCCGCCGCGTGCACCGGCGAGTGTCCCGATCGCATCGCGAGCTTCATCCTGAGCGAGCTCAACACGGCGTCGCTCTCGTGCGCGGCGACGCGGCCGTCGCTTCGGCGCGCGCGGAGGCTCACGCGCAGCGAGTATCGCAACACGGTGAGGGATCTCTTGGGCGTCGGGGGCGCCGCGACGCAGGGCGAGTGCAGCCGAAGGACCTTCGCTTATTTCGCCAACGGCAGGACGCTCGATCGGGTGAGCCTCGCGGGGTCGTTCAACGACTGGAGCGCGGATCGTTGGCCGATGACGTTCGACGCGGCGATGGGCGCGTGGGTGACGACCAGAGATATCGCTGACGGATCGCACCAGTACAAGTTCGTGCTCAACGGGACCGAGTGGGTGCGCGACGAGCGCAACCCGATGAGCGCGCCCGACGGGTTCGGCGGGCAGAACTCGCTGCTGACCGTGTCGTGCGGCGCTTCGATGATGAGCGCCACGGGCGTCGACGTCGCGGCCAACTTGCCCGTGGACGCGCGCAGCTCGGGCGGCTTCTTCGACAACGACGCGACGGTCAACGTCGTGACGTCCAACCATGTGAGCGAGTACCTGCGCAGCGCGAAGTCCGTGGTGGACGCGCTCGGCGATCGGGTGACGTCGCTGGTGGCTTGTGATGTGCGCGCAGACCGAGCGGGCTGCAGCGGTCGGTTCGTGCGCGAGTTCGGGCAGCGGGTGTTTCGACGGCCGCTGACGATGCCCGAGCAGCAGCGGTATCAGGCGCTCGCGATGCGCGGGGCGGACCCCGTGGCGGGGCTGCGCGTGGCGCTGCGGGGGATGCTGGTCTCGCCGTCGTTTCTGTATCGAACAGAGCTCGGAGAGCGCCAGGGCGACGGGACGTACAAGCTCTCGGGCTACGAGGTCGCGAGCGCGCTCTCGTACGGGCTGTGGGGAACGACGCCGGACGCCGCGCTGATGACCGCCGCGCAAGACGGGACGCTCGCGACGGCGGCGGGGATCGAGCGCGAGGCGCGCAGGCTCGTGGCGGACCCGCGCGCGCGCACGGCGTTCGCGGACTTCGCGATGCAGTGGCTCAGGGTCGAGCCGGTGGCGAGCGCGACGCGCAACGCGACGATGTTTCCCACGTGGACCGAGGCGCTGCGCAGCTCGATCGTCGAAGAGACGCGACGCTTCGTGACGCACGTGGTGTTCGACGGATCGCACCGTCTCGGCGAGCTCTATACGGCGGACTACACGTTCGCGAACCAAGAGCTCGCGGGGCTCTACGGCATCGCGGGAATTACCGGCACCAGTTTTCAACGAGCGCAGTGGCCATCGCCCGACCGCGCGGGCATCTTGGGGCTCTCGGGCGTGCTCGCGCGCTACGCGCACTCGGACCAGACGGCGCCGATTCAGCGCGGGGTGTTCGTGAGGGTGAACTTGCTGTGCCAGGAGTTTCCGCCGCCGCCGGCCAACGCGGGCGGCGTGCCCGACGTGGACCCGCGCGCCACGACGCGGGCGCGGTTCACGCAGCACACGGCCAATCCCGCGTGCAACTCGTGCCATCAGTACATCGATCAAGTGGGCTTCGGCTTCGAGGGCTTCGACGCGATCGGACGATCGCGCACGACCGAGAACGGGATGGCCATCGACCGCTCGGGCGCGCTGCTCGACATCGAGGCGGACGGCGGCAACGACGCGGTGCGCTTCACGACGCTGCGCGAGCTCGGCCAGGCGCTCTCGACCAGCGCCAGCGCGCGCGGCTGCTTCGCGCGGCAGTACTTTCGCTACGCGCGCGGCTATCACGAGACGCTCAGCGATCGCTGCGGCGTGCGCGCGCTGATCGATCGCTTCAGGACAGCCAACGACGACATACGAGAGCTCATGGTGGCGGTGTTTACGGCGCCCGAGTTCGTCTCGCGGAGGGAGCGATGAACCCCAAGTCCCATTGGTTCTCTCGCCGGGCGCTCTTGCAGGGCTTGCTCGCGGGCACGGCTGCGACGGCGATCACGACGGCGAGCCGCCGCGCGATGAGCAACGGTCGCGCGCGACGGCTGATCGTCTTTTATTTTCCCGACGGAATCGCAGGGAGAAGCCAGGACGGAATGGGCACGCTCTGGTGGGCGTCGGGCGCGGGCAGCTCGCTGATGTTGAGCGAGTCGCTGCAGCCGCTCGAGGCGCGCAAGGGAGATTGCGTGTTCGTTCGCGGGCTGCACATGGGCTCGACCGACGAGGGCTCGCACCCAGGCGGCGCAAAGAAGCTGCTCACCAACAAAGATGGCGGCGGCGGCAGCTCGATCGATCAGCACCTGGCCAACACGGTCGGCCGCGAGGCGATGCACCGGCACTTGTACTTGGGCGTGCAGGCCAACGCGAACAACGCGTCGGGCGACAAGTTCATCAGCTACCCGAGCGCGGGCGTCACGGTGCCGCCCGAAGACGACCCGATCCGCGCGTTTCGTCGGCTCTTCGGCAGCGGAACGGTGGGCGGCACGCCGCAGCCCGCGCCCATGACGAGCGACCTCGACGACGATCGCTCGGTGATCGACACGGCCCTCGCGGACCTGAACGATCTCAAGACCCGCGCGGGAGCTTCAGAAGCCGCGAAGCTAGACCTTCACCTCGAGGCGCTGCGCGAGCTCGAGACGCGGCTGCGCGCGATGTCGGGCTCGATGATGATGGGGATGACCCCGCCAGCATCGTGCAGCTCACCGCGGCTCGACTACGCGGAGCTCACGGGCGCCGCGCTGTATGCGCCCGAGAACTTTCCTCGGATCCTGAAGGCGCAGACGGACCTGATGGTGACCGCGATGGCGTGCGGGCTCACGAAGGTGGGCGTGATCCAGAACTCGCAGCACACGAGCGAGCTGATCATGTCGCGCTTCATGGGCTCGGAGATGTTCGACGCGGGCTTCGACATGCGCAGCCATCAGGCTTCGCACTACGGCGCGCGGCAAGACCGGACGAACCGTCTGTTCGCGGACTACATCAAGCAGCGGCGCTGGTGGGTCGCGCAGTTCGCGTATCTGCTCGAGCAGCTGCGCGCGCGGCCCGAGGGCGACGGGACGATGCTCGACAACAGCGTCGTGCTCTTGTGCAGCGAAGTGAGCGACGGAAACACGCACTCGCACTCGGACATGCCCTTCGTCGTCGCGGGGCGCGGCGGCGGCTGCGTGAGCACCGGGCGCGTGATCGAGCAGAACCGTCGGCACGGCGATCTGCTGGCGGCGCTGGCGGGCGCGATGGGCGAGCGGCTGAGCGGCTGGGGCGATGGCAGCGGCGAGTGGCTTCCGGGCCTGGTGACCTGAGGGAGCGACTCAACAGTGCGGACTCGAGTCCGCAGCGCGGGGAGGACGGTCGCGAAGCTCGCGCGCGTCGAGCGCGATCGGGACGGCGTGTCGATGCTGCGATGCGCCTCGCGCGAGCGATGGCATCATCGGTGCTTCGCTGAGCGAGCATGAGAAACGTAGTCGCCTCGGTCGTGTTGATTTCGTGTGTTTCGCTGACGGGGTGCGCGCCGCGCGAAGGGCGCGAGGACGCAGCGGTCGACGGGGCAGTCGCGAGCTCGTCGGACAGCAGCGCGTCGGATGCTTCGATCGCGGACGGCGCAGCGACGGCGTGTCGAGCCACTGCGTTCGAGTCGCGGCTCGACCTTCGGTATCACAGCGTCGCGGGCGTCGATCCCAACCTGCTGAGCCTCGACTTGTATCTTCCGACGCTCGCGGCCGGCTGCGCTGCGCCGCCGCTGGTGGTGTACGTGCACGGCGGCGGGTGGGCGGTCGGCGACAAGCGCAATCAGATCGAGACCAAGGTTCGGTACTTCACGGGCGAGGGCTACGCGTTTGCGTCGTTGAACTATCGCTTGTCACCGGCGAGCGCGGGGGCGGCTGGGGTGATCTATCCCGTGCACAACCAGGACGTGGCGAGGGCGTTGGCGTGGCTGCGCGAGCGCGCGTCGAGCTATGGCTATCGCCCCGAGCGGATCACGTTGTTCGGTCACTCTGCCGGCGCTGGGATCGCGACGTTGGTGGGCACGGACCCGCAGTTTCTTGCGGAGCACGGGCGCTCGTTCGCGGACTTGAGCTGCGTGGCGTCGCTCGACACCGAGGCGTACGACGTCCCGCTGCAGATGATGGCCGGGGGAATGGTCGAAGAGACCTACCGCAACGCGTTTGGAACGGACCCGGCGCAGTGGCAGCGCGCGTCGCCGCTGCTCAACGGGACGCTGGTGGCGGCGAATCGGATCGTTTCGTTCTTGGTGGTGACGCGCGGGACGCCGGCGCGACGGGCGCTGAGCGAGCGCTTCGTGGACGCGTTGCGCGGCGCGGGCTCGAGCGCGACGCTGCACGTGGCCGAGGGGCTCTCGCACGAAGAGGTGACGGACGCGATCGGGCTCGCGAGCGACACCGCGGTGATGCCAGCGTTTGGTCCGTTCGTCGCGCGGTGCGCGCGCGGGCAGTGAGCGTCGGGCTCAGCCCTTCAGGTGCTTCGCGAAGTGCGCGAGGGTCTTGCGCCAAGCGTCGTTGGCGGCGACCGAGTGATACGCCTCGGGGCGCGTGTCGTTGAAGAACGCGTGGCCCGCGCCTGGGTACACGGTGACCTCGGTGGGGACGCCCTTGGCGCTCTGCGATTCGGCGAAGCTCTTCGCGTCGGGAACCGAGAAGAATCCCTCGTTTTCGCCGAAGAAAATGAGCCCCGGCGCCTTCACGGTCGACAGGTCCGCCGCGCCCTTCGGAGGAAACCCGTAGTACGCCGCGTACGCATCGACGTTGGCGACCGAGGCGGCGATCATGGCGAGCGCTCCGCCCATGCAGTAGCCGACGACGCCGACCTTGGTGCATCCCTCGTTCTTGCGCAGGTGCTCGACGGCGGCGGTGATCTCGACGGCGGCGCGCGCCCAGTCGAGGCCGTTCATCAAGTGCGAGGCCTCTTCGGCGTCGAGGGTGCTCTTGCCGTGATAGAGGTCCGGCGCGAGCGCGGTGTACCCGTGGGCGGCGAAGCGCAGGACGAGGTCCTCGATGTGAGGGACGATGCCCCACCACTCTTGCAGGACGACGAGCCCGGCTTTCTCGCTAGAGGGGCGGGCGATGACGCCGTCGGCGGCGCCCGTGGAGAGGTCGATTTGAATTCGTGTGCTGCTCATTCGGGGCGCGGAGTCTACCGCGCGACGAGCGAGGGCTGATACCCCTCTGGCGCCTCGTAGCCCATCAAGTGCAGGGCCGTCGCTGCGACGTTGGCGAGGCCGGCGCCCTGGATGTTCGCGTCGATCGAGACGCTCACGCTGGGCGCATACACAAAGAGCGGAACGGGGTTGAGCGTGTGGCTCGTCTTCGGCCGGGGCTTTCCGTGCTTGTCGAGCAGCGGCTGCTTGGACTTCTTGTCGAGCTCGTACATCTCGTCGGCGTTGCCGTGGTCCGCGGTGACGATGAGCGCGCCGTCGAGCGACGAAATCACTGGAAGAAGCCTGGCGATCGAGAGGTCGACGGCTTCGACGGCGAGCACCGCGGCGTCGCGCGCGCCGGTGTGTCCGACCATGTCTCCGTTGGCGTAGTTGACCCGTCCGTGGTGGTAGCCGCCGGTGCACAGCTCAGCGATCACGCGGTCGGTGATCTCTGCTGCTTTCATCCAAGGGCGCTCTTGAAAGGGCAGGGTGTCGCTCTCCACCTCGATCCAGCGTTCGCCGGCGAGGGCGGTCGAGCGATTGCCGTTCCAGAAATACGTGACGTGGCCGAACTTCTGGGTCTCGCTGCAGGCGAGCTGGATCAAGCCGCTCTCTGCGAGGTGCTCGCTGAGGGTGCGGTCGATCTCGGGCGGGCTGACGAGAAAGCGCGACGGCAATCGCAGGTCGCCGTCGTACTGCATCATCCCTGCGAACAAGACGTCAGGTCGCGGGCCGCGGTCGAAGCCGCTGAAGTTTTGCTGCTCGAACGCGCGGGTGATCTCGATGGCGCGGTCGCCGCGAAAGTTGAAGAGCACCACCGCGTCGCCGTCACGAATGGGGCCCACGGGAGCGCCGTCGCGCTCGACGATGACGAACCCCGGGAGGTTCTGGTCGCTGATCCCAGGGCTCTGCTCGCGCAGCCCTTCGACCGCCGCGCGCAGCGACGAGAAGCCCTGTCCTTCGCCCTGGACATGTAGCTTCCAGCCGCGCTCGACCATGGCCCACTCGGCTTCGTAGCGGTCCATCGTGACCTTCATGCGCCCGCCGCCCGAGGCCACGCGATAGTCGCGCGCAGCAGTGCGCAGGCTCGCGAGCTTCGCTTCGAGCTTGTCGACGTACTCGAGCGCGCTCGTCTCGGGCACGTCCCTGCCGTCGAGCAGCGCGTGCACGCGGGCGCGCGCGATCCCTTCGCCCGCCGCGGCTTCGAGCAGGGCGAACAAGTGTTGCTCGTGCGAGTGAACGTTGCCGTCCGAGAGCAGCCCGATGAAGTGCAGCGTGCTGTTGCGCTCGCGCACGCGCGAGACGATCGATCGCCAGCACTCGCCGCGAAAGAGCGCGCCCGAGCTGATCGCCGCGTTGACGAGCTTGGCGCCCTGGTCGAAGACGCGCCCTGCGCCGAGCGCGTTGTGACCCACCTCGCTGTTGCCCATGTCGTCGTCGCTGGGCAGCCCGACGGCGGTCCCGTGCGCGCGCAGCGTGGTGTTCGCGGTGTTGGCGCGGAGCCAATCGAGCGTGGGCGTGCGGGCGAGCGTGCACGCGTTGCCCTCTCCTGCGGGGGCGACGCCGACGCCGTCCATCACGACGATGACGACAGGGCCTTTGACTCCGGCGAACGTGCGGTGCTTGGCGAGCGCGAGCTTCGACATGGCGCGAGATGGTGCTCCTTCGGTCGATCGAGCGGCAAGGGTTCGCTACACTCGCGGGCGTGTACGAAAGACTTGCAGCGGTCCTCGTCGTCGTTGCGCTCGCCGGCGGTTGCGCGAGCGCGCAAGGGACGGCCGTCGAGGGCGCTGCGATCGCGCACAGGAGCGTCCTCGTGGGCATCGTGAACAAACAGCAGATCTTCGAGGCGGACCCGCGTTGGAGCGCAGCGTACGAGCGGACCCGCATCGAGCCCGACGCGGCGCGAGCGTTGGCCGCGGTCCCTCCAGGGGCGACGGTGGACGTGTACCTGGGAACGTGGTGCGGCGACAGCGTGCGCGAGGTGAGCAGGCTGCTGCGCTACACCGAGGGGATGACGGCGGTCCCGTTTGCGCTGCGGCTGATCGCAGTGGATCGAAGCAAGAGCGCGCCGGGGTTCACCGAGGAGGCAGGGCTTCGGTACGTCCCGACCTTCGTGGTGCGGCGCGATGGTCGCGAGGTGGGTCGGATCATCGAGAGCCCGCCGAGGGAGCTCGGCGCAGACCTCGCGGCGCTGCTCGACGGCTCGGCGAGCGGCGAGTTGAGCGGGAGATAAGCGCTGATCTTGAATTGTGGTGCGTACGTTTGAAGGTTGCGTGACGTGGCGCGTGGACGAAGGGCGCGCTCGGGCGGTGACCGACGGCTTTTCGTGGTGCTTCACGGGCAGAGATGTTCCATAGTTGTCTGGTGTGCCGCGCGCAGCGCGAGCCACGGAGAGCACACAGCAGTGTCCCTGTCGCAACGATGGATCGCGGTCTTGGTGGGGGCGCTCTCGGTGACGTCGTGCGTCGCGTCGCGGACGCAAATCGTGGTCGTCGTGGACACGGACTACGCCATCCCTGCAGAGGCGGGCTCGCTGCGGATCACCGTCGACGACCCGGCCGGCGGCGAGCAGACGGTGCGCGCGATCACGCTGTCGGGCTCTTCGAGCAGCGGCTGCATGGACGCGCCAAACGGCGCGCGGTTCTGCATTCCTCTCTCGTTTTTGATGGTCCCCATGCAGCCGAGGGACACGACCAAGCCCGTCCAAGTGATGGTCGAGGCGGTGGTCGGCTCCGATGGGATGAGCGGTCGCGCGCTGGTGAGCCGCACCGCTCGGATGCCGTTCGCGTACGGGCAAACGCTGCGCTTGCCGATGTTTCTCGCGCGCGCTTGCGAGTCGGTGCAGTGCGGCGCGGGGCTCACGTGCTCCGAGGGGGGGCAGTGCATTCCCATTGATCAACCGCCGGGATTGAGCTTGATCGATCCGACGACCGGGCTTCGCTTGGACACCGGCGTCGTCGATGCGCAGTCGGGCAGCGACGCGACTGCGCTCGAGGACAGCACGCTGCCGAGCCGCGACTCCGCCCCGCTTCGGGACGCGATGTCCTTGCGCGACGTGATGGGCGGCATGCCGGACGTGGGACGGATGCCCGATGTGATGGGCGGAATGCCGGACGTCGGACACATGCCCGACGTGATGGGCGGGATGCCCGATGTCGGCGGGATGCCCGACGTGATGGGCGGGATGCCGGATAGCGGCCGCGTGATGGACGGCGGCGCCGGCGACCGAGACAGCGGCGGCGGTGGCCGCCCGGACGCAGACGACAGTGATTCGCGCATGGGCGGACGCCCCGGCTGACGCGCGGTCTGCCCGCAGGAGTTACAGGCGGGTCAGCGTGGCGCCGTTGAGCGCTGCTGCGCGCCCGGAGCACGTGTCTGTGACCAGCGTCCATCGCGCGGAGCCGCAGCCGGGCGTGTACGTGATGGTGTACTCGCCGCGATCGGACATCGCGCAGCCCGAGACCATGCTCGGGTCGTTGGTGAGCACGATGCGGGGCGGCGTCTCGCTCTGGTTTCCGAGGGCGATGCGCGGACCCGAGGTGAGCTGCATCAGGCTGAGCGCGGCCTCCCAAGTCCCATCGGCGATGAAGCGAAACCAGAGCGACCCGCCAGGGACCATCGTCGACCAATCGCCGATCATTCGACATGCGCCCGCGTCGCCCACGGTCGCGTCGGACGGCCCCGCATCAGCGGCGCCTCCGTCCGCGACGATCCGGCGAAACGTCGCGCCGCTGAGCACGGCCGCGCGCGACGCGCACGTGTCGCTGACGACCATCCAGGTCATCGTCCCGCAGGTCGCGTCGTAGGTCAGTCGGTACTCTCCGCGGTCTCCCATCATGCAGCCGCTGAGCCCGGGCTCGTTGGTCAGGACCAGCGTGCCCGTGGCGGTCGAGTAGTTGCCGAGCGCGATCGCCGAGGCGCCGTCGAGCGACGTGCCGGCGGGGGCGCCGAGCCAGGTTCCGTCGCTGCGAAAGCGAAACTGCACCATGCCTGCCATCGAGACTGTGCCCGCCCAGTCGCCAGCGATCGCGCACGGCGCGCTGCTGTCGGCGAGGGCGTCCCGCGCCGCGTCGGACACTGTAGCCCCATCGAGCGTGCTCGCGTCGCTTGCGGCATCGCGGCTCGAGGTCACGTCGGTCGAGCTCGACCCATCCGGGCTCGCCGCCACATCCGTTGCAGGCGCGTCGAGCGAGACGTCAGGCGTGGGTGTGTCGAGCGCGACGTCCGACGCGGGAGCGTCGAGCGCGGGGCGATCTTCGAGCGCGCTCTGGTCTGCGGCGACGTCGTCGCGTCGCGTCGCGTCGGTGAGCGTCGAGTCTGCGGAGCTGTCTGCGACCGCTGCGTCTCCAGCGTCGCTGCTCGGCGTCGGCGAGCCGCAGGCGATCGAAGTGGCGACGGCGAGCGCGAGCAGCGCTCGCCGCAAGCGAAGGAGCGACGTTGAATTCATGGGCGCGGTATAGCACGAAGCCTCACCCGTGGATTCTTCCCGCGGAGTCCACGCCCGACTGTGCCGCGCGCTGGGAAAGCTACGAACCCAGTCGCGGTCGTTGTTGAGGGCGATACGACGCTGACTGCGATCGGACGCTGCGGGGGTTTTCGTAGCAACGCGAGGACGAGGGGGCGCAATGCAGAGGGCGTGCACGCGACGCCGAGGTTGAAGCGATCGCGCCCTCGCGCTCGCGCAAAACTCCACAGGTTACTCTGAGGGGCGTCGCGCTGTCCGAGGCGCGTCGGCGCTTTCGAACTCGGCGCCGCGCATTCGTGCATATAACCGACTGGACGCCGTCGACTGGGGAGTCTTTGGAACTGTGCAAATATATTTAGTCGTTGAAAAACCTAGGGAGATACGCTGTTCGGATTGGAGGTTTGGATGCGAAGGTATTTGTACGAATTCATCGGGACCCTCTTCTTGGTGCTCACCGTGGGGTGCACCGTGATCCCCGGCAGCGCGGGCGTGATCCCGCCGCTGGCGATCGGCGCGGCGCTGATGGTGATGGTGTTCGCGGGAGGGCACTTGTCCGGAGGGCACTACAACCCGGCGGTGACGTTGGCGGTGTGGCTGCGCGGCCGCTGCGAGACGCGCGACGTCGGCCCGTACGTGGTCGCGCAGGTGCTCGGAGCGATCTCGGCGGCGCTGCTGGCTCGCTGGCTCGTGGGCGCGCCGCGCGCGACGATGGTGATCGAGTCGGCGACGATTCCGAAGGCGCTCGCCGCGGAGTTCTTGTTCACCTTCGCGCTCGCGTACGTCGTGCTCAACACGGCGACCGCGAAGGGCACGGAGAAGAACTCGTTCTACGGGCTCGCGATCGGGTTCACCGTCGTCGTGGGCGCGTTCTCGGTGGGGGCGATCTCGGGCGGCGCGTTCAACCCAGCCGTGGCCGTCGGAATCGGCGTGATGAAGCTCGTCGAGCTCTCGCAGATCTGGATCCACGTCGCCGCGGACCTCGCGGGCGGCGCCGCGGCGGCGATGGTCTTCAAGTTCGCCAACCCCGAGGACAAGTGAGCGCTACTTGAGCGCGCCGACCGCGGTGGCGATGCGGCTCAGCGCGTCTTCGATCTGCCCGAGCGAGACCGCGTAGCTCAGGCGCAAGTGGCCCGGCGCGCCGAAGGCTCCCCCTGGGACGACCGCCACGCGCGCCGCGTCGAGCAGCCATCGCGCCACGTCGTCGTCGGACTCGAGCGTGCGCTCGCCCGTGCTCTTTCCGAGCCACGCGCTCACGTCGCAAAACGCGTAGAACGCCCCTTCGGGCATCGCGCATCGCACGCCGGGCAGCGCGCGGAGCCCGTGCACGAGCTTGTTGCGTCGCTCGCTGAAGATCGTGCGCATGTGCGCCAGCTCGTTGGCCGGCGCGGTCACCGCTTCGAGCGCGGCGTACTGCGCGGGCGTGGTCGCGCTCGAGGTGCCCTGGCCCTGAATCGTGTCCATCGCCTTCGAGAGCGCGACCGGCGCGATCGACCAGCCGATGCGCCATCCCGTCATCGCGTAGGTCTTGGAAACGCCGTCGATGATCACCGCGCGGTCTTTGAGGTCCGGCGCCACCTGCAGGATCGAGCGCTGCTCGAAGCCGTCGTACACGAGCTTCGAGTAGATCTCGTCGCACACGATCCAACAGTCGAACTTGCGCAGGACCTCGGCGAACTCGGCGAGCTCTTTCGCAGTGTACGCAGCGCCCGTGGGGTTCGACGGGGTGCACAGGACGACGGCCTTGGTGCGCGACGACATCGCCTCGCGCAGCTGCTCGGCGGTGATCTTCCACCCTGCTTCGAGCGTGCTCGGGATGTGCACGGGCGTCGCGCCGGCGATGCGCACCTGCTCGGGGTAGCTGACCCAATAGGGCGCGGGGATCACGACTTCGTCGCCTGGCTCGAGCGCCGCGAGCGCGAAGTTGAAGAGGGCGCTCTTCGCTCCGACGCTCACGACAACGTTCTCGGCCGCGGTGGGGACGCCGCGCTCTTGCTCGTTGTGCCGCGCGATCGCCTTGCGCAGCTCGGGGATGCCCGACACGGCCGTGTAGCGGGTCTTTCCCTGGTCGATGGCGCTCTTGGCGGCTTCGCGGATGTTCGACGGAGTGTCGAAGTCCGGCTCGCCTGCGCCGAAGGAGATCACGTCGACGCCCTGGGCGCGCAGCGCCTGGGCGCGGGCGTTGATGGCGAGGGTGGCCGAGGGGACGACGGCGTCGAGGCGCTTCGCTAGCGTGAGGGGCATCGGTGACTACGCTCGTGGAGGGAGTGTTTCGATTGACGAGTTGAATAGATGTGCGGACGGTGTATCGCTCAGCGCGCGGCGCTCTTCTTCACGGTGAGCACCGAGCAGGGCGCGAGGCGCACGATGGTCTCTGCGACCGAGCCGAGCACGAGGCGACCGAGGCCGGTGCGGCCGTGGGTGCCGACCACGATGAGGTCGCAGCGGTGCGCGATCGCTTCGTCGACCACGCGCTGCGCGGGGGCGCCGCGAACAACGTGGCAGTGGAGCTTGACCGTCGCGGGCAGCTCGCTCTTCGGGCGGATCTTTTCGACCTCGGCGAGCATCCCGTCGGCGACCTTTTCGCTCTCGGACATCGCGTCGAGCGCGGGGCCGTCGGCGACGTCGAGCACGTGCAGCAAGACCAGCTCGGACGGCGCGCGCAGCACGGCGATGTCGAGCGCTTCGGCCAGCGCGGCGCGGGAGCAATCACTGAAATCCGTGGCGACCAGCAGCGTGTAGGGTTGGGGCATGGCGTGCGGCCGTCGGCCGAGGGCGACGACGGGCGGACAGTACCACCAATGCTGTCAGCGAACGGGTCTCTGCTACGCTGCGCGGCGATGAGCTCGACCCCTCGATTGGATGCCATGGGCATCGTGGTGAGCGACCTTTGCGCTTCGCTGCGGTTCTACCGGATGCTCGGCTTGGAGCTGCCCGAAGACCCCGGAGACGAGCAGCACGTCGAGGCGACCACGCCGGGCGGGCTGCGGGTGATGTTCGACACGATCGCCGTGGTGCGGTCGTTTATGCCCGAGTGGGAGCCGGCATCGGGAGGGCACCGCATGGGGCTAGCGTTTCACTGCGGAGACGCGGCGGGCGTGGACGCGACGTATGCGCGGCTGACGGCGGCGGGCTACCCAGGGGCGAAGGCGCCGTGGGATGCGTTTTGGGGGCAGCGCTACGCGCAAGTGCGCGACCCCGACGGAAACCCCGTTGATTTGTTCGCCCCCCTGGGCTGACGCTTCGGCGGTGGCCGACGGTCAGGTGACCTTGTCGTTGGTGTCGCTCGGGACGCGAGGGCGGTCTTTGCCCTCTTCGTCCTCGTCTTTGAGGCCGCGCTTGAAGTTGCGAATTCCCTGGCCGAGCCCGGTCATGAGCTGCGGGATCTTGTTCGCACCGAACAAGAGCACGACGATCACGAGCACGACGATCATCTCTGTGGGGCCGAAGGTCATGGCGGTAAACAGAGGCTTAGCACCGGAACAGCCCGCCCGGCAACGATCGCCCGGTGTGAGCGTTGTGTGATCTCTTCGTCGCTGGGTTTGTGAGAGGAACTTCTCTGCCGCTCGCGCGTCACAGGCCAATGTGCGCCGCGCTGTCACGGTCTCAGTTGTCAGTGCGACAAGGAGCCACCCCTCTGTGGCTCGTGGCGCGAGGATGAAAGTTTGTTCGTCCGGGCGCGTTCGCCTCGCGTCGGACTACACTCGGCCCGAGCACCGGGTCGGCCGAGGAAGCAGCAGAGCCCCGAGCGCGTTCTCTGCCTCAGTGACGCCGCCGGTGAATCGAGCGAAGAAGAGATGACCGAAGCCGCAACGACTGGTCCAGAGCCCCCTCTCGGTCCTCCTCCCGACGCTCCGGCGGCGCGCGCCGCGATCGAGCGTATGCGTGGGCGAGTGCGCTTCGTGCGCGCGGTGACCTACGCGCTGCAGGCGTCGATGGTGGGGGCGGCGTTCGCCGTCGTCGCGATGGTGCTCGTGAAGGTGGGGCGCGTGAGCGACCGCGCGGGGCGGTGGATGCTGCTCGCGTCGCTGCTGTTTCCGCTCGTCGGCGCGCTGGTGGGCGCGCTGCGATCGGTCTCGACCCTGTGGGCAGCGCAGCTGCTCGACGGCGCTTTTTCGCTGAAGGATCGCCTGTCCAACGCCGTTGAGTTCGCCGCGGCCAAGCCCGACGAGCGCACGCGGTTCATGGACGCGGCCATCGAAGACGCTGACGAGAAGGCGCGCAGCACCGCGCTCGACCCGAAGAAGGCGATGGCCTTCGCGTGGCCCGCTGAGGCGGGGTACGCCCTCGCGTTGCTCGCGGTGCTCGGCGTCGTCGGCGCTGTGGAGCTCCGCACGCGTGTGCTTTTGCCCGCGCCGGTCGCGCAAGGCCCGCGGGACCCGCTCGAGCTCGCGGACGACGACGTGGACGCGTTTCGTCAGTTCGCGCAGCAAGCGCAGGACAACGCGCAGACGCCCGAAGCGCGGCAGGCAGCCGAGCGCTTTCGGCAGTTCGTCGATCAGATCGCGGACCGCCGGCTCGACCGCGAAGAGGCGTTTCGTCGCTTGCAGCAGCTGCAGCAAGAGATGGAGGCGGGCCGCGAGAGCGACCGCGAGTCGCTGCGCGAGGCGCTGCGCGAGCTCGGCCGCGACATGCAGAACGAAGAGACCACGCGCGAGCTGTCGCGGGCCCTTCAAAACGCCGACGCCCAGCGCGCGGCGCAAGAGATGAACAACCTCGCGCGGCAGATGCGCGAGAACCGCATGACGCAGCAGCAGCGCCAGAGCCTGCAAAACGCCGTGCGAAACTCGCAAGAGCGACGCGAGCGCGAGCAGCAGCAGCTGCAGCAGCAGCTCCAGCAGATGCGGCAAGAGATCGAGCGGATGCTGCGCCAGCAGCGCGAGCGCAACCTGACGCAGAACGAGCAGCGGATGCTGCGCCAGCGGCAGCGCGACCTCGAGCGGCTCGAGCGTCAGCAGCAACAACAGCAGCAGCGGCGAAGGCAGCTCGAGCGGCTCGACCGCGCGATGTCCCGCGCGATGCAGGACCTCATGCGAGACATGCAGCGCGCCGCGCAGAACATGGAAGAGGGCGCGCAGGACCTCAACCGCATGCAGCAGCAGCAGCTGACCGAGCAGCAAGTGGCCGAGATGCGCCAGCAGCTCGAAGAGCTTCGTCAGCGCATGCGCCAGCAGAACGGGCAGGGCGGGCAGCAGCAGCGCCAGCGCTTGCAGCGGTTCGCGCAGCGCGCCCGCGGCGGAACGCAACCGGGCGGAATGCAGCCCGGCCAGGGTCAAGGCCAGGGTCAAGGCCAGGGACAGGGCCAAGGCCAAGGTCAAGGACGGCCGGGATTGCTGCGCTTGCAGCGCGGCGGCACGGGCGGTCAGGGCCAAGGTCAGGGTCAAGGTCAGGGCCAGGGCCAGGGCCAAGGGCAGGGCGGGCAGGGCACGGACCCGGGCGGCCAGGGCTATGGCACCGAGCACGACGACAACCACCGCGGCGCGGCGACCGCAGCGCAAGGCCGCACGCAGCAGGTCAACGTGAGCGGGCAGCAGAACGGCAACGGTCCGTCGCGCTCGCAGGTGATCCGCACGGCGGCGCAAGACGGGTTTACGACGGCGGCCTATCGCCAGGTGCACCAGGAGTACTGGGATCACGCGCGCGAAGTGATTCACGGGGGCGATGTGCCGCCCGGGTACCGCTCGTACGTGCGCCGGTACTTCCAGTTGATTCGTCCGCGGGACGAGCAGTGAGAGTGTGAAAGGGATTCACGAATGAGCCAGACGGCATCGAGCGCGCAGCCAGCGAAGAGCAACAGCCCGCCGCCCAAAGAGGCGATGGACGCGTTTCGTCGCGACATCGACGCGGTGAAGAAGGAGGTCGGCAAGGTGATCGTCGGCAACGACGAGATCGTCGACGGCGTGCTCATCTCGATGATCGCCGGCGGGCACGTGCTGCTCGAGGGCGTTCCGGGGTTGGGAAAGACGATGCTGGTGCGGACGCTGGCGAGCGCGCTCGACCTGAGCTTCTCGCGCGTGCAGTTCACGCCGGACCTGATGCCCGCGGACATCCTCGGCACCACGGTGCTCGTCGAAGAGGGCGGCGGAAAGCGCTTCGAGTTTCAGCGCGGCCCCGTGTTCGCCAACATGATCCTCGCCGACGAGATCAACCGCGCGACGCCCAAGACGCAGTCCGCGCTGCTCGAAGCGATGCAAGAGGGCTCGGTCACCATCGCCAAGAGCACGTACAAGCTCGACCAGCCCTTCTTCGTGCTCGCCACGCAGAACCCGCTCGAGATGGAGGGCACCTACCCGTTGCCCGAGGCGCAGCTCGACCGGTTCTTCTTCAAGCTCCACGTGGGATTTCCCGATCGAGAAGAGCTTCACTCGATCTTGGATCGCACGACGGGGACGGCCAGCGCCGAGGTCAAGCCGGTGCTCTCTCGGCAGCGCATCCTCGAGCTGCGATGGCTCTCGCGCGAGGTCTCGGTCGCGCGCCACGTGCAAGATTTCGCCATTCGCGTGCTGCAGGCGACGCACCCCGATGGCCCTGGCGCGCCGGACATGGTCAAGCGCTTCGTCCGCTTCGGCAGCTCTCCGCGCGGCGTGCAAGCGGTGCTCATGGCCTCGAAGATCCGCGCCCTCATGGACGGCAGATTCGCCCCGAGCGAAGACGACGTCCGCGCGAGCGCGCTCGCGGCGCTGCGCCACCGCGTGATCATGAACTTCGAAGGCGAGGCCGAGGGCATCCGCGCCGACGCCGTGCTCGAGAAGATCCTCGAGACCATCAAGAAGGCCGAGAAGTGAGCGCTCGCGCGCGCTCGTCGCACACGGAGGCTGGGCCTTGGGACTGACCGACTTCTTTCGAAAGTCACTCGCGCCGCCAGCGCCCAAAGAGGACATCTTCGACGACGAGTTTCAGCGCAAGCTCGACTACCTCGCGGTCATTTCTCGCAGGCTTTTCGCTGGTCGTTTGCGCGCCGAGCGCAGGACCAAGAAGACCGGCTCGGGCATCGAGTTCGCCGATCACCGGCAGTACAACGCCGGCGACGACCTGCGCTACGTCGACTGGAAGGTCTACGGCCGCAGCGAGCGCATGCTGCTCAAGTTGTACGAAGAAGAAGAGGACCTCTCGATCTACGTCCTGCTCGATTGCAGCGAGTCCATGGCGTACGGAGAGCCCTCGAAGTTCGATCACGCCCGCAAGCTCGCCGCGGCGATGGCGTACGTCGGCCTCGCCAATTTGGACCGCGTCGCGCTGCTCGCGGTGAGCACCAAGGTCGACAAGACCCTGCCGTCCACCCGCGGCAAGGGCCGCATCTTCAAGATCTTCGACTTTTTGCGGTCCGTGCGCCCGAAGGGCGAGACCGCGCTGGCCGACGCCGCGCGGCAGTTCACGACGCAGCAGAAGCGCCGCGGGATCGCGATCATCGTGACGGACCTGTACGACCCCGAGGGCTTCGAGCGCGGGATCAACGCGATTCGCTACCGCAAGTACGAGCCCATGGTGATCCACGTGGTCGACCCGCGCGAGAGCGACCCGGGCGCGCGCGGCGACGTCACGCTCGTCGACGTCGAGAACGGCGAGAGCCGCGAGATCACCCTCACCGACGGGATGGTCAAGGCGTACAAAGAAGAGCACGAGAAGTGGCGCAAAGAGATCGATGACTTCTGCAAGACCCGGCAGGTGCCGTACGTCGCAGCGGACATCACCAAGCCGTTCGAAGAGCAGGTGCTCTACCTGTTTCGTCGGCTCGCCCTGGTGGAGTGAGCGATCGCGATGGAGTTCTTCGGTCTCACCGCAGGGCAACTGGGGACGCTGTACCTCGGCGTCGGCGCCGCGGTTGTCGTCCTGTACATCCTGAAGCTGCGACGACGACAGGTCCCTGTCCCGTTCGCCAAGCTGTGGAAGCGCGTGCTCATCGAGCGGCCTTCGAGCGCGCTCTTTCAGCACCTCAAGCGGATCCTCTCGCTCTTGTTGCAGCTCTTGCTGCTGGGCTTGATGGTCTTCGCCCTCGCGGACCCGCGGTTCAAAGGGCTCTCGCGCGCCGGGCGCAACCTGGTTGTTCTCGTGGACGGAAGCGCGAGCATGCAGGCCACGGACGTCCCTGGCGGACGCGCCACGGCGGCGCGCGAGGCCGTGCGCAGGATGATCCGCGAGATGGGCTCGGCCGATCGCATGCTGCTCGCGCAGATGGACGGCGAGGTCACCGCGCTCAGCCCGATGACCGACGACGTCGCGTCCCTCGAGAACGCGCTCAAGGACTACGCGCCGAGGGATACGGGGCTCGATTTTGCGGGCGCGACCCGCTTCGCGCTCGACGCGATCCGCGGGCTCGAGCGCGCGGAGGTCGTGATCGTCGGCGACGGCGGGTACGGTCCCGCGCGGGACGGCGCGGGCGAGGTGCGGCTGCCCGAGGGCGTTCCGCTTCGGCACGTGGCTGTCGGGCGTTCGGGGCGCAACGTGGGGATCTCAGCGTTCAGCGCGAGGCGGTATCCGCTCGATAAAACGCGGTACGAAGTGCTCGTCGAGGTGCGCAACTACAGCGACCGTCGCGAAGAGATCGAGCTGTCCCTCTACGCCGACGACGCGCCGCTCGAGGTCACGCGCATGACGCTCGAGCCCAACGGCTCGCAGCAGCGCGTGCTGCGCGATCAGTCCGGCGCCAATCAGACCCTCGAGGCGCGCGTGCAGTTCGCGGATCGCACGCGGGACGACCTCCCTGCGGACGACCGCGCGTACGCCACGCTGCCTGCGCGCCGTCGCTCGCGCGTCCTGCTCGTCAGTGACGGAAACCTCTACGTCCAAGCGGCGCTCTTGCTCGACGAGTACATCGAGAGCGAAGAGGCCACCGTCGCCGACGCTCCGCAGAAGATGCGAGAGGGCCGCTACGACCTCGTGGTGATGGACGGCGTCACCGTCCCCGCTCCGCCAGGAACGGCAGTGCTCTACCTGCACCCCTCCGGCACGGACTCTCCGCTCGAGATCGACGGCGCGACCCCCGAAGCGGCAGAGATTCGTCGGCCCTTCTTCGAGCGCATCGACGCGCGGCACCCGCTGATGCGCTTCATGTCCGACATCGAAGACACCAACGTCGGCGTCGCCACGCGCTACCGATTGCGCGAGGGCGATCGCGCCGTGGCCGCGAGCGCGCAGGGCCCGTTGGTCGTGGTCGGGCAGCGCACGGGCGGACGCTTCGTGGCGGTGACGTTCGATCTGCGATCGAGCGACCTTCCGCTGCGCGTCTCGTGGCCGGTGCTGGTGATCAACACCATCGATTGGATCCACGGCGAAGACCCCGCGTACCTGTCGAGCTTCAAGACGGGCGAGTCGTGGAGGGTTCCTGTCCCTGCTGGCGTAGATCGCGCCGAGGTCGAAGGGCCGGACGGCCGTCGCTCGAGCGCGCCGGTGATCGAGGGCCGCGCGGTGTTGCGAGGGATGCGCGCGGGCTTCTACCGCGTGCGCGCGGGCAACGAAGCGCAGATCGTCGCAGGAAACCTCACGGATCCCGACGAGTCTCGGGTCGCGCCCCGCGCGTTCGCCGAGCTCAACGGGACGCGCGCCACCGCGCCCATCGCGGGACGCGTCGGCGTCCGACGTGAGCTGTGGCTCTACCTGCTGGCGGGCGCGCTCGCGATCGTCGTGCTCGAGTGGCTGAGCTACCACCGACGCGTCACCGTGTGAGCGCACCGCGACGCGCTGCGAACGGTGCTGGCAACAGGCTCTGCGTTCGGTTGTAGTGGAGCGCGATGACTCAGGGACAATCGACACGCCAATCGCCGATGTCCGGCGTCGCGTTCTTGCTCGGCGCGGTCGCGATCGTGCTCGCGCTGATCGTGGCAACCGCGCTGCTGCTGCGCTGGTTCGTGCGTCGACCGACCGGGGACGACGTCGGAGATCGCGCGGAGCTCAACGCTGTGCAAGCGCAGCTCGCGACGCTCGACGCCTGCCATGTTTCGTACGGTAGACCCGTGCGGGGCTCCGACGCGCTTCGGAGGCAATATGGCTATCTCTACGTGAAAGAGTGCGCGGACGGGGCGTTGTCGGTGGCGGTCCCGCTCGACGAGGCGCAGTGGCAGCGCGGCGCGGCGATGGAGCTGCAGCGCAGCGCGCGATCCGAGCGATGGGGCGTCTTCGTGGACAAGCGCGCGGTGACGCTGCAGGCGACGGTCAACGCGCTCGAGGTGTTCGCGCCGGTGTTGGTCGCACGGTATCCGGCGCAGCTCTCCGCGCAGCGCGCAGCGCTGGGTCGCGTCGAGCTCGAGCGCAATCAGCGAGAGAACTCCCAGCAGACGCAGCAGCAGCAGAACGAAGCCACGTGGCGATAACGCCCCCGCGCTGCGTCGCGCAACGCGACGCCTTCGCGCGCGCTCGTCGGCGCCGATCGACGAACACGTCTGCGCTCTTCGTGTGGCACTTCCGCGCGCTACCGAGCGCGCTGTGAAAGCGTCGGCCCCGTCGTCACTCGCTCCAGCGCCGCTCGTGCTTGATGCGAAGTCGCAGCGCGTCGAGCTCTGGCAGCGGCATTTCTGCGAGCTGCCCGCGCTGCGCGTCGCTCAGCGCGATGCCGAGCACTTCGCAAAGGTCCACGATGGCTGCGCGGAGCTCGGCGCTTCGTCCTCTCGCTTCACCGCGGGCTTCACCGCGGGCTTCTCCGCGGGCTTCTCCGCGAAGTTCGCTCTCGACTCGGAGCTCGTTGAGCATCTTGTCCACGGACTTCGCCAGCTCTGCGTAGCGCATCTCGATCTCCTTCGAAACAGCGTCGTCGCCAGTCATCCTGCGCAACTCCGAGCGCATGCGCAACAACACCCGAAGCACGAAGGGCCGCTCCCACGCTGCGGCATCGAGCGCCATCGACTCGGCGAGCGCTGCACGCAGCACCGCGCCGCGACCCATCAACGGCAGCAATAGCGTGGACCGCACGCGCGGCAGCTCGCTCACCACGACGAGCCGCAGCGTTCGATCGGCGGCGCCGACGTACACGCCTCGCGGCCATGCACGGGAGCGCGCCAGCACGAACGCTTCGATCACCGATCGCGCTCGCCCCGGCGCGATCACCCATAGCAGCCGCTCGCGTCGCTGTGTCGCCCGCAGCAGCGAGGCCCGCGCCGCGCATCGATCCGCGTCCCACACGGTTGGAACCGTCGCAAACGCCTCGATCACACAGGACGCGCTCGCCATCCGACCGAGCAGCCCGCGCCGCGCGATCTCTTCGCTCGGCGCGCGCGGGTCGATCACAGCGTCGGCGTACAGGGCGTCCATCGCCACGGGCTCTTGCAGCGAGACCTCGCACACGCCGTCGAGCGCTGCGTCGATCAACGCCTTCGCCATCGCATCGAACGGGGTCTGCATCGCGCGGGGCAGCGGGTTGCGCGATTCGTTCCAACGGGGGGGGCGTTGGAATTCGCAGGGGATCGCGCGCCCGCCATGGCGGTGCTGCCGGCGTCCGCCATGGCGGCCTCCATGGCGGTGACCGTCCGAGTCCGCCCGATCAGCGGTCGGGATCAATGCGCTGCGCTCCCCAAGCACGCAGTGGGCTACCGTGTCGCTCTGCACCGTGCGTCGCGCTCTGCTCGCCCTCTCTCTCGTTGGCTGCTCGCCGGGTCTTCCTCCGGTGCTCGCGCCGCCCGCTGCGCTGATCGCTCCGACGCGCGTGGCGTGGCGCTCGAGCCCCGTCGTGCGCGGCGACGCTTCGCGTGTCGTCGACCTCGCGCTCGGCGGCGGCGTGCACTGCGCGCGCACGGCGTCGGCACGAGCGCTCTGCTTCGGCTCGTACACGCGCGCGCTGGCCAACGTCGTCGAAGACCTCCCGCGCTCGGTCGTCTCGCTCGTCGCCGGCGATCGACACGCGTGCGCGCTGCTCGACGATCGGACCGTTCGCTGCATCGGGAGCAACGAGGTCGCGCAAGTGGGCGCCGCTCCGTCGCAGGGCCCGCGGTCGTGGACGCAGCCTGCGATCACCGACGTCCTGCAGCTGGCGGCGGGCGGACAACACACGTGCGCGCTCGACGCGCAGCGGCGCGTGTGGTGCTGGGGCTTCACGATGTACGGCTCGGCCGGCGCTCCCTCGCGCGGCGAGCGCTGCGTGGGCTCGTCGGACGAGTGCCGTTGCGCTTCTGCCCCGACGCTCATCGAGGGATTGTCCGGCGTCGAGAGCGTGCACGCTGGGGGCGCGACGAGCTGCGCTGTGACCGCAGATCGCCGGGTGTTTTGCTGGGGATTCAACCAGACGGGCCAGCTCGGGGACCACTCGACCAAGCCGACGTCCTCGCCGGTCGAGGCCGTCGACGCGCGCGGGCTGCGCATGCTCGCGGTCGGCTCGATGCACGCGTGCGCGCTCATGCCCTCGGGGCGCGTCACGTGTTGGGGAGCCGCGACGCAGCACAGGCTCGCGCGCCCGAGCGAGCGGTGGTGCACGATTCCGATGCTCGACGGACCGCCCATGCCGTGCGATCCGTTTGCTGCCGAGGTCGTTGGGCTCGATCACGTTCGCGCGATCGCGAGCGGCGACTCGACCACCTGCGCGGTTCGTGACGATCGCACGGTGTGGTGCTGGGGCGTCCGCTACGGAGCCGAGTTGACGCCGCACGGCTGGCGCGCGCTGGGCGTCCACCGCGTCGACGCCTTCGACGGAGCGACCGACGTCCGCGTGGGCGGTCGCAGCATCTGCGCGCGCGGCGAGCGCTTCGATTGGCGCTGCGTGGGCGGCGGCTTCTCCACTGATCGAGCGGGCATGGACGGTTCGATCGCGCCCCGTTCGTTGTCGCTGACCGAGGTGTCCGAGTGAGCGCGCGATGGTCGCTCGCGCTGTGCGCGCTGCTCGGCGGGTGCGCGCACGAATCGCAGAGCGGGTGGCCGCATCCGCCTGCGGTCGCGAGGCGCTCGTCGAGCGCTCCTTCGCGATGGGAGCGCTTCGCGCCGCCGATGTACGGGGCGTGCGACGAGCGCAACGGACCGTGCCCGCCGAGGCTGCTGCGCGTCGAGCTTCGATGGGACGCCGCGGGGACAGACCTCGACCTGCACGGCGCCCTCTCGCAATGGGGGCTCGGCGATCGCGTGTGGTTCACCGTGGCGGACTCGCACTGGCACATCCCCGAGCCGCGCATGATGTTCGCCGGAACACACCGGCTCGTGAACGACGTCACCGACGCGAGCGCCGAGCCCGAGGTCATCGAGGCTCGCACCTCTGGCCCCACAGGAGACCTCGTGATCGCCGTGCATTTTCACAGCGACATGCGGCGCGTCGGGCGCAGCACGGCGACCGTTGATTTCGTGTGCGACCGTCATCGATACGCACGCGTCACGCGCACGCTCGAGAGCGGCTCGCAGGGCGAGCGAAGCAACGACTTTTGGCAGGTCGCGAGGGTGAGCCTCAGCGCCGGGATGGGCTGCACGGTGACCCCTGTGGACGTCGTGACGCCGACGGCCGAGATCGATCACTGGCGCTTCTCGAGCACACGACGCTGACGGCAAAGCGCGTCGCGCTCGGTCGATCGCCGCTCAGATGAGATTCAGCGCTGGGCCGTATGCGCGCTCGAGCGCCCACCGCGCGTCCGGCGCGAAGACCTTTCGCGTGAGCGTCAGGCGCCAGAGCTGGGTCTGCAGCGCCTCGTCGCACAGCACAGCAGCGGCGTCGTCGTCGGCCGCGCCAGCGAAGAGCGTCAGCTGCCGCAGCGATCGGGCGAAGCTCGCCTCGCGCAGGGCGGACGCGAACCGCGCCGTGAGCTGCCGTGGCGCGAGCTGCAGCGACTCGAGGCCGGACAGCGCTGGCGATGAGCACAACGCGAGCAGCGCCGGCTCGTTCATCGAAGCGCTGAGCGAGAGCGAACGCACGTTGGTGAGCCACGACGAGCGCAAGAGCGCGATCAGCGCACGGTCCGAGACCGGGACGGTGCTCAGCTCGACCCGCGCGAGCTTCGGCGCCGGCGACGCTGCGGCGAGCGTGTCGAGCGCGGCGTCTCCGAGCTGCGTGAGCTTGAGCGAGCGCAGCTGCGCGAAGCTCGCGTTCGTTGTGATTTCTGCGATGACCGAGCGGGCCTGTTCGGCAGAGAGCGTGAAGTCGTTCCACTCGAAGCTCGAGAGCGAGCGGAGCTGGCACGCGCGCACGAACTCGATCGCCGTCGCGGACGCGCGCTGATCGTACGTTGGCCGAACGCTGAGCGATTCGACCTGCGAAAACGCGCGGTCTGCTGCGAGCTGCGCGGCGCCCTTCGCGGTGAGCGCCGCGTGCGTGAGCTCGAGCGTGAGAAGCGTGCTCGCAGGTGTCGCCGCGGCGAGCGCGTCGATGTCCTCGTCGGTGATCGTCGAGCCGTACATCCGCAGGTGCGCGAGCGCGCCGAGTCGCCCTGTCGCGCACAGCCGCCGCAGCGCGCCGACGCTGCCTGGCGCAAAGCTCGCGTAGCGGAGGCTCTCGAGCTGCTCGAACGCCACGCCGAAGTCGTCCAGCGCGTCGTCGAGCACCGAGGTCGTGGTGACGCCCAAATCACGCACCGATCGCAGCGCCGAGCAGCGCTTCAGCGCCTGCATCCCTGCGAGCGACGGCTCGCCGACGTCGAAGCGTCGCAGGCCCTCGGGCAGCGAGTCGACCAGCGGCTCGATCGACGCCTTGCGGTGGTGCGCGCTGAGCTGAACGCCGTGGATCTCGCTCGCCGACAGCAGCTCGATCGCCTCTCGAATGAGCTCGAGCTTGTTGGCGTCGAGGTGAAAATCCACCGACACATCCCTGCGAAACTGCGCGCGGCGCCGGGTGAACGCGCGCGTCCACTCGACGGGGCTGCGTCGGCTGGCGCTCACGCTGGTCGACAGCGCGAGGCGCGGCTCGTCGAGCCCGTCGAGGGCGCGCGCCACCCACGGCGGAGGCGCCGGTCCGAGGGGCGCGTCCACCGCGGCGATGGCCGCTGCGAGCGCGGCCTCGGGGCAGGCCTCGAGCACGAGCTCGATCGAGGGCGTCGCGTAGCCGGTGTGAGACCGAATTCTGCCAAGCGACTTGATTGTGTGTGCTCTGTGTTCTGCGCGGAGGTCCGCGCCCGCCCACGCGAGGAGCTGATCGACCGATGTGATCTTCGCGCAGCGCACCGCGCGCAGGGCGTCGAGGTCTGCGCCGGGGCCGTAGAGCAGGCCGTCGTAGCGCTTCTGCTTGGCGGTCGTGAGTCGTTGGCTCATGCAGTGCGTGAGCGACCTCGCGAGCGCGGCGCGCGGATGCGCGTCGACGTTGCACTCGAACACGCAGAGGTGCAGCTCGTCGGGGCTGGTCGGCGGCGGCTCGTTCATGAAGCGCTCAGTGTACGGGCGCGAGGGACAAGAAGACGCAGCCTGACTCGAGGCCGCCGAGCACGACGCCTCGCGCGTTGATGGCGCGGATCGTCCGCTCGTCGAGCAGCGCTGCGATCGCGGCGAGCGGCGCTTGTCGCGCGGTGGCGTTGAGCACCAGGCCGCGGGGAAGGGCGCGCCAGAGCACGGTGTCTGGCGGCGGCGAATGGGCTGTCTTCCACCGGAGCGCGATCGCGTCTCGCGCGAGGGTCTCGCAGGCGACGATCGCGTCGCTGTTTGCTCCGAACGTGATCGCGTCGAGGTAGTCGAACGGAAAGCTGCGAGCGTTGGCGGCGTCCCGACCCTCGGCGTCTTCGATCGGCTTCGAGCGCCAACCTTCACGGAGCATCCGTCCTCGGCCGAACACGCGACGGCTGTCGTCGAGCCAGTCGAGCGGGACGAGCCCTCGCGCGACGAAAGACTCCCACACATCGGCGCTCTCGATGGGGCCGAGTCGCTGTCGATTGAGCAGCCAATCGAGCGGCGTGTCCGCGTCGAGCACCGCGCGCAGACGCTCGGGCGAGTCGTCGAACACCGCCGCGAGCGCCTCGACCAACCGTTTGTGTTTGGGCCCGCGGTAGCCGAGGCTCAAGTGATCGAGCAACGCCCGTCCTGTGAGCGCCGCGGGATCGACGGGCGCTGCGCTGTCGTCAGTCACGATTGCTCCATCGCTTGCATCCACGGCTTGGCGCGATAGCGGTCCCACGAGTCTGGGAGCACCGTCACGACGGGGCCCTCGAGCCCGCCGCGCGCGGCGACGCGCAGCGCGGCGACGACGTTGGTCCCTGCTGAGCCGCCGACGAGCAGGCCCTCTTCGCGCACGAGCCGTCGGACCATGGCGAAGCTCTCTTCGTCGCTGACGCTCTCGACGCTGTCGATCACGGCGCGGTGCAGGTTGTCGGGCACTTCGCTGCCGCCGATTCCTTCGACCGCGTAGGCGCCGTCGGGGCCGAGCTCGCCGCGCTCGATCCATCCCGCGAGCCGCGAGCCCACGGGGTCTGCGAGGACCACCAGCGCCGCGGGGAGCGCGTCCTTCAGCGCCCTTCCGACGCCCGAGATGGTCCCGCCCGTCCCCGCGCCGGCGACGAAGGCGCCCACCCGCCCGTCGCACTGCCGAAGGATCTCTCGGCCTGTGCCCTCGCGGTGCGCGCGCACGTTGGCCTCGTTGGAGAACTGCTCAGTGAGAAACCAGCCGTTTTCTTCGGCCATCCTGCGCGCCACGTTGCGAAAGTTCTCTGGCTGCGACGGCGGAGCGTTCGGCGTGATGATCACCTTCGCGCCCAGGGCCGCGAGCGCCGCGCGCTTGTCGAGGGACATCTTCTCGGGCATCACGCAGACGAGCTTGTATCCGCGGATGGCCGCGACGAGGGCGAGGCCGACGCCGGTGTTTCCTGCGGTGCCTTCGATGAGCGTGGCGCCGGGCGCGAGCAGGCCCCGCTGCTCGGCGTCGTCGACGATGGCGCGTGCGATGCGGTCCTTGATCGAGCCTCCCGGATTCAAGTGCTCGCACTTGGCGAAGACCCGCACGGGAAGGCCGCGCGCGACGCGGTCGAGCGGGACGAGGGGCGTGTTTCCGATGCAGTCGAGCGCGGATGCCATGGGTGTCGCGCGCGCGATGCTCGCACGATGGTGCGCGCGCTGCATCGATGAGACAACGCTGAGCGCGCAGGGCACACTCGCGCGGTGAGCGTCGGATCGGATCGCCCCGTCGTGCTCGTGCACGGGATCTGGGACTCTTCATCGCGGCTCGAGCCGCTGCGCGCAGGGCTCTCGGCGCGCGGCATCACCAACGCGACCGCGATCGACCTGCGGCCCAACGACGGGCGCGCGTTGATCCCCGTGCTCGCCGCGCAGGTGGCGCACGCGGTGGACTCGGCGAGCGATCGCGACGAGCGCGTCGACCTGGTGGGCTTCTCGATGGGCGCGCTCGTCTCGCGCTGGTACGTGCAGCGCGGCGGCGGTCGCGCGCGCATCCGCCGCTTCATCTCCATCTCTGGCCCCCAGCACGGAACGCTCAACGCCTACGCCCTCCCGCTCGCCGGCGTCCGACAGATGCGCCCCGACAGCGAGCTCTTGCGCGACCTCGCCAGCGACGCAGACCCCTGGGGCCCTGTCGAAGTGCACACGCTCTGGACCCCGTACGACCTCATGATCGTCCCCGCTCGCTCGAGCCAGCTCGTCGGCGCGCGCTCGGACCAGCGCGTGCCCGTGGGGCTTCACCGCTGGATGCTCAGCGACCCGCGCGTGCTCGATCGCGTCGCCCAATTGCTCAGCGCTTGATTGTGTGTGTCACGGCGTGTCGATGACCCGCACCGTGCGCGCGCACGGGTCTCGGTACCACTGCCCGATCGCCGCGGGCAGCGTCGTGGCGCCGACGCGCGAGCTCCACGCGTCGCGCTTGTTCATCAGCACGTGCGTCGTCGAGAACAGCGAGAACAGCCCGTACTGCGGCCGCAGCGTCGGAAACACCGCCCGCTTCGCCGCGGCGTAGCGCTGCGCAAACGCCTGCATGTTCGCGTTTCCCGGGTTGTTGACGCCGAAGTCTCCGAGCTGGTTCGAGTCCATCTGCGAGTCCACGACGAACAGCGGCGTGCTGATCTCATCGGTCGCGAGCAACCGAGAGGCGATGTTGCACTCGATGTTCATGGCCCCGAAGCGCGCGATGCAGCTCGCGTCGCCGACGGGGTTCCACGCGGCGAAGCGCTGGGTGATCGACGGCCCTGTGGGCGCCGGTCCCGCCGCGCTCTCGCGGCCCGTCGCTGGGTCGTACGCGGGGTACTCGACCCCGTACGCGCCGTCGATCATCCCGATGAAGCGCGGGACCGTCGCCAGCGTCGTGCGCGTCTCGTCGATGTTCGCCAGCGTCCCCGCGCCCCCGGCGGACGAGCCCATGAAGAACACCTCTCGCGCGTCGTTGAGCCCATGCGAACGAACGAGCTCCGCGATGACCGAGCGCACGATGCGCTTTCCACGAAAGTGAAAGCGTCGAATGTCCCCTGCAGGAGCGCCCGGCGTCGCGCCCACGTCGCCCGACCACAGATCGCTCGAGCAGTAGTTCAGCAGCACCACGTTGGCGTCGTAGAAGTCCGGGTTCACCGCGGCGTCCGACGACAGCACGCCGAACAAGTTCTGCGTCACCGTCTGCCCGTCGGTCCGCATGATCCCCGCGGTCGAAGACAGCTCCTGCGGCCGCGCCGCGCACCCGTCGGGGGTCAAGCACGAGCCTCCTCCCTCGAGGTAGATCACCCACCGTCGCGACGCGTCCCCAGAGCCGCGCCGCACGAAGAACGCCGCCGGCGTCCCGTCGTTGCACACGCTGTTCGGGTACCGCGCCTGGTCGAGAAAGCGCACGATCGTCGGCGTGCTCGTCGCGCCCGCGTGCGTGATGGTCACCGGCGGGATCGCGCACGAGCCTCCGTCGCTGCTCGCGGCGTCGCCCGTCGCTCCGCTGTCCTGCGCGACGCCCGTGTCTTGCACCACACCGCTGTCGACGCTCACGCCTGTGTCCTGCGCTGCGGCGTCTTGCGGCGCGCTGCCGTCGAGGGGCGTCGCGTCGCCGACGGGCGTCGCGGCGTCGGTCGGAGGCGAGCCGCTGTCCTCGGGCGAAGGCCTCGGACCGCCGCACGCAGCGAGGGCTGCTGCGACGGTGAGGAGCGTGATTGGCGAGCAAATTGTCCGATAGTGTGCGCGTGCGTTCATCGCGCGGAGCTGTAGCACTCAGCGTTCCAACGGTTGAAGAGCGCGATGTGCGCGCGGGACGAGCGCGGTTGCGGACTCGAGTCCGCAGGGCTGCCGAGGACCGCGCCCCGCAGCGGCTTCGCAGGTCACGTGACCGCGTCGAACGGGTAGCCGCCGTCGCCGTACGCGCGGGTCGCGATGCCCTTCAGCAGCTCGTCGTCGTTTTCGTCGAAGCTCGCGACGATGCCCTTCATGCGCTTCTCAGCAGCGTTGGCGAAGGCCGCACACAAATTCATCTCTCGTCGCGCGCCCTCTTCGCCCTTCTTGTCGAGCGCGCGCGTCGTGCGCGAGACCGTCGCCGCGACGCCGAACAGGTCGATGGCGAGGTCGGCGATCCTGCGCTGGGTGTACTGCATCTCAGCGATCTCGCTGCCGTGCCTGCGCAGCACCTTGTCGACCTGCCGCGTGAGCTGCTCGGTGTACTGCTCGAAGAGCACGGTCTCGCGCCGCAGCGCGGGGTGAGCCTTGTCGAGCCGCTCGCGTCCGAGCGCGCTGCGGGCCTTTTGCAGGGCGAAATCGCTCAAGAGCCCGAAGCCCTTGATGGGCTCGCGAATCGCGCGCGCCACGTCGGTGATGCGCTGCCCCGGCCCCTGCATGCCCGAGAGCGCGATGAACGCGCGCAGGATCTCGTTGGTCCCTTCGAACACGAGCATCGCGCGGGCGTCGCGCAGCAGCCGCTCCCACGCGTGTCGCTGCACGAAGCCCTGCCCGCCTGCGACCTGCATCGCCTCGTGCGCTGCGCGCCAGAGCGTCTCGCTGCCGAACACCTTGCAGATGGCGCTCTCGATCGAATAGTCCGCGCTGCGTCCGTCGGCGAGCCCCGCGGTCAAGTACGTCATGGACTCGAGCGCGTAGAGGTCGGTCATCATGCGCGCGATCTTGTCTTTGACCAGGCCGAACTCGCCGATCGCGCGGCCGAAGGCCTTGCGCTTCTCGCATCGGTCGACGGTGAGCTTCACGAGCCGCTTGCATGCGCCGACGCAGCTCGCAGCGAGGGTGATCCTCGCGTCGTTGAGCACTTCGACGGCGACGCGGTGTCCGCGGCCGACTTCTCCGAGGACGTTGGCCGTCGCGACGCGCACGCCGTCGAGCTGAATGTTGCCGAGCGGCAGACCGCGGACGCCGAGCGTGGGCTCTGCGGGGCTGGTCTTCATGTGCTTCGATCGCTCGACGAGGTAGGCCGTGAGCCTGGGGCGCGAGCCTTCGTCGTCGGACGTGCGGGCGAAGACCGTGAAGATGTCCGCGATGGGCGCGTTGGCGATCCAGCACTTCTCTCCGTCGAGCTGGACGCTCACGCCGTCGCCGACGACGCGGGCGCGGGTGGCGATTCCCGCGGCGTCCGAGCCTGCGCCGGGCTCGGTGAGGGCGAAGGCCGCGATGCTCTCGCCGGTGGCGAGGCGGGGGAGGTACTTCTTCTGCTGCGCGTCGGTGCCGAACTGCAGCAGCGGGCCGAGGCCGAGCGTCCCGTGCGCGCCGACGGTGAGGGCGATGGAGCCATCGAGCATCGCGAGCTCTTCGAGCACGCGCGCGTAGCTGGTGGTCGACAGCCCTTTGCCGCCGAATCGCGAGGGAATTCTCAGTCCGAACAGCCCCTGCGCCCCCAGTCCCTTCATCACGGACTCGGGGATCTGCGCCTCGCGGTCGACCTTGGCGCTGTCGACCTCCTTCGCGATGAACTTGCGCACCGACTCGAGCAAGAGCGCCGTGTGCTCGCGCTCTTCTCGCGAGACCTCGGGAAAAGGAAACACCATCGGTTCGGGGATCACCCCGAAGAAGAGCGATTTCAGCAGCGATTGCGCGTCGGCCATGACCTATGACCGACGGAGCTTACACCCCCGCCGCGAACAGATACGCTTCATCGCACGCAGTCATGACAACGGTTCGACGCACCGCGCTCGGCACCGGCGTGCTCGTCGTCAGCGCGCTCGCACTTTGGCCCAGGGATTTGCCTGCGTCCGTCGAGGACCAACGGGCGCGCTTGCCGGCCGCGCCCGAGGCGACCGGCTGCGCCGACGAGGTCTCGGGCGTGTGGCGCGCGCACGTGTACTACCAGCGCCTGCGCGACTGGTATCGCTACGAGCTGCGCGTCGAGCGCCGCGGCGACGCGCTGACGGGCAGCATTCACCTGCGCGGCTGGACGGGGCGCCCCGAAGAGACCGAGCCTCCGCCGTGCCGCCCAGGGCTGCGCGACGCCGAGTGGTCCGAGCCCGCGACGGGCTCGGTGAGCCGCGGCGCCAACGGGTTGACCGTGCGCTTCGACGCCACGAGCTGGCGGCTCGAGCGCACGCACTGCGGCGATCCGAGCGGCGACTACGCGCTCGATCACTTCTCGGGGCTGCTCGACGAGCGGCGGCAAGAGTTTACGTCGACCAACACGTACACGTTTGGCAACGGCGAGACCTTCGCGGACCCGACGCTCTTTCGCCGGGTTTCGTGCACGCCGCGCGCATCGAGCGAGAGTCGCCCGCGGGTCGTGGTCGAGGGCGCCGGCGCGCAGCCGCCTCCCGCGCTGCCCTCTGCGCGGCGACGCAGCTTGTTCGGCTGCGGTCGATGAGGTGCCGTCGTCTGGGCTTGCACCAGATAGGTCGCCCTTGGCGAGAGCGCTGCTCGAGTCTTCGCACTCGACGGCGGGCGAGAGTCTCTCACACTCGAACGGGACGCTGCGACGGCGGAAGCTGCGTCGAGAGCGCCACCGCCGACGGGTGCTCGACGCAGAGGTGAACCCCTCGCGCCAGCAGCGCGAGCCACGGCTCGAACGGGTCTGCGATCTGGCTTCGCGCGGGCATCGTGAACGACCAGGTGTTTCGCGGGCTGGACACGACGGTGGGCGCGTCGGGCGCTGTCTCGCGAAGCGCGCGAAGCATGCGGTGCGCGGCGTACGCGCGCTGCACGACGCTGATCGCTTGACGGTCGAAGCCGCGCTGGACGAGCTTCTCCTCGAGGGTGACCCCGCTCCAGTTCGACGGCGGTCCGAGCTGGTCCGAGAGCGCCTCGCGCAGCGGCTCGGAGAACCGCGGCAGGTCCGCGAGCAGCACGTCGAACGCTCGCCAGTAGTAGCTCGCGCCGCGCAGGGCGAACTCGAGCGCCGCGCTCGTCGCGGGCCGTCGCCTCGCGCGCGCGACCCACACCGTCGTGCTCGGCGGCGCGATCTGCGCGATCTGCGCGCTCGGTGGCGCGCTCGTCATCCCCGCGCTGCGCACGACGAACTCGCGTGCGAGCGCCTCTGCCTCGATGAGCGTGGGCCCCATCGCCGCGAGCATCGCCGCCCAGCTGCGGTCGATCGGCGCGGGCGCGGCGCGCACTTGAAAACCTGTGCCGATAGTGACGGGCTTGACCAGCGACGGATCCACCCACTCGAGCGCGCGTTTTCTGCGATAGAACTGCCGCGGAAGCGCGAACCACCGCGAGGCGTCGCTCACCCACTCTTGCGGGACGTACCCGTTGGCCGAGAGCGCCTCCCACGCGCTGACCCCGTCGATGTGCCGGTTGGCGATGCGCGCGCACTCGGCCCACCGCTCGAGCTTCTGCGGAAGCATCGCCGCGAGGTACGTTGAGATGTCTTCGACGATCGCGTCCTGGGTGCTCATCGCTCGCTCTCGATCCTCACTGTACGAAAGGTGACCGAGACTCGCCTGCCGCGCGCGACGCGGACGCCGTCGATCACGTCGCTCTTGCGGGCGGCGATCCCGTGCTTCCACGCGAGGCGCGCCTCGCCGCTGAGCGCGAGCAACGAGCGCGGCGCGAGCGTGATCGCGCGCGGGGCGGCGCCTTCGCGTCGCAGGTCCATCGCGCACCCCGAGCCGAGCGAGAGCGAGAGCACCACGGGCCCGAAGCACGGGACGCAGTCGATGTGCGCCGCGATCCCTTGGCCGGGCTCGTATTCGTTGACGATCACCTGCTCGGGGCGCGCGCTGAGGCCCTCGCGCTCGACGCGGTCGGCGAGCGCCTCGGCCCACGGCGGCAGCGGCCCGAGCCGCATCGACGCGTCGATCGAGCGCGCTTTGTAGTCGTAGCGCCAGCCGTAGTGCTGCACGCGTCGAGAGAGGTCCGCGCGCCACGCTTCGGCGTCGATCGCGCAGAGCAGCGCGGCCGCTTCGTCCGCAGAAATCCAGGCGTCGATCAGCCGAAGTCCGTCGATCTCGTCGTGCATCAAAGGGCCCCTGGCAGTGCGCATCGGCCTCGCGATGCACAAGTGGAGCAGGCGCCGCCGCCGCAGACTTGCACCGCGGTAGATCGCGCTTTGGAGGCGCGAGGCTCGACTCTTCACCCTCGGCGGCGACGGCGATGGTACTCGAAACGCCGCGGTCTGGACTCGCACCAGATAGGACGCGCGTGTTCAGCGCGCTGCTCGACTCTTCGCACTCGGCGGCGAGAGAGCTTAGCCCTTCATCAGCTCTTCGAACGCACGATCGACGTCGTCCATCTCGGGGACGTTGGACGGCCGCGCGCCCGCCGCTTGCGCGAGGCGAGCGACGCGCTCTTGCACGTCCCTGAACTTGCCGTCGCGTCGCTCGGCCATGCGGAAGTAATCGAGGGCTTTGACGAGGTCTTGGGTGAGCTCGTGCGCGTTGCCGAGCTCGTAGAAGAGCCCCATCTCTTCTCGGTCCGAGCGCAGCGGCGCAGAGAGCGCCTGCTCGAACCACGGGATGGCCGCGCCGGGGTCGCCGTTCTCCATCAAACACAGGCCGACCATCGTCTGCGCGAGGCACTGTTTGCGCGGGGCCTGCGCGGCGACCATGAACTCGTTCATCGCGTCGTCGGTGAGGCCCATCTCTTTGTAGGCGATGCCGAGGTCGTAGTGCGTGTCGGCGTCGTCCGCGCTCACGACGCGCTCGACGCCCTTTTTGAACTGCGCGAACACCGTCTCGACGTCGATCATCTGATCGGCGCCCGCGAACTGCGCGTCGCCCGCGCCCTGGACCTGCACTTCTTCGGCGAGCTTCTCTGCGAGCGCGAAGGACTCGTCCGTCCCGCCTTGCGCGTGCGCGAGCGCTTGCACTTCTTCCCAGCGCTCGAGCACGAGCGGGTGCTCGGGGTGCGCTTCGACGAGGTTGCGCAGCGAGTCGAGCGCTTCGTTGTACATCCCTTGCGAGACGTAGAACTCGACCTCGTCGAGCCCGGCTTCGACGTCGGGCGCGAGGCCTTCAGCGTCGCCCTCGACGATCGCGGCGTCCTCGTCGATGAGGCTCTCTTCTGCGGCCGCGTGCTGCTCGGCGATGGGCTCGTCTTCGGGCATCGCCGCGACCTCGGCGATGCGCGCGTACAGATCCAGCGCCTCGGGGTTGCTCGGGTCGAGCTCGATCGCGCGCAGGACCGCCCACGTGGCCGCGTCGAGGTCTTGCGCGGCGAGCACCGCGGCGACGTACGCGCCGTGCCGAGCCGCTGCGACGCGGTCTCCGTGCGACTCGAGCACGTCGCGCAGCCTCGCGTGCACGCCGAGCGCGCGCGGGTCGATCTCGAGCGCCTTGGACAGGTGCGCGATCGCCTTCGTGCGGAGGTTGTACTTCTGAAAGATCTCGACCTCGGCGACGAGCTTGGCGACGTCGGGGTGCAGCGGCTCTTGCGCGATGAGCTGCTCGGCGATCTGCCGGCCTTGCTCCGTGGCGACGAGCGCTGGGGCCGGCGCGGGCTCGGGCACCGCAGGCATGCGGGGCAAGCTCTTGGCGCGGGTCGGCGCGGGGACGCGGTCGTGCTGCGCGGCTGCTGGCGCTGCGGCTGCGGGCGTGGCCGCGGCGATGGGCTGCGGCTGTTTGGCCGGGCTCTGCGCGGGCGAGGGCTGCGGGGTCGGCTTGCGCGCGGGCTGCGCGGGCTGCGGCGCGCTCTTCGGTCGCTGCGACGCGCGGTCGAGGGGAATGGGAGCGGATTTCGACTCGTCATCGTCGACGACGACGACCTCTTCTTCGACCTCGATGTCAGGCTCGTCGTGCTGAACGACCGGCGCTTTGGCCGCGGCGATGGCCTTGCGGGTCGCGTCGAGCGCGGCCTTGGCGTCGGCGTCATCGGGGCTGATCTCGAGGATGCGAATGCAGATCGCGGCGCGCTTCTCGAGCTCGTTTTTCTCGAGCAGCAAGCGGGCGATCTCTTTGAGAACGCTGACGGCCTTGGGCCCCTGGCCGAGCGCGATAAACGACTCGGCGAGCATTTCGAGCACGACGATGTCGCGCGGGTTGGCCTTGAAGACCACCTGCAGCTTGGGCAGGGCGCGCTTGGCGTCGTGGCGATCGAGGTAGTGCTTGGCGAGGTCGCGCGCGACCTTGGCGTCTTCGGGGCGGTGATAGAGCAGCCGTTCGGTGACGCGCGCCCAGTCATCGAGGCGGTTGGCCTTGAGCAAGAGCTCGCCGCCGAGCTCGAACTCCTTCGCTGCATCCGCGTTTTTGCCGAGCTTCGAGAGCAGCTCGGCGAGCTTGACGCGCATCGCGACGTTGGTCGGGTCGATCTGCACCATCTGGCGCACGACGCCGACGAGCTTGTCGTCGCTGCCAGCGCGGGCGTAGCGAGCGGCGAGGGCTTCGAGGTTGACGAGCGCGTCGGGGACGAGGCCGAGCTGGACGTAGAGCTCGGCGAGCTTTCCGTGCAGGTCCGTGAGGTTGGGGTCGATCGAGAGGATCTGCTTGTAGACCGCGATCGCCTTGAGGGCGAAGCCCTGATCTTCGTAGCCGCGCGCGACCTTCGAGTACGTGGCGACGGCGTCTTCGCGCGCTCCCCTGCGAAATTGCAGGTCGCCGATCTTGAGCAAGATGCGGACGTCGCTGGGGTCTTCTTTGACGAGCCGCTGGTACTCCGCGATGGCCTTGTCGAATTGGCCTTTCGCGGCGAACTTCTGCGCGCTGTCGAGGACCTTCTGCCGGTCGATGCTCACGGGAGACCAGAGGCCAGGAGGGAGAGTGAGAAAAACGCTACGCGCCCGAAGCGCGCGTCGTCAAGAAATGCGAACGACGCGGTGTGTGATGACCGAGGGTCGCTGTTCGATCGATGGCGCGAAGAGCGTACGAGCTTGCGCGCGGGGCTGCGCGACGAAATCAGGACAGTCCCGAGAGATTGTGCGAGAGCGAGCGGCGTGAACGAAGGTTTGACGCGCAAGGACCGCAGGTCCGTCCGACGGGTGCTCGAATCGATCGCGCGCGACGCGGCGGCGGAGCTCATGCTGGGCTTTCGTCGGGGGGCGAGGGTCGAGTTCAAGGGGCCGGTGGATCTGGTGACGGAGTTCGACCGTCGCAGCGAAGCGGTGATTCGCGCGCGTGTGGCCACAGAACTCGCGGGAATTGCGCTCGTTGCCGAAGAAGGCGGCGGCGCCGAAGGGCAGGGACGCCCTACACTCTACGCCGACCCGCTCGATGGAACGACGAACTTCGCCCACGGTCATCCAGTATTTTCGGTTTCGTTGGGGCTGATCGAGCCCGGGATCGGGCCGACGATCGGGGTGGTCTACGCGCCGGTGCTCCGGTGGCTGTGGTCTGGGATCGTCGGCGAGGGCGCGCAGCGCAACGGTGAAGTGATCGCCGTGAGCCGCTGCGAGCGGCTCGGCGAGGGGCTGTTGGCGACGGGGTTTCCGTACGATCGAAGGACGAGCGACGAGAATAATTTCAAAGAGTTTGTTGCGATCGAACGAAGCGTCGCGCAGGGGGTACGAAGGCTCGGCAGCGCCGCGTGCGACCTGTGCCTCGTGGCCGACGGGACGTACGACGGGTACTGGGAGAAGAAGCTTTCTCCCTGGGATCTCGCTGGTGGAGCCGCGATCGTCCTGGCCGCTGGCGGAGCCGCCACGGGCTACGACGGCGCTCCGGTAGACGTTCGCTCGGGCGCCGTGGTGGCCACGAACGGCCACGTTCACGCGGCGTTGATCGAAGTGCTCGCGGGCGCGCGGTAACTCACCAGTGCTATGACCGCGGTGGACCTGATGCTTGCACTCGTTCGGACTCGTTCGCTCGCTACGATCTCGCTGACGGCGCTGGCGCTCTCGAGCGCGCACTGCGGCGCGAAGACCGGCCTCGACGCCCCGGACATCGACGCCGAAGCGGGGCCCGACGCAGCGCTCGACGCCACGCTCGACGCAGAGGCAGACGTGGCCGTCGACGTCCCGCCGCGCCTCGCCACGTGCAGGCCGATTCGATACTTCGCCCGCGTCGGCGCGGTCACCAACGTTCGACCCGACCTCGACACGCTCGTGACGGGGACGGGCTTTCAATGGTCGCTCGACACGCGTCCGCCCGGATCGAACGCTCGGATTTTCTCGGACGCAACGGACACCGCCGTCATCACGCCGGACATCGTCGGCGAGTTCGGGCTCACGGTTCGTGTCCCTGCGACCAACGCTCAGATGCAGCCGCTGACATGCGTGGTCACCGTCGTCGCGCAGCCGCCGGACCCGCGCTGTCCTGGGTACGCGCTGATCGAGCCCCGCACCGCGGCGATCCCTGGCAGCACCGCGAGCATCGCGCTCGACGTGAGCTTCACGGACCCTCGCACCGTGATGGGAACGAGCGGCGGCGTGGTGCTCTCCGAGGACCTCTCTGCGCGCGTGAGCGTCGGTGTGCTCTCGCGCCCCGCGGGCACGCCCGACGACGCTGACGCGTGGCTCGCCCGCGAAGGCGGCGCGGTCGAGGCTGCGACGCTGAGCGCCCTCAACGCGATGGGCGAAGGGACGGGGCTCTTCATCGGCCGCACGGCGCAGCTGCGCTCGGGAGGCAACGCGCGACGGACCACCTTCAGGCTTCTGGCCGACAACGATGTGTCCGTCGACCGCGTGCGCTCCAACGTCGTGCGCGCCCTCACCGCGGGGCTCGCGGAGCTCCCTTCGGCCGGACACAGCGCGGCGCGCGCGTTCGTCGTCGAAGTGAGCACGCTCGTCGCGCCGATGGAGCAGCGCGTGCTGGTCTTGATCGGCGTCGCTCCCGAGGGGCTCGTGGACGACGGCGCGCAGATCACTGGGATTCGCCTCAACGATTTCGCCAACGTCTCGGGCATCGGCGCGGCGGGAGAGCGACTGGATACGCGCTGCCATCAAGTGCGCTCGACGCGGCCGCTCTCCGCGGATTTTCTCTGGTTCGTGGACACGTCGGGCTCGATGGCCGACGACCAGCAGCGCGTCGGTCGCACGGGATCGCGCTTCTTCGGAGACCTGACAGCAGCGGGCGTGGACTTTCGCGTCGGAGTGTTTCAGGCGGGCACCGCGACGCTGAACCTGCAGCGCGAGGGGGGCTCGGGGACGAGGAGCTTCTCGTGGATTCCTGGGACGGCGATGGACGGCGCGCGGCAGCTCGCGTGGCAGGTCACTGAAGAGTCCTTCGAGCCGTCGGACAACCTGAAGCCCTATCGAACTGCGTCCGGGACGGGGCAGGACGAGCAGCCCGTCGGCGCCGCGGTGATGGCGTACGAGGAGTTCGAGCGGCGCCGCACCAGGGGCGAGATGAACCCCGAGTGGCTGCTTCGCCCGCAGGCCGTGCGCGTCGCGTTCTTCGTGACCGACGAGCCTGGAGGTCCCAACGACATCGGCCGCTTCTTCAGCCGAGACACCGCGCGGTGGGGCGCCGACGCGCGCACGCAAGTCACCAGGGCTGCCGCGTTTTTTCGCGCGCAGAACGTCGTCCCGTTCGGGCTCGTCCCAGACATCGCGACCCCAGGACGAGCGCGTTGCTCGATGTCGGACCCCGACAACTTCGCCCAGTGCGTGATCCTCGCGGCGGGCGGGGCGTTTATCCCGATCGGGCTCGCCGACGCGCGCGAGGCGGACCGCGCGTTTTCGCAGTCCATGTCCCGCATCGTCGACGCCATCGCCGGCGCGGGCAGCGAGTTCGTCCTGCCCACCATCCCAGTCAGCACCACGCTGCGCGCCCGCGTCGGCGGAACGCTCACGCCTCGCTCCCGCGTCGACGGCTTCGACTACGAAGACCGCGCGCGAGCCCTGGTGTTTCGCGGCGTTCGCTACCGCCCCGCCATTGGCCAGGACGTGCGGGCGGCGTACTTCGTCTGGACCCGCGACTGAGCGTCCCTGAGCCAGCGCGACCCTGGCGCTGTGACTGGATCGTGACCAAGAGGCGGGGAAGCGCCGCGCTGGTTGGCGCGTACGGTGTTACGCATGCGTGCTAGCATCACCGGGCCAACGGCTCGGGGACTTCGCGGGTCGAAGTAAGAATTCGCCCTCGCGGACGTATCCCAACCAGCACTGCCCAGCATTGATCAGAGAGGCCTGCGTGAGCGCCATCACTTGTTCGAACCCGTCTTGCGGCTACGTCGTCCAGAGCGCGGACCAGAAGTTCTGCCCGAAGTGCGGAGCGTTTCTGCCGCTGCCCGAGCAGGCCGACGCCGCTGATCCGCTGGTCGGACAGCCCATCCTCGACGGCAAGTACCGCATCAGCTCGATCATCGGCGAAGGGGGAATGGGCAAGGTCTACCTGGCCGAGCAGAAGATGGGCACCGCCACGCGCAAGGTGGCCATCAAGACCCTGCAGCCCGAGCTCGCGAACGACCCGCAAATCATCGCGCGGTTTCACCGCGAGACGCAGACGGTGATCGAGCTCGAGCACCCCAACACGATCAAGTTCTACGACTTCGGCGACCTGCCGATGCCGGACGGCAAGAAGTTTCTCTTCATCGCGATGGAGTACATCCAGGGAGAAACGCTCGCGCACGTGCTCGCGCGAGGCCCCTGCGACGTCGCGCGCACCGAGCGCATCATGACCCAGGTGTGCGGCTCTCTTCAGGAGGCGCACGAGAAGGGCATCATTCACCGCGACCTCAAGCCGGACAACATCTACCTGGTCCAGAAGGGCGCGCGCGGCGACTACGTGAAGGTGCTGGACTTCGGCATCGCCAAGCGCTCGGAGGCCACGGACGAGAAAGAGGCCAAGCTCACCAAGCAGGGCATGGTGCTCGGCACGCCTCCGTACATGTCCCCCGAGCAGTTCACGGGGCAGGCGCTCGACCCGCGCTCGGACGTGTACGCGCTCGGCGTGATCGCTTACGAGATGCTCACGGGGCAGCTCCCCTTCACGGCCGCGACGCCGTGGGAGTGGGCGACCAAGCACTTGACCACGCCGCCGACGCCCCTCGAGCAGCAGCCCGGCGGCGCCGCGATCCCGCAGCGCCACCGCGACGCGATCATGAAGGCCCTGCGCAAGAACCGCGACGAGCGCCAGAAGAACGTCGTCGAGTTCTTGCAGGACTTCGCAGGGACCGCGGTCGGCGCCGTCGATTGGTCGAGCTCGACCAACTTCAACAACACCAGCGCCGGTGTGCCCACGGGCCCCAACAACGCGCCGCTGCCGCCTCCGCCGGTGCTCCCGCCGACGGGAGGCTTCGCGCCCAATCACACCGTGCCGAGCCCGGTGCAGGGCGGCGCTCCGATGGGCGGGGGCGCTCCGACGCCCAACCCGTTTGCAGCGCAGTCCATGGGCGGCAACGCTGGCGGTGGCGCGCCCATGAGCGGTCCGTTCGGCGGCGCTCCTCCGTCGACGCCGGGGCCGTTCGGGCAAGGTCCCGCGACGGGCGGCGCGTTCGGCGCGCCCATGACCGCAGGCGGAGGCGGATACACCCCCGCGCCGTCCAACGCGGGATTCGCTGCGGTTCCGCCGCAGGTTCCGTCGGGCGGAGCTGGGTCGAACCCGAGCTTTCCGCAGCCTCCCAACGCGTTTGGCGCTATGCCCTCGATGGCCGGGACCAGCGGCGGGATGGCTGGCAACTACGGCGCGCAGCCCATCGCCCCGCAGAAGCCCAAGAGCAAAGTCGGCTTGATCATCGGGCTCTTGATCGGCGTCGCCGTGCTCATCGGCGGCATCTCCGTCGCGCTCTCGGGCGATGACGACGAAGACTCGTCGAACCACACGGCGAACAACAGCGGCAACAACACGCAGGTCGCCGACAACACACACAATCAAGTTGGAGCCGGCGGCACCAACCCCGTGCTCACCCCGCCCAACAACGGGCAGAACGTTGTCCCCAACAACGGGATGGGCACGAACCCGCAGCTCAACCCGATCCCCAACAACAACCCGCCCACGACGGATCCGCCCACCAACAACGTCGGGTCGAACACCCCGCCCAACACCGATCCGCCGCAAAACAACAACCCGCCGCAGAACAACAACCCGCCGCAGAACAACGACCCGCCCCAGCGCACGGGCTCTCCAGCGGTCGCCGAGGGCATGTCCGCGCTGCAGTCGAACAACTTCGCCGCGGCCATCCGCGCGATGCAGCAGGCGTCGTCTGCCGGTGACTCGAGCGGCGCGGCGCGGCTGCGTTCGGCGATGCGCTCGCGCGGCCGCAACCGCATCGACAACCTGATCCTCGCCGATCAGTGCTCCGCTGCGCAGTCGCTCTACCGTCAGCTTCGTGGCGCTGGCGCCGCGCCGAACGCTGGTGATTCGTTCGGCGACTCGTGCCGCGCGCCGTGAGAGCAGCCCGACGGTCGCGACGCTGACGGGGCGCGTCGCTTGACCCTTCGGATTGGCCGGTGCTAACGATTGCCTATTCCCGTGTGTGGGTCGTTTTCGACAGTGGATTCACGGCGAGCGACGCTCTCGTCGCCGCGACGAGAGTCCTGGTGGGTGGAGCAGGTCGCGCATCACAGTGATGCCTTCGCTGCGACCTCGGACGCTGCAGTCCGAGGGGTGTCACGGAGCACGAAGCAAAAACATGGGTAGTCGCCGCGAAGCCGGTCGGCTCATGACCTGGTCGGAGATCTGCACTTCTCGCGAGTACAGAGGCCGCTGGGTCGCGCTCGATGGGGTTCGGTACGATGAGGTCACCGCGCGACCGACGGAGGGCACCGTGGTCGACAGCGACGACGACCTCGCCGAGCTCTGCGGGCGCGTTCGAAGCAGCGATCGCTGTGGATGCGCGATCCTGTACTGCGAGGAGCACGAGATCGTCCCCGTCGCCTCCGCCCCCAAGCGCCCGCGCTTGTCATCCAACTGAGCCGCCCGCGCGACGGTTGCCTTTTGTTGCGACGGTGAACCTCCGTCGAGCGCGTCGCATCGGTTCGTTGCATGATGGATGCGATGAGCGACGACGACGAGATCGTTGTTCCTGGGCTGCCGCGCAAGGCGCGCAAGAGCGTCGTGGCGCCTTCGGCCGCGCCGAGCCAGGCGCCAGGGCTCTTCACGGTCGTGGCCACCTCGGCGGTGACCGCTTCGATCGCCGCTGTGGTCGTGGTGTTCGCGCTCGGCCGCGCGCGTCCTGCCATGCTCGCGTCCAGCGTGAGCGCGCTGCACGCTGCGCAGAGCTCAGCGCCCGCGCAGAGCGCAGAGCGCGCGGTCGCCGCGGAGGTGACGGTGCCCGATCTCGCGAGGATTCCTGCGGAAAACGTGCGGGCGATCGTCGAGGCGATGGGCCTGCGCGTGATCGTCAACGAGCGTCGCGAGCCGAGCGCGATCGCCGCTGGGCTCGTCGCAGCGCAAGCCCCGAGGGCGGGCTCGCGGCTCGCGCGCGGCGCCGATGTCGCCGTGGTGATCTCGTCCGGCCCGAGCCCGACAGTGGCTCCGAGCGGCGCGAGCCCCGCGGCCACGGGCGCAGTCGACGCGGCCAACCCCAGCGCTGACGCCGTCGTCGTCGTCCCCAGCGTGCACCGCTTGTTCGCGCGCGACGCCCGCGGCAGGCTCGCCGCCGCTGGGCTCTCGGTGGGCGCGCAGCGCCGCGGCGGCTACGACGAAGACATGTCCCCTGGGCGCATCCTGCGGCAGTCGCCCAGCGCCGGCTCCCGCGTCGCGCGCGGAACCGCGGTCGACATCTGGGTCAACGAAGAGTGATCACGCTCACGCTTCGAAGTCGGGCTCGATGAACTGCCACTTCACTTCGGGCTCGCGCTTGCGGACGCGGTCTTCGAAGCTGTTGATCGACTCGGTCACGTCGCGCGCGGTGAGGTTCTCGTCGAAGCGCAGCTTGGCCGCGACGAGCACTTCGCCCGGTCCCTGCTGGACCGTGATCAACCGCAACACCTCTGCGATGCGAGGGTCTTCCTTGGCCGCGAGGCGCACTTGCTCTTCGATCTGCGGGTCCGCGCGCTCGCCGAGCAACAGGCCCTTCACCTTGCGCGCGAGGAAGATCGCGACCCACACGAGCACGAGGCCCACCATCACGCCGCCGACGCCGTCGAAGCGCGGGTCGACGTAGTACGCCAGCAACAGCGCGGCGAGCGCGAACACCAGCCCGACCACCGCGGCGAAGTTCTCGCCCGTGCACACGACCAGCTCGGCGTCCTTGGTGATCGAGAGAAACTCGCCGCGGGGAATGCTCCCGCGCTTCTTGTCGAGCACCCGGATGCACTGCGCGAGCGCGAAGGCCTCGAGCACCAGCGAGAAGATCAGCACGCCGATTCCCAGGCCGATGTGGTGCACCGGCTCTTTGTGGATGATCTTCTCGACGCCCTCGCCGATCGAGAAGACGCCGCCGCCGAAGAAGAGCATCAGCGCGACGAGAAACGACCAGAAGTAGCTCGCGCGCCCGGTGCCCAGCGGGTGCTTCTCGCTCGCTCCCGCGGTGGACTGCTTGAGCCCGATCAGCAAGAGCACTTGATTGAGGCAGTCCGACGCGGTGTGGATCGCCTCTGCCAGCATCGAGCCAGAGCCCGAGATGGCGGCGGCGATGCCTTTGGCGATGGCGATCGTTCCGTTGACGGCGAGGCCTGTGACGACGACCTTGGTCGAGTGACCTTCTGCTGACATGCGACGCGCGAGGGTATCTCAACCCCCAAACGACGCTACGGGAACCGGCGTGGGCAGATCCGGTCGGTACAACAGCGTCTGCCTGCTCGTTGTGAGCACGAAATACGGCCCGTCCGCGCGCACGGACTCCGGCGCGCCCTGCGCGATGTGCTGCCATCCCACGCGCCCCGTGTCCGCGTGGATCACGGTGAAGACCGTCTCGCGCTCTCCCTTGCGGCCGGCGACGGCGACGAAGGGGCCCAGCGACGCGAGCGGCTCGACGTCCCCTTGCGTGCGCGAGCCGCAGCCGAGGTCCGCGTCGATCGTGTACCAGGTGCGCAGCGTGCTCGGGTCCAAGCCGACCAACTTGAATGTGTGTTCACCAGAGAGCTCGCCCAGCAGCGCGACGACGATGGCGTACGTAGCTTCGAGGCGCTCGATCGCGTAGCCCTTGATGATCTCTCCGTCGATGGACGGGCCCATCGGGGTGGCCGCGAGGCGAAAGAGATCCGCGGAGTAGACGAAGCGTCCGCACGCGACGGGCGCGCCGCGCTTGGCGTCGAAGGGCGCGCTCGCGTGCAAGAGCACGCGGCCGGTGGGCATCTCGACGACGGCGACGCCGCCAGTGCCCGAGCCGTCGATGTCCTCGGCGCCGACGAGCACGTTTCGCGCGGCGGTTCGCAGGCGAACCTCGCTGGACGCGACGCGAAACACCGGGGACGGCCCGCGGTTCGGGTCGATGAGCATCGTCGAGAGCTGCGTCCCGTCCAAGGCGCACACGGCGAGTCCGCCGGGGACAGGAACGGGGCCGAGGTCCTTGGCGTCCGAGAGCTTCCACAGGGTGCTGCCGTAGCCGCGCTCGACGCCGATGTACTGGTCTTGCACGGTCTGGACAGCGAAGGTGCCGGGGACGCTGGGGTGGTTGGGGTCCCAGAGGTTGGGCTTTCCGAAGCCGCACTGGACGGCGCTCTCGAGGGCGGTGCGAAAGATCATCCGCCCGGAGTAGAGGTCGAGCGCCCAGATGGCGGTGTCGTTGACGACGTACGCGCGTCCGCCGCAGATCACCGCGGGGACGCCGGTCTCGCTGACCTGCACTTCGGGCGGCGCTTCCCAGAGGATTCGGTTGGTGAGCGCGTCGATGGCGCGGACGCGGTTGCTGGCGTGGTGCAGGCCGACGCACGGCATTCCGACGAAGGTGTCGACGGCGATGGCGGTGCTCGCGTGGTCCGAGTCGAGGAGTTTCACGGTTACCGAGGCGGAGCATACTCGGGCACACTGCGCTCGTGTCGAGTTCGAGCGAAGCAGAGGGCGAGCGCGGCTGGTGGTCGCTCGCGCTTCTGTCCAATCGGTTTCCTGCGCTGCACGGGCTGAGGGTGCTCGCGATCTTGAGCGTGCTGCAGGTGCACGTGTCCGTGGTCCTCGCGGGCCGTCACATGCTGCCGATGGGAAAGCTCTTCGTCCTGTCGTCGGCCGTGTGGTTCGGGATGGATCTCTTCTTCGTCCTCTCGGGATTCTTGATCGGCTCGATGCTGCTCAGCGAGGGGGCGCAGGGCTGGCGCGGCATCGGGCGCTTCTACGCGCGGCGGTCGTTTCGGATCATCCCGCTCTACTACGTCGTGCTCGTGGCGCTGTGGCGACTCGAGAAGCCCAACGTCCCGTTTGGCAGCGTTTTGCCTGAGTTTCTCTACCTGGCGCCGTACACGCGGGTGGACATCGGCAACGTGGTGATGCCCTACGCGTGGTCGCTCTGCGTCGAGGAGCACTTCTACCTGACGGTCCCGCTGTTGGTGGCCGTTTTGCACAAGCTGCCGTCGCACCGCGCGCGGATCACGGCGCTCACGCTCTTGTGGCTCTCGGGCGTGCTCGTCCGCCACATGATCGTCTGGTTCTGGCACATCCCGTGGAACGCCGGGACCATGTTTCGCTTTCTCTACGTGATGACCCACGGGCGGTACGACACGCTCGTGGCGGGGGTGCTCCTCGCGTACGTGGTGCATCACTTCGGCGATCGACTGCGGGCGATGTTCTCCCGCGCGTGGGCGCGGTGGCTCTGCTACGCGTTCGCCGCGGTGTGCATGGGGTCCTTGTTTCCTCCGCACCCGACGCTGCCGCGCTCTCACTGGAACCTCTGGGCCTGGGGCACGGTCACCAGCGTGATGTACGCGGCGATCGTCCTGCCGTTGTTGCACAGCCCGCCGCGCGCGTGGCTCCCGCGCGTGCTCGGCGCGCGCCCGTGGCTGCCGCTCGCGACGCTGGGGTACGGGGTGTACCTCGTGCACATTCCGCTGATGGACCACATCGTGAAGTTCGCGATGATGGGCTTCGTCGCGCTGCGCTGGCCGCCGCTGGCGCTGTGGTCGTTGGCGCTCTTGTTCTTGGCGCTGCTCAGCTGGACGCTCGCGTACGTCCTGCACGTCCTGGTCGAGAAGCCTTCGCTCTGGCTGCGCGACCGCGTCGCGAAGTGAGTCAGCTCAGCCCGTGCTCTTCCATCTTCGAGTAGAGCTGCGGTCGCGCGATGCCGAGGATGCGGGCCGCTTCGGCGCGGTTGCCCTTCGAGCGCTCGAGCGCGCGCTGGATCATGCGCTTCTCGAGCGCCGCGAGCGCGTCGCGCAGGGGCATCGCGTCGTAGATCGTTGAATCTGTGGGCGTTGATTCAACTGTCACCGCGGCGGTGGCTGCAGCGGTTCGGGCGCGCACGCCGTCGGGCAGGTCGGGCAGGTCGATCACGTCGCCGCCGCACATGGCCGCGGCGCGCTCGATGACGTGCGAGAGCTCGCGGACGTTGCCGGGCCAACGGTACGCGAGCAGCGCCTCCATGGCCTCTTCGCTGACGGCGCGGGCGCTGGTGCGGGCCAAGGCGTTGGCCACCAGCAGCGGAACGTCGCTCTTTCGCTCGCGCAAAGGAGGCAGGGCGATCTCGATCACGCCCAAGCGGTAGTAGAGGTCCTCGCGCAGCGTCGCGCCGGGCTGCCCTGGGCGCACGGGCTTGTGCGTGGCGCTGATCACGCGGGCGGTGAAGGCGAGGGGCTCGGCGCCGCCGCCGACGCGCTCGAAGCGCCGGTCGTTGAGCACGCGCAAGAGCCGCGTTTGCAGGGACAGGTCGAGGTCGCCGATCTCGTCGAGAAAGAGCGTCCCGTTGGCGGCGAGCTCGAGGCGGCCGGCTTTGCGGGCGGCCGCGCCGGTGAACGAGCCCTTCTCGTGGCCGAAGAGCTCGGCTTCGAGCAGCGTGGGGGCGAGGGCGGCGAGGTTGACCGCGACGAAGGGCTCTTTCGACCTGGAAGAATGCTGGTGAATCGCGCGCGCGACGAGCTCTTTGCCCGTCCCTGTCTCGCCCGTCACGAGCACCGGGGCGTCCGACGCCGAGGCGCGACCGATGGCCTTCCACACGGCGAGCATCGGGGCGCTCGAGCCGATGAGCGCGCGCGAGGTCGGGCTCTCGTCGGCGTTGGGCGTCGCTGCGACGACCGTCTGCGCTCCCCGCTCGAGCGAGCGTTGCCGCGCGGCGCGGGCGACGGTCTCGAGCAGCGCGTCGAGGTCGAAGGGCTTGGTCACATAGTCGAACGCGCCGAGCTTCATCGCTTCGATCGTGCGCTCGCTGTCGCCGTAGGCCGTCGCCATGATCACCGCGCAGTCGGGCGCGAGCGAGGCCTTCAGCTCGCGCAAGAAGCTGATCCCGTCGCCGTCTTTCAAGCGCACGTCGAGCAGCATGCAGTCGATCGCGGGGCTCGATCGCAGCGCGGCGCGGGCGTCGGTGATGCCCTCGCACGCCACGACGCTGTGGCCGACGGACACGAGTGCGCGGGTCAGCCCTTCGCGTACGCCGCGTTCGTCGTCGACGACGAGGATGGTTGCCATGGTTGGGTTGATCCTGCCACGTAGAGGGCGAAGACGGTCTGCGCTCCTTCGCGGCGATAGGTCACGGTGCCGCCGTGCGACTCGGCCGTCGCGCGGGCGAGGGCGAGGCCGAGGCCCGTCCCGTTGCCCTTGGTCGTGAAGAAGGGCTCGAACAGCTCGCGCTCTCGCTCTCGCGGGACGCCCTGTCCCTGGTCGATCACCTTGATTTCGTGGGTGTTGTTTCGAGACTGGATCGCGGCCCGCACCGCGGCGCCTCTGGGGCTCGCCTCGACGGCGTTGCGCAAGAGGTTGTCGATGGCGCGCGCGACGGCGTCCTCGTCGATGGGCGCGACGGCGTCGCCCGAGACCTCGATGGCGACGTTTTTCTCGTCGGCCCAGGGCTCGAGCATCGCGGCGCGCTTGCGGACGAGCTCGCCGAGCGAGCGGGGCTCGCGCTTGACGCTCGAAGGGCTCTTTCGGCTGAGCGCGAGCAGGTCGGCCACGAGGCGATCGAGCCGCGCGATCTCTGCAGAGAGCACGGTGAGGTCCTCGCGCACTTCGTCGGGGACCGCTCGGTTGCGGCCCGCCAGGTCGACGCGGAGCTTCATGGACGCCAAGGGGTTGCGCACCTCGTGAGCGACGCCCGCGGCGATGCGACCGAGGGCCGCGAGCCGCTCGTTGGCCGCGAGCTGCGAGGCCATCGTGGCCCGCTCGGACTGCGCGCGAACGAGCGCCGCTGCCATGAGTCGAACGCGCTCGGCCACCGTCGCGAGCTCGAGCACCGCGGGCGTGTCGATGGGCGCGCCGAGGTCGGTCTCGAGCCGAGAGATCCCGTCGTTGAGCACGCGCGCGCCGTCTCGAACGCTGCGCGCCGTGCGGATCGCGAGCGCAGCAGAGGCGAGCCCGCTGAGCGCGAGCACGAGCACGACGAGGCGCAGCAGCGGCTGCTTCGCTCCGACGGGCGCGACCGCGACCGCCCACAGCACGCGGCCCTGCTCGTCGCGCAGCGCGGCGCCCACGGTGAGCGCGCCGTCCTTCTCGCGCGTGGCGGTCGAGACTTCGTCGCTCGAAATGCTGCCGATCGCCTCGCGCGCGACCGCCGGTGGCATCGGGCCTTCGAGCGAGAAGCCCTGCGCAGAGAGCACGCCCGAGCGCACGCCGCGGCCCCGCTCGAGCGGTCGAAGACGACCGGCGCGGAGGCGCTCGACGGAGTTGGTCGCGAGCTGTTCGGCGCGGGCGAGGCGCTGCTGGTTTCCGCTGCGACCGAGGAGCAGCAGTGAAAATGCAGCGGCCCCACAGGCCACCAACGCGAGCGCTGCGACGGCGGTGAGTCGAGCGTTGAGCGAGGGCGTGTGGGGCATCGGAGTGCTGCGCGCTTTCTAAACCAAGACCGCGACGATCGTCGTCGTCTTCTCGGTCCGCGGTCTTGGTTCGACTCGATTTCGACGGCTCGTTGAAAGAGCTGATCCGCTTGGGCATCTTCGATGCCCGTCGCGGGCGCGGTATCGAGCGAAGGGTTACTGCGTCGCGACGGTCTGTCCGTTGGCGAAGGTGATGCGCTCGGCGAAGAGCGCGACGCCGCGAGCATACTGGTCGCCGCGGCCCTGGACCGCGAGGCGCTGACCGACGGCGAGGCTCTGCTGCGCGGCGGCCTGAGAGAGCGAGCGGTCGAAGGCGATGCTCGTCCCGTCCTGCAAGAGTACGCCGCGGATGTTGCCGCGCGGGCCGACGAGGAGGGTTTGCACCGTTCCGCTCGCGGTGCGCTGCGGGAGGGTGGCCATGTGCTGGCGCATCATCGCCATGCGTCCGTGGCCGCCCTGCGCGCCCGGTCCGCCCTGCATTCCGCGACGTCCGTGGCCGAACCCGCGGCCGGCGTGCATCCCGCGGCGCCCGTGGCCGAAGCCGCCCGGCTGCTGCGCGCCAGGTCCGCCCTGCGCGCCGGGCTGCTGCGTGAACCGCTGGATCATGCGCGGGTTGGGCTGCACGAGGACGTTGCCCGAGGCGTCACGAACGGTGGCGCCCATGATGGTGTTGGGGCTCTGCGCCGAGGCGTATCCCTGCACTTGGATGCGCGCTCCGACGCCGAGCGACTGCGCCGCGCGGTCTCCGTGGCGGCCGAGCATCACGATCTTGCCCGAGTCGAGCACGACTCCCTGAACGCGGCCCATCGGGCCGAGGACGAAGCGGGTGATCGCTCCTTGCGCGCTCGTCGCGCTGAACGCGATCGGCGTGTGCTGGCGGCCCTGCGCAGGCTGCGCGACGGGAGCAGACTGGGCCCAGGCGACGGCGCCTCCGAGAGCGAGCGTGGCGCCGAGGGCGAGCGAGACGGCGATGCGGCGGAGCGTGAGCTTCTTCATGGTGTGCTTCACTTTCGGTCTCTCGTCGGTGCTGCCGCGTCGTGCGGTGTGTCGCGAGAGTCGGCGAGAGCTAATGCGGGGTTCGTGCCAACGGGGTGCGGTCGAGAATATCCAGCAAAAATGCTGACAATCAGCGTGGTGTCGCTCTGCGATACGGGTGTCGCGATTCGTGACAGGTGTCGCGACGGGTGACGCTCGCAGGGGCTTCGGGGCGTCTCTTGCGGACGCGCGCCCGCGTGCGTATCGCTCGCGGCCCGCAGGACGGCGGTGAAGGGGCGCGCGATGGGATCGATTCCGCACAAGTTTCCGAGGACGCCGCATTTGTTCGGCTCGCTCTCGACCCGGGACGACCGGGTGTTGAGCGAGGCCGACACGCTGCGGCTGCTCAGCGAGCCTTTATCGGTCGAAGAGAAGATCGACGGCGCCAACGTGGGCGTGAGCTTCGATGACGAGGGCGCGCTGGTGATCCAGAACCGCGGTCACTACCTGGGGCCCGGCGAGCACGCGCAGTACGGGCGGCTGTGGCCGTTTGTGAACGAGCGGCTCGACGCGCTCTTCGACGTCCTGTCGAGCGATCGCATCTTGTTCGGCGAGTGGTGCTTCGCGAAGCACTCGATCGTGTACGACCAATTGCCGTCGTTCTTCGTCGCGTTCGACCTGTACGACAAGCGCGACGGCTCGTTTGCCGATCGGGCTGCGCTCGAGATCGCCTGCGAAAAGACTGGGTGTACGGCGGTTCCGCGCCTGGCCGAACGCGCGGTGTTGCGCACGACTGCGGCGCTCGACGCGATGATCGGGCGCTCGACGTGGGGCCCCGACCGCGCCGAGGGCGTCTACCTCCGACGCGAGTCCGAGGGGCGCCTCGTGGGCCGCTACAAGTGGGTCCGCAAGGACTTCACCGCTGGCATCACCGAACACTGGAACAGCAAGCCCCTCGTCCCCAACAAGCTCGCCCGCGGAGGCGCGTCGTGACCGCGGTGCTGCTCCCGGTGCGCGCCGAGACTGCGCGCGGCTCGCTGTTGGACGACGTCCGCAGCGGTCGCTCGCGGTCGGTGGCGGCTCACGCTGCGCGCGCGCAGTGGCCCGAGCTCGACGCGCTCGAGCGCACCCCGCAAGACCCCGGCTGGCACGGCGAGGGCGACGTGCTGATTCACACGGACATGGTCCTGCGCGAGTGCGCGGCGATCGAGGGGGCTCTCTCGACCGAGCGCGAGCGAGGGCTCTTGCGGCTCTCGGCGCTCTTGCACGACATCGCCAAGCCCTTCACCACGCGGCGAGACGAAGAAGTGGGCCGCGTGATCGCGCGCGGTCACGAGCGGATGGGCGGCGTCGCGGTGCGGCAAGCGCTCTACGAATCGGGGCTCTCGGGCGACGATCGCAGGCATCTCTCGCAGCTCGTGGCGACGCACCACCTCGTCAAGCGCGCGGTCAAGCGCGCGGACGAGCCCGACGCGGGCGCGGCGCTCGATCGGCTGGCGACCCAGGTGGACACGCGGCTGCTCTGGGCGCTCGAGGTCGCGGACATGCGAGGGCGAGTCTGCGAAGACCAGGACGCGCAGCTCGAGCTGGTCTCGCTCTTTCGGATGCTCTGCGAAGAGCGCGGTGTCTTCGGCTGCGCGCCATCGCGGTGGGTGACGGACGAGTTTGTCTCGGGCGTGCGCTTCGCCAGCGATCGTGCGCGCAGGTACGCGCTCGACGAGGCGCATCGGCGCAGGCTCGCGGGGACCGTGAAGGACCGCTGGCAGGCTGAGGCGCTGGTGCACGAGCTCGCGCGGGTCGATCCGCCCGAGGTCATCGTGACCGTCGGCGTCGCGGGAGCAGGAAAATCCCAGGCGATCGACGCGCTCTCCGACGAGTGGACCCGCGTCTCGCCCGACGAGTGGCGCGAGGCGCACTACGGCGACGCGAGCGAGCAAGGAGACCCCGCGCAGGTGCACCGCGCGTGTCGCGAAGAGCTCAAAGAGGTCCTGCGCGCGCGAGGCCGGGCCGTGTACGACGCGACCAACGTGGTGGCCGACCGCAGGGCGCAGCTCTTGGAGCTTTGCCACGCGTACGGAGCGCGCGTCGAGCTGTGGGTGTTCGACGTCGATCCAGCGGTGGCCAAGGCGCGCAACCGGGCGCGCGAGCGAAGGGTTCCCGAGTCGGTGATCGAGCGGCAGTCCGCGAAGTTCGAGTGGCCCGCCCCGAACGAGGCACACGAAATCAAAGTGATCGAAGATTAGCGCTCGAAAAGGCCTCTCAGCGCGCGGTCGGCGTCGGGCTGCGCTTCGCCCAGCGCGACGAGCGCGGCGCTGATCAGCGGGCGTCTGGAGGGCAGGGCTTCGGAGGGCGCAGAGAGGGCGCGGGCGAGGGCCGAGAGCGCCCGCTCTTGCGCTCGGACGCGGTCGAGCCAGCGGGCGAGCTCGGGGTCTGCGGGCGGACTCTGCGCGAGCGCTCCGTCGTTGGACGCGCGGTACGTCTGCAGACCGACGCGCAGGATCCATCGGTCGCGGTCGAAGAGGGCGTGCAGCGAGGGGAGCGCTCCGTCTCTGCACGCGATCTGCTCGCTGGCGCCGTCGCAGTCTGCGGGGCACGACTGCGGCGAGAGCGAGATGCGCGCGGCGCGGGTGGCGTCTGCGGCGTAGAGCTCGAGCAGCCAGCGAGGGCCCTCGAACTGGCGGAGGAGCACGACGGCTTCGTTCGCTCGATCGCCGGTAAAATCCCCGCGAAACGTGTCTTCTTCGATTCTCCACACCCCGTCGAGCTCCGTCGTCTCGCGCAGGGCGCTGTCGGCGAAGGGGACGACGGTCTCGCCGCGCGCGCGGAGGATGGCTGTGTACGTGTTGTCGACCCGCGCGACGACGAGCGCGTTGCCGGCGCGAGAAGGGCAGCCGAAGTGGACGTCGTTGGCGCCGTCGGTGGCGTTGCGGACGAGCTCGTCGCGCTGGTGAACGCGCGTTCGTTGCGCGGCGGGCGTCCCGAGGACGAAGGCGCGGAGCCCTGCGGCGAGGGCTGTGTTCGACGGGCGCTGCGCGGACTCGTCGGCGTCGCAGCGCGCGCGGAGTGGCTCGTCGTCGTCGCGCTGGGCGAGCTGCGCGAGGTCGACGCGCTGCTGTGATTGAGCGCCGGGCGCGTCGTTGATAAGCCGCACACGAAATCGAGAGCCTTCGCCGCGTAGCCGCGCGTGGGCGCGCTCGACGGCCTCGCGAAAGAGCCCCGACGGAGCGATGACCGCGGCGTAGGGCAGGTCAGCTTCGGCGCGGTCCGCGTGCGGCGCAGGGCGGGGCAACGCGATCGCGGCGTCCGTCTGGGGCTGGGTTTGAGTCGGTGTCGGTGTCGGTGTCGTGCGCTGCGCTGGTGGGCGCGGCGCGGGCGTCGGCTGTGGGGGTGTGCAGCTGGCGAGCGAGACGACCAGGGCGAGGACAGTGCGATGTGGCATCGAGCGCGGGCGCTTACGGGATCACGCGCGCGAGGGGAAACGAGCGCTCGAATTGGTTCTGGTAGACGACGGCGACGTTCATGTCGCGGATCCAGAGGGAGTTTTCGTTGTTGGTCCACGCGTTGGTGGACCAGTTGGCCGAGCCCGTGGTGACCGTGGCGCCGTCGATGATGAGCACTTTGGAGTGCATCTCGTCGGTGCGAACGTTGACGCCAGCCATGCGCATGGAGGCGACGGAGGGGTCCATGGCGTAGGAGGCTCCTACGATTCCTCGGACGCGAACGCCGCGGCGGTGGGCGGCGCTGAGCGCGTCGGCGATGTCCTGGCGCGTGAAGGCCGAGACGGCGAAGTCGAGCGACGTGCGGGCGTTGTTGATCGCGTCGATGAGCGCGGTCTGCCAGCGCGGGGGCATGGTGCTCGGCGAGCGCGGCGAGAAGTACACGGCGAAGCGCGCGGCCGGAGAGGGCTCTGCTTCGGGCGCGATCGGGCCGAACATCCGCGTCTCGAACATGCGTCGAAACTCCGCGGCGTACGTGGCGATGGTGGGCGCGTCCTCGATGACGATCGCGTTGTTCTCGTCGGTGCAGAACGACTGGCGCGTCATGTTGGCGCTGGCGACCCAGATCCGCGCTCCGTCGGCGATGATGAACTTGTGGTGCATCAGCGTGGTGCGGCCGTCGTCGATGATCTGCACGCGCGGGTGCCCTTCGAGCCGCGAGAGGGCGCACGAGCGCGCGCCCATCACGACAGGGCACTGCTCGTCGTCGGTGACGATCCGCACGCGCAGCGCGGGGACCGCGGCGAGCCGCGCGAGCACGACGTCGACGAAGCACGCGCTGTTCGCTTGATAGAGCGCCATGTCGAGCGTCTGCGTGGCGCACGCGACGAGGTTGTTGAGCTGTCGCTGCAGTGCGTCGGTCCCCGGCGTAAACGTGGGCTCTTCGGTGTTGGGCGGCGTGCACGTCGCGGGGATCGGGGGGCACGCGCACGCAGGGGCCGCGTCGCGGGGTGCGTCCGTGGCGGCGTCGGGCGGCGAGGGCACGTCGATGGTTGCGTCCATGGGCGCTGCGACGTCGGGCAGCGACGGGACGTCCTCGGGCACCCCCGTGTCGATCACGGCGCGGTCGGGGAGGACGCCGGTGTCGACGCGGCCGCTGTCGACGAAGGGCTCGGGCTCCGCCGGGCAGCCGACGAGCGCGAAGAGCGAGAGCGAAAGCGCAGAGCGACGCAGCAAAGACATGGAATGCGATCGTACAACGACCGCGTTGCCCCCTTCGTGTCCAATCGCAGCGGCGCTCGTGCGACCCGTCTCGAATCCGTTGTATACCGCCCCGAACCACGGCACTGATGAGCGAGACCACTGATTCACCTGCAAAAGAAGCGGACAACCGCGGCACGACCCGCGCCGAGCGCGAGGTGAGGGCGCTCCCCGTGGTCGCCGTGTGCGTGCTCTTGCTCACGGCGGCGGTGGCCCTCTACGCCGGTCGTCGCGAGGGGCCGGCGCGCGCTGCGGCCGTCGAAGCGCCGAGCGCCGTGCGCGACGCGGATCACTACGTCGAGGGCTCTGCGCCGTGGGTGGCCGAGCGGTTCTTGCGTGCGTGGATGCGGCAGCGCTACGACCTCGCGCGGGACCTCGCGTTGGGCGCGCTGCGAGATCGCTGCGAGCTTCGGCAGCGCGAGCTCGACGCGCTCGAGCCGTCGCAGCGGGCTGAGATCGATCGAACCCGGTCGTTTACCGCGGCGACGCACTACGACCTCGAGCACGTCGAGTCGCGAGACCTCCCGCCGGACGCCGAGGGACGAGCGCGCAAAGAAGTGCGGGGACAGGGGCACGCGCGCGGCTCGTACGCGGGGTATCGCGTAGACTCACGGCGAGGTCAGACCTTCATCTTGGTGCAGGTCGACGGGCGTTGGCGCGTGGCGGATCGCACGTGGGAGCGCCTCGCGGGAGATCGCGACGCCGACGCGGGCGCCGGTCTCTGAGCGCTCGCGCCGAGCGATCACCACCCGAGGAGCGCCCGTGAACGACGAGATCGAAGCCTTCATCGCACGCACGATCGAGCTGCGCGTGCTCGAGCCGGACGCCGAAGCGGACTCGTGCGGATCGACGTTCGAGCAGTTCGTCCGCGATCGCATGGACGAGTGGCACGCGGCCATCGACGCCTTCGATCAGCGCGGAACCGACGGGCTCTCGCGCGAGGTGTTCGTCACTCGCTCAGCGCTCGAGCTGTGCACGCGCGCCGATCAAAACCCGCCGTGGACACGCACGCTGGCGCTGGCGGCGGAGCTTCGTCGCGTGACGGCGTGCAGCCCCATCGACCGGCCGTGCATCGAGGCCGTCGCGGCGCTTCGGTCGCGCTGGGAGCCTGGTTTTCGTCAGTCCAAACGCTGGCAGATGACGGTCTCGCTGTTGAGCCCAGCGTGGGCCGTCCCGTGGATCGTCCAGCCGTGCCGAGAGATCACGCGCACGATCCGCGGGGTGTGGACGGACCGACCGTCGCCCCTCGCGCCGTGGATCGCTTTGTGGTCGCGGGGGGTGTGGGCGATGCCGCTCGGAGACGGCGGCGTGGGCGTGTGGGTTCCGCCCGTGGACGAGGGTGAAGAAGGGATCGATCGCGCGCTCTCGCAGCGGCTCGTCAACGAGTGGACTCAGACGGACCTGACCGCGCTCGGCTTCTACGCGCCGCACACGCAGCGCGGGCCAGGGTGCGGCGGCGTCGAGTTCTTCGGCTACACGCAGACCGATCTGCTCGACCAACAAGAGCCGCTCTCGCTCAGGCCTCGCGCGCCGGCGATGGCGATCAACCCAGGGCCTCCGCCGGTCATGCCGCCGATCCCGACGAACATGCCAATGCCGACGCCCAACCTCCCTACGCCGCCGAGGCCGGTCACGGCGGAGGCAGAGCCCGCGCGAGAGCCGTCGCCCGATGAGCCCGTCTCGACGCTCGATCGCCTGCGACGTTGGTTCAAGAAGTAGCGCAGAGGGGACGCTTGATTGCGGGGGTGGATATTCAAATGGCGGTGCGCACTGCGATGCTCTTCTCACTGACTCCCCACGACGATCCGACGCGGCCCACGGCGACGTGCGGGCACAGCGACGTCGAGCGCTCTCCGTCCCTTTGGTTCACCGGCGCTGGATCGCAGCGGTACTGGGTGTGCTCCGAATGCGCTGGGCGCTATCCAGTTGCGCCGCCGTGGATCGACGCGACGCCCGAGCAGCTCGCGCGTATCGAAGAGGACGTCGAGATCGCGACGATCGTGGGCGTTCCGCAGCCGCGCGAGCGAGCCACCAGCGCGCGATTCGAGTCCGTCGACGTGCCGCTCAGCACAGCGACGAACATCGTCGACGTGCATCCGTCGAGCGCCGAGACCGACCATTGGTACGCGATCACTCGCGGCGGTGAGCTGCTGCGCTTGCGCGTGACGAACGAAGCGCTCGTCGAGCAGAGGTTCTCCCGCGTCGACTGGGGCTTCGCGCTCGACGATCAGTGCGCGGTCTCGGTCTCGCCGTCGTCGAGGTTCGTCGTGGTCTATCAGGGCTCGGGCTCGCTCGGCGTGATCGTTCGCGCGAGCGACGGCGCCGTCGTTCACCGCATCAACCGCGGCGACTACCACGAGGAGAACAGCAAGTTTCCTCTGGCGTTCTTCAGGCACGACGATCGCGAACACGTCGTGTGCGGCAGCGACTGGAACCGGCTCGACGTCCTTCGTCTCGACGAGAGCACGGCGCACGCCGAGCTCGTCACTCAGCGCACGATCGCGGAGTACTCCGAAGGCTCCAAGCAGCCAGAGCACTACCTCGACTACTTTCACGGATCGCTCTCGGTCTCGCCCAACGAGACGTGGATCGTGGACGCGGGGTGGATCTGGCATCCAGTGGGCGTCGATCGCGCGTGGTCGCTGGGCGCGTGGATGAAGAACCCGTTCGAGTCCGAGGACGGCGCGTCCGTCGTGAAGTTTCGCTATCACGACAACTGCTGGGACACGCCAGTGTGTTGGATCGACGACGACACGCCCGTGCTGTGGGGCTTCGGCAACGACGACCAGAGCATGATCGCCGCAGCGCTCGTGTACTCGATGCGCGAGCAGCGGCTCGAGCGTTGGTTCGTCGGCCCGAGGGTGCGGCCGAGCCGCGCGTTTCCGCCGCGGTCGCTGGCGGACTCGTGGGTGTTCGATCGTTGGCTCTTCGCGATCAGCGACGAAGAGGGGACGACGGTGTGGGACACGGCTTCGGGTGAGCGTATCGCCAGCGATCCGCAGCTCAAGCCCACGCGCTATCACCGACGATCACGCGTGTTCGTCACCGTGGGCGCGGACCACTTGCGCGTCAGTCGATTCGTCTACGAGCCGTAAGCGCTTCGCGCAGCGCGGGTGTGGGCGCGAACTCGGAGGGGCGACGATGAACCAATATGCGCTGTCGCCCGCGAATGGGAGCTGCATCGACGGTGTCGTGAGTCTCAACGGTACGAGCGCTGGGCAGTCGAGGTTCGGGCATGCGCTCCGAGACAAGTCCGATCACTCCGACGGACTCTCCAGCGACGATCCGTTCTGCATCACACAGAGTCAGCAGTGCTGGCTCGGGATCGGAGATCACTCGTACGACGAAAGCAGTGACCCCTCCTGAGAACGCGAACACGTCGTCAACTGCCAGCGTGAAGGCCCCAATCGACGCGCTGATGGGCGCCTGCTTCCACTCACAGACGAACGGCCGCCATGTCCACTTCCCCAAAGCCCGAGCAATGCAGAATGGGAGGCTGAGACATCCAACCGCCGGTTGCTCGGGCACACGTGAGCCGTTGGCGACCCATTAGCCCGTTGCCTCGCCGCCGTCCCTTCGCTCGATGCTGTGAGGACGCGAGCGTCTCGCCGCGTCGCTGCGTTTGGCGCTGAGTTCGCTGGTGATGCTGCGTTGACCGCTGAAGCTCTTGACCGTCACGCCGTGGTCGCTCGGCGACGTCGAGAGAACAGGCTCGCGACGACGCCCAGCGCGATCCACGCAGCGCGTGGCGCGTGCGCGTGCGCGCTCGCCGTGCAGCCCTGTGACATGGCCATGGGTGCCGCGGCGTCCGCGTGCGCGCTGCCGTCGCCAACCATCGACGCGCCGTCGGTGGGGCTCGACGCGTCCGGTGTGTGCGCGCCGTCCATGGTGATGGCGGCGTCGCGCGTCGTGGCGGCGTCGGGAGCGCCGGCGTCCATCGCCATCATCGTGTCGGTGACGGTGATCATGAGCGAGCCGGTGTTCCATTGATCGCCGCCAGCGCTGAAGTTGCTGTTCGTCGCGTTCGCTGCGGCGTTGATCGTCGCGGCGCCCGACGCCGCGGGCGCGCTCCATCGAAACGCAATCCTCCACTCCCCCGACGGCGTCCCAGCGATGCGAGCGCTGTGCGTCACTTCGCCCGAACGCAGCTGCGTCTGTGTGGCTTCTGCTGCGGTACCCAGCGTCCCGCTCGTGGCGCTGATGTCCAAGCCCGCGCTGTCCTGCAAGAACCCCATGTTGGTGATCACCAGCGTGTACGTGTTCATCGATCCACGAACGACCGCGGTCGGCCCCTCGATGCGAACGCTGGTCGAAATGCTCGACGCTCCGTGGCAGCCCGCTCCGCCGCAGCCCGAGACCGACACTCCTGTGATGCCGCCAGAGCGCGCGAGAGCGTCGCGCGGACACACGATCGCGACGGCGGCGCACACGATCGCGGCGAGCGCCGCGTGACGATGATTCATGCCGCTGAGCATTCACTGCCGAGCGCAGCGGGCGCAACGAGGATTTCGTGTATGTCTGCTGCGTGCGCGACGGCCTTCCGGTCTCGCGCCGTCACCGTTCAACGCTCCCGCTGTTGGGCGTGTTCGGGCAGGCGTGGCTCGCTGCCCTCCACGCGCTCATGCGAGGACGCAGGGGCGCCGGGTTGGAGTTCTTTGCTACGCGCCGAGAGCGCTACGACCTTCGTCGCGGCCGTGGCATCGGGCGCGTCGGAGGCGTCTTGATTACAGGGGATGCTATTCGAGTGAGCCTCGATCGCGCGCCAGCGTCGCACATCCGAGTGCGCCGAGCGCGCGCGGTGCGCTATCGTCCCGGGCCGTGACAGCAGAGCTCGAGCCGGGCGCGGTGCAGCACTACGAAGACGCGCTGTACTACGACTACACGTACCGAAGGCGCGTCGAAGACGTGGGTTTCTACCGGCGATTCGTGCGACAGCACGGCGGCCCGGTGCTCGAGCTCGGGGCGGGCTCGGGGCGCGTCACCCTGCCGCTCGTCGAGGACGGCGCCGAGGTTGTCGCGCTCGAAGCCAGCGCCGCGATGATCGCCCGCGCCGAAGCGAAGGCCGACGAAAGCCTCGCGCCCGCGCTGCGAAAGCGGCTCGCCTTCGTGCACGGTGACATGCGGGAGTTCTCTCTCGATCGCCGGTTCAACCTGGTGCTCGCGCCCTTCAACACGCTGCTGCACTTGTACGAACCCGGGGACTTTGCGCGCTGTTTTCGCTGCGTGGCGGCGCACCTCGCGCCGGGCGGGCGGTTCGTCTTCGACGTGCGAGTCCCCTCGCTCAGCGAGCTCGCGCGAGACCCCGACCGGGTCTACAAGGCGCGCCCGTTCAAGCACCCGACGCTGGGCTACAAGATCCAGTACGAAGAGCAGTTTCGCTACGACCCGATCAAGCAGGTGCAGCACGTGACGATTCGCTTCGCGCCCGGCGAGGGGGCGCCCAAGCGATCCAAGGTGCACGAGGTGCTGTTGTCTCAGAGACAGATCTTTCCGAACGAGCTGCGGGCGCTGCTGGCGTTGGGCGGGCTCGAGCTCGCCGGGCGCTACGGGGACTTCACCGGGAGGCCCCTCGACGAGAGCGACGCGCAGCAGATCGTCGTGGCGCGGGCAGCAAAATAGCTGGTCAATCGACAACGACAACGACGTCAACGCGAGAGGGAGCCGATGGTCGAGAGCAACAGGGTGGTGTGCGCGAGTCGGGTCGACCGCGTCACGCTGTACGCGCGCGGCGCGGTCGTCACGAGGGTCGTCACCGTGCCCGAGGCGCTTCCGCCGGGGCCGTGCGCGCTCGAGCTCGACGCGGGCCGAGCGCTCTTCGACGGCCGCTCGCTGCGCGCAGAGGGCGTGGGCGCGCGCCCCATCTTGGCGCTCGACGCGCGCCCGGTCGATCGATCGTCCCGCGTCGAGCTCGGCCCGATCGCGGCCGAGATCGAGCGGGTCAAGCGCGAGCTCGACGCCGTGCGCGAGCGTCGCGCGCGCTGGGCCGAGCGGCAGAGCGGCCTCGCGTCGGTGTGGCCGGACCCACGGCTGCGGCCGCGCAAGCGCAGCGAGGACGCCGCGGCGCGCATCGACGACGGGCTCGCGGTGAGCGCGCTCAGCGAGGCGCTGCTCGAAGCCGCGCACGAGGAGATCGACGGGTGTGACGCTCGCGAACGATCGCTGACCGACGCGCTGCGCGCGCTCGAAGTGCGCTATGCGCAAGGGTCGTCTGCGGGCGAGGGTCGGGACGTCGAGCGGGCGATGGCGATCCTCGTGCAGCTCGGCGCGAGCGAGGACGGCTCGTCGTTGACCGCGCTCGAGGTCGAGTACGTCGTGGACGCAGCGCGCTGGTGGCCCGCGTACAAAGTGCGGCTCTCGGACGGCGCGCGGCGCGCGCAGTGGTCGCTGGACGCGTACATCGCGCAGTCCTCCGGCGAAGACTGGACGGACGCGCTGGTCTCGCTATCGACCGCGGACCTCGTGCGGGACGTGCGGCTGCCCACGCTCGCGTCGCTGCGCCTCGGCCGCGCGCAGCCGCCCAAGCGCGCGTACCGACCGCCGCCGCAGGGGCTCGACGAGCTGTTTGCAGGGTACGATGCGGCGCAAGCGAAGCCGGCGCCCCCGAGCAGCGGCTCCGCGGCATACGAGGGGCCGAGCACGACGCGGGCTGCTGCTGTCGAGCCGCCGAAGCCCACGCTGAAAGAAGCGCTGCTCGAGCAAGAGAGCGACGGCGTCGCGTTCGGGAGCGCGGGCGCGTACCCCGAAGAGATGGCGAAGAAGTCGGCGCCGCCGTCCCCTGCGGCGTTCGCGGCGCCCATGGCTGCTCCGGCGATGATGGCGAAGATGGACTTCGAGCCGCAGGCCTCGCGCAGCCGCGGGGGGCGGTTGATGAGCCGCGACGAGGGGGCCGCCGCGCCGAAGCAGCAGTTCGCGGCGGTCTCGGGCGAGCTCGACCCTGATGAGCAGTGGCTCGACTACGACGGCCTCGCGCTGTCGGATCCGCGCGACGCGGCGGCGCAGCGCGGGCGATTGACGCGGGGGCAGCAGGACCCGCTCGCGTCGGTGCGGTCGTTTGTGCTCGACGCGATCGAGCAGAAGCGCGGCCCGTCGGGCACCGTCGATCCGAGAGATGCCCGCGGCATGTTCGATCACCGCTACGAAGGAACAGCGCGGGTCGACGTCCGCTCCGACGGCGCCCTGCACCGCGTGTCCGTCGCGCAGGCCGAGGGGCATTCGAAGCCCAAATTCAGGCTCGTCGCGAAGGAGGCCGCGGAGGTGTATCGCGAGGCCGAGGTGCAGAACCCCTTCGATGCGCCGCTGCTCGGCGGGCCCGCGGAGGTGTTCTACGACGACGCGCTGATCGCGCGCGCGCAGGTGGCGCCGGGCGATCGAGGCAGCACGATCGCGCTGGGATTGGGGCTCGAAGAGCGCATTCGAGTCGCGCGCAACGCGAAGGTGCACGAGGCCAGCGCGGGGCTGCTCGGGGGGACGACGCAGGTGGATCACACGGTGACGATCGAGCTCAGCTCGTCGCTGGGCGAGGCGGTGACGGTGGACGTGATCGATCGCGTTCCGACTGCGAAAAAAGGGGATGAAGTGGAGGTGACGATGACGTCCGCGCGCCCCAAGCCGCAGGTGTATACGCAGGCCGAGCGCGGCGCGCCCATCGAGGGCGGGCTGAAGTGGGCGCTCGACGTCGCGGCGGGCGCGAAGGCGAGCGTCGAGTTCTCGTACCGCATCACGTTCTCGTCCAAGCTCGAGCTCGAGGGAGGAAACCGCCGTGACTGACCCCAACCTCTCTGTCTTCAACAGCGGCGAGTCCGCGGCGGTCGAGAGCCGCGCGACCCGCGTGACGTTCTTCGAAGACCGCGCCGAAGTGCTGCGCACCGCGCGCGTTCGTGTGCCCAAGGGGCGATCGGAGCCGTGGGTGCGGGGCCTCTCGCTCTTCGTCGACGACAGCTCGCTGCGCGTGAAGGTGATCACCGGCGGCGCCACGGTGCTCACCGCGAGCGTCGCTCGTCGCAGCCGCAAAGAGCGCGCGCTCACGGACGATGACCTCGCCAAACTCGAGGCGACCCGCGACGAAGCGCGCGCGGAGTGCCAGCGATTGCTGCGGGCGATCGAGCTCGTCAACGGCGACGCGGACCGAGTGCGCACGCTCGCGTCGCATTGGCTGAAGGCGCTCGGCGAGGTGCCCAAGGCGATGAGCGACGCCGAGGTGTCCGCGCGGTGGAAGGGCGCGTACAGCGCGCTGGTGTCTCGGCACGAAGAGAGCGCGTCTCGCCTCGCGCAGCTGAGGGCGTCGTTGTCCGAGCAAAAGCGCGTCGACGAGCTGGCGTCCCGCGCGCACCGCGAGGGCCTGATCGAGCGCCCGACGATGACGGCCATGGCAAGGGTGCAGCTCGAGTGCGCAGACGAGGGCGAGGTGGAGCTCGAGGTGGTCTACCGTGTTCCGTGCGCGCTCTGGCGGCCCGAGCACAGCGCGCGGCTCGAGCGCGCGGCGGACGGGACCGCGAAGGTCCACTGGAGCACGGCTGCGGTCCTCTGGCAGCGATCGGGTGAACGCTGGGAGGACGTCGAGGCGCGGTTCTCGACGGCGCGACCGGCGCGCGCGGCGTCTCCGCCGCTCGCGAGAGAAGAGCTGCTGGCGTGGCGTCGCAAGACCGACGCCGAGCGGCAGCGGGTGGTGGTCGACGCGCGCGAGCAGACGATCGCTGTCGCGGGGCTCGACCGTGGGGCGCGATCGGTCTCAGAAATGCCTGGCGTCGATGACGGCGGCGAGCCCGTCACGCTGCGCGCTTTGTCGCTGGTCACCGTCCCTTCGACCGGCAGGCCGCTGCGCGTCGAGGTCTCGCGCGCGACGATGGACGCGACCGTCGATCGGGTCTTGTTCCCCGAGCGCGGCGGGGCTCCGCACCTGCGCGCCACGCTCACCTGGAGCGCCAAGCTCCCGCTGCTCGCCGGTCCCGTGCGCGTCTCGCGCGCGAGCAGCGTGGTGGGGCGAGGGCGCGCGGCGTTCGTGGCGCAAGGAGAGCCGTTCGAGCTCGGGTTCGGCCCCGACGACGCGGTGCGCGTGCGGCGTCGCGTGGACGAGTCGCGCGAGACGGTCCCGGTGCTCGGGACGCAGAAGGTGCGGCGGGTGGTGCGCGTCTTTGTGAGCAATTTGAGCGGCGAATCGCGGACGGTGCGGATCGTCGAGCGCGTTCCGGTCAGCGAGATCGCCGACGTGGAGGTGCACTTGGCGGCGCACGAAGGGTGGAAGCCCAAGCCCGCCGACGGGATGCTCGAGCGCGACGTGACGCTCGCCGCGCGCGAGGGCAAAGAGCTCTCGTTCGAGTACGAGCTGCGCGCGGGCTCGAAGGTGGACCTGCCGTTTTGAGAGAGGCCATCGGCGCGTGAGCGACCTTCGAATCACCGAGCGAGCGGGCGAAGTGCGGGTGACCGTGCGCGCGCAGCCGCGCGCTTCGCGGGACGCGGTCGTGGGCGTGCACGACGGAGCGCTGAAGATCGCGATCACCGCGCCCCCGGTGGACGGCGAGGCCAACGCGGCGATCGTCGCGTTCATCGCGAAGAAGCTGGGCGTCGCGAAGCGGGCGGTGCGCGTGGTGAGCGGTGACAGCTCGCGCGAAAAGGTGCTCGCGATCGAGGGGGTCACCGCCGACAGCGTGCGCGCGCTGGCCAACGGGTGAGCGGCGCAGCTGGGCACAACGGGGGACGGTGTTCAATAGTTCACGAACTCGGTTTGTTCTGCATTTGGACAGTCAGAAACACGTTCGTGAACGATTGAACACCGTCCGCGTTGTGCCGCTGTGCCACGAGCTCGCTCGGCGTGAGCTTCCCGCGGGGCTTGCTCGGCGCGTATGTGATCTCGCGGGGTTATCCGGGGTTCTTGAACTATTGAACACCGTCCCCGGTGCGCTGCCCTCTGCTGCACACTCGCGGCTATGGCCAAGAAGGGCGCGAAGCGAACCGCCGCAGAACCCGTTCCCCTCGACGATCCCGCCGTCGAAGCGCTCGTCGCCCGCGCTGCGTCGCTCGGTGACAGCATGTTCGCGCCCATGCTCCGCACGTGGCTCTCGGCCAACAGCCGACAACGCGACGGCTTCTTTGTGGGCCTGCAACAGTGGCTCGTGCGCGAGACCTCCGCGGCGGCCACAGTCCCGCTGCTGTTCGAGCTGCTCCCGCTCGTCGACGAGCCTCGGGTACTCCAGTTGCTCACCACGTTCGTCGCCATGTTCGCGGGCGACCACCGCAACTGGCTCGGCGCGACCCGCTTCGACGCCGAGCGCGTCGTGGCCGGAGACGCCGTGCGCGCAGCCAATCACCGCGCGCTCGTCGCGATGCTCCCAGCCCTCGCGCCGCTCGCCGTCGATCGATCGCCCGACGTGCGCGCCCGCTTCGCCTTCGTCGCCGCGTGGCTCGGCGTAGACGCGAGGGACACCGTCGTTTCGCTGCTCGCTGCGCAGTGTCGCGACCCCGAGCCCGTCGTGCGCGCGCACGCCGTCGTCGCCCTCTCGATGCACGAGCAGCGCGCGACGCTCGACGCCCTTCGCTCGGACCCCGACGAGCGCGTTCGCTGCTGCGCCGCCATCGCCGCGAGCTCGAACGGCGGGGACGAAGCCGCCCTCGACGCGCTCGAGCCGTGGATCGCCGCTGAGAGCGCCCCGTGGCCCGAGCTCGCGTTCAACAACGGAGCGCTGTCCGAGTGGGCCGCGCAGCGGTGCGGCGCGATGTACACACGTTTTCAAGATCGCGTCGGGGCCGCGCTGCTCGGCGCGCTCTCTTCGAAGACCGCGCCCGTCGTGCGCGCGGCGTTCGCTGGGTGGGAGCGCGGCGCCGAGTTCACCGCGCTGCAACGCGCGGTCGTCGCGCGCGTGATCGCCGACGAAGCCATGCAGACCATCGCGTGCATCCAAGAGCTGCGTCAGGCCGGGCTCGTCTCGAACCAACCGGGAATCACCACCGCAGACCTCTTCGACGAGCTGCGCGCGCGCTTCGACCTGCCCCGACCTCCGCCGCTCTTCGGCCCGAAGGCCCTCGTCTCTGTCGACGACACAGCGAAGTACGCGCAGCACTGGCTCGCAGACTACGCGCTCGATCCGCAGCCCGATCGCGCAGCGCTCATCGCCCGCGCCATCGCCGAGACCATCGAGACCGACGCCCTCGTCGAGCTGCTCTTGCGCTTCTCTGTGGACCTCGACGGATCGGTCTTGCCCTTCGAGCGCGTGGCCGATCGCTCGTACGACGTCGCGCCGTTGCCCGGCTTCGAGCGCGCGGGCGAGCGCTGGATCGCGTCGCCCGAGCAGTGGCCGCAGCGCGTGCGCGACTGGATCGCCGAGCGCGAGCGCGAGGGTTGGCTCGTGGCCGAGCTCGGCTGGCTGGGCTTCGACGCTCGGTTCGCCCTCTTCGATCTGCGCGGTCGACACCTGGTCATGCAAGTCGGACACGAGTGGACCATGGACGGGCCCAACTACAGCCAGACCCGCGCGCTCGTGTGGCCGAGGCATCGGTTGACTCCGCTCGTGGCCAGGGCGGCGCGCGAGAGGGATCCCGCGGCGTTCGACGCCGTGATCGCGCAGTGGCTCGAGACCGGCAAGAAGTCTGCCGAGCGCTGGGTCTCGGGGCGCGTGGCGAGGCTCGCCGTCGAGCTGTTCGCGGGGACGAGCGCTGAGCCGCCTTCGCTCTACGACGAAGCGCTGCGCCGCGCGCAGGTCGATTGGGGAGGACTGTTGAGCCATACGCTGGCGTACGGAGCGCTCTTGTCCGACGCGCGTCGCGAGGCTCTGGCGCTCTCGATCGCAGCAGAGACGCGCACGTTGCTGCCGCAGCTCTACGCGCTCTCTCGGAGCCGCGCCGTGTTCGACGCGCTCGCTCCGCGGCTGCGCGAGCAGACCGCCGCGTGGGCAGCGTGGCCCGAGTCGCAGCGGCGGTCTTGGGCGATGGTGATGGGCGACGAGGCTGCGGACGAGCTGGTGCAGGCGTCGAGCGAAGGCGCGCCGCGCAAGCGGACGAAGCGGCGCTGAGGCTTCTACTTGGGAATCTCCAGCGTAAACGTCGATCCCTTCTCGGGCTCGCTCGTCACGCGCACGCTGATCCCCAGCAGCGACGAGAGCTTCTTCACCACCGCGAGGCCGAGGCCCGCGCCGCCGTGTGCGCGCTCGGCGCTGCCGTCCGCTTGGACGAAGGGCTCGAAGATGCGCTCGATCATGGCCGCGGGGATCCCTTGCCCTGTGTCTTCGACGCGCACCGTGTACCCGTGCGGCCGCGGCGCGAGCGCGATGGTCACGCGCCCTCCGTCCGGCGTGAACTTCACCGCGTTGGCCACGAGGTTCACCAGGATCTGAACCAGCTTCTTTCGGTCGGTCTCGACCGTGTGCTCCGCGTCCGTAGGAACGTCGAGCGCGACGATCAACGGCCGCGATCCGACGAGCATGCGCGCGGTGGCGGCGATCGCCGAGAGCACCTCGCCGAGCTCGACCGTGCTGCGCTGCACTTCGAGCCCGAGCGCTTCGTCCCGCGCGAGCACGAGCAGCGAGTCGATCAGCTCGAGCAGCCCCGTCGCGCTGCTGCGGATCGTGCGGATCGCGTCGCGCTGCTTGTCGGTGACGGGGCCGTAGATGCCCTCTTCGACGAGCTCGCCCATGCCGAGGATCCCGTGCAGCGGCGTGCGAAGCTCGTGTGTGATGTTGGCGGTGAACTCGCTCTTGGTGCGGCTCGCGTCGACGAGCTCTCTCGCGCGCGCTTCGAGGGCGCGCTCTCGGTCGCGCAGGCGCTGCACCATGATCGCTACGTAGAGCCCTGGGACGAAGAGCACGCACCCCACGTACGCGACGAACACAACCACGTGCGCCGTCGTCGGGTGCGCAGGGATGATCGACGGCATCTTGCGCAGGACGCCCCCGGCTTCGAGCCCCACCATCACCGAGTACGAGGCGAACGAGCCGAGCACCGTGGCGACCGTGAGCCCCGCGTTGGTGAGCAGCGCCATCACGGACACTTCGACGAAGTACAGCGAAACGAGCGGCGAAAACGCTCCGCCCGTGAAGTACACGCCCCCCGTCATGAGCAGCACGTCCGCGGCGATGTTGGCCGTCGACGCTTCGATCACCAGCCGTCGCTTCGCGAGCGCCGCCCACGCGACAGAGTTGCTGACGAACTTCACCGCGAGCAGCACCAGGGCCCAGCGCCGCTCGGCGAGCAGCCCGAAATGGTGCGCCGCGAGCACGAGCGCGAGCAGCGCGAACACCGTCGCGTACCCAGTGAACACCCCCGTCCGAAGCTTCGGCCGAAACGCCTCGCTGCCCACCTCGGCGAGCGACGCCGGGTAGCGGCTCATGCGCCGATCAAGTGACGGATGCGCGTGAGCATCGCGCCGAGCGAGAACGGCTTCACCAGGTAGCTGTCCGCGTGCACGCCCTCGCGCCCGTAGCGCTGCTCGTCTTCGCCGCGCAGGATCGCGCTCATCAAGACCACGGGCTTGGGCTCGGGCTCGCGCTTGAGCTCGAAGCACACCTCGAAGCCGCTCTTCAGCGGCAAGAGCACGTCGCACAAGACCAGGTCTGGCGAGAGCGCTTTGGCCATGGTCACGCCGCTCGCGCCGTCGGTGCTCGTGTGCACTTCGTAGCCGTGCGCGGTGAGATAGTCGCGAATCGCGATGCGGCCGACGGGGTCGTCTTCGATCACCAGGATCTTCTTCGCCGTTGTTTCCATGGTTGGAAGCGTATCGCGTTCGCGTTGTTCGCGCTCGCGATCGGTCAGTGAAATTCCTGGTGATTGTGCAAGCGTGCGTTTGTTGGTGCACTCACGCGCGACCCGCGTCGCTATCGGCAGGTGCCTTCAGCGTCGGGCAGCAAGCACGCCGCGCCGCACGGGCACACCCGCGCGCCTTCGCACACGCCTGGGCGACCGGCGACCGCAGGGCAGTCTGCGTCGCGCCAGCATCGGCCGCGATCCGCGGGGGGATCTTTGCAGACGCCGACGGCGACGCCGCCCGAGCACGTCGCGTTGGGCGCGCAGTACTGACGTCCGCGGCAGTCGGTGTCGGCCGCGCAGCAGCCCGCTCCGACACGACACGAGCCCGAGCCTGCGTCCGGGCAGACGCCCATCGACGCGAGGCCGACGCCGGCGTTGCTGAGCTCGCAGGTGTTGCCGTAGGTCACGCCGTCGCAGCCGCACACGGGGATGTACACGAGCGGACAGGGCGAGAGGGGCGCGCACGTTCCGCTGGCGCCGCAGGCCGCGATGCCGCGGCACACGTTGCGGCCCGTGCACTCTGCGTTGCTGCGGCAGAGCGCGCTGCCCGAGTCCGTCGCGCCCGCGTCGACCACAGGGCACGCCCCGCGCGAGCGCACGCCGACCCCGGCGTTGTCAGCGAGGCAGGGGTTGCTGTACGTCACGCCGTCGCAGCCGCACACGGGGTCGAGCTCGCGACCGCACGCGGTCGGGGGAGCGCAGCGGCCCGTTGCTCCACAGGACGCGATCCCGAGGCACGCGCTGCGGCCGCAGTCGGCGTTGCTGCGACAGACCGCGCTCGCGCTGTCCATGGGCACGCCGGTGTCCGCGGGCGTGATCGCGTCGGGGCGCGAGCCTGCGTCGGTCGGAAGCGCGACGTCGGGCATCGATCCCGAGTCGATCGCGACGACGTCGGGCAACGCTGCGCTGTCGGGCAGCGATGCGCCGTCCGGCATCGACGCGCTGTCCATCGACTGCGCTGCGTCTGCGCTCGAACGATCTGCGCTGGCGTCGCCGAGCGCGGCGTCCGGCGTCGAGGGAGCGCCGCACGCGGCAGCGGTGAGGGCGAAGACGAACAGCGAAGGCGATGCGAAGCGTCTCATGCAGAGAGTGTCGCACGCGTGATCGCCCCCGCGAAGCGCGGCAGGTCAGTGCTTCTTCTGCGAGGCTTCGAGCGCGCGGCGCTCGTCGGGGTGCTCGTTGTAGAAGGCCTCGCGGGACTCGCGGGTGATGTCGATCGTGACGAGCCCGTCGCGCTGGATCTTGGCCTGACAGCCGAGGCGCGAAGACGAGCGGACGTCGAAGGCCTTGTCCAAGATGTCGAGCTCTTCGTCCTCGGCTTCGGAGAGCAGCGAGAGACCTTCGGTCACGTAGACGTGGCAGGTCGAGCAGGCGCAGACGCCGCCGCAGGCGCTTCCGTGGGGGACGTGGGCTTTGCGTGCGGCGTCGAGCAGGGTGGTGCCGACGGGGACCTCGACTTCGATGGCGGCGCCGTCGGGGCTCTTCTCTTTCGTGTATCGAACGATGGGCATTTCAGCTCTCTCTTCGCTGGGCGTGGTCGCTGACATGCGCGTCTACACCGCGCGCGTGGGCGACGTCACCCTCGACCGACTCGACAGTGCGGCCCTTCATGGCCTCGCGCATGGCGCGGTTCATCCGTCGCTCGGCCAAAGGAACGCTCGCTCGATCGAGCGCCTCGGTCCGCAGTCGAATCCCCTCGCTGTCGCGCGAGGCGATGCTGTCGGCGAGCGCGCGGAGCGCTCCGTCGAGCTCGGCGCGCTCGTCTTCGTCGAGCAGGTCGCCGTCCTTGTCGAGCGCCTTGTGGGTGGCGCTGATGACCTGCTCGGCCTCGACGATGCGCTCGGTGAGCTGCCTGAGCTTGAGGTCTTCTTCGGCGTGCTCGTACGAATCCATGAGCATTTGCTCGACGTCTTCGTCACTGAGCCCGTAGCTGGGGACGACCTCGACGCTCTGCTCGAGCCCGGTGGCCTCGTCCTTGGCGGACACGGTGAGCATGGCGTTTTCGTCGACGCGAAAGGTCACCATGAGCCGCGCGGCGCCTGCGGTCTGCGCCTTGAGTCCGCGCAGCGTGAAGCGGGCGAGCGAGCGGCAGTCGCGGGCGAGCTCGCGCTCACCCTGCACGACGTGGATGTCGAAGCCGGTCTGGCCGTCGGCGTACGTGGTGAATTGCTGGGCGCGCGCGCAGGGGATGGTGCTGTTGCGGGCGATGATCTTCTCGACGATGCCGCCCATGGTCTCGACGCCGAGCGAGAGGGGGAGGACGTCGACGATGAGGGCGTCGTTCTGCTGCGTTCCGCCGAGGATGTCGGCTTGAACGGCGGCGCCGAGGGCCACCACTTGATCGGGGTCGATGTCGGTGAGCGGCTCGTGCTCGAAGAGCTTCTTCACGTACGCGCGCACGAGCGGAACCCTGGTCGATCCCCCCACGAGCACCACGCCATCGAGCTCTGCGGGCTTGATCCCAGCGTCCTTCAGGGCCCGTCGGCACGCGGGCCCTGTGCGCTCGACCACCGGGAGGATCAGCGCGTCGAACGCCTCTCGCGTGAGCTCGTGCGCGAACTCTCGTTGCCCGAGCGAGAGCGCGAAGGTGCTCGCCGGCCGATCGGTGAGCTCGTGCTTCACGCGCCGGGCTTCGATCATGGCCGCGCGCCAGTTGGCCTGCGAAAACGGCTCTGTTTCTCCTGCTTGCGCGAGCATGGCCAGCGCGACGGCGCGGTCCATGTCGTCGCCGCCGAGCTGCGAGTCGCCGCCGGTCGAGCGCACTTGAAACACCCCGTCGTCGAGCGAGAGGACGGTGATGTCGAACGTTCCGCCGCCGAGGTCGTAGACCGCGTACGTGCCGCGGGTGCGCTGCGTGCCGATCCCGTAGGCGAGGGCTGCCGCTGTGGGCTCGTTGACGAGCCTGAGCACCTCGAGCCCGGCGAGCCTCGCGGCGTCCTTGGTGGCCTGTCGCTGCGCGTCGTCGAAGTACGCAGGAACCGTGATCACCGCCCCAGACACCGAGCCGAGCTTCTCTTCAGCGCGTCGCTTGAGCTCCTTCAAGATCAGCGACGACACTTCGACCGGCGTCACCTCGCGGCCGTGCACGACGAACCGCACGACGTTGGCCTGCCCCTCGCGCATGGGCGCGAAGTGGTAGCCCCGCTCGCGAGCGGTCTCTGCGTCGTTGTGCCCGCGGCCCATGTAGCGCTTGACCGAGACGATCGTCTCGGAGGGCTGCGAGTAGAGGTACGCGAGCGCTTCTTTTCCGACGATGGTCTGTCCGTCGGGCAAGAAGGCGACGACGCTCGGGACGATCGGGTCGTCGTCGCAATCGAGGATGGACGTCGGCTCGCCGTCGCTCACCCACGCGACGAGCGAGTTGGTGGTCCCGAGGTCGATGCCCACCGGCGTCGGCTTCGCCGACGGGTCGAAGATCTGCAGCAGTCCCATGTCGAGAGGGTCTCTTTGCGTTCTTAGATTTCGTCGAGCTCGTCGCGGAGGCGGTAGAGGTATTTGAGCCTCACGCCCGCGAGGTACGCGCGATCGAGCAGTGAATTTTCTGGTGGAAACGCGGTCCCGTCGAAGGCCTCTCGCAGCGTGGACTCTTCGTCCGCGACGCGCGAGGCCACGCGATCGACCAGCGCCTCTGCCGAGCGGCCTTGCGAGCGCGCGTCGTCGACGGCCTCGCGCAGCTCCATGATCTCCATGAGCAGCGCGGGCTCTGCGCGCGCGGTCTCTTCGAGAGGCCTGCCCGCGGCGGACAGCAGCGCGAGCACGCGGGTCATCGGGTCGCGCACCGCCCGAAAGGCCTCGTTGAGCGCCACCGTGCGCTCGGCAGCCGCGCGGCGCTCCGCCGGGGATTTGTCCGCGAATCGGTCGGGGTGCGTGGCGCGCGACAGGTCGCGAAACCGCTGCTCGACCTCTTTGACGTTGAGCGCGAACGTGCGCGCGATTCCCAGCGTCTCGAACGCGTCCATCAGACGCCGAAGCTCTCACCGCAGCCGCAGCCGGCCTTCTCTTGCGGGTTCACGAACTTGAACCCGCGCTGCATGAGCTTCACTTCGTAGTCGAGCGTCGAGCCGTTGAGCAGCACCAGGCTCTTGGGGTCGATGACCACGTCGAGCCCGTCGAACGTGAACACCACGTCCTTCGTGCGCTTGGTGTCCGAGAACTCGATCACGTACGCGAAGCCCGAGCAGCCTCCGCCCTTCACCCCGAGCCGCAGCGCCGCCGTGGGCGTCCCGCGCTTGATGAGCGCCTGCTTGGCCATGGAGACGGCCTTGGGCGTGAGCTCGATCGACATCGCGGGCTTCGCGTTCGCGTCGCCTCCGTCGGTGCGCGCGGGCGTCGGGGTCGTGCTGATGGGCTGAGCTTCGGTGGTCATGGCAGTGTCACGAGCGAGTGTGGGAGTGGCGTGCGGGAGGAGGCCTTCGAGTCAGGCCTTCGCTTCGCGTTTGACCGCTTGTTTCTTACGAAAATCGTCGATCGCGCTCTTGATCGCGTCCTCGGCGAGGACCGAGCAGTGGATCTTCACGGGCGGGAGGTTGAGCTCTTTAGCGATGGTCTCGTTCTTGATCTCCGCCGCTTGCTCGAGAGTCTTGCCCTTGATCCACTCGGTGGCGAGCGAGCTCGACGCGATGGCCGAGCCGCAGCCGAAGGTCTTGAACTTCGCGTCCTCGATCACGCCGTCATCGCTGACCTTGATCTGCAGACGCATCACGTCGCCGCAAGCCGGGGCGCCGACGAGCCCTGTTCCCACGGTGTCGTCGTTTTTGTCCAGCGTCCCGACGTTGCGGGGGTTCTCGTAGTGGTCGATGACCTTGTCGCTGTACGCCATGAGTGTCTCTTCGTGAGTGCTTTGGGTGGTGAAAGATAGGACCTGCGCTCAGTGCGCGGTCCACGCGATGGACTTGAGGTCGATGCCCTCTTTGGCCATCTCGTAAAGCGGCGACATCGAGCGCAGCCGCTGAATGCTGTCGACGGTGAGCTTCGCCGCGTAGTCGACCTCTTCTTCGGTCGTGAAGCGCCCGAGGCCGAAGCGAATGGACGTGTGCGCGAGCTCTTCTTCGACGCCGAGCGCGCGCAGCACGTACGAGGGCTCGAGGCTCGCGCTCGTGCACGCAGAGCCCGACGAGACGCTCACGTTCTTCAGCGACATCAAGATCGACTCGCCTTCGACGTACGCGAACGAAATGTTGAGGTTGTTCGGCAAGCGACGGACGACGCCGCTCGCGTCGACCGCGGGCCACGGGCCGTTGACGAACACCTCGTCGAGCTCGCTGGTGATCTTCTGATGCAGCCGGTCGCGCAGCGTCGTGACCCGCGCCGCCTCCGCGCGCCACTCGGTCGTGACGAGCTCGGCGGCCTTGCCGAACCCCACGATCCCAGGGACGTTGAGCGTGCCCGAGCGATAGCCGCGCTCGTGACCGCCGCCGTCCATCTGCGACACGAGCCGCACGCGCGGCTTGCTGCGACGAACGTAGAGCGCGCCGACGCCCTTGGGCCCGTACATCTTGTGCGCCGTGATCGAGGCGAGGTCCACGTTCATGGACTGCACGTCGAACTCGCAGCGGCCGATGCCCTGGACAGCGTCGGTGTGAAACAGCACGCCGTTGGCGCGGCACACAGCGCCGATCTCGCGGATCGGCTGCACCGTACCGACCTCGTTGTTGGCCAGCATGATCGAGCAGAGGATCGTGTCGGGCCGGATCGCCGCGCGCACGCGCTCGGGGTCGACCATCCCGTACTTGTCCACGTCGAGGTACGTGACCTCGAAGCCCTGCTTCTCGAGCCGCTTGCCCGAGTCGAGGATCGCTTTGTGTTCGATCCTCGACGTAATGATGTGCTTGCCCTTGTCGCCGTAGAACTCAGCGATGCCCTTGAGCGCCAGGTTGTCGCTCTCGGTGGCCCCCGAGGTGAAGATGATCTCTTCGGGCTTCTCGGCGTTGATCATCGAGGCGACGCGCTCGCGGGCCACGTTGACGGCGGCGTCGGCCTTCCAGCCGAAGGCGTGCGTACGCGAGGCGGCGTTGCCGAAATCCTCCGTAAAATACGGGAGCATCTCGTCGAGCACCCGTCGGTCAACGGGCGTCGTCGCGTGGTAGTCCAGGTAGATCGGGAGCTTGAGGGCCATGAATGTATGTGCCGATATTCGAGTGGCGTCTGAGGGTGTGTGAGGCTCAGCTCTTGGCGTGGAGCCCCGCGATGAGTTCGGGCGCCGAGTGCTCGTGCATGTCGCAGCGAGTGCAGGCGTTGATCAGGCGCTCGGGCGCGCAGGTGTCGCAGGTGTCGAGGTAGGTGATCGAGCTCTCGAGCTCGCGCTCGAGCAGGGTCAGCCGCGCCATCTGCGTGCGGGTCTCTTCGAGCTTCTGCTGATAGAGCACGCGGATCTTGGCCATCGCGACCGAAGCCGAGCCCGACCGCTCCCACTCCGCGAGCACGTCGCGGATCGCAGGGAGCGAGAAGCCCATGTCCTGCAGCTTCGAGATCCACCGCACGCGAAGCACCGCGCCCGCGTCGTACAAGCGGTAGTTGCCCTTGCTGCGGTCGATCGGGGTCAAAAGACCCAGCTCTTCGTAGAGGTGCAGCGCGCGGACGGTCTTCTGTGTGCGAGCCGCCAGGTCGCCGACGCGCAACGGCTCGCCGTCCGTTGCATCAACGGGGCTGTGGTCGCAGTGGGCGGCGGCGATCGGAAGCTTGGTTGCCATGCGCGGCGAGCTGGACCCTGACGTAAGGGTGAGAGTTTGTCAAACCCTGACGTGAGGGTGAGGGTTGAAAACAAGCCACTGGGGGACTGGCTCTGGTAGGTGGGGAGTCAGCCGTGACCTATCGAGACCCAAGTGCTGGGCGCGCTCCGTTGAGCGCTTTGTTTTTGCGCTCGTGCATCGCGTCCTTCGACTCGCTGCACGGGCCGTTCGTGGCGCCGTACCTCGACGCGAAGAAGCTGCAGGGCGCCCTCTCGTACGCGCCGCAAGCGCAGGGCGAGCAGCCGTTGGCGGTGGTGGACGACTCGATCACGGGCTCTGCGAAGGCGGGGCTCTTGGTGACCGATCGGGCCGTGTATCTGTCCGCGGGGCGCGTGCGCGTGCCGCTGGAGGTGATCACCGAGCCTCCAGTGTTTCCGAAGGAGCCGGGGCGGCCGGGGATGCTCTTCACGTCGATGGGGCAGGTGCCGTTCGACAGCTCGCTCGACGAGGTGAAGCGGTCGATGTGCAACACGCTGCGCGCGATCGCGTTCTACAACCGCGGCGGGTATCGAGTGCACTACGGCAACGTTCCGATCGCGGGGCCTGTGGGCGAGCTGGCCGCGCGAACGCTGGTGCACCCGTCGCTGCCCATGACGCCGACGATGCCCATTCGCGCCGTGCACGCCGCGTCGAACGTGCTCGGTCAGTGGCTCGACTACGACGACGGCGAAGAGCTGCTCGCGTTTCTCGACGAGACCGGCGGCGGCGAGGGCGATCGGTTCACCGCGTTGACGGACCGACGGCTGCTCTCGCTCTCGATGGACGAGCCCGTGGAGGTTATGTACCGGGCGGTGCAAGGCGCCACGCTGAAGACGGGCGTGCTCACCAACACCATCACCGTGCAGAGCGCGCTGGGGGTGCAGAAGGTCGAGACGATCTCGTCCGCGGCGGTCTCTCGGCTGCTCGTGGACTTCTTGCTGCATCTCACGACGATCGCGCCCGAGCATCGTCGGGCGTGGCCGGCCAACGGGCCGAGCGCCGAGGATCCGTCGGGCGCGGCGGCGATGATGCAGGCGTTTTCGTGGCCGGATTTGCGGGTCGCTTCGCTGCTCGAGCTCGTGCACGCCTCGACGGCGTCCGGCGCGATGCCCGTCGAGACCGCCAAGGACCTGGTCGTTCGCGTCGCCCGCCTGCAGCGCACCCTCCGCGGCGCGCACGGAACCACGCAAGGCTGGTCTCGCTCTCCCCTCTCGGCAGCGGACTTCGAGCTGCTGCTCACGACGGTGTTCGGCCCGCCCGTGCGACAGGCGATGATCGACGCGCGCACGGGCATGCTCGAGTACGACCTGCGTCGCGCGGGCAGCGCCGCTGGGACCATCGCGTCCAACGTGATCGGGCTCACGCTGCTCGCCGTGGTGGGCATCGGGTGGATCTCGTCGGGCGGCGGCGGGACGCAGACCGTTCAAGTGCGGATCATGGAGGCGCCCGGCGGCGCGGGGTTCATCATGTCCGACTCGTTCGGCGTTCCGCTGGCGAAGAAGAACGCGAAGCTCGCGGGCGGACTGCTCGAGTCGCTCTCGATGCTCAGCGCCGGCGTGCTCGTGCGCCGCGCGCTTCTCGGGTGGAATGTTTCTCCGCAAGCCCTCGTTGCTGAGCCGCTGCCCTCGCTCGACGCCCGCGCCCGCGCCGTCGTCCCGCACATCGACCTCGCGCCGTTCTCCAGCGGCTGAGCCTCTTCGTCGTCCCTCCGATGCCCACGCTCATCTCGAAAGAAGAAGCGCTCGCGCGCATCGTCGCCGAAGGCGGTCAGCCCGCCTGCCTCATGTGCGCGGTGCTCGAAGGGCGCGTGGGCGGCATCTACACGGTCTTCGAAGACGAGCGCGTCGTGCTCATGCTCCCTCGCTACGTGCGCTGCTGGGGGCACGTCGCCGTGGTCCCGAAGGCCCACGTGGTGACCTTCGAAGAGTGCGGCGATGAATTGTGGCTACACATTCAAAGCGTGGCGTTTCGAGCCTCGCGGATGATCGAGTCGCTGCGGTCGCCCAAGCGCGTGTACAACACGTCGACCGGGTCCAACACGCGCGAGCTGACGCAGACCTCGCGGCACATCCACGTGCACGTGATCCCCGTCGACAGCGAAGAGGACAGGCCGTCCGACGTGTTCACCTGGTCCAACGGGATCTGGGTGGGCGAGCACGACGAGTGGGTCGCGCTGCGCGACGAGTACCGCGCGTGGTGGCAGCGATCGCTCACGCCATGAGCGCGAGCATCTCTTTGGCGCGCTGCAGGTTCTTCTCGTACTGAGCGCGCGCGCTCTGATACTGCGCGGGCCACTCGATGTCCGCGTGGCCGAGCTCGGCCGCGGCGTGCAGCGTCCACGAGGGGTCCGCGAGGTGCGGGCGCGCGATGGCGCACAGGTCCGCGCGGCCGGCGGCGATGATGGTGTTGACGTGGTCGTGCTCGAAGATGTTTCCCACGGCGATCGTGGGGATGCCGAGCTCGTTGCGGATGCGATCGCTGAAGGGGACCTGAAACATCCTGCCGTACACAGGCCGCTCTTCTTTGACCACCTGCCCCGACGAGACGTGAACGATGTCCACGCCCTCGTGCTTGAACAGCCGCGCGACGTCCGTCGCAGCGTCCGCGTCGATGCCGCCCCGCGCCCAGTCGTGCGCGGAGATGCGCACCGAGATGGGCTTCGCCTCGGGCCACGCCGCGCGGATCGCGCGAAACACCTCGAGCGGAAACCGCAGGCGATTCTCGAGCGTCCCGCCGTACTCGTCCGCGCGCTGGTTGGTCAGCGGAGAGATAAACGACGAGAGCAAGTATCCGTGCGCCGCGTGCAGCTCGATCATGTCGAAGCCCGCCCGCGCCGCGCGCTGCGTCGCAGCGACGAACTGATCGCGCACGCGGTCCATGTCGGCGCGGTCCATCGCGCGCGGAGTCTGCGAGACGCCCGCGAGGTACGGCAGCGGCGACGGGGCGATGAGCTCCCAGCCTCCCGCGTCGAGGGGCAGGTCCATCCCGTCCCAGGGGCGCTTCGTCGCGCCCTTGCGCCCGGCGTGACCGAGCTGCAGGGCGATCTTGGCGGCGCTGTTCTGATGGACGAAATCCACGATGCGCTTCCACGCGCGCTCGTGCTCGTCCGTGTACATCCCGGTGCATCCGGGGGTGATGCGCCCCTCGGCGCTGACGTCGGTCATCTCGGTGAAGAGCAGGCCCGCGCCGCCCATCGCGCGGCTCCCGTAGTGCACGAGGTGAAAGTCCTGCGGCGTCCCGTCGACCGCCGAGTACATGCACATCGGGGACATCACGACGCGGTTGGGCACGGTCATGTCGCGCAGCGAAAACCGCGTGAACATCGGCGGAACGCTGTGATCGAGCACGCCGCAGCTCGTCGAGAACCACTTGTCGAACGAGGCGACGTAGCCCGGGTCGCGCAGCTTCTGGTTCTCGTAGCCGACGCGCTGGCTCCCGGTGAGCAGCGAGAAGACGAACTGCTCGGGCTCGAGGCGAACGTAGCGATCGATGTCCTCGAACCACGCCTGGCGATTGCGCGCGGCGCTCTGCAGCTTGAGCGCCTCGACCTCGCGCTCGGCCTGATACCGCGCGAGCCGCGTGGGCACGTCTCCGTCGGTGCTCGCGAGGACCTTGCTGAGGGCGATGGCGTCCTCCATCGCGAGCTTGGTCCCCGACCCGATGCCGAAGTGCGCGGTGTGCGCGGCGTCGCCGAGGAGAACCACGTTGTCTTTGAACCAGCGCTCGCAGAGCACGCGGTTGAACTTGAGCCACACGGCGGAGCCGCGCAGGTGCTTGGCGTTGGAGACGAGCTTGTTTCCGTCGAGCAGATCGCTGAAGAGCCGCTCGCAGAAGGCCACAGAATCATCGGGCTCGAGCTGGTCGAGCCCCGCGGCGCGCCACGTCTCTTCGGGCGTCTCGACGATGAACGTCGACCATTCTTCGTCGAAGCGATACGCGTGCAGGTTGAACCAGCCCCACTCGGTCTCTTTGAATCCGAAGGTGAAGGCGTCGAGCTTCTTGCGGGTGCCGAGCCAGATGAAGCGGTTCTTTCCGAGCGCGATGCGCGGGTTGAAGTGGGCTTCGTACTTCGCGCGCGTCGTCGAGAAGACGCCGTCCGACCCGATCACCAGGTCGAACTGCTTCTCGAAGATGTCCGGCGACTGGATGTGGGTCTGAAAGTTCTGCGTCACGCCGAGCTCTTCGGCCCGACGGTGAAAGATATCGAGCAGCTTCTTGCGCGCGATCCCGCAGAACCCGTGGCCGCTCGAGGTGAACTTGCGCCCCTTGAAGTGCACGTCGATGTCGTCCCAGTGACGAAACGCGCGCTCGATCTCGTCGACCACCTTCGCGTCTTCGGCGCGAAAGCCCCCCATGGTCTTGTCCGAGAACACCACGCCCCAGCCAAACGTGTCGTCGGACTTGTTGCGCTCGAACACGGTGATGTCGGCCTTGGGGTTGGCCTTCTTCATCAAGATCGAGAAGTAGAGGCCCGCGGGGCCTCCGCCCAAACAAGCGATGCGCATAGCGGCTGGCGTCCTTTTACTCTTGGGGTCCGGCGAAGGAGTAGAAGCCCTCGTGCTCGACCGGCGGGAGCACGCTCTGTTGCACGAGCAGCGTCCGCACCGCCCACACGTCGCGAAAGATTCGATAGCGCAGGGCCGTCTGGTCCAGGTAGTCGACGCCGGCCGAGCCGCCGGTACCCGTGCGCCGACCGATCACGCGCTCGACCATGCGCGCGTGCCGCTGCCGAAAGAGCACAAACGCTTGCTCGAACGCGACGAGCCCGTCGATCACGGCCCTCGGCCACGCGAGCAGCGGAAGCTCTCGGTAGCTCTCGATGAACACCAGCGCCGCGCGGATGCGCGACCGTCGCGCGCGGCTCTCTTCGGGCAGCTCTTCGGCCAGCAAGAACGACCGCGCGCTGGCGACTTCTTTTTGGTAGCGCGCCGCGAGCCGCTCTCGGTCTCCGTCGTTGAGGGCGCTCGAGAGGGCGAGGGCGAGCGCTTGCTCGGCGCTCTTCGCGTGCGCTCGCGAGTACGCTTCGATGAACGCGCGCACGGTCTCTGCGTCGCCCGCTCGATCGGGCGTCGAGCCCTGAATCGGCGTGCGAAAGAGCCACTCGTCGATGGTGGCGCGCAGGGTGGGCGTGTCCTCGAGCCTGCGCTCGACCCGCTCGGACGCGCTCGACGCCGAGCCGTCGTGGTTGCGAAGCATCACCATGTAGCTCTTCTCGTGGCCGAGCGGGATGCGGTCTTCTTCGGGCAGACCCGCGAGGATCTCGAGCTCTCGCAGCTGCGCGGACTGAAAGCCGCTCGCCGGGTTGAGCTTGTCGCGAAACGCGAGGTAGTCCCGCGTCGTCAGCGTCTCCATGAGCGCGAAGTGGTCGCCTGCGAACTTCAAGAGCTCGGTCATGCGATGGATCCCTCGCACCGCGGCGGCGAGCGACACCTCTGGGACCGGCACCTGCACGAACAGGTTTCGCGCGCTCTCGAGCTCGCGCAGCGCGAGCTTCAGCCACAGCTCTTCGATCTGATGGATGGTGATGAACATCACCTCATCGTTGGTGATCTTGCGATCGTCGGCCTCGAGCCCGCCCTGCAGCGAGAGCAGCTCCTCGATCTTGATGTACTCCCAGTACGCGGTGGGTTTTCTCACGGCGCGCGGAGTGTCCTGGGCATCGCGCGCGAGCACAAGTACGCGCCGAGGTGTTGACTGCTTCTCGAGCAGGGACGAAGCGCAATCGCTGCGTTGCGCGCGCACGCATGGTCGCGACGCGCTGCGGCGAGCGTTCGGCTCGCGCGCCAACTTTGCACTTCTCGACGCGCCGTTCTCTGCGGAGCCTAACGCGATGGTGAAGCTTCGATGGAGTGTGCTGGCGCTGCTCGCGCCGATGGCGGTCGCGTGCGACGAGGCGCCGACGACGCCGGGACGCGACGGCGGTGACGCTGCGATCGCCGGGGATTCTGCGGTCGATTCGTCGACGGGCGAGGGCGGCGCGCAGCCCGACGGCAGCGTCGGGGTCAACGATCTGGTGAGCATCACGCTCGCGCCGGCGACGAGCGAGCTGGTCGTGCGGACGGGCGCGGCGCGCACAGCACAGTTCGTCGTCAACGGAACGCGGCGCGACGGCGTCCCCGTCACGCGCGTCACGGGCGTCACGTGGACGCTCGACAGCACGCGCGCGGGGAGCATCGATGGCACGGGGCTCTTCACGGCGAACGGCGAGGTCGCTGGCGTCGTGACGGTGCGCGCAGAGGTCGCGAGCGCGGGCGGAGCCCTCACGGCGATGGCCATGCTGACGGTGCGCATCGCGAGCACGCACACCGACGGCGCGATCGACCCGGGATTGCTCGCAGAGATCGATGGGCTGCCCACGGGGATGACCGCGGCGCCAGCGATCTCGTATCCGCTCGACCGCGCGGTGATGCCGCAGAACGTCCGCGCCCCAGAGGTGCACTGGCAGCCCTCTGGCGTGATGAACGACGTGTTTCGTGTGCGTTTGAGCAAGCCATCGGTGACCGTGACGGCGTACGTGCTGCATCGCGGGCCGAGCTTCGGGCACCGATGGGCGGTCGATGCGATGTCGTGGAAGGCGCTGCTCGACAGCGATCCGACGAGCCCGCTGACGATCCGCGTCGATCGCGTCGAGAACGGGGCGCGGCGGTACACGCAAGCGAGCACGGTGACCGTCGAGCTCGCGCGCGGCGCCATCGCCGGCACGATCTACTACTGGAACGTCGATCGCGGTCGGATCATGAAGATCTCTCCTGCCACGGGGCGCGCGACGGAGCTCACGCCGCGCTGGTCTGCCGGCGGAGAGACGCACTGCATCGCGTGCCACAGCGTCTCGCGCAACGGGCGTTACCTCGCGGTGTCCGTCGAGAACGACGTGCTCGGCGCGGTGCTCGACCTGACCGCAGCCGAGACGCCGCCCACGTTTGCTCGCGCAGAAAACAGACGATTTTCGTTTAGTACGTTCAACCCCGACGCGACGCGGATGATCGTGAACTGGATCACTCCGCCGCCCGCGGGGATGACCGCGTGGAGCGATCCGCGGCGCTTCGCGCTGCTCGACCCGGCGACGGGCGCGCAGATCGCGGCGACGGGCTTGCCCAACGCCAACGTCTCGCAGCCCGAGTGGTCGCCGGATGGGCGCAGCGTCGCGATGGTGACCAACGTGAGCTCGTCGTTCAACCGCGCGGACGCGTACGAGTCGGGCGACCTGGGGGTGATGAGCGCGATGGCAGGCGATCAGTTCGGCCCAGTACAAACGCTGCACAGCGGGCCGTCGCTCGCGGGCGCTCCCGAGGGAGGAAGCGCTGATGAGCATCCGTCGTGGACGCCCAACTCGCAGTGGATCGCGTTTGCGCACGGAGAGTTTGGTCGCGCGACCGCGGGCGGTGGAGGCGGGGCGACGACGGAGTTTCCTGGGGCGCTGTACATGATCGCTCGCGCGGGAGGCGCCGCGGTGAGGCTCGATCGCGCCAACGATGGGCCGAGCGGAAACCGCTCGTATTGGCCGACGTTCAGCCCGTTCGAGAGCGCCGCGGCCGAGGGCGCTGCGCGCTATTACTGGCTCGCGTACTTCACTTCGAGACGCTACGGAAACACCGCGCAGCGCAGGCAGCTCTGGGTCACCGCGGTCGACACGATGCCGGCGGCAGGTCGCGATCCCTCACACGTCCCGTACTGGTTGCCCGGACAAGACGCGAGCACGGACAACGCTGCTGCGTACTGGACTGCGGAGTCGTGCAGGCCCAACGGCGAGCGATGCACAGCGGGTAGCGAGTGCTGCTCGGAGCGATGCATGTCACCGGGCGGGGGGCAGCCGTCGGTGTGCGTTCCGCCGCCGCCCGAGGCGTGCAGGGGCGAGGGAGCGACCTGCGGCGCGGGCGGTGATTGCTGCCGCGGGCTCTCGTGCGTCGCCAACGTCTGCCTCGCCGTCCCCGGCTGAGCGTCACATGGGGGTGATCGCGGGCCGCGGATCGAGAGCGAAGGGTGGGCGGCCCCCACCCGAGGTCGTGCGAACGGCGAGCGAAGGGTGGGCGGCCCCCACCCGCGCTGAAGCGAGCAATCGGGTGGGCGGCCCCCACCCGCGCTGAAGCGAGCGAAGGGTGCGCGGCCCCCACCCGCGCTACCGCGCGCCCCGCCCCCGCGCAGAGCGCAAGGGCGGCGGCTCTGCATGGTGAATCG
>JAAFIF010000106.1 GCA_013298625.1 Myxococcales bacterium
GACCGAAGGTGAACAGGTCGAACGGACCGACGCCCGTCCGGGTGACGATGCGCCAATTGTTCAGTGAAACGGCACATGTCCCTGCGTTGTGAAGCTCGATGTACTCCCGTGGGGTGGGGGGCGGATCTGAGTCGAAGACCTGGACTTCGTTGATCACGACACGTGTGATGCAGCCAGAGTCCGCGGGCGGCACTCCCGTGTCGATGGGCGGCACTCCGGTGTCCGCGGGCGGCACTCCGGTGTCCGCGGGAGGCACTCCCGTGTCTGCGGGAGGCACTCCCGTGTCGATGGGAGGCGCTCCCGTGTCTGTCGGCGTCGCGTCCATCGCAGCGTCGGCGTCGAGCCTGCCTGCGTCGCTCGCGTCCAAAGCAGACACCGCGCCGTCCTGTGCGGCGTCGGGGGAGGCGAGCACGACGTCGGGCGCTGTGGCGTCGACGAACGCGACGCTGGCCTCGGCGTCCCGGTCGAGCGCGGTGCCCCCGCTGCGCTGCGCGAGCTCGCACTGTCCTGCGCGACCGCAGGTGAGCTCGACGCCGGGCACGAGCGTTCGGCAGTACTCGACGCGCTGAACAGTGCACGCGCGGGCGAGAAAGAGGTCGATGCGCACGACGCGCTCGCTGACGAAGCTCACGAGCGCGCGCTGCTGCGACTGAACAGCGCCACCGCGCCTGCCCTCGGCGATCACTTCGATGGACGCGCCGCGATCCTTCTCGGTCGCGAGCAGCCCCCACTCGATCGGAAAGCTCTCGTTCGTCACCTGCAGGGGCAGCTCGAGCGATCCTCGGTCGATCGCGCGCGCGTCTCTCACGCGCAGGACCACTGAGTCGAGCCAGCGGTCTCGGTTGCCCTCCTCCGCGTCGACGCGAAACACGAGCTGCGTCACCTGCCTTCGCGAGCACGAGGCGCTCGCGCTCAGCAGCGCCGCGGTGACCCAGGCGCGCGCGAGTCTCTTCGTCGCGAAGCTCATCGCGTCCTCTTCGGCAGCATGTGGCTCATCCCCCACGTCGTCGCGTGTTGGCCTGTGTATTCGCCGACCGTCGGCCCGCTTGTCGCTGCGAACACGCCCACCGCGACGCCCGCGACGACCGCCGCGACGCTGGCGCCGACGGCGACGCCGATCGCCCACGGCGCGACGCCCCCCCGCGGCGAGACGTCGATCGCGACGCGCAAGAGCTGGTCGCGCTCGACGCGCACGGTGCGCGCGCTGTTCGTGCACTGCGCGCACTGAACGACGACGCGGTGCACTCCTGCAGAGACGACGCGGGTGACCGTCCCGCGCCCGACGGACTCGCCGTCGATGGCGACGAGCGCGTTGGCGGAGCTCGGCTCGACGATCAACGTTCCGACCGACGGCGTCGGCGCGAGCGCGATCGACAGCGTTGTGCGCGAGCCTGCCGAGAGCTCGATCGCGCGGCTCGCGCTGAGATACGTCGGCGCTGCGACCTCGATGGTGTGCGCTCCGGGGTCCAGGGTGATCGTCGCTTGCACGACGCGGGGCGCGGCGCCGTCGATGCGCACCATGGCGTCCGCCGGCGTGACGCGAAGATCGAGCAGCACGAGGGCCGCGCGCAGCTCTGCGACGATGGCGCGCACCTGCGCGAGCTCGGCCGGCGTCGCGCTGCGCGAGGGCTGCGCGAGATATCGCTCGAACGCGACGATCGCCGCCTGCGGACGCCCTACGCCGCGCAGCGCGAGCCCGAGGTTGTACGAGACCGCGGGCGAAGGTCTGAGACGCTCGGAGGCCTCGAGCGTGGTGATGGCCTCGCCGAAGCGACCTTCATCGATGAGCTGCACGCCTCGCTCGAAGAGCGCTCGCGCCTCTGCGCTGCGGTCCGGCGACTGCTGCGCCTCGCCGAGCTTCGGTGAGAGCGCGAAGCCTGCGCAGAGCGCGAGCGAGGCCGCGATTCGCAACGCGCGCGTCGAGCTCGGACGACGACGCCAAGCGGCTACGAAGAGAACACCCATGGCGCCGGCACTGTACGCAAGGTCACTCGTATTGTCGTCGCACGTTGAGCGACGAGCCGCTCGGGCCGTTGTTGGGGCGCTGCGTGCGCGTACCGCTCGTGTTGGTGCGCGGAGTTGTTGGTGATTGCGTCACGGTGAGGGGCGCCGCTGCGTCGGTCACCGTCGGTTCGCTCGGCGTCGGTTGTGCCGAGAGCGCCGTGGGCGTCGCAGGAGCGGACGCGTCGACGGCGCGCTGCGCAACGGTGTTGGTGCTCGTGAGCTCGGGCGTGACCGCCGCGGGGCGCGTGGCGAAATAAAGCCCCACGCTCAGCGCTGCGGTGGCGACGACGCCGACGCCCGCGATGATCTTCGCGCGCGCGCCGCGTTGAATCTTCGTGGTGGGGACGAGCTCTTCGTCGGACTTGCGCTGCCAGTGCATGCTCGTCGGCGCTCCGACGACCACAGGCGCGTTGGGATTGTCGACGACCGTCGCGAGGTCGCTGAAGGTGTCGGGCTCGCTCGGGGGCTGCGCTCCTGCTCCGAACTTGGGCAACGGCGTCGCGGGCAGGATGGCTTTGTACGTCGCCGAGAGCGCGGGCGTTCGGTCTGCGTCCGCCCAGGCGAGGAGGTCCGCCAGCACTTCTTCGAAGCTCGCGTAGCGCGCGGCCCGCGTCGGCTCGAGCATGCGATCGACGATGGAGGCCAGCGTCGCGGGCACGTCGCGCTGCACCGCGCGAACCAAGGGCGCTCGCTCGGTGGCGATCTTGATCAAGATCGCGCTCACCGCCGGCGCGTCGAAGGGAAACAGCCCCGTGAGCGCGCGGTAGAACACCACGCCGAGCGACCAGATGTCCGTCTGCGCGTCGACGCGTTCGCCGCGAGCTTGCTCGGGGGACATGTAGTCGACCGTTCCGAAGACGGCGCCGGTTTGCGTGCGCGCGCGCGCCTCGCTGTCGACGACCTTCGAGATACCGAAGTCGATGACCTTCGGGATGATTTGGCCGCCTTCGGAGTGCAGAAAAATGTTGTCTGGCTTGATGTCTCGGTGGACGACGCCCTTGCTGTGCGCCGCCGCGAGCGCCGCTGCGACCGGAACGAGCAGCTGCACCGCGCGGTACGCGTCGAGCCTGGTTCGCTTGGTGATCAAGCTCTCGAGCGACTCTCCCGCGAGCAGCTCGGTGACGATGAGAAAGTTGCCCTGCTCGTCGCGGCACATGTCGAGCACGTCGAGGATGTGCGGGTGCCTCACGCTGGTCGCCGCGCGCGCCTCTTGCTGCAGACGGGCCACGGCGTCCGCGCTCGACAGCGATTGCAGCAGCATTTTCACTGCGACGCGACGGCCGGTCCACGTGTTGGTGGCCGCGTACACCGCGCCCATCCCGCCCATGCCGAGCAGTCGATCGAGCGAGAACTTCTCGGCGATCGTCCTGCCCACCAGCGCCTGCGCGTTGCGGAGCGCGATGCGGCCTGCGTCGTCGACTTCGGTCATCGTCGGGTTCGCGCACGATGCCCGAGAGCGCCGCGCTTCTCAAGTTTGCCCCCCTTGATGGACGCAGCGCGCGTCCGGCGCGCGTTCACTCTGCGCGAAGAAACACGATGGGGTACTCGACGCTCGCTTCTCCGCGCTCGGGCCGAGGAAACGTCAGCCGTTCGAACACGCGACGGACGCACTCGCGCACTTCGGGCAGCGGATACTCAGCGTCCGTCGTCGCGCCGCGCACCGCGCCCTGCTCGGTGATCGAAAACGAGACGCGCACGCGGCCTTCGAGGTTGGAGTTGGTCGCGAGCCCGCGCTCGTGACAGAAGAGCATCGTGTTGAGGCTGCGCAGGACGACCCTGCGCACGGCCTCGGGAGACAGCGCGCCTTGGACCACGGGGGGCGCGGCTCGCGCCATGGGGCCACGCGCGCTGCGCCCCATGAGGCCGGGTCCAAAGGTCGGCCGCATCGAGTCCGCGGCGCCCGGCTCGAAGGGCGCGCCTCGCGTGGGCTGCGCTGCTGCTTCGGGCGCGGGGTCGACCACGCTCCCGAGAAAGAGCACGGCGCCTGTGGGGCGGTGGCGAATCGCGAACACAAACGGCTGGTTCACAGAGAAGACCGGCGTGCCTCCGCCAGAGCCGTAGCCCGTGACGGCGGTGGCCGCGGCCGCTTCGGTTCCGCTCTCGTTGACCGAGACGAAGACCTCGTGGATCACGTCGCCGATCGTGATGGGCGCAGCGCGCGTGAGCCGCTCGAGGTTCGCGCTCGACGAGAACACCGAGCGAACGCCGATCGCGCCGAGCGCCCCTCTGAGCCGCGATTGCCGTCGCGCGGTGAACCGCGGGAGGTTCACGATCACGCCCTGCTCGCGGGCGATCTCGACCCAGCGCGCGAAGTTGTCCGCGGTCAACCTCGGCGCGATCGACGCGAGCGTTCGACCCGGCGTGGGGATCATCACGTCCATCACCAGCTCGCCTCCCTCGTAGTCGAGCTCGAGCAGCCGCACGTCGGTGTCCTGCGCGTACCGCGCTTGGATCGGGCCGCTCATCATCGGGACGGTCTTCGCTCTTCCCTCGCCAACGAAGAACGGCTCGTCGCGCGTCGACGAAGGGTCGAACGTGGCCCTCCATCGACCGAGAAAATACAGCGCGGTGGTGAGCACGAAGCGCGACTGCTGGTCGATCGTCCCGGGCCCGAGCAGCTCGGGGATGCGCGTGCGCGTCTGCTGCGAGACCCACGCGTTGATCGTGCGTCGCTGCGCCTCTGGGTCCGCTGCGTAGTCGAGCGCTACGATCGGCGCGCCCAACGCGCGCGCGGCGGCGTCTCGGTACGAGTCGAGGACGGTGATGCTCGTTGCAGGCCACACGCGCGCGCCGCTCGAGAGCGCGAAGCCAGGGCGCTGCGCGGAGCGTTCGAGCGACTGGCGCAGCGCGGGGAGGGCGTCGATCGAGCGCGAGGCGTCGTCGAAGCGCAGGGCGCGGTCGAGCTCTGCGCGGCTCTCTCCGTCGGCGCCGAGCTCGAGCAACGAGAGCGCGCGACCGAGGTCGAGCGGAGAAATCAGGGTGTTTTCGCTGCGGTCGAGCGCCGCGAACAGCGAGAAGCCGAAGGCGTTCAGCGAGCGAGCCACCTGGCTCTGCTGCGCGAGCGAGGCTGCCGCGGGCGATGGCGTGTCGCTCACCAGCGCGTTGGACGACGCGACGTCGGCGGCCGCGCTGTCGTGGGCGTCGCGCGGTTCGACGGAGGTGCGCGTCGAGGGCGGCGGCTTGCACGCGGCCGCGCTCGTGACGCAGAGCCCGAGCGCGAAGAACACAGAGCGATGGTGCATCGGGGCGGCGTGGACAGCGAGGGGAGGAGAAGGTTCCAGAGCAGCTGCGGTGGATCGCGGTAGTGTGACCGGTTTGTCCGATTCGCGATTGCCGTTTTGTGTTCAAACCAGCTACGGTGGTGACGCCGTGACGGAGCGGCGGCAGGAGCAACCGCCATGCGTTGGATCGACGCGTCGAAGCAATCCCCACAGACGACGGCGCCGTTCGAGTGGGCGATCGCCTACGCGACCGTGGACGTCCCGCTCTCTTCGCAGCTCGCCGCGTGGGCGCCCCGCGCGCGCGGGCGCATGATCGCGGGCTGCACATCCTCCGCGGGCGTGTTTTCTCCCGCTGGATTCACCCGCGGAATGCACTTGCTCGTCGCCGACCCCGAGGACAACGTGCGCGCCTCGGTGGTGCTGCGCGCATGCTCGAGCGCGAGCGCGCGACGCGTGGCCCGCGAGGCCGCCGAGCAGCTCGCCAAAGAGCTCGGCGCTCGCCCGAGCACCCTGCTCTTGCACGCGACGCCCGGCTACGAAGAGCGCTTGCTCGAAGGGATCTCCGAGGCCTTCGGCGGCGACCCGCCGCCTGCGTACGGCGGCAGCGCGGCAGACGACGACCTCTCTGGGCAATGGAAGGTCTTCGCGGGCACCAAGATCGAGACCGAAGGCTTCGCGCTGGTGGGGTTCGTCGCCGCCAACGAGCCCGCGGGCGCGTTCGTCGCGGGATACCTTCCGACGCAGACCCGCGGCGTCGTGACGCGCGCGCAGGGCCGCGTGGTGCACGAGATCGACGGGCAGCCCGCGGCGCAGGTGTACAACCGCTGGACGATGGGCTCGCTCGATCGCCACATGGGCAAGAGCGCGATCGTCCTCGCGGACACGACGCTCGCGCCCATCGGGCGGCTGATCGACAAGCAGAAGGGCATGCCGCGGTACCTCCTCTCGCACCCGCATCAAGTGCAGGCGGACGGCGCGCTCTCGTTCTTCACGGAGTTCGCGAAGGGCGACGAGCTCATGTTGATGATGGGCACGCCCGAGCTCTTGCTCGACCGCACGACGCAGGTCGTGCACCGCGCCCGAGGCGGCAGCGACGAGGCGATCCGCGGCGCGCTTCTGGTGTTCTGCGGCGGGTGCGTGATGGCGATCGGCGATCGCACGAAGGACGTCGCGAGGCTGTACGCTCAGCGCGTGGGCTCGGCGCCGTTCGTGGGCGCGGCGACGTTCGGCGAAGTCGGGTGCCTGCCGGGCGCGTCCGTCGCCAATCGCCACGGCAACTTGATGTGCGACACGCTGCTGTTTCGTTGATGGGGGTGGGGGGCCACCGCGCGCCATCGACGCTCGTCGCCCGCACGGTCTGCAATCACACCCGGCGCGCCAACTTCATCGGGCCAGGCGATGCTCAGCCGCCGCTCGCGAGCAGCTGCTCGATCTCTCGCAGCGTCTCGACGTCGTCTCCGACCATGGCCTTCATGGACACCAGCCGCTTGCACACGATCGTCGCGATCTGCTCTTCGAGCGTCGCGTCGGCGTAGGTCCAGTACACCTGCGCGAAGCGTCCATCTCGGTGGCAGCGCCCCTCGATCTGCGCCATCTGGATCGCAGACCACCGCACATCGTGGATCACCTCGGAGCGCGGCGCTTCGTTGTGCTCGCCCTGGTGCAGCGAGATCCCCTCCTCGACGGTGAACACGATCGCCTTCGCGTCGCCTCGTTGAAAGCGCATCCGTTCGGCTTCTCTCTCTCCTGCGGGCTGCGCGCCGTAGAGCGCGGCGCACGCGACGCCCTCCGCCTGCAGTGCGTCGCGCAGCATCGTCAGCGTCTCGGTGAACGCGACGGAGATCGCCACTTGATGCCCGTTCTCGAGCAGCTCTCGCGCGAGATCGAGGGTCCCCGCCACGCGAATGATCGAGCTCTTCTGCCGCAGACGAAGCATCGCGGTGAGGGTGGACTGCGGGTTCTTGCCGCGCGGGTCGAGCGCCATCTCTCTGCGAAAGGCCGTCCAGGCCTGGTCGTAGAGCTGCCGCGCCGAGGCGTCGAGCTCGATCGGCGTGAGAATTCTCTGCAGTTCGGGCCACCCAGCGATGTCCTCGGGCCTCCTTCGCAGCCCCGCGGGCGCGCGGCCCTCGAAGAGCATCGCGTGAACCTTGTCGCAGTCGGCCTGCTCGCCGCGCCAGTCCCAGCGACCGTAGGTCCCGCGGGTGACGCCGAGGCCCTGATCGACGCACCACTGCTCGAAGTCTTTGAGGTCTGCCGCGCGGCTGCCGGTCACGCTCGCGAGCAAGGGCGCGAGGTACGACAGCTCGAGCGGATTCTGCCCCGCGGTCGCAGAGAGCCAGAGCACGAAGCGCGCCTTTGCGTTGAGCTTCACCGCGAACTTCGACCTCGCCGCCGCAGGGTTTTTGCAGCGATGGCTCTCGTCCCACACGATCACGTCGAACTCCGTCGCGCTGCCCGCGCGCGCGAGGCCCTTCTTGCTCTTCACCTTCTTGCGCGCCTCGGCGCTGACCTCGAAGAGCTTGCCGAGCCGCTCGTAGTTGATGAGCACGACGCGCCGTCCTCCGGCGCCGAGCGCTTGCACCGTGCGACGCCAGTGAGCGATCACCGCGAGCGGGCACACGATGAGCACGGTCTTCGCCTCTGGGTTGGCGCGGATCGACTCCCACGCGCTGACGGTCTTGCCGAGGCCGACGTCATCGGCGAGCAAAAATCCAGCGCGTTTCGCTGCGCGCGCCGCGGTGATCGCGGCCACGGCCTCGCGCTGGTGCGCCCGCGGCGTCATCGTCGGCGCGGGCTCGGGCGCGGTGGCTTCGTCCTCGTCGTTGAGCTCTCGCTCGACCCAGCGCTCCCACGCGTACGCCCCCGGGCGAAAGGGCGCGAGCGTGGGCGGCAGCGCGCCGCCTCGGTAGACGTAGACGCTGTGCTCCGCGTCCCAGCGAGCTCCTTCGGCGCTGGCAAACGCGCGCATCGCGAACGGAACATCGAGCACAAACGCGCGCTCTCCCTTCTTCGCGACCGTCGGCGCCGCGACGCTTCGTGGCTTCGCGATCGGTGCGGACACAGTGCGCTTCGGACGCTGGACGCTCATCGTCGAGCGTGTACCGCTGACCGCTACCCACGCGCCACACTTCGACGACGCGCGGGACCGTCGCGCGCAGCGGCCGAGAGCGTCCCGCCGCGCCGCACGATGCTGATCGTCGAGGGCTACGACTGCGCGCGCTTCGTGGCCGCGAAGGCGTGCGGGATCGCGAAGGGCGCGCGTCTGTGGAAGAACCGGAATCGCCGCTGTGATCCGAACGGAAAACGTTCAGGGCGAGTCATGGTGCTCGCGCGGCGAGCGCTACACACTTTGCGCTATGCGGTCATTGCTTCGAGCGTCGTGCGCTTTGCTCTCTGTGTCCGTGCTCGCGGCGTGCGGCGCGCCCATCGAAGTCGATGGCGGCGTCGACGCGTCTGTCGCGCTTCCAGATGTCGTCGCGATGGACGCGCCCCTTCGTCGAGACACGGGCACCTGCGAAGACAACGACAACGACGGACACCCGAGCGCCGCGTGCGGCGGCGACGACTGTGACGATAATAATCCCAGGCGAAACCCAGGTGTTCGTGAGGTCTGCGACGCGCTCGGCAACGACGAAGACTGCGACCCGTGCACCGTCGCGCAGGTGACGCTCAACGGCCGCGGCGGCGACGGAGACCGCGACGAAGATGGCTTCTGGGATCGCAACTGCTTCAACCGCATCGCTCCTGGTTCGATGCCGCGTTGCAGTGGCGCGACGCCGATCACCGACGGCGGCGCGGACGCAGGAGTGACCGTCTCGCGCGTGCGCGTAATGGACTCCCTCGTGACCGGAACGGACTGCGCTGACGACCCGGCCGCCGGCGGAGGAACGCGGTTTCCTGGCGCCGCCGAGACCTGCAACATGAAGGACGACGACTGCGACGACGTCATCGACGGGATCGTCCTGCCGTGCTCGACCGCCTGTGGATCTGGCACGATTCGCTGCGAGCAAGGCACGGCCGCGACGTGTTCGGCCCAGCAGCCGTCGATCGAAGTGTGCAACGGCCGCGACGACGACTGTGACCCCGCGCGGCTCGTGGACAACGGCGCCGAGGCGCAGTGTCCCATGCGCGATCACGCGCGCGCCGCGTGCACAATGGGGCGCTGCGCGATCGTGTGCGAGCGCGGCTACGCTGACTGCAACGGGATCGCTGAAGACGGCTGCGAGGTCGCCACCACGTCGGACCCCGACAACTGCGATCGCTGCGGCAATCGCTGCCCCGTCCCCGTGGGCGGCCGCGCGACGTGCATCGCGGGCCTGTGCGGCGCGGCGTGTCCATCTCCGCAGGTCGCGTGCGGATCGCGCTGCGTCAACCTCACGGGCGGCTGCAACCCGTACCCCGCCGCGACGTTTCGCGGGGGATTTTGCAGCTCTCCCGGCTCGCTCTCTTGCAACGCAGCCACGAGCAGCGCGCGCTGCGACTACGCTCCGCCGATCTTCGCGTCGCGGCTCGACCTGGTCGTCAATCCTGGCGGAGCGTTCTCGACGGACTGCCTCTCTGGCTCCTCGGGCCAAGGAACAAGCTTCGCCGCAGGCACCGCTGGCTGCTTCATGATGCGCGGGCCCAACTGGGGACTGCCCGCGGGGCGCTACCGCGTCGAGGTCGACGTCGCGATTCGCAACTTCGGCACGAGCACAGTGAACGTTCCGACCGACATCGTGTTCGACGTGTTCAGCACGACCGCCATCGCCACCCCGATGCCGCCGTTCTTCTTTACGATGCCGGGCTACTCCATCGCTCCTGGCGCGCGGTTCGAGCCGACGATCACGATCGACTTCACGCTCACGGCCGAGTGCACGAACAACGTGCAATTTCGCGCGTTTTCTCGGCAGTTCGCCAGCGCCGGGATGAACGTCAGCTTCGTCATCTCTCGGCTTCGCCTGCTCTCGATCTGAGCGCTCGCTTGATTCTGTGTGCGCTCAGCGGTCCTCGTCCCTCGAGAGGACAGGACGCCCAGCGCGGCCGTTTGAACACCGTCCCCGCCGAGGCGCTCGCGCGCGTCCCGCCGGTCTCACCCCTCGCGAAGGCACCAGCGCGTGCAGGCCTCGCGTGAACGGCGAGCCGTCACCGACCGTTGACTCGATGCTCGTCGGAGGCCCAGCCCGTACTCGTCGACGCGCCACGCGTGGACATCGCACACGCAGAAGAACGACAGCCGCGCCCATCGCAAGCGCGCGCCCTTGTTCGATCGCTTGCGAAACGCGCGGTCGTCACCGCTGCTCCGCTCTGCCGGGCGCTAGCCCGCCGCGCGACGGCGACTCAGTACCGGCACTCGAGCTCCATCGCCGTGTCGTCGTCTTGGCCGCCGGTGAGCAGCCGCAGCCGTGAGCCTGCGCCGCCGCAGTAGCGCACGAGCTCTTCGGTGCCGCCCCATTGGTCCATCCACAGGTTGCGGTCGAAGCCCACGCACCCGTGAAATCGCAGGTGAAACAGCTTGCTCTCCTTCGGCACGATGTCGAGCTCAGCGGGGTCGAAGTACATCTTGAAGAGCTTGGCCCCTTGCCGCGTGAGGGTCTCCGGCGAGAGCACGCGAAACAAGAGCTTGTGCACGATGGTGACGTCGTACTGCACGCTCACGCGCCCGCACTCGCGAGCGAAGTCCGGCTCGCCCGACTGCTCGACGGCGGTCCCGTAGAACGCTCGGTACCACGCGGTCGGGTACCACCCGTTGGCGACGACGACCCCGTCGCGCACGGCGTCTCCGCCTTCGCCCGGGATCGCCGCGCGCACGCGCCGGACGAAGTCGTCTCCGCGCATCTGCGCCATCGCGCGCAGGACGCTATGAAACGCCAGCCCCTTCACTCGTCCGTCGGCGTTCACGGTGGTGATGCATACTCGATGCGCGCGGGGCTTGTCTCGCGAGCGAACGGACGCTCGTCGACTGTGCGGGAGTTCGATTGCCCATTGGCTCGCGCGCCGTGTCGCAGAGCGCTCACGGACGCGCGGTCAGCGTCCCCCCCCGTTGTTCGAACCCGCGCGAGCGTTTCGCGCGATCACGCGCTCCCCGAAGAGAGCGTCGCGAGCTCAGGCCGCCTTGCGACGACCGCGCGCGCGTCGCGCGCCGAGCACGAGGCCGAGTCCGCCGAGGCCGATGAGCGCAACGGCGCTGCGCTCGTCGCTCGCAGGCGCCGCAGGAACGCGGCATCCGCAAGCGCCGTCACCGGAGAGCGTCCCCTGGAGCGAGCCGCCGTCCATCACGCCGCCGTCGCCGCCGTCGCGACCACCGTCGCTGACGCCGCCGTCGGGCTGCATCGAGACGCACGTTCCGCGAGTGGTGTCGCAGACGGGCGTCGGGGCCATGCAGTTCGCGCTCGCCATCGCCGCCGGCATCGCAGGATCGGTGCGGGCTGCGCCAGCTTCGCGCATGTCGCTGTCGGGCACGCAGTCGTTGTCCGAGTCGCGATCGAGGAAGTCCGCGCTGCCATCACGATCGCTGTCGACCGGCATCGTGGGCGTCGCGCCCGCTTCGACGGAGTCACTGACGCCGTCACCGTCGCTGTCGCGATCGAGGTGCGCGGGCGTCATGTCCATGTCGAGGTCCATCATCCCTTCGGCCATGCGCTCGGTACGCGTGGGGATGCCGTCGCCGTCATCGTCCGCGTCGAGGTAGTCCGGGATCATGTCGGCCGTGCCCATTCCCATGGGAACGTTGTTGTCGGTGTTGCGCGGCATCGTGGCGTCCATGCCGATTTCGTCGCGCGTCGGGACACCGTCGCCGTCGTCGTCGTTGTCGAGGGCGTCGATCGTTCCGTCCATGTCCGTGTCGATGCCCATGAACATCGGGCCCGGACCGACTTCGCGACCGTCCGGGATTCCGTCCATGTCGCTGTCGGGGTTCATCGGGTTCGTTCCGAGGCGGCGCTCGTCCACGTCGGGAACGCCGTCGCCGTCCATGTCCTCGGGCGACACGCAACGGCCGAGCGCAGCGCTGCAGATGCTGGTCGGCGCCATGCAGTTGGTGTTCGTGCTCTCGCTCGGCATGCGCGGATCCGTGCGCGCGGCGCCGGCTTCGCGCATGTCGCTGTCGGGCACGCAGTCGTTGTCCGAGTCGAGATCGAGGAAGTCCGCGAGGTCTCCCATCGCAGCCATCGGATCGCTGTTCGTGGGCATCGTCGGGTCCATTCCGGCCTCGACGCGGTCGGGCACGCCGTCTCCATCGCTGTCGCGATCGAGGTGCGCGGGGATTCCGTCCATGTCCACCGCAGGCGTGGGCTCGAGCCGGCGCTCGACCGCGGTCGGAATCGAGTCGCCGTCGTCGTCCGCGTCGAGGAAGTCCGGGATCATGTCCGCGGTGCCTTCACCCATCGCGACCATCGCGTCGCTGTTCTGCGGCATCATCGCGCCGCCCATCCCGAGCTCGGCCGCCGTGGCGATCGTGTCGCCATCGTCGTCGCGATCGAGGTGGTCGGGCGTCATGTCCATGTCCGTGTCGCGGTTGGCGGCCATCGGTCGCTCGCTGAGCGTCGGGACACCGTCACCGTCGTCGTCCACGTCGAGGTAGTCGGGCAGCATGTCCGACGTGCCTTCGCCCATCGCAACGGTCCCGTCCGTGTTCTGCGGCATCATCGCGCCGCCCATGCCGAGCTCGCCCGCGGTCGGGATCGAGTCGCCGTCGTCGTCGCGATCGCGGAAGTCCGGCGTTCCGTCCATGTCCGTGTCGCGCGGCATCGTCGGATCCATGCCCACTTCCGTGCGCGTGGAGACGCCGTCACCGTCGTCATCGGGATCGAGGTAGTCGGGCAACATGTCCGACGTGCCTTCGCCCATCGGGACCGTCGAGTCCGAGTTGCGCGGCATCGTCGCGCCGCCCATTCCGAGCTCGTTGCGCGTCAGGATGCTGTCACCGTCGTCGTCGGTGTCGCGGAAGTCCGGCGTGCCGTCCATGTCCGTGTCGCGCGGCATCGCGGCGCCGCCCGGTCCGAACTCTTGCAGGTCGCCGATTCCGTCCATGTCCGTGTCGCGATCGGACGTGCAAATTCCGCGAGTTTCGTCGCAGAACGGGTTGGCCATCGGGCAGTTCGCGTCCGCGTTCATGCTGGGCATCGTCGCGTCGGTGCGCGCAGCGCCCATCTCCATCGCGTCCGGACGGCAGTCGTTGTCCGAGTCGAGGTCGCGGAAGTCCGGCTGACCATCGCGATCGGTGTCGACCGGCGTGCGCGGCATCGGGCCCGCTTCGTCGCGATCGAGCACGGAGTCTCCATCCGAGTCCGTATCGAGCGCGTCGATGGCGCCCGTCATCTCGGTGTTGACCGCGCTGAACGGACCCATTGCGCCCGTCGTCGAGAGCTCGACGTTGTCCGGAATGGTGTCGCCATCGCTGTCTTGATTGAGGTGATTGGTGAGGATCCCCGCGGTGCGCTCGGTGCGCGTGGGGACGCCGTCGCCGTCGTCGTCCGGATCGAGGAAGTCCGCGATCGTGTCGCCGCCCATGAGCGCCGCGTCGGTGTTGGTCGGCGTGGTGAAGCCGCCCGCGCCGAGCTCGTCACGCGTGAGGATCGAGTCCGCGTCGTCGTCGGTGTCGAGGTAGTCGGGCAGCATGTCGCCGCCCGTCAACATCGCGTCCGTGTTGCGCGGCATCGCGGGCATGGCGCCGAGCTCTGCTGCGGTCGGGACGTTGTCGTTATCGTCGTCGCGATCGAGGTAGTCCGGCGTGTCCGCGCCGTCCGTGTTCGTCGGCATCGCGCCCGTTCCGCGCTCGCTGCGCGTGGGAACGCCGTCGCCGTCGTCATCGGGATCAAGGTAGTCGGGGATCGTGTCCGCGGCGCCGTTGCCTGCGGGCACCGTGGCATCGCTGTTCTGCGGCATCATGAAGCCGCCAGCGCCGAGCTCGTCGCGCGTGAGCACGGTGTCGTTGTCGTCGTCTGGATCGCGGAAGTCCGGCGTTCCGTCCATGTCGCTGTCGCGCGGCATGGCGAGTCCGCCCGGTCCGAGCTCGAGGCGATCGGGGATCGTGTCCATGTCCGTGTCGCGATCGACGCAGACGCCAGCCGCGTTGCACGCGTCACCGGCGGTGCAGTTCGCGTCCGTGAGGCACGCCTGGCAGCGCATCATCATCGAGTTGCAGAGCGGCGTCGCGCCGCTGCATCCCGCGTTCATCTCGTCGGTCATCCCGTCGCAGTCATCGTCGACGTTGTTGCATGTCTCCATGCCGGGCATGCCGGGAGCAACGTTGCACGCGAGCGGACCGCCCGGCATGCATTGAACGAACGTGCCCATGCGCTGGCACGCGCCGACGCCCGCAGTGCAGGCCATGCCCGTGTTCGTGCAGATCGGAACCTGCACGGACAAGCTGCAAGAGCCTGAACCGTTGCTGGTGTTTCGGTACAGCACCTGAATCACGACCGTTCGACCCTGGTCTGCCGCGGTCGGAGTCCAGTTGAACACCGTCGCGAAGGGCGAAAGCTGCGTCCCCATGGCCGGCGTGAGCGTCGCGCCCATCGGCAGTCCCGTCGCAGACAGCGCGAGGTTCAGGTCGTCGCCGGCCATCACCATGGCTTGCGTCCCGGTGATCGTGCGGGTGATCGGCGTCCCCACGAACGCAGGAACGGTGGCGATCGACGCCGCTGGCATCGTGCCCGAGATCACGCATTGCGGCGGCGGGCGCGAGACGATTTCGATCACGAGATCGGTGGGCGTCCTGCTGACGACACCGCCGCGCGTGGACTCCAACATGAAGTGCAGCACGTATCGCTGGCCGGCGACCGCCATGCCGAGGTTCCAGCTCAGTTCGCAGCGTCCGCTCGTGACGCCGAGGATCATCGGCTGCGCGCCTCCCGCGGGAACCGACGGGACAAACGGCATCGCGCCGCCGGGAAGCCCGGTCTCTGCGCCGGTCGCGAAGCGGCACGTGACGGGGTCGCCGTCGGGATCCGTCGCGGGAAACCCGAACGTGCGAACGCCGCCGTTTTGCAGCGGAAGCACTGGCAACGCCGCGGTGACGGGTCCGCCCGTGTTGCCGCCTGCGAGGCTGACCCGCGTCTCGACGCGGTAGTTCGCGTCACCGGCGCCGTTTTGGAGCCCGCTGATACGACAGCAGCTCGAGAAAAACGCGGTGAACTCCGTCGCCATGCCCGCGTACGTGCGAGACACGATCATCTCGTAGACGACGTAGCCCGCGCCGCCCGCGTCCACGCCCGTGCCGATCACGCTGCCTGTGACGCCCGCGCTGTTCATCACGATTCGCGGCGGCATCGCTCCTGCCTGGCCGACGAAGGTCTGCGTCGCCGTCGCGCCGTCGCCAAAGTTGAACGTGAGCGTGTCTTGAAACGTGTCGATACGCCATGCGTGCTGGATGACGAACCGGACGGTCCGCGGCGCCATGACCGGGTCCGGGACGTTCCAATTGATCGTCGCGTAGCGGAAGTGCGTCGCTTCCGCAGCGGTCCCGAAGAGCATCACGACGAGCATCGTCGCGAGGCCCCACAAGGAAGTCAGAGAAGACCTTCTCATTCGTTGATTCCTTCAGGTTGGGCGAAGTCGTCACGTGGGCCATGAGGCAGCGCGCGGGTTGCACTCCCGCGAACGCAGACCCTCGAAGCGCGACTCGCGCGCGTTGGGAAAGACCGTGCAAATTCTCCCCTCGATGCGTACCACGAACGACCTCGATCCCGAGCGCGATCGCGAGACGAACTGCAGAGGATGAGGACAAAACTTCCGATCGCCGTCGGTCGGGCAATGGGGTCAGCCGACGGCGGCGCGATCGCCCGTCGCCTCGCCGCCGCCCTGCACCCTTGGCTCCCTCCCCGCGATCGTCCGCTCGGTTCTCCGGGCGTGTGGCGCGTTCGTCTGCCTACCGACCGGGGTTGAAGCGATCGAAGAACGCGATGTTTCGCAGCGCATAGTCCGCATACATCGAGTGTTCGGCGCGCATGACCTTCACCTGCGATCGGATCGCGGCGAGCGAATCCCTCTGCCTCACGATCGTGGGAAATCTCGCAGGATTGTCGACGATGAACTGCCCGATCGCGTCGCCGTCTCCGTTGATGAAGCCCGCGGCGTCCACGAAGCCCGCGGCGCGCAGCTCTGCGGCCATCGCGCGAGAGGTGTCTGCAGAGATTCCCTCGATGCGGGTGAACCGCTCGTCGTACAACGGTGAGGGCGGGTGCTCGACGTGTTCGCTCGCGACGCCCCTGCTGCTCAACATGCGCGCGTTGGCTTGCGCCTCTGCGTTGGACACCTCGGGGTTGTCCTCGGCGCCGCACATGAACCACGCGGACGGCGTGGTCGAGAGCGCGGCCGAACGCGACGCCGTCGCGTCCGAGCAGTACCCGACGACCGCGCGAAAGCGCAGCTGCGCGAAGTCTCCGGCGACGGGGCTCGCGGCGACCGTTCCGAGAAAGTGACTGAAGGCGCCGCCGTTGGACATCCCGAGGGCGAACTTCGGCGTCGCGGGCGCGATGAGTCCCCGCGCCTCGAAGCTCGCGAAGAGCAGCTGAAGGTTTCGAAGGTCCACGTTGTCGGCTCGAAAGTTGGGACCCGCGAACCATCGCTCCTTGCCGTCGCCGTTCAGGTCTCCGGCCACGGCCTCTTCGGCGTCGGTCCCGAGCACGCCGTACCCTCGCTGCACGAGCGCCAGCGCGAGCGCAAACGCCTCAGCGCTCTGGATGTAGCTGTTCGATCCGCCGGTCCCGTGGCTGAACAGCACGACGCCCCGCATTCTGGGCGGAAAGTGATAGCGCACGGTCTTGGGTCTGCTCGTGCTGCCGTTGAACATCTCGACCGTGAGCACCAGAGGCTGCGGCTGTCGGTTGCTCGTGAGCTGCACGTCGCGCGCGGGCATCACGAAGCTGCTGTGCCATTCGTTGGGCTCGGCGAGCAGCAGAGCGTCTCCGGTCCAAGGCTGCACGACCTCGTTGGTGGTCGAGACGGCCGACCAGACATGCACCGTCGAGCCCGCCGCGTAGACGCCGGAGCCGTACCCGTTGACGACCTCGAGTCGAAACGTCCCCGTCGCGTCCGCCGACGCGCCGTCTTCGCTGCCGTCACCGCCCGCGCCGCTGTCACGGAGATCGCCGCTGTCGCCCCCGCTGTCACCGCGGCCGCTGTCTCGACCGGCCACGTCGGCGCACGCCGCCAACAGCGAGAGCAACACGACGAGGCCGAGGGACAATCTTGGTGTTTGCATGGTGGTTTGCTGCCGTCCTGCGGCGGACGTCGCAACACGCATGCCGTCATCGGACGTGCAGGCGGATCACCGCTCGATCGCGATTCTGCTCACGCTGGGCGAGGCGGCGAGACGCGCTGGGGACTCGAGTCCCCAACGAACCATCCGTCGGGGAGTCGAGGCCCCAGCAGACCGCCCCTTTGGCGGAGCGATCGTTGCGTTCGGGGCAAAGCTCGCTCGCTCGTGGCGCGCGCGCCCCCCTTCGTCACAACGCGGCGACGGCTGGTCCGAAGCTCCGATGCGAACGCGAGCCGCGCGATCCAAGACTGTCCTTCGATCTCGCCAGGCAACCCCCTGGCGGATCGTCGGAGACCTCCACCATGACGATCGTGACGGCCTTGGAGTGGGCGAGCGTTGTCTTCAGCCTGACGTTCTTTCTCTTGTTGCCGTTCGAGCTGCGCGCGCGGTGGAAACAGCGAACGCTCGACGGGCGCTCGATCCGCGAGATGCTGGCGAGCGCCAGCCCGTTCTTGCCGACGTTGCTGCTCGCGGGAGCGACCACTGCGTTCATCACGACCCTGTTTCGAGCCGCGAGCTCGCTGGCGATCACCCACATCGCCACGACGCCGCTCTCCGCGATCCTGTGCGTCCTGCTGTGCGATCTCTTGTTCTACGTCGATCATCGCGCGGCGCATCGCGTGCGGTCGTACTGGGCGGTCTCGCACTCGGTGCACCACAGCTCGCCCCAATACGACCAGACCACCGCGCTTCGTGTGTCCGCGGTGGACGGGTTCACTTCGCCCTGGTTTCAGCTCCCTGCGGTGCTCGTTGGATTCGATCCGCTGCTCGTGCTGGCCAGCCTCGGCTTGATCGTCACCTACCAGCAATGGATCCACACCGAGTCGATCGGCAAGCTCCGCTGGCTGGACCCAATCTTCAACACGCCATCGAATCACCGCGTCCATCATTCGTCGCTGCCCGAGCACCTCGACAAGAACTACGGCGGCGTTCTCATCGTGTGGGACCGACTGTTTGGCACCTACGCCGCAGAGACCGGGCCGGTGGTCTACGGGCTCACGACGCCGATCGAGTCCTGCAACCCTGTCACGGTTCACCTGCACGAGCTGCGCACGCTCTGGCGCGATCTGCGACAAGCCAACAGCACAATCGAGCGACTGAAGCTGCTCGTCCTCGGCCCCGAGTACCGATCGACGCCAGCTCGCTCGTGACGATCGTCAGGGGTCACGAGGATCCGCGGGCGGCCACGAGACCGTCGCCGAGCGCATCACGTCTCACGCCATCGCACGAGCGCTCGCTCGATCAACGCCCACACGATCCACCCCGGAACGACCCACACCACCACGAGCCTGAGCAGCACGAAGCCCAGAAAGATCACCGCCCCCGCGGCGCTCTGCGAGCCCGACAGCGCGCTCGCGACGAGGTTCGTACGCTCGAGCACGAGCGCGCACAGGGCGTACACGAGCACGAGCGCGAGCGGGCGCTTCATCGCTCGACCTCGGCCGTGAGCATCGCGAACAAGATCGCGTCGCCGAGCACCGCGCCCGCGACCCATCCGCCGCCGCGACGCGCGACGCCGAAGAGGTCTGCCGTTCGCAGGTAGCCCTGCAATTCGTCGCGCGCGTTGAATGCGTGTGCGGGGCCGATCGCGAAGCCCGTCGCCGCGACGCTCACGCCGAACACGACCGGACCCGAGTCGATGTCTCCATCGGACGGACCATCAACTCCGTGCTCGCGCACCGCGGAGAAACCCAACAACGAGCGCCGCGCGCGAGAGAGGTCGTCGTGGAGCGTGCGCGCGAGGGAGGCGTCCGCGAAGGTGAGAAAGTACGCCGCGATCGCCGTGCCCGAGCCGCGCGCGCCGCTCGTGCAGAGGCCCGAGCGGGGATCGACGGTCTGGCAGAGCATTCCGTGGGCGCGATCTCGGTAGCGATCGCGGACGATCCGGCTCCATCGCTCGATGCGCGCGCGGTGCTCGTGCGTGTGTGCGACGCGGTCCGCCATCGCCAGCGCCGCCACGCAGCTCGCCACGTCCGCAGGAAACGTCACCGACGGAAACGTCTCGAACATCCCGTACCGAGCGCGGTCGAAGCGCGTCGCGAGCGCGCGGGTCCATCGGTCCATCTGCGCGTGATGCGGGCGCGAGCCTTCGGGGTCCGCGTCGCGCCACGCGAGCGCGCACAAGAGCGCGTAGCCCACGTACGCGTGTCCGTTGTCGCTGTCGATTTGCTCGTCGAACGAGCCTCCCCACGAGCGCCGCGCGAACGCGAGCGACCGCTCGTCGACGCACCGCCGCCCCGCCTCGCGCAGCGCGGGCAGCCAGGCGTCGCGCATGTCCGGGTCGCGGCGAAGCGCCGCGCGAAGGCCGGTGGCGCTCATCTGCAGCGCGACCAGCGCCCACTCGGCGTCGAAGTGATCGCTGCCGGTGCGGACGTCGCCGGCGGAGATTCCCTGGCGAGCGCGGGACGCGACGCGGTCCGCGAGCGGGCGCAGGACGGAGCGGTCGCCGCGCATCCAGCGGTCGGCGTCGCGGCCGGTGAGGGCGCGAGGGACCACCGCCGCGCACACGAGCAGGCAAACACCGAGTCGAATGCGAGCTCCGCGGGCCGCGAGGAGAACGTCTCGCATGGGCCTCTGCCATAGCACGAGCCCGCGTGATGCGGTCCGCGCTGGGGAGGACGCCGTGCGCCCGCCGGATCGTCTCAGTTGGGTTCGAGTCCAAGCGCACGGCGCAGCGCTTCCCGTGATCACGCGAATCAGCGCTTCCTGCGTGATGTCTGCGGCGTCTGCCGGGCTCAGCATCATGCGGACGGCGACGACGTGGACCCAGCGTTGGTGTTTGCGGACGAGCGTGTCGAGCGCTCCGCGATCTCCACGGGCCGCCGCGAGGGCCAGGCGCACGTCTCCGCGGTCGGCTTCGTCCGAGGCGCGCAGCGGGTTGTCGATCGTCTCGGTCATGCTTCTTGCTCGGTGGGCGATCACGGGACGACCGTGAAGAGTTCGAACACCGCCGTCTCACCGCTGCCAGAGAAGAAGCCCGCGAGCTCTTGCATGGTCTGCAGCGTGGCGCCGGCGTGCTCGTGAGCCTCTTCGCTCTCCCCTCCGACCACGTCGGCGAACTGCTCGCCATCTTCGATCTGTCGCGCGGGCGCGCCGCATCGGCAACGCTGGCCGCTGCGCCCGATCGTGCAACGACCGCAGCGGCGAAGGCGCCATCGACTGCGCGAGCGCCGCGAGCAGAGGACAGGACATGCACTGGCGGACGGTCGGGCAGTGGGGTCAGCCGACGGCGGCGCGATCGCCCGTGGCCTCGCCGCCACCCTCCACCCGCGATCGTCTCGCCGCGCCGAGTACGACCAGACGTGGCTCGACGACCAGCACGAGATCGGGCTGCGCCATCACCGCGCGAAGAAGAACCAGACGGACGGGGTGAGCGCGGCGGCGATCGTTCTGTTCAGGGACCTGTTCGCGCTGGTGTTTCCTGTGACGTTTACGCTGCGTTCGTTTCTTTCGAAGCGCGGGCACAGCGCCGAGTCGGTCGAGCGCATGTACAACGCGTGGCTCGAGTCGTGTCTGCTCCAGGTCACGCTGTGGAGCCACGGGTACGTGAAGGACGGCGATTTCTGAGCGCTCCATCGAGATCGTCGAGCGCGAGCAGCGCCGCGACGAGCAGTCCCAGCGATGGTTCACCCCAACGGGTCCCAGTCTCGGCCCGACTGTGATCTGAACGCCGCGCGTCCCGTGAAAGAGCGCCACGCGGGCTGAGCGTCTCGGGACGATACCGCGTCCGCGCACGGTGAACGCGACGAACTCCGGCGCGGTCGTGGTTCAGGGCACGCGTCGAAAGCGATACCTCGCCCACAGCGTCTGACCAGGGATCTCGCTGCGCGTGAAGCGCACCGTGAGCGCGTCGCCCTCGATGCCCCACTCGAAGCGCGTGCGCCCTGCAGACGACGGGCACGTCGCGGTCGCGTCGACGGTCGCGACGGTGTCGTCGAGCGGAACCGTGAAGCTCTGATGCTGTGGCATTCCGAAGCGCGTGCCCGAGGCGAAGAGCAGCACGGTGTCCGTCGTGACGTCGAACGTGAGGGTCCTCGCGTTGGTGATCACTTGCCCTCGCGCGAGGGTGTACGACCGAGAAAAATCGATGTCTCCGATCGGCGTCGCGCCGCCGGTCGCGGTGACGTCCGCCGCGTCGATCACCCAACGCCCATCGGCGATGGGACCCGCGCGCAGCGGCACGACGCTCATCGCTTGCGTCCACGAGCCGCGAACGAGCGCTGTGTCTCGCGGAGCGCTAGCGGGCAAGCACACACCGGGCTGGTATGCGACGTCCGTCGGGCGATCGGGCGATCCTTCGTCGCACAGCGGGCTCTCGGGCGGAGGCGTCGCGAAGATGAAGTTGTTGCACATCTCGTCGACTGTTCGTTCGCCCACGCGAACGGGCTCGGCGTTGGGATTGTCGAACGTGCATCGCGTGCGAAGGACGTCGCCGGGTCGGAGCTCGATCGGGAGCGAATAGAAGAGCTGCGACTCGAAGCTCCACCCGCGCAACGACAGGATGTTCTGCGCGGGGCTCCCTTGTCGCAAGAGCGAGGTCTCGAACTCGGCGCCGAGCAAGTGCATGTGGGGCATCCCTGCGTAGAGCGTCGTCGCGCGACGGATCGTGCAGCGACCTTCGACGGTGCTGCGCTGCCGCGGCGGGAGCGAGAACGTCATCGAGCCCACGGAGAACATCCCGTACTCGGTTCCGACCGCGGGGCCCGTGAACAAGCGAACTCCGCTCGAGTCTCGAACGTCGGGCACCCCAGCGCCATTGTTGTAGTGAATTTGCAGGATGAATCGATCTCCCGGCGCGACCCTGAGCCCGCCGGAAGGAAACTCGAGCGCGGTCTGGCCCGGAGCCCACACAAACAGGTACTGCGCGCCGTTGGGCATGCCCCCTCCGCCGTTGCAATCGAAGTTGCCGAGCGCCGTCGTGCGCATCACGTCCTTCGAGAGCACGATGTGGTGGAGCACGCGCGACTCGTCGATGATGGCCTCGAAGCGTCGAACGAAGCGCGGCTCGGCGAGGCTCGGCTCGATCACGAAGCACCGATAGGCGTCGCGCACCGTGGGCTCGACCGGAAAGCGGTCGGCGCGGATCTCGATCGGCGTCAGTCCCGCGGGCGCGCGCTCGGGGGCGAGCAGCGGCGGCGCGCTCGCGACCAGGCCGTTCGACGGTTGCACCTCGCGCCGTCCGCAGCTCGCCCACGCCGCGATCGCTCGCGCGTCGTCGTCGGGGAGCCTCGGCAAGCTCGCGGGCGGCATCGACCTCCGCGCCACACGCTCGGCGATGTGCTCGAAGCCCGAGAGGCCGTCGGCGCGTCGCTCGGCGATCGACGCGAGCTCGCGCAACGACGAGGGCGCGCCGAAGTTGGGCACGGCGCCATGGCACTGTCCGCAGTAGCGCTCGACGAGCGGTCGCACCGTCGTGCTCCACTGCGCTTCGTCAGGAACGCACGGCGCTCCTGCTTCGCTCTGCGCGTCGACCGTCGCGCCATCGACGTTTGCGTCGGCGTCTCGCGTCTGCGGCGTCGCGCACGCCGCTCCGAGCGCGAGCGCTGATGCCGCAAAGAGTGTGCTCGTCCATGAGCCGAGGGGAATCTCGAAGCGTCGAACCGTCACGGGGCCTCCGATCGTTGCGTGTGACGCTCGTCGACCTGTCAGCGAGCCCACAGGTCGAAGAGAACACATTGCAACACTAGTTGCAATGTTCGCCCGTGCCTTTGTTTTCAGCGGTCTCGCGGTGCCGTAAGCTCTCGTCCTCGATGCAGAAGAAGCCTTCGGTTCGCCGCGAGGTCCCTGCGCGGCGTCGCGACGTCGGACGCGCGCGCGGCGCTCCGATCGCAGACGCCATCCTCGAGCACGCGCTCGACGAGCTGCTCGAGCACGGCGTGGCCTCGCTGAGCGTCGATCGAATCGCGCGCGCGGCAGAGGTGAACAAGACGAGCATCTACCGTCGATGGCCGACGCGCGAAGCGCTCATCGAAGCGGCGCTCGCGCGGGTTCTCTCTGAGCTTTCGCTGCAGCTCGAGGACACCGGTTCGCTGCGGGGTGACCTCGTCGCGATGGTGACGACGGTCGCGCGCTTCATGGAGTCTCCGCGCGGACGAGCGCTCTCTCGCGCGACGCTCGGCGCGAGCTCGGACCGGCCGCTCATGGGGGTTCCGACAGAGGGCGACGGCGTCGCTGGCGCCGCGACGCTGTTCGCGAGAGCGGTCGCGCGCGGCGAGTGGAGGACCGACGCCGACCCGACCGTCGTACTGCCTGCGCTCCTCGGAGCCATCACGCAGCGCGTGATCGTCGAACGCCAGGACCCTACGCACGCATGGGCGGCCGCGCTGGTGGACTTGTTTGTTCGAGCGGTCGCTCCCACGCATCGCCCCGCGACCGAGGCGTAGCGCCGATGGACAACGGCGGGGCGGCCGCGCTTCGGCACGCGCACAGCCACCACGACACAACGCCGAGCGCCTCGCGCCGAGGCAACCACACCGCCTCCACGGCCGCGACGAGCGAGCGGGTCGCGCTCGGAATAAGTCCGCTTAAGTCCCCGTCTCCCGCAGCCGCGCTACTCGTCGGACGCCCACGATGCTCACGCCCGCGCTCCGCGTCCCCATTGCGATCACGTCGATCTTGATTCTGTGTGCGTGCGGACAGTCCGTCACGCCCGACCGCTCGATGACCGACGGTGACGGCGGCGCATCGGTCGTCGACGCCCAGCCGACCGACGCCAGCGCGCCCGGCGTGAGCGCGATCTTCGTCGGCGAGACCTGGACCGTCGCCCTCGACGCACAGCGCCGCGCGTACAGCTGGGGCTTCTTCGCGTCGCACGAAGACCCTGCGCGCGTGTACCAGCGGCCCGCCCGCGAGCCCGCGCTCGACGGCGCGCTCGCCGTGCGCTCGCTCTACGCCACGATCACGTGCGGCCTCGTCGCCGAGGACAGCGCGGGCGCCTCGGTGCGCTGCGCGGCTGGAACGCACCCGTTCGCCGAGCTCCCGTGGGCGCGCGGCGCGCGGTCGATCGCGCTCACGACGGGGCGGGAGCCGCGGCTGTGGGCGCGGATGCCCGACGGGTTCGTGCGCTTCTCGCAGCCGTTGTCGTTGATGGAGCTCGCTCGTTCGCCGAGCGTGCGGCTCGACGGCTTCGTCGACGGATTGAGCGACGCGCGCTCGCTCGCGTGCGCGTTCGACAGCTGCTGCGCGAGCACCGCGCGGGGAGAGCTGGTGTGCTGGGGCGACGACCCGGCCAACGTTCGCCCCGCGTCGGTCGAGCCGCGCGCCGCACGCTCGATCGGTCGCGCCACGCGCGTCGCGCAGTCGGCGGTCACGCGCACCGCGTGCGCGCAGCGCGAGGGCGATCCGCTGTTTTGCTGGGGGCTGGGGACGCACAGCGCCTTTGGGTTCAGCGCTCCAAACGCGACGGATCCGAGCTCGATGTGCGCCGTGGAGGGCGCGGCGCGCGCGGTCGACTGCGTTCGTTATCCGGGCGCGAGCTTCGAAGGGGTGTTCATCGATCCGGCCGACGGCGCGCGATCGACGGCGCTCGTCCTGCGCACGGCCGATCGCGCGATCGTCGTCGAAGCCCCCGCGCGCAGCTGGCTTCGCGCGCTCGACCCGCAGCCGATCGTGACGCGCGTGGGCGCGATCGGCGCGCCCGTCGCGCTGCGCGGGCTGCGACCGGAGACCCCGTTCGCGATCAGCGGCGGCCACGCGTGCTGGGCGTTCGGCGACCGCGTGCGCTGCGCAGGCGGCAACGCGCAAGCCCAGCTCGGCGTCGATCGACGCGCCACGCGCGCGAGCGACGACCCGATCGAGGTGCCGCTCGCTCCGTGAGCGATCGCAGCCACGAGCAGCGCTGAGGGGCCTGAACCGGTGTGTTGCGCGTGACGATCGGGAAGCGCAGCTCATGGTTCTTCGATCGAACGGAGAAACGCGTCGCTCTCGACGATCACGGCTCGGTCGATCGCGTGGCCGAGCTGCGGGTGCATCCGCATCGAGACGCGGGCGCCGCGCGCACGCAACGCCGCAGCGCCGCGCTCTGCGTCGTCGCGCGTGATGAACGTGTCCCTCCCTCCGTACACGAGCAGCATGGGCGTGCCCGCGATGGGCGAGGATCGCTCGACGGGGCGACCGCACAGCGAGACCACCGCGCGCAGCGCGCGTCGCGAAGCCATCTCCATCGCGAGCGCGGCGCCCTGTGAAAATCCCAGCAACACGAGGGACCGCGAGGACAGATCCCGCGACGAGAGCTGCCGGTCGAGCCACGGGTCGAGCTCATCGGCCGCCGTTCGAATGCGATCACCGCGGTTTTGCTCGGTCATTCCGAGCACGCTCCACCATTGGCGGCCTGCGCCCGAGCTGCTCGGATGAAACCCGTCTGGCAGCAGAAACTCTGCGTCACCGAGGGACGTCGAGAGCTCGCGCGCGACTCCGAGCAGGTCGTCCGCGCTCGCGCCGTAGCCGTGGAGGAGAACGACGAGCGTACGCGGGCGCGATCGCGGCGCGATCGACAGCACGCGCGTGGTCGGCGGTCGTGCTGGGGTCGAGGTGGTCATCGGGGCGTTGATCCGTTCGCGTGGCGTGGACCTCGAGGGCGAAGCACACGCCGTGAAGAGCAGCGCGAGCGTCGCTGCTCTCATGTCGTACGCGCAGAATCGAAGTGAATCGAGCTCACTCGGATGCCCATGAGGCTGCCGCTCCACGCGACGCGACCTCTGTCTTCACCAGCGGCGCCTGCAGCCACCATCACCGGTAGAAGGTGCTCTTCGTGGGGGTGTGCGACGCGGGCGTGGGGCGCTTCGGTCCATCGTTCGAGCGCGGCGTCTCGCTCGCGAGCGGGCGCGGTTGCGACGCGCTGAAACCACGCGTCGAACTCGTTCGAGCGTCGGACGATGTCGCGAGCATGGCGGTCCTCCCAGCTCATTCCACTGCCGATGATCAAGACGCCCTCGTCGCGAAGCGGCGCGAGCGCTCGGCCGATCGCGAGGTGTCGCGCGGGATCGTAGCCGCGATCGAGCGAGAGCTGCACCGTCGGGACGTCCGCCTGCGGAAAGGCGAGCTTCATCGGAACGAACGTTCCATGATCGAACCCGCGCGCGTGCTCTTCGGCGCTCTCGATCGACGCGCCCGAGAGCATCCGTCGAACGCGCCCGGCGAGCGAAGGGCTGCCCGGCGCGCCCCACTGCAGTCGATACGTGTCCTCGGGAAATCCGTAGTAGTCGTAGAGCAACGGGGGCTGCTCGCTCGCGAGCACCGTCGGCGCCGAGGCCTCCCAGTGCGCCGACACGATCACGACGCCCGTCGGCCTTCGTGGAAGCGACTCAGCGAGCGTCTCGAGGTACGCGCGCAGGCTCGCGTAGTCCGCGCCGAGCTGCGGCGTAAAGGGCGCAGTCCACGGCCACGGTCCGCCGCCGTGGGCGAGATAGATCGTCGGCATCTTGCTCATGGTGTCGGCTCCTGCGCGGGCTTCGCGCTCCGATGGCGCTCGGCGGGACGCGTTGAGCGCGCTGCGTGCGAGATCTGCAGACTGTCCGTCGGACGACCCGGTTGCTCGTCGACGGTCCGCGCTGAAAGCGCCGCTGCCGTTCGTTCGAACGGCAGACTCGCAGCCGATCGCGATCCCTGCGGCGCCTGCCGAGAGCGCCGTCACGAGATCGCGGCGCGACACTCTCGGTCGAAGAGGAGTTGCCATCGTTCAGCGCTCGCCGATGGGAGCCTTCTTCGTTCGTCCCCACGCGATGAACAGCGCCATCCCGCCGAGCACCGCGTTGAACGCGAGCACTCCGAACTCGCCGCGGCTGATGTGCGTGATCGACGCGAGGAGCATCACTGTCGCGAGCCCCATCGCCGCGAGCGGCGTGAGCTTCGGCGCGATCCGCGTCGCAGAGGGAAGGATCAACCCCAGCGCGCCCGCCAGCTCGACGGCGCCGATGAAGCGCACCGCGCCGCCCATCGCGCCGCTCACCCAAGGCATCTGCGCCTGCAGCGCCTCGACGGGCGCGGTCAGCTTGGTGGCGCCGAACATCGCGAAGCTCGCGGCCAACAGGGCCTGCGTCACCCATAGGCCGATGTGCATGCCCTTGTTGCTCGGGGCGTTGGTGGCAGTGTTCGAAATCGCGTTCGCTGTGCTCATGGGTCTGTTCTCTCTTTCTCGTTCACAACGCTGATGCTGTTGCGTGTTGTGAACAAGACAACGAAATCGCAACATGCTGTTCTATGAGCGAAACACCGATCGATCTTCAGTTGCTCGCGGTGTTCGCCGCGGTCGCCGAGCACGCGAGCTTCTCGAAGGCCGCCCAGAAGCTCGGCGTCGCGAAGGGCACCGTGAGCCGCTCGATCGCGCAGCTCGAGTCGTCGTTGGGCGTCGAGCTGTTGCACAGGACGACGCACGCCGTGGCGCTCTCGACCGCGGGAGCGGAGCTCTTCGATCGCACCCGCGGTCACCTCGCGGGGCTTCGCGCGGCGGTGAGCGGTCTGCCCGAGCGCGACGATGCGCCGTCGGGCTTGTTGCGGATGACCGCGCCGCCTGACTTCGGGGCGATCGTGCTTCCGTCAGTGCTCGCCGCCTTCGCGCGGCGCTACGCGAACGTGCGCTTCGACGTGCTGCTGAGCGTCGCGCAGGTGGACCTCGTGAAGGAGGGCTACGACCTGGCGATACGCGTGACCGCTGGGCGCCTGCGCGACTCGTCGTTGACCGCGCGTCGCGTGGGGCGCGGCGTGGTGGGGCTGTACGCGTCTCCCACGTATCTTGCCCGGCGCGGACGACCCAAGCAGCTCGGCGACGCGCAGCACGCATGGGTGATGCACCGTGTTGCGCTGCGCCTGCTCGGCCTCGATGCTGAGCGCGCGCTGTTCTTGGTCGACGACTTTCTCCTCGTGCGTGCGCTGCTCTCGGAGGGCGTCGGAATCGGGCTGCTCCCGTCGTTCGTCGCGCAGAGCCACGTGCGCGAAGGGCTCCTCGAAGAGGTCTCGGTCCCAGGGCTTTCGCTCTCTTCCGGCGAGCTGGTCATGGTGTATCCCTCGCAGCGAAAGCCGCCAAAGAAGGTCAGCGCGTTTCGCGACTTCCTTGTCGAAGCGATCCGCGCCGGACTGTGATCGATCGGCAGCGCGTTGGCGTGCGCGGTCCAGCCAGTGGCACGTGCGGTATGGACGCACCGAGGCAAGCGCGGCGAGACTTCGCCGACGCGCGCCAGTGGTCCGGCACCGTGACGGTCCAGCCGGGCGACCTTGTCGTCGTCATCGTCGTGGCGGCAACTGGCAGGCGGGAGTCAGACGGACGCGAACTTCGGTGCGAACTCCGGCAAGCCGGTGCTGACAACGCGACAAACTCCATGAGCAACGGTCTGCCCGAGCCCAATGCTCCGATTGGCCACAGTCGGTCGCCGAACGTGACCTGCGTGCTGCAAGCGCAGCAATCGGTCCCCCACGCAGCAGCCCGCAGCGCGCGTGCTATGAACTCAGAAGGGTTGGCAGACCGATGATTGTGTATCTGTCCGAGAGCGAACGACTTTGTGGCTGCGGTGCAGAAGCGGTGCTTCTCGAAGACGTCGCGACGAATCGGTTTGCGCTGATTCTTGACGGCCAACGGGTGCCTATGGACGACCGGGACTCGAGGGACGTCGATTACGCCGCAGTCCTAGACGGTTGTCTATACCGCGCCCGCGACGGGCGTCGAAGACGCGCGGAGCGGATCAGCGCGGTACAAATCAAGTCAAACCACTGCCGCGCACCGGGAAAACTACGAACCCCGGCGCGGTAGTGGTTTAGTTCTGTCGTCAGAAGAGCGCGGCTGCTCATTGGTGCGCGCGTACAACAGCTCGACAGCGAAACTGACGTACGAGTCGTCCTTGCCGTTTTTTGTGCGCTGCGGCACTGCTTCGCTGGGCAAGACTGTGCTGTCTGGCGACGGAGGTATTGCGAGCTTTAGCGCTGATTTTTCAGGCGTCCGCGTCGTGAGCTCATCGCCGGAGTTCGGGAGAATCGCCAATCGAGACTTGTGGGGCTGCGGGAAGTGGATCGTCTCGGCGCTGATCGAGTTCGGAGTGGAATGTCGATCGATCGACGATCTCTCGATCAACTGGGCGATCGGCGATAGTCCGCTAACCACCGATGTCGTACAGAGCGGGGCTGCTGTGGACTCATCGCTGTTTGCTGTGGAGATCAAAGGTCCACACGGCCGTCGCGTCGATATCGTGGATTCGAGCGACGGGACATTGGTCAGCGCTCTTCCGATGGACGGACGATTTGTTGCGGTGGTTGATCGCCAGGTCGTAGCTCGCCTGGCAGTCGAGGACGCGTCATCGGTGAGCGCGTTCGCATACGGTCGCAACAGGACTTGGAGCGTTCCCATCAGTGAAACTGCGGTGATCTGCCCCACGACGACAGGCTGCTGGATTCAGCAGGATCGCGACGTATGGAAGCTGAGCGCGTCTGGTGAGCGTGCCGAGTGCTTCACGGTCTCGGCCGACAGTGTCATCGTGGCAGCGTCTGAGCGCGCTGTGGTGTTTCAGAGGGTGTTGAATCGGACTCGAGTGGACTTTACCCAACGCTGCGCCATCTGATCGAATGCCTGCGCGCTTGACCCATCCCTCGTCGCTCGCGGTGGTGTGCTCGTAGTCCTTCGCGAAGGCTCGGTCGAAGCTGAACCAACCAAAGCACATCACAGGCGTGTCCAATTCAGCGCCCTCTGAGGCGGACGTCGGTAGCAGCTCAGCCATGTAGTCTGAGAGGACCTTCGCATCGACCGACGCGACGCGGCAGTCCGAGGGTTCGCGTGGCGCCGACGAAGGTTCGATTGCTGCGTTGACGGAGCGCCCCTCGTCGTGACAGTAGTCGCTGAGCGGATCGTCGTGGAACAGGCAACTCACAAAGCATCGCTGTTCAACGGTATCCAGGCGATACTCGCGCGCGAAGGCCGGCTCGACACCATCGCCCAATCCGCGCCCCCCGCGTTGCGATGCTTGCTCGCTCAGCCTCCGCTCGCGAGCGAGTGGATTTCGGGGGCGATCATGAACGAGTTTCTCTCCGCCATCGCCGCGAACTACGGGCTCGACACCGTTCAGCGCATCACCCGCGGCGCTGTCAACGAGTCGATGGTTCCGCTGATGCGCTCGTACGCAGGCGCTTTGCTGCGGCTCTTCGGTGCGACGCCGCACTCGATTTTCTCACGCGTGCACGAAGTCATGAAACTCACCAGCCGCGGCGTCGATGCGAGCTATCGTCGCGGGGGTGAACGGCGACTGTTTGCGTCGTTTTCGCACAGCTCAGCAAGATCGTTGCATCCCGCGATGTTCGCATCGTGGCGCGGAGCAATGGAAGCGATCCTCGATTTCTGCGACGTTCGCGGGACCGTCAGCGAGCCCGTGGTCAACTCGGCGCGCAACGGAGCAGAGTTCGAGATCGAGTGGCGATGAGCCCCCGCCGCAGCTGCCATCAAAAGCTCGAGCGCGCGTGTCGCTGACCGTTTGACAAGCGTTGCCTCGATTGCATGTGCGCTCGACGCAGCATGAGCGCTCGGCGCGTCAGTCCCGCGATGTCCGCTGCGCTTACCCGCGCGCGAGCGCGTCGAGCGCGGCGGTGAGCTCGGTGACCTCCGGAGGCGGCGGATCCGCTGCAGGCCACACACGCGAGATCTTGCTCGCGGCTTCGGCCATCGTGCCCACGAAGGCGAGCGGATACGACGGCCGCACGATGAGGCTGAACCCCGTGAACGCGCCGCGGACGGCGGCGGCGGCGAATCCTGTCGCGAGGATCACGTTGACCGCAGCGTGCAGCCTCGGCTCGGTGCGCTTGATCGCGTTCTGCAGCGCGTCTCGCGTCGGACCGTCTGGAATCGCGATGTTCGGAGCGACCACCGCGCAGAACACCATCTTGTTCGTGCTGCGGCTGAGCTGATCGTCGACGACCACGCTCGACGCCGCGACCGTCGCCAGCGTCGGAGCCTGCTTCCACCACAGGATCAGCAACGATCGAAGAGAGAGCACCTCGAACGAGGCGTGCTCTTGAACTCGCGTAAACGTCAGCGACACAGCGCGAAGTGTACCACGCCCGCGACGGGCATCGCAGATGACCGGAGCGCATCAGCGCGGAAGAAATCAAGTCGAACCACTGCCGCGCACAGGGAAAACTACGAGCCCCGGCGCGGTCGTGGTTTATCAGGGATCCGGCAGCAGCGGCGATAATTCGCATCGCCAGCGAAATTGCAGGTGATCGAGCGAGACTCCATCGCCCCGCGGCCAGAGGGCAAGCCTCTGGCCGTGCGGCAATCGGACTTCGAATATGGATCAGCGAATTTGCAGGGAAGACGCGCCGACGCCGGATCCCTGTTTATCGCCCGATGATCGTGTGCCTGAGGAGACGGCACACCGCGGCGCG
>JAAFIF010000202.1 GCA_013298625.1 Myxococcales bacterium
GTGTTGAGCGCGGTGCCGCCCAACACCCCGCTCGGCCGCAGCGCGGAGATCGACGCCATCATGGGCCGCAAGATCGCGAGGTACGGGTCGAGCGCGGGCGTCGCGCCGGCCGCGTTGGTGGCGCCGATCGCCGCGAGGCTGGCGAGCTCCCCCTGCAGAGAGGGATCGACCGCGGACAACGCTCGCGAAATCGCGCTCAAGTAGCCGCGCAGATAGCTGCCTGGCCCGACGATCACGGCAAAATCGCTGGCTAACACCTCGACGCTGTCGCATCGAAACGCGTAGTGATCCGCGTACTGACCGACCGACATCGCGCGCGCGGCCTCGAGCGCTGCGCCCTCGGTCGCGACGAAGTTGTTCACCTCGGACTCGCGCGCGACAGGAAGGGACAACCTGCGACCGACGCGTTGAAGCGAGTCGGGTCGAACTCGCACTGAATCGCGCGCGACGCGCCTCGGTTGGGGACGACGCTCTGCCCGAACGACGCTCCGCACTCGCCGGCGACGAAGAACGTCCCCATCGGATCCGTCGATTGGCGGCGCGCCGCGACCCACGCGTCGAGCGCCGCCGCAGAGCGATAGCGCGCAACGGCGCTCTGCCACTGCGCCTGACGAGGGTCTTGCGCTGGGGCCGATGCGTCGGCAGCGGCAGTCGGGCCACCAGCGTCCCCTGCGGCGTTCGGCTGCGCCGCCGTCTCGGGCGCGTCTCCGCCGAGCGCGAGCGCGAGGGGCTCTGTCGTCCGCAGCAGCGACTGCAACGTCGGCTGGACGGGCGTAGGAGTCGATAGATCCGACGCAGCGACAGCGGCCATCAACTGCTGCGCTTGAGGCGAGCGTGACGGATCGCTCGGAGACGCAGAGACGAACCACTGGTCGACGGGCTCTCCTCGCTGTCGAAGCGACTCGATCAGTCCGCGCGTCGCCTCGTCGTCCGCAGAGGCGCCGTTGACCGCAGCGACCGACGCCGCGTCGCGCCGCGCTTGCTCGAGGGTCGCGCGATCGAGGCTCGGCGGCTGCGTCGCCGCGGCGAGCGCGCGCTCGAAGCGCGACCAGGCCTCCGCGGGGTCTTCGGGCGGCGAAACCTGGCCAACGCTCGTCGGCTCGGCGTCGAGAGCCATGTAGGCAGAGAGGACATCGGCGGGGATTTCGCCGCGCAGACTCCATGCGTCGAGCTGCGAGCGAACGCGCTCTCTCGTCGCGTCGCCCGGCGACGAGCGCAACATCGCGATGCCGAGGGCGCGGCGCGACGGATTCGTGGAGGCCACGAGCGGGCGCAGGTAGCCATCTTGTACCGCAGTGACAAACGAGCGCCGCGCGCTGCGGTACGCGGCAGTGTTCGAGAGAGAGCGCGCTCCGAGCAGCTCGGCTGCCGCCGCGCTCGCGGGCTGCTGCAGGCTCGCGCCTCGATCGCCGCGCGCGACGCGAGCCGCGAACGAAGACGACTCGCGCTGCACCTGGCCGACCTCTGCCTTGGCCTTGCTCGCGCCGACCCAGAGCAGCGCGCCGATCGCCGCCGCGAGCACCGCGCTCGACGCCACGCGCACCGCCCAAGCGAATCGCCGGGCGCGCGCCAGCGCCGCGTCGCCTTCGGCGTCCGCGCGAAGCACGTCGCCGATCTCGGTGCTCGGCCCAACCGCAGGAAGCGCGGCCAACGCCACTCCGTCGAGCGTCGCCCCTTCGGACGCGCGGCGAACGACGCCCGTGCAAAACGGCACCAGCGGACCCGTGAGCCGCTCGTGGCCGCGAGCGCAGAACGCGAGCACCTCGGAGAACGCAGGCGCCTGCAGCGCGTAGGGCCAAAGCGACGCCACGGGCTCGAACGCCGCGCGAGCTTCGGTGGCGCTCATGGGCGCGTCGATCGGGACCGACAGGACGCGGTGCGGCGACGCTTCGAGCCCCTCGTGTTGCGCGGCGATCGCGGTCGAGAGCGACTCGAACCCAGCGAACTCGACGTCGAGGTGCGTCCAACACACGCGCACGCTGACGGGCGCGCGCCGCGATCGCTCGACGCGCGCCGAGAGCGCGCCGACCTGCTCTCCGAGCGCGGCGAGCGCGTCGCGAGAGAGCGGGTCGGCGCCGACGAGCACGACCACCAGCGCGTTGACCTGCCACCCGCACTCGTCGATCAACGCCTCGCGCTGGGCGACGGCCTCGACGCGCAGGTCGCGAAGGGCCTCCCACGCGAGCTCGATCGCAAGCCAGCCTCGCACCGCGTAGAAGCTCGCCGAGGGATGTTCGCTCGCGACGGACTCGACTCGATCGCCGAGCGCGCCGCGCGTGACGAGGCTGGTCTTTCCGCTGCCAGATGGGCCCACAATGAGGGCCACAGGACGACCGCGCGCCCCGCGTTCGAGGCTGCGCTTGAACGCTCGCCACGCGGAGACCAGCGACGCCGGCTTCGGCCCCTTCGCGGCGTCCGAAGCGGCTCGACGACGCCGCACATACAGCACCGCCGCGACGATCGCCGCGATCGCCACGACGGCGAGCACGGCGATCACGACGTAGGCGACAGCGGTTCGATGTGCGTCGAGCCAGTTCATCGCGACACTCTCAGGCGCGCACGCCGCTCAGCAGCGCCGCGTCCATCACGGATTCGAGCGCGTCGAGGCGCGCGACGATCTTCGCCGCCGGCTCGCGCGCCGCGAACGCTTCGCGCAGCGGCCGCAGCAGCGCTTCGACGGCCTCACCGCCGAGCGAAGGCTCGAGCGAGCGCGCGATCTCGACCAGCGCAACAGCCACGATTTCGCCCTCTGGAGTTGCTTCGAGCTCCCGCACGCACGTCCTCCTCACTGGTTGCTTCGAGCCGCCTGGGCCTGCGTGGACGACGCCCCCGCAGCGGACGGCGCCGCCCCCACGCTCGCGACGTAAGCCGCGGCGAACGGAGTGACCACGAGGATGCACGCGACGAGCGCGAGAAGCCAAAAAGGAGCGACGTTTCCCACTGAGTTCGGCGTTCGAGCCGTCGTGACAACGGTCACCTCCGGCGCGACGCGCGCACGCCAGAGCGCGGCGCGACGACGAGTGATCTCTTCGGGTCGCGCAGCAAAACAGCCGACGAAGCCGCGATTGAGGCAGTAAAGGTACGCGTCGATCACGAAGCGCCGGGCGTCGCTAGGGTCCGCGCTCTGCGAGAGCGCCTCGGCGCGCGCGAAGAACGCGTCACCGCCGAAGCGCTCGTCTTGCTCGAAGCGACGCAGCAGCGGCCAGTCTGTTTGCAGGCGATACTGCGACGACGCGAGGCGCGCGAGCACGAGCTCGTCGACGTAGAACGCGATCGCCACGAGGGCGTCGTCGCACGCGCTCTTGCTCAGCGCGCTCGCCACGAGCCTCGCGTACAGCGCGTCGAGCTGCGCTTCGATCTGCCGAAACAGCGCCGCCACGTCCAGCTCGTCCGCGAGCAGCGCGCGATCGAGCGCGCGGTGCACGTCGTCGATCGCGCCGTCGATGAGCGTCCATCGCGTGGTCGACTCGATCACGCCCATCGGACCGCTCCCGCGTCGTCATCGTCGGTCTGCGCGAGCACGAGGCTCTGGTCGAACAGGGCGTCGATCACCCGCGCGACGACCAACTCCAGCTGACGGGCGACCGCGGCGCTCTCTTCGTCGACGACGTTCCATCGCAGGGGGAGGACGCGACGAAGCGAGCCGGTGGCCGCGTCGATCTCGACTCGCGTGGGATCGACCGCAACGCTGTGCACGACGGACGCAAACGGGCTCTCGTCCGCCGCGCCCATGCCCTGCAGCAGCGCCACCAACTCGGCGCGGTCGAGGCTCGCGCGCGAGCGCAGCGCTGCGATGTCGAGCGCCCACGATGACCGCGCGAGAAGGGCGCTCTGCTGCGCGCGACGCACGAGCCCTACCGCCGCGAGCTGCGCCTTCGCCACCTGTCGCTGCGGCGTCACCCGCGAGGCGCTCGCGCTCGATCGCCACAGCGATGGCTGAGACCAGTGAGCATCCACGGCGGTCTTCATCGGAAGCCGCGACGGGTCCGAGACGCGCACGCGCAGCAGCGCGCCGCCGCTCGTCTCGAGCAGCTCCCACCCTTCGAGCTGCGTCCCGAGCGCCAGCGGAATCAGCGGCCGAAGCTCGTCGTCCGCATCGAACACGCCCGCGACCCGAAGCAGCTCAGCGCCCGCCCGCGCGACGCCCAGCCGCAACGGAAGCGCGTCGTCCGTCGCCGCAAACGTCAGCGGAACGCACGGGTCCGACCACGCGTTGATCATCGGCGCGACGAAGAGCGCGCAGTCCGATCGATCAACGGTCAACGTCGACGGCCAGCGCTCGCTCAGCTCGACCCGCACCTCGGCTTCGCGCCACGGCCGGCTCTGCCCCGGCAACGCGAAGCGAAGCAGCAGGTCCTGCTCAGGCAACTGCAGCAGCATCCGCGCCAGCGCGAGCGGCGACGCGACCAGCTTGCTGCACCGCTGCGCGTCGACGCCAAACGCCAGGCCCGCTGGTTGCGTCAGCGACTGATCGAACCGCACCGTGACGGCTCGCGCGCTGCGCTTGATCGCGTCGAACAGCCTCGCAGACGGTCGGTAGCTCTCCATCCGCCGCACCA
>JAAFIF010000083.1 GCA_013298625.1 Myxococcales bacterium
CTGCGGTCGCGAGACCGCTGCGCTTCGCCCGTAGAGAACACTCGTCACCGTGCGGGCGCTGATGCCCGGCCCCTTGGGCTCCGGGCACTTTCGCCGCTGTTTCTCCACACAAGACTTGGGCAACCATGAGCCCTTGGGCTCCGGGCCCCTTCGCCTGTGATTGTCCAGGCACAACTTGGGTAACGATGAGGGCTTGTCCGCTGGCCGTGCGTCCACCGGGCGTCACTGTCGCGCATCGCGTGGGAGGGGCAGCGCACGAGCACCTCGCTTCAACAGCGACGCACTCCGCGCGCTTCCGCGCTCCCCAATCCCCCCGCGCACGCCCCCGCTACTCGCCGAACGGCGACGGCGCCATCAGCGACGGCCGGCCGTCGTCTTCGAGCTCGACGAACACGTTGTTGTCCGGCTGATACGCCTTCAATCCTCCCGTGTTCAGGTCGTACACCCAGCCGTGCAGCTCGAGGCGGCCGCGCTCGAGCGCCCAGTTCACCGCTGGATACGTGAGCAAATTCTCGAGCTGCACGGGGACGCTCTCGTACGCGAGGTGCGAGACGAGCTCGTCGTCGGACGCGTCCTTCATCGTCGTGCGCACCTTGGCGTAGAGGTCCTCGGCGTCCGCGAGCCACTCGGCCAGCGAGGGCATGTGCGCAGCGAGACGCACCGGCCCGTCGGCGAGCGCGCGCAGACCGCCGCACTGCGTGTGGCCGCAGACGATCACGTGCTGAACCTTCAGGCCCATGATCGCGTACTCGATCGCGGCGCCGACCGCGCGGTGATGGCCCTTTCCGTAGGGAGGGATCAGCGCGGCGATGTTGCGCACGACGAACAGGTCGCCGGGGTCTGCTTGCAGGATGACGTCGGGCACGACGCGCGCGTCGCAGCAGGAGATCACCAGCGCCTTCGGCTCGTGCACGCCCCCCGCGAGCGAGGCGAACAGGTCGGCCTCCGAGCGAAAATAGTCGCGCTTGAAGTGACCGTGTCCGAGCAGCAGCTTTTGGACTTGTGTATCGCTCACCAGTTGTCCTCCTACGAATCAATCACTGCGTCCACGAAGGTGGACTCCATCCGCCGATCGAGCCTTCGAGCGCGCGCGCCGCGGCGATGCACAGGTGATCCATCCCGTGCGCGCCGATCACCTGAACCCCCAGCGGAACGCCCTCTCGATCGAACCCCATCGGCGCCGAGCTCACCGGCGATTCGAGCGCATTGAACACTGCTGTGTGCCCCCACTGCACGGGGATCAGCAGCGGTCGGCCGTGCTTGGGCGCCGTGCGCGCGTGCGGAGGAAACAGCATCACGCCGTCGTCGCCCAGCATCGCGTCGAGCTCGCTGCGCAGCGCGCGCACCTCGCCGAGCATCGCCTGCGTCTTGTCGCCCACCAGCGCGGGCAGCTTCTCGATCAACGCGAGCAGCACCGCAGGAGCCGTGTGCGCCGAGCGCCCGAGCAGCACCCTGAGCAGCTCTCTTCCTGCGCGAATGGGCCGTCCCTCGCCGAGCATCTCGGAGAACGAAGGCCCGCCCGCGGACGAGAGCGCCGCGGACCACAGCTCGATCGCCTTGCGCAGCGCTGGCATCGACCGACGCTCGACCCGCGCTCCCTTGTCAGCGAGCGCGTCCGCCGCGCGCTGCACGGACGCGCGCAGCTCGTCGCTCGCCCGCAGCGGCGCGGGCTCGTCGACGACGAACACCCTGAGCGACGAGAGCTCGACGCTCGATGACGGGCGCGAAGCCATCGCCACGCACGCCTCGTCTTCGCCGTCGGGCCCTTCGAGGATCGAGAGCAAAAGCTCCAAGTCCTCGGCGCGACGCGCGAGAGGTCCAGTCGCGAGCATCCGTCGGGCGCTCCCGTGCGCCATCGGAAACTGCCCCGTCCCTGCGACGCGCCCTCCCGACGGCTTGTGCCCGAACACGCCGTTGAAGAACGCGGGCATGCGAATGCTCCCGCCGATGTCGCTGCCGAGGCCGAACGGCGAGCCCCCTGCCCCGACGATGGCTCCTTCGCCGCCCGACGATCCGCCGCTGGTTCGATCGGGCGCAAACGCGCTGCTCGTTCGACCGTACACGCGGTTGTCGCTCTCGAGCCACATGCACAGCTCGCTGGTGTTGGTCACGCCGAGGGGGATCGCTCCGGCCGCGCGAAGGCGGCCCACAGTCCACGCGTCGCGCGTCGCCATGGTGCCTTTGCGCGCGAGCAGCCCCGACGTGTTGGGCATCCCTTCGAGCGCAAACGCCTCTTTGATCGTGCACGGAACCCCGTGCAGCGCCGGCAACCCCTCCACCCCTTCGCGCTCGACCCTGCGATCCGCAGCGTCGGCCTCGGCGCGCGCGAGGGCGAAGCGATCGGCCACGACAGCGTTGAGCGTCGGGTTGACCCGCTCGATCACAGCGATGTGCGCGTCCACGACCTCGCGCGACGACCACGCTCGCCCTTTGATTTGCGCAGCGATCGTGCGCGCAGACGCGAGCAGAGAGGGGTGTTTCATCGCGCGTTCGTTCTGGGGAGAAAATCTACACGCAATGGCACAGGGCGGTTTCGGCAATTTCTGAACGCGAGAAAAATTCTTCGAGCCAACGTGTAAGCGCAGCGCGGGTGGGGCCGTTCTCGAGGGCGAACGTGATCGAGGGACTGTCCTGGTTTCGTCCCTCCTCGTGCGACGCCTGAGCGTCAACGCTCGGCCCATCTGCACACGCTCCCCGCCTGACGGAGGTTACATCTCATGCGCACCACGACGACCGCCTCGCTCTACCTCGCTCTTGTCTCTTCGATCGCTGGCTGCGCGGGCGCCCGCGCAGACTCTCCGAGCTCGTACGCGGTGTCGACGAGCTCGGGCGGCGGCGGCTACAGCCCTTCGTACGCCAGCACGCCCGCCAGCGCCTCTGGGGGCATGGCCGTCGGCGACACGAGCTCGGTCGCGTCGGACTCGATCGCTGTGCGCGCGCAGCCCTCGGTGATGCCCACGTCCACGCCCTCTCGCGCGATGGCCACCGAAGCCGCTGCCGCCCCCATCGCCGGTGGAATGGTCGCTCCCACCAACCCCGGCGCGGTCACCACGATCACGACCACGACCACGGTGCAGATGCAGATCCCGACGGTGGTCGAGCAGCAGACGACGGCGGGGTTGCTGACCGCTGCCACCGTGGGCGATCACGACCGCCGCAACGCCTTTCTGGAGTACCTCGGACGGCACCCGGGCGAGCGCTCGATGCTGCGCTTGGACATGTCGCGTCGCGTTCGCTTTCGCGTGATCGACGGCCAGGGACAGCCCGTCAACGACGCGGCGATCTACGTCTCGGGCGCAGGCGCGCAGGTCAGCGGCCGCTCGCACGCCGACGGTCTGTGGGACTTCTACCCGAACCTCTACGGCGCCCAAGTGGGCGGGTCGATGGCCGTCAACGTTCAATCCGCCGCAGGAAACGTGCAGTCCACCGTGGAGGTCCCCTTCGGCGGCGACGCGCAGGACGTGACCGTTCGCCTCAACGGCGGCGGCCCTGGCGCGCCGCGGGTGCTCGACCTCGGCTTCGCCATCGACGTGACGGGCTCGATGGGCGACGAGCTGCACTACATCCACGCCGAGCTCAGCAACATCGTTCAGCGCGTGCAGGCCTCGGTCCCCGGGACGAGCGTGCGCGTCGGCGCGACGTTCTACCGCGATCGCACGGACCCCGTGGTGGTCCAGCAGATCCCGTTCACGTCCAACATCCAGGGCTTCGTCCAGATGATGGGAACCGTGAGCGCCGGCGGCGGCGGCGACTACCCCGAGGACATGAGCGCGGGCCTCGAAGCGGCGATGCGTCGCTTGCAGTGGAGCCAGGGCAACGCCGTCCGCGTGTTGGTCGTGGTCGCCGACGCGCCTCCGCAGCACTACAACGACACGCAGTTCACCTACCGCGAGGCGATGTTCGACGCGGCCGCGCGCGGGATCCGCATCCTTCCCGTCGCGGCGTCGGGCGCCGATCGCTCGGTCGAGTACCTGTTTCGCGCGATGGGCGCCTCGTCGGGCGCGCCGTACGTCTACCTCACGGACGAGTCGGGCGTCGGCAACCCGCACATGGAAGCAGACACCGACCGCGTCGCCGTCGAGCGCTTCAACGGCCTGCTCACCCGCTTGATCGTCAGCGACCTTCGCGGCCAGGGCATGCACGAGATGATTCGCGACCAGCAGTGACCGGGGACGGTGTTCAATAGTTCACGAGTCCCGGATAACCCCGCGAGATCACGCAGCGCGCACGCGCCGTTCGCGACGCTCGTGACGTTCGCCGCGCGCGCTCGGGGCCGTCGCCTGCAATGCGCCAGAGCTCACGCCGCTCTACGAGGCGCTCGAACACCGCGATCCCCGGCTCCGTCGACGGTGACGCCCCGCACGCGCGTGCGCCCGCCCCGCACGCGCACCGTAACCCGCGACACGCCGAGGCCGTACCCGAGCGATCGCACTCCTGCGCTTCCCCCAAAGGACCCGCTCATGCTGCGCCCTCTGTCGATCGCGACGCTGTCTCTCTCTTGCATCGTTGCCTGTGCGCCTACGAGCGGACCTCTCGCGATGGAAGACGTCGCGTCCGTCGACGCGCGCGCTGACGGGGCCGACGGATACCCCGCAGGCCCCTACGGAAACGCTCTGGCAGCGACGCTCGATGACCTCGCGCTCGAGGGATTCGTCAACGACGCTCGCAACGCGGTATCGGCGGAAGCGCCGTACGGGCCCTACTCGTTCGCGGCGCTGCGCGCGGGCGGCGCGCGGTACGCGCTCGTGCACACGAGCGGGTTCTTGTGAGGGTCCTGTCAGAACGCAGCCCGTGCACTGGCCGCGCACACGCCCCGCATCGCCGCGAGCGGAGCGGCGTCGGTGGAGATGCTCGTTCCGTACGCGGGCGGGTACGCACAGCGGACGCACCTCGAGCAGTGGATCAACCGGTACGAGCTGCGCGTGACGGCGGTGATCGACGCGTCGCGCGAGCAGCGCGCGGCCACCGCGCAGCTCGGCGGCCGGGACCAGACGTACATCGTCGAGCTCGCCACGATGCGCGTCCGCTGGAAGCGCTCGTTCGGCGCGGCAGCGGACGTCGACGCAGCGGTCGACGAGCTCGAGCGCCTCGCGTCGCGGTGACCGGGGACGGTGACCGGGGACGGTGTTCAATAGTTCACGAGTCCCGGATAACTCCGCGAGATCACGCAGCGCGCACGCGCCGTTCGCGCCGTTCGCGCCGTTCGCGACGCCCGTGACGTTCGCGACGCGCGCCCCGTTCGCGACGCTCGTGACGCCCGTGACGTTCGCCTCGGACCGAGCGCTCATCGCGGAGTGCGCACGGCGCTGCGCTTGGGGGAAGACCGTGCGCGCTCGAGGCCCTCGCCTCCGATGCGCCAGAGCTAACGCCGCTCTACGAGGTGCTCGGGAGGCGGGCCCCATCACGGCGTTGACGCCCCGCACGCGCGTACCGATCGCTCACCGCGCGCGCGCCCGCTTCTTCACCCCGCTCGGCCGCGGCGCGGGCCCGCTTCGCTGCTGCGCGATGGTCTCGCGCAGAAAATCCGCGATCAACCGCACCGTCGTCGACCGCATCCGCGCCGCCGGAGCGAGCAGCGCCACCGGCATCGGCCTCAGTCGCCACCGTGGAAGCACCCGCACCAACGTGCCCTCGCGCGCGGCGCGTTCGACCTCGGCGGCGGGGCGAATGCCGATGCCCATTCCGCCGTAGAGCGCGCTCACGAGCACCTCGCCGCTGTCGCTCTCGAAGCGCCCGGTGACCGTCGCGAGCTGCTCGTGCCCGTCGTCGTCCACCAGCGGCCAGCTCGTCTCGCGACGCGGCCCGATCGCCAGCAGCGCGTCGTGCTTCGCCAGCTGCGACGGCTTGCTCGGAGCGCCCCGCGCCGCCACGTACGACGGCGCCGCAGCGAGGTGCCACTCGATCGTCGCGATCCGCCGGACAACCAGCTCCCGCGGCGGCAGCGGACCGACCCACACCGCGAGGTCCAAGCCCGCGGCGACGATGTCCGTCTCCCGCGCGCGAGAGAGCACCTCGAGGCGAAGCCCCCCGCGCTCGGCGAGCAACGCGCGCAGCTTCTCCCAGTCGAACACGCGCACGAGGTCCGGCGCGAGCCCCACGCGAACGACCTCGGCTCGGTCCGCCTGATCGCCGCTCGCCGCGACGCGCAGCGCGTCGCACTGGGCCAGCGCAGCGCGCGCGTGGATGGCCACTTGCTCGGCCACGGGCGTCGGCCGCACCACGCGCGTCGTGCGCACGAAGAGCTGCGCGTCGAGCGCTGCTTCGAGCCGCGCGATCCGCTGCGAGACGGCGTTGGACGACAGGCGCTCGCGCCGCGCCGCGGCCGCGATGCTCCGCAGCTCGAACACCAACAAGAACGTCCGCAGCGACGGCAGGTCCAGCTCGGTCATCGCGCGATTATCACACGCGCTGTGAGAGTGTTCTCTCTCTGCCGTTGTGGATACCAGCGACGCTTGCGCGCACCGTCTGTTCGCAGAGAGGACGCACACGCATGGACCCACAATCGCTCGAGCAAACGAAGAAGACCGCGATCGGCCTGTCGCTCGCCATCGCCCGCGGAGACTGGAGCGCGGTCGACGCCCTGCTCGCCCCAGAATTCTCGTACGTCGGCGACGGACGGCCGATGTCGCGCCCCGAGTACATCGCGTTCATGCGCAACGTGCTGTGCGCGGCGATGACCGAGATGGAGATGAAGTTCACACGCGTCGTCGCCGAAGGAGACCTCGTCGCGCTCGAGTACGAGAACGCGATGACCCACAGCGGGCCGTTCGCCGGGTTCGCGCCGACGGGACAGCGCGTGACCGCCACCGGTCACTTGATCCGCCAGGTGCGCGAAGCAACGGTGGTCGCCGAGTGGCAAACCACCAACGCCCTCGCCCTCATGGCCCAACTGCAGCGCGCGAAGGGATGAACCCAACGATGACCCAGCGAGAGCTTCAACGCGTGCTCGTGATCGGCGCCTCGGGGATGCTCGGCACCCCCGTCACGGCCGCGCTGATCGCCCAGGGATTCACGGTCTCTGCCCTCGCCCGCAAGGCCAACAGCACCGTCGCGGGCGCGCGCGAGGTCGTCGGAGACGTGTTCGACCGCGCGTCGCTCGACGCGGCGATGCGCGATGTGGACGCGGTGTACATCAACCTCGGCGCGGCTCCGACCGACCGCGAGCGCGACAAGCTCACCGAGCGCGAGGGCATCGCGACGATCATCGCCGCAGCCAAAGACGCGAAGGTGCGGAGGCTCGCGATGATCTCTCCCATGGCGAAGGCGTACGAAGGCGTGGACGGCTACCACTGGTGGGGCATGGCCGTGAAGCAAGCGGCCGAGCGCGCGGTGATCGAGTCCGGCGTCCCGTACACAGTGTTTCGCGCGTCGAGCTTCTTCGAGAACCTGCGCGGCGGCATGCGTCGCGGCGACGCCATCAGCGTGATGGGCCGCAAGTGGAAGCCGCAGCGCTTCGTCTCGGGCAAGGACTTCGGCGCGTTGGTCGCGCGCGCGCTCGCCGCGCCTGGCAGCGCCAATCGGGTGCTCTACGCGCAGGGCCAAGAGGCGCTCTCGTCGCGGGCGCTGGCCGAGCGCTACATCGCCGCGCGCACGAGCGAGAAGCTCGAGCTGCAGGCGGCTCCGCTCGGAGTGATGAAGTTCGTGGGGTTCTTCTCGCGGCCGCTCGGCAACGTCGTGCGGTTGATGGAGGCGCTCGACGCGTACGACGAGCCGTTCGCCGCGCAAGAGACGTGGGACGAGTTCGGCGCGCCGAGCGAGAGCGTCGAGCAATACGCGACGCGAGCGTGAGCGACGCGCCCTCTACGCTGCGTCGGCGCGCTTCACCAGGGGGCCGACGAAGTCCTCTGGGCCGAACACGATGTCCGTCCGCAGCACGAACTTCTCGCCCTGTCGAACGGTCGTCGCCGTGTGCAACACCCGGTGCTGAAACACCAGCGCGCGGCCCCTTCGCGGGGTGATTCGCAGGCCGAGCTCGTTGAAGTCGGTCTCGCCGCCGACGAAGCCGTCGTTGAGATAGATCACCAGCGTGAGCAAGCTCTGCGCGCCGCGCTCGAACTCGACGACCGTGTCCCAGTGCGAGCCGTGCTTCTCTCCCGCTCCGTAGCGGTACAGTCGGAGACGCGGATTCGCAGCAACGCGCTTCATCCCGAGCAGCCTGCGCGGGACGCCCTCGTCGATCCTCGCCAACAGCGACTGCGCCTCGTCGAACGAGTCCCACATCACGCGAGTGTTGTTGCGCACCAAGAGATCCAGCCCGACGCCCTCGCTCGTGACGACCGGCGCGCGCTCTTGCGCTTCGTCGCGGATCCGCTGGATGTACCGCTCGCACTGCGCGGGATCGAGCGCGTCGTCGATCGTCCAGGCGAGCGGCTGCTCGAGGTCGAGGTGTCCTGCGTACATGCTCCGTCGAGCGTAGCGTCGATCGAGACGTCGTCGATGACGGCCCGTTGCTCGTCGCGAGCGAGTCCGCGCTACCGCTTCGAGCGCAGCGCGAGGCGCGAAGCGCGGCGACGGGCGATCCACGCGCCGGCCAACGCGATGGCAGTGAGCCAGCTCGAAGCGCCGTCGGAGCGGCCGCTGGCAGCGCGCACCGAGCAGCCGCCGCGCCCCTGCACGACCTCGACGGTCGGATCGCTCGGGTCGGAGCTGTTGATGCAGCGGGTCACAGACCTCATCCCGACGTTGGCCGCGCGATCGAAGGCCGCGAACGAGAAGCACACTGGCCCTGCTCGGTCGAAGGCGTTGCCGCCCGCGCGACGACCGTTCGAGCCGAGCCACGCGCGAACGACGAGCTTGTCGCCGAGCACCTCGGGAGAGAGCACCGCGGTCGCAACGGTGGCCTGGTCGACCGAAGCGGCGTCGGAGCCCACGAACGCGAGCACGCCGAGCTGCGCGTCCGTCGCGACGTCGTCTCGGGTCGTCATCGTGATCTCGAGCGAGTCGAGCTCGGGGCAACCCAAGCCCGCGCCCGAAGCCGGGTTGCGCACGATGAGCGTGCGGACGCGGTCGATCACGACCTGCGACGGCGCTGCGAGGTCGACGCTCGACGCGACGCGCAGCGATCGGCCCTGGCACGTCGACGACGCGAAGGTCGTCCCGACCGCGGGCTCGGGAGAGAGGCGCTGTACGGTGCGGCCGAAGAGCGAAGAGAGCCGCTCGTCTCGCGCAGCAGCGACGCCCGAGGACCAGCAAGTCGAGTCGAAGATCGCCCCGTTGGCGGGCAGCGCGATTTCGGTGTCGTGTTGCGCAAAGGGCCTGGGCAGCTCGATGAGCGAGCAGGCCTCGGCGTCGCGCGTGGCTGCGACGAGCGCCGCGCACGAGAGAAAGCAAGCGGTGAGATAGTTCATTTGTCCAGGGATACCGGCGCCCGAATGAGCTCGCAAGAGCGTCACGGATGTCGCGCTGGACGGCGCTCGATGGCCGCGCGACGCCGTCGATGCGCGGCCGAGAGCGCGAGCGCGGGAGCGGTCACCACGGGTCGGGGCTGAGCGACTTGATTCCGTGTGCGAGGGCGATGCCGAGGTTGAGCATGAGGTCGGGGCGCGCGTTGAGGACGTACACCGTGCGAGAGAGCGCGAAGACCTCGTGCTCGACGCGGTTGAGCGCGAAGCGAATGCCCCGCTCGTGGCCGCGCTCGACGAACATCGGAAGCACTTTGTCGCCGAGGCGCAGGGCCGTATCCATCACGAACAACGACAAGTGCGGCCGCAGCGCGCCCACGCGGTCGAGAAACGCCCCCACCTCGCTGCTGTGCAAGTGCTTGGGCGGAGAGCTCTTGAGCTCGAGCATCACGAGCTTTCCCTCGGCGGCGGCGACGAGGTCGAGGTCGCCGCCGACGCCCGCGGCGCCGAACTTCACGTCTTCGACGACGTCGAAGCCGTAGTGCTCGCGAAGGGCGCGGGCGACGTACCACTCGAGCGTCGCGCCGAAGGAGTCCGGCGGATGCGTGAGGCGATAGCGGTTGTCCCCGATGCGCTCGGCGATCGCGAGCGCGACGAGGTGCTCGGCGAACGCCGTCGACCGCCGCGGATCGAGGTACCGCGTGCACTCGGTCGGGTCGAACCCGTCGCGAAGCCGGATGGCCCCGCGTAGAAAGAGCCGAAACCCGTAGTGCCCGAGCAGGTCGTAGAAGCGCTCTTGCACTTCGGCCTCGCGGGACTTCGCGAACGGAAGATCCAGCGCCGTCCCGCGCGGAGAAAACCCGCGACGCACGAGCATCTTCGCCGCTTCGCCCTGCGTGACCAGCGCGCCGCTCGGCGGCGCAAGCGACCCCCGCGCGGCTGCGTGCTCTTGCTCTCGCGCTGTCGCCTCGTCGTCGGTCATCGCGTCACCCACACCGTGCGGCGTCGCGCGGGAGTGCGCTACTCGCGCTCCCAGACGCTCTTCATCCACGCCTCGACGGCGTCACAATCCGTAGGAATATCCCTGGACAGATTGTCGTAGCCCTTGTCCGTCACGAGCACGTCGTCCTCGATGCGCACGCCGATCCCGCGGTACTTCGAAGGCACCGTCAGGTCGTCGACTTGAAAGTACAAGCCGGGCTCGATGGTCAGGACCATGCCTGCCTCGAGCTTTCCGAACTTGTAGCTCTCCATCCGCGCGCGGGCGCAGTCGTGCACGTCGAGCCCGAGCATGTGACTCACGTTGTGCAGCGTGTAGCGCTTGTAGAACATGTTGCGCTCGTCGAGCGCCTCGTCGAACGAGCACTTCAAGATGCCCATCGCGATCAGCCCCTCGGTGAGCACTCGCATCGCCGCGCGATTGGGCTCGAGAAAATCGTTGCCGGGCTTCACTTCTTTCATCGCCGCGAGGCGAGCCTTGTCGACGAGCGCGTACACCTCGCGCTGCGCCGCGGTGAACCGGCCCGAGATCGGCAGCGTTCGCGTGATGTCCGCGGTGTAGAGCGAGTTGCCCTCGACCCCCGCGTCGAGCAAGAGCAGCTCGCCCTTCTTCAGTCCGCCGTCGTTGCGGGTCCAGTGCAGGGTGCACGCGTGGCAGCCCGCGGCGGCGATGGTTCCGTAGCCGACGTCGTTGCCCTCGACGCGCGCGCGGAGGTTGAACACGCCTTCGACCTCGCGCTCGCTCTGGGCGCTCTTCAAGCGCGCGATCACGTCTTCGAAGCCGCGCTTGGTGCTGCCGACGCTGACGCGCAGCTCGTACACTTCGATGGCCTCTTTGCGCAGGCGCATCTCGCTCGAGACCATGGCGAGCTCGGCGTCTTCTTCAGCGCGCGCAGGCACGACGCGATCGACGCGCTCGGACACGCCGCGGATGATCCGCGTCTTGGCCGCTGGATGCGCGGCGAGGTCCGCGGTCAGCGCCGAGAGCGGGCGGGTCTCGTCGACGCCGAAGCGCGCCTTGCTCTCGTCGACGCCGAGGCGCGGCCCCACCCAGAGCTCTCCCTTCGAGCGGTCGGTGAAGAACGTCGCATCGGTCTTGCCCGGGTTGGGCTCGACGTACAGGACGTGCTTGTGACCCTTGGCCGTCGGCTCGAGGACCAACACGCAGTCGGGCTCGTGGTTGCCCGTGAAGTAGAAGAACTCGGTGTTCGGTCGAAACCGATAGTGCGTGTCGTTGGCGCGCACTTTCTCGTGTCCCGCGGCGAGCACGAGCACCTCGCCCGCGAAGCGCTGCGAGAGCTTGTTGCGCCGTCCACGAAACGCCTCGACGTTGGCGATCGGCGCGGGCAGCGGGCCCGTGCGCGGCTTCCAATCGCGCGTCATGAACGCGAGCAGCGCCGGAGGGTTGGCCGTGTCGTGGCTCGCCTTCGCGCCGCTGGTGGCCTTCGACGGCTTGGGCGCGAGCGGCGCCTTGGCGATCTTGGCGGCGGGCTTCGCTTTGGCAGCGGGCTTCGCTTTGGCAGCGGGCTTCGCTTTGGCCGTGGGCTTCGCTGGGCTCTTCTTGGCGGCCGTTGATTTCGTGGGCTTGCTGCTCGCGGCGACGGCGCGCGTGGCTTTGCTCGTGGACGACTCTCGTTCGCGCTTCATGTTCGAGCGGCGAGTGTAGACCACGACGACGGCCCCCGCCGTCGCATCCACCGCGGTGAGCGGCGAAGAATCAGCCCGCGTCGTCGCCGGGCTGGCTGGACGTGCGGGCTTCGGGCAGCACGAAGCGCTCGGTGCCGAGGCGCAGCTGGCGGGTGACAGCGCGGCGCTCGATGATGCGACCCGCGTCGACGACGCCGAGCGATGACAGCGCAGAGCGCGCGCGAAACACCTCGACGTTGAGCCGCTCGAGGTCGAACGAGAGCTTCTTGGCGAGATCCGACGAGTACACCCAGCCGCGGTCGGCTTCGGGCAGAGCGTGGTCCGCCTGGCGCTCGCGCGCGAGGACCATGAGCAGGTAGTTCGCCGCCCGCGCAGAGATGCGCTGGTTCGCTTCGCGCAGGAGGATCTCGACGAACTCTTCGTCGCGCGAGGCGAAGAACTCGAGCGTCAGCCGCCCGAGCACCAGCGGGGTCTCGAGGGGCTGCACCGTCGAGCGGACGTCGGCGCTGTCCTCCGACGGCGCGAGCACCTTCCACATCTGGCCGTCGATCTCGAACGAGTCTCCGTTGGTCAGCGGTCGCACGCCGTCGGCGTGCTCGACGACCCAGCCGCCGCCGCCCTGGACGATGGTGGCCACCGGCCGGTCTGGCGAAGGAATGGCCAGGACGTTGCCCAGGCTCTCGAGCACCGAGCCGTCGGGGCGCAGGACCGCGGGGCCCGGCGCGCCGTCTTCGAGGAGCTTCATCGCGCTCGAGCCGCACTCGATGCTCGCCCCACGCGAGAGCTCGACGCGCTCGCCGGGCTTGAGCAGCGCACCGTCGACGCGCGTGCCGTTGCGCGAGCCGAGGTCGCGGATCGCCCAACGACCGCGGACGTGCGCGATCACCGCGTGTTCAGCGCTTACCGTTCTGTCTTCGAGTCGGACGTGGCACGACGAAGAGCGCCCGATGAGTGCTCTCGAAGGAAGACCAACAAGTCCGTGATCCGATCCGATCACGCCCATGACGGTGCATTACACCAAAGCTGCCGTTGGGGTCGACTTCGAAACGGTTGCCGTCGCGCGAGACCACGCGCTCAGAGCCGCCAGTAAGTCCCGAATTCGATCGAGCCGTAGGGCAAGCCGTACCCCTCGTTGCGCGCCGCAGCACGCATCGCGTCGAAGGGGGTCTGAAAGAACAACGACGGCAGCCCCGCTGCGGTGAGCTCGCTGTCGGACGCGATGCGAAACCGCTGCACGTCGAGCAGCCATTGGTAGCCGCCACCCAAGCGAACGAAGGTCGATCGGCTGGGGCGAAATTGGATCTGCGCTCCGCCGCCCACCCAGGTCGTCGTCGTCGGAAGCTCTGCGCGTCCGGTGACGGGCGCGCCGCGGATGATCGAGACGTTCATCGAGGCGTTGGCCGTGACGCCGAGCGACCACGTGCGAAACGACAGCGGGTCGATCGAGAGCCAGCCGCCTGCGGCGGGCCCGAAGCTTCCGCCGCCGCCGACACCAGCGTTGATCGCGATGTACCGCCACGGACGAAACTCCACGAACGTCCCAGCGAGCCCGAGCGGCCCCGCCACGCCGAGCGATCCGCCCCACGCGAGGGTCATCCCCCAGCGGTCCCGACGCGCGCGCGAAGTGTGCGCCGCGGACTGCGCGCTCGAAGCGGTCGCAGCCCGCTCTTGCGCGTGCGCGATCGAAGGCGCCGACGCGAGCCCGAGCCCCAACCACGCGAGCGCGCTGCCCGCGCGCCACACGCCCCGTCGATTCATCGCGCGGTTGTCCATGAGCACCCTGCGTACCTTTCTCTCGTCGCCGCGACGGACATCGGTCCGGGCGCGCGGAGGGTGACAGCAAGCGCTGTTCCCACTGGCTAGTCGGCGGGAGAGAAGAAAGCTTCAGCGCTGAAATCGCAGCCCGTTGTGCGCTACGTCAGCGCGGGTGCGATGGGGGTCGTGATGGGCGGCGGTGCGGATTCGCACGACGGTGGGCACACGTTGGCACGACGAACCAACGGCCTCGCGGGTACGATCGCGGGCGATGCCCGTCGCACAAGTCCTGATGGTGTCGGCGATCGTGCCCTCGCTGTTGTTGGTCTGGTACTTCCGCGCGCGAGACGTCTTCCCAGAGCCCTCGCGGGTGCTGTGGGCCACCTTCGGGCTCGGCGTGCTCACGGTGATTCCGGTGCTCATGGTGGCGCTGCCTGTGATGTCCGCGATCGAAGGCGTCACGGACCCGATCACCCTGGGATTTCTCAAGGCGTTTCTCACCGCCGCCGGGCCCGAAGAGCTCTTCAAATTCGCCGTGGTGACCCTCTACTGCGCGCGCCACGAGGCCTTCGACGAGCCCATGGACGGCGTCGTGTACGGCGCCACCGCGTCGCTCGGCTTCGCCACGCTCGAGAACATTTTGTACGTCTCGAGCGGAGGCATCGGCGTGGCGATCATGCGCGCGCTGCTCGCCGTGCCCGGCCACGCGATGATGGGCGCCCTCATGGGGTACTTCGTCGGACAAGCGAAGTTTCGACCCGCAGAGCGAACGAAGCTCCTCGCGCTCGGCTACTTCGTCCCGTTCGTGCTGCACGGGCTCTACGACTGGCCGCTGCTCTCGATGAAAGAGAGCGCGACGCCCGGCGCGAGCGCGCAGAGCGAGACGCCTGCGCTGTTTCTGCTCGTGACGTTCGCGGCCTTCGCGTTCGGCTGGGTCTGGACCTTGCGGGTGGTGCGACGGCTGCGCGCCCAGCAAATCGCCTGGGCGACGCACAACCCCGCGCACGCGCACGCCCTGCTCGCGAGCGCTGGCGCCGCCGCGCCCAAAGAGCTCACCGGCCCCACGCCGCCCTTCGCGTACAGCCCGTACACCGTGGCGCCGCACTACAACGCGGCGCCGCAGGGCGCGCAGAGCCAGCCTGTTTTGGGCGCGCTCTTGCTCGTCGTGGGGATCCTCCTCGCGGCCGTCGGAGGGTTCGTCTCGCTCGGGTTGGCGCTGGTGTTCGTGCAGCCCACCGCAGCGACGCCCGCGTTTGGAGCGACCGAGCTCGTCACGGCGCTGGCCCTCGGCGGCCTCGCGCCGCTCGTGCTCGGCGTGACGTCATTTGCGTTCGGGATCAAGAAGCTCAACGGGCGCTGAGGGCGTCGGCCGCTGCCACGCGCGCGATTCTCTGCTAGAGAACTCTGGCTCGTGACCGCGACCCTGCCCGTCCCGATCGAAGTGCCGTTTCCGCCGGTCGAACCGCCGGCGATGACCGTGCATTTTCCGGACGTACGCAAGCTGGGCGGCGACGAGCTCGCGGCGGTCTCGCGCACGATGAACCCGGCGATGGTGCTCGCCGCGTACCGGCGCGGGATCTTTCCGTGGCCGGTCAACCCGAGGATCATCCCGTGGGTGTGCCCCAAAGAGCGCGCGGTGTTCGCGCTCGACCGCGAGCCTGCGTGGTCGCGCTCGCTGCGCAAGACCATCAAGCGCGGGACGTTTACGGTCACGTTTGATCAAGCGTTCGACCGGGTCATCGAAGCGTGCGCGACGTACCGCGAAGGCGGCACGTGGATCACTCCGCAGGTGATGGCCACGTACATCGAGCTGCATCGCTTGGGATGGACGCACTCGGTCGAGTGCTGGAGCGAGGACGGCGAGCTCGCCGGCGGCCTCTACGGCATCGCGATCGACGGCGCGTTCGCGGGCGAGAGCATGTTTCACCGCAGGACGGACGCGTCCAAAGTCGCCTTCGTGCACCTGGTCGAGCGGCTGCGCGAGCGCGGGTTCACGATGCTCGACGCGCAAGTGCGCACCGATCACCTCGTCTCGCTCGGGTGCGAAGTGATCCCCCGCGCAGAGTTTCTCGATCGGCTCGAGGCGTCGCACGGCGCGCCGCGGCGACTGTCCGGCTGAGGATCCGCGGTCCGCGACAATACGCCGCAGTGTGATCGCGCGCACCGCGTGGCAGGGACGCTGCATCTCACACCGAGGAAAGCCCCACACCCCCAATGACGCACCTTCGATCATTCGCGCTGATTTCTGTGGCTTCGTTCGCGCTCGGCGCGTGCTCGCCGCCCCCCGTCAACAACGACGCGGGCCAAGACGCCGCGGCGACGCCCGACGCGCAGAGCCCCGTCGACGCAGCGGCGGACAGCGCGCCCGCAGGAGAAGCAGTCACGATTCGCTTCGCAGCCCGCGTGGGCGCGCAGCCATTCTCGTGCGCGCAGACGTACCCCATGATGGGGATGAACAACTCCACCTGGACGCCCAAGGACTTTCGCTTCTACGTGCACGACGTGCGGCTCGTGACGGGCGCGGGCGAAGTGCCCGTGAGCATCGATACGGTCGGAGCGTTTCAGGGCCAGGGCGTCGCGCTGCTCGACTTCGAGAACCGTAGCGGGGCGTGCGCCGAAGGGACGACGGAGACCAACAGCGAGATCCGCGGTCGCGTGGCGGGCGCGCTGCCGGCGAACATCACGGGGATCAAGTTCAAGCTGGGCGTTCCGTTCGCGGCCAACCATCAAGAGCCGTCGAGCGCCGCCGCGCCGCTCAACCTCTCGGCCATGTGGTGGACGTGGAACGCGGGGTACAAATTCTTGAAGATCGACGGCAACACCATGGGCCTGCCGATGGGCTTCAACATTCACGTCGGCAGCACGGGCTGCACGGGCAACGGCATGGGCGCGGTCACGCCGTGCACCACGCCCAACGTGTCCGAGGTCACCCTCACGGGCTTCGCGCCCACGACGCACACGATCGTCGCCGACCTCGCCGCGCTCGTCTCTGGCGCGAACCTCGAGCAAAACGCAGCGATGTCCGCGCCGGGCTGCATGTCGGGCGCGACCGACACCGACTGCGCGCCGATCTTCAGCGCGATCGGCCTCGCGTTTGGCGCCGCGCCTGCGGGCGCGCAGCGCTTCTTCACCGCAGAGACCAACCGATGAACGCGCGGTCCCACTGGCCTTCGCCCGCGGCGGCGCTGCGCTCGATCGCGACGGTCGCGACGCTGTCGCTCGCGGCGAGCTGCGCTCCCGCGGACCCCAACGACGCGCCAGTGGGATACCCGTTCAACCTGCCCGCGGGGCTGTCCGAGCCGCTCGTGCCTCGGGACAACCCGATGAGCGCGGACAAAGTTCGGCTCGGTCGCAGGCTCTTCTACGACCGTCGATTGAGCCTCAACCAAACGCAGTCGTGCGGCTCGTGTCACCTGCCGTCCAAGGGCTTCGCCGACGGGCTGACCGTCGCGCGCGGCTCGACCGGGCTCGACACGCCTCGCAACTCGATGGGGCTCACCAACGTCGGCTACATGAGCGCGCTCACGTGGGCGAACCCCACGCAGCTGACGCTCGAGCGGCAGGCGCTGATCCCGATGTTCGGCACCGACCCGCCCGAGCTCGGGCTGTCCGGACAAGAGCAAGAGCTCTTGCGTCGGCTGCGCGAAGACCCGTGGTACGCGCGCATGTTCGCCGTGGCGTTCGCGGGCGAGACCGATGCGATCAACGTCACCAACGTCACGCGCGCGATCGCGTCCTTCGAGCGCACGCTGCTCTCGTACAACGCGCCGTACGACAGGTTTATCCGCGGCGATCGCGCGGCGATGAGCGAGAGCGCGCAGCGGGGGCTCGAGCTGTTCAACTCCGAGCGGCTCGAGTGCTACCACTGCCACGCGGGGTTCAACTTCTCGGACTCGACCAACACGGCGACGTCGGCGCCGCGCGACGCGGCGTTTCACAACAACGGGCTCTTCAACATCGGCGGAACCGGCGCGTACCCCGCGCCCAACCGCGGCGTGTTCGAAGTGAGCAACCGCGCCGAGGACATGGGGCGCTTCAGGGTTCCGTCGCTGCGCAACGTCGAGATGACCGCGCCGTACATGCACGACGGCTCGCTCGCCACGCTCGAGGCGGTGATCGATCACTACGCCGCGGGCGGGCGCAACATCGCCGAGGGCCCCAACGCTGGCGACGGCCGCGCGAGCCCGCTGAAGAGCGACCTGGTCCGAGGGTTCACGCTCACGCCGACCGAGCGAGAGGACGTGCTCGCGTTCTTGCGCGCGCTGACGGACCGGGATTTCTTGCGCGACCCACGTTTTCAAGACCCCTTCGGCAACGAGCGGTAGCGGCGTAGCAGCGACGCGAGCGGCGTGAGATACAGTCGCGCCGCCCGTGAGAGTCCTGTGGATCGCCGTTTTTCGCCGCGTCGTGAGCTGGAGGGCCGCGCTGCTCGCGCTGGTGTTCGTCGCGGGGTTCGCGGGCTTCGCGATGGGCGGCGTGGTGGCGCAGCGGCCCACGATCGCGGACGACCCCGTGACGGCGAAGCTCTACTACACGCTGGGGCTCTTCGTGCTGGCGGGGATCGACCTGGGGATGCCCTGCGGCGGTCCTGCGATCGCGCGGGCGCTCTTGTGGTTCGCGTTCTTCGCGGCGCCTGCGGTCACAGCGGGCGCGCTCACCGAAGGCGTCCTGCGCGTGCTGCGCGCGGACGTGTGGGCGCTGCGCAACCTCCGCGCCCACGTCGTCCTCGCCGGCTGCGGAAAGCTCTCGATGCTCTACCTCACCCGCCTCCGCGAGAAGCGCCCGCACGTGCGCGTGGTGATCGTCGAGAAGCGCGCAGACCACGAGAACATCGCCCTCGCTCGCACCCGCGGCGCCCGCGTCGTGGTCGGAGACATCACCGAGGACACCATCCTCGAGAGCGTCGGCGTCGAGCGCGCGGCGCGGGTGCTTCTGCTCACAGGCGATGACTTCGCCAACCTCGACGCGGCGACGAAGATCCTCGCGATGGCCCCGAGCGCGGGCTCGAAGGTGGTCGTTCACGTCGGCGATTTGCGCTTCGCCAAGGCGCTCGAGAGCTCGCGCGTCGCGACCGAGTGCGTGCTCTTCAACTCGCATCAAGTGGCAGCGTCGCACCTGGTCGAGAGCGTGCTCGTCCCGCACTTCGCCAAGACGCCGGGGTGTGACGCGCTCGTGCTCGGCGGCTTCGGCCGCTTCGGGCAGACCGTCCTCGACGAGCTGCAGCGACGCAAGGAGCACTGCGTACGCATGGTGGTGATCATCGACGCGCACGCGACGCGGGCGTTCGCCGAGTTCGGGCAGCTCTGCAGCGGCGAAGCGAAGGGAGAGCGCGTGGTGATCGACGGGGACATCACGGACCCGCGCGTGCTCGAGCGCGCGCAATCCGCGTGCGCCACGCACGAGCCCGCGTTCGTCCTCGGCAGCAACGACGACGGCGCCAACGTGCGCACGGCGGTCTCGCTCGCGCGGGCGTGGCCCGAGGCGCTGGTCGTGGCGCGCGGGTTCGGGACCAGCACGTTTGCCCGCGAAATCGCCCGCGATCGACGCTTCACCATCCTCGGCGTCGGCGAGCTCCTCGCAGACAGCATCCCCGACCGCTGGCTGGCCTAGCGCGCCGCGGGCAACACCAGCGAGACGCGCGTCTCGTTGGGGGCGCGCTCGATCACCAGACGGCCGCCGACGCGCTCGACCGTCGAGCGAGAGAGGTACAAGCCGAGCCCCATTCCGTCGCCCGGATCACGGGTGGTGAAGAACGGCTCGCCCGCGCGCTGCAGCACCGCTTCGCTCATCGAGCCCGCGCGGTCGATCACGGTGAGCCATCGCTCGTCGCCCTGCGCGTGGGCGCGCACTTCGATGGGCGCGTCGATGGCGGCGTCGCGATGCGCGCGGCGGGCGTTGTCGAGCAGCCCCGACAGGGCCATTTCGAGCGCGACGCTCGAGGCGAGGCTCTTGCGATCGCCCAGCGATTGCTCGAGCCGAACGGGCGTCCCGCTGTGCGCGGCGGTCCAGCGGTCGATCACCGCGGCGAGCCACGGCCCGAGCGCGAGGGGCTCGACCGCCATCTCGCTCTCGTCCATCGGTCGCATGCGGCGGAGGATGACCTTGCAGCGGGCGAGCTCGTCGCGCATGGCCACGAGCTTCGCGTGCGCGTCAGCGTCGCCCTTCAGCGCGTCGCGCAGCTCGGACGCGAGGATCATCACCGTTCCGAGGGGCGTGTTGAGCTCGTGCGCGGCGCCCGCGGCGAGCGTGGCGACCGAGGCGAGCTTCTCTGCGCGAAGGGCGGTTTTTTCTGCGGCGGATCGCGCTTCGACGAGCTGCCGATCCCGGGCGCGCAGCGCGACCGAAACACGGCCGATGAAGTACCAGAGGGCGATCGCGGTCAGGGCGAAGGCGACCCACATCCCGCGCACGTGCAGGACGAACATCGAGGCCGAGTGCCACACGTGGATGGCCTCGGGGCGCGCGACGAGCAGCGCGCCGAAGCAGAGCACCGAGACGAGGGCGACGAGCAGGCTCGACCAGCGGCCGACGAGCACGGCGGCGAGCGCGACTTGCAAGAGATAGAGCGTGGTGAAGGGGTTCATCGCGCCGCCGGTCCACACGAGAAGGGCGGTGAGCGCCGCGGTGTCGACGAGCAAATTCGCGGTCACTGCGCGCTCAGAGAGCGCCTCGGTTCGGCGCAGGCGCACGAGCAGCCCGACGTTGACGAGCGCGAGCACCACGACCACCACCACCATCGGCTCGATGGGAAACGGCGCGTGCAGCAGAAACTTCGTCGCCGCGATCGAGGCGAGCAGCGCGAGCACGGCGGCCCAGCGCAGCCGCGGGAGCCAGTGCACTTCGATGGGGCTCGACGCGGTCATCGGCGGGCCGGGATCTTCTGCAGCTTGCGCTGCAGCGTGCGGCGGTGGAGGCCGAGGCGGCGGGCGGCTTCAGAGATGTTTCCGTTGCAGTCGGTGAGCACGCGCTGGATGTGCTCCCAGCTCGCGCGGTCGAGCGACGGGGTCTCTTGCGGATCTTCGTCGCGCAGGGGCCGAGCCTCTCCTCGAAACGCCGCTTCGACCTCGTCGGGCTCCGCGGGTTTGGTGAGGTAATTCGCAGCACCTGCGCGGACGGCCTCGACGGCGTTGGGGATCGAGCCGTAGCCCGTGAGCAGCACGACCTCGGTGTTGGGGTCGATGCGCTTGAGGGCCTTGAGCAGCTCGATGCCCGACGGGCCGGGCATGCGCAGGTCGAGCACCGCGCGCTCGGGGACCCACGTCGCGCACAGGGCCAGCGCCTCGTCGGCGTTGGCGCACGCCCGCACCTCGTAGCCGCGCCGCGCAAACGCCGCGGCGAGCGCCTCGCGAAACGGCCGATCGTCATCGACGATCAGCATCGTGGGACGCTCGTGGCTCGAAGGCTCGAGGCTCACCGCCAGAGCGCCTTCAGTGCCCTGCGTGCGCCGAGTCACCAGCGTCCGCAGCGGCGTCTTCGTCGTGCGAGTGTGCGTCGGTCGCGGCGGCGTCTCCGCCGTGGCTGTGTCCGCCGTCGGTCTCGGGGCAAGCGGCGAAGCACTGCGCTTGCAGCGCGACGCAGCTCGACTCGGTGGCGGTGGGGGCCTCGACGGCGCGGTGACACATCGTCGCGGTGGCGTTGACGCCGTCGAGGTCGTGGCAGCGCTCGGCGATCGCGACGCACGTGGGCTTCGCGTTCGAAGCGCTGTCGACGTTGGCGCTGCTGTCCGCTCCGCCGTCAGCAGGCTGCGCAGGAGAGCAAGCGGCGAGGACGAGGGCGAGCAGCGAGAGAAGCTTCTTCATGGGTAATTTCGTGGCTCCATTTGCGCGCCATCGCGCGAACGTTCGGCGAGGGCGCTTCAGCGGTGCGGGTTCTATCGCTCTCTGCTGCGATCGCACAATTCACAGGGTGCGACACGTTGACGCACCGCCTTGGCCGCCGGTCGCCGTCGGGTCCAATGTCCCGCTCGTGAAGGCCAGAAGCGCACTCGCTACGTTCTCGCTCGCCGCGGCGCTCATCGCTCGGGGCACCGGCGCGCGAGCGTGCTCGGCGTGCGCGTCGGTCGGAGAAGCGCCGCCAATTTTGCTCGCGACATCACCTTCGCAGCCCGCGCCGCTCGTGGCGAGCTGGGACGTGCGGCTCTCGAGCAACGACGCCGCCAGCCACCACGGAGACGGCCGCGAGCAGATCACCGAGGTCAGGCTCTCGAGCTCGGTGCGGGGATGGCCCTCGCGGTGGATCGGCATCGAAGCGACGCACAACGCGATCGCCCGATGGTTTACCGTCGGACAAGGCTCGGCGAGCGCGTTGGTCTCGGGCGACGTCGACCTCTTGGCGCGCGCGCAGCTTCGTACCTCGTCGGGCTCGCACGTGGTGGGAGTGGGCCTCGGCGCGCGGCTCGGGCTCGCGCCGGAGCTCGTCGACGAGCTCGGCTTCGCGCGGCCCGTGCAGCTGCAAGTGGGCTCGGGCGCCGCGGATTTCATCGCGCAGCTCGAATACGTGTGCAGCGTCGGCGCGGCGATGTTCTCCGCGAGCGCGCGCGGCCGGTACGCGGGCGTCGGGCGCTATCAATGGCAGCCCGGCCCGTCGCTCACGACGTCGACGGCCCTGCGCTATCGCTTCAGCGAAGCCGTCGTGGCGGGCGCGAGCCTCGACGTGCGCGCCGCGATGATCGACACGCTGGACCGCAGCCCCGTCGCAGGGACCGGCGGCCTCGTGCTCTCGACGACGCCCTCGATCGCGCTTCGCGTGAGCGAAGGCGTCTGGCTCGCGGCGAGCGCCACGATCGCGCTCGGGCAGTGGTGGCGAGGCGCCGCGCAGGACGGGCTCTCGGGCGCGCTCTCGTTGCAGTGGACGCCGATGATCCCGTCGAGACCGACGCGCGTTCGGTCAAGATTGTTGCAGGCAGATCGCGAGCAAACGCCGCCGCCGCGGGGCTGAAGCGCCGCGTGTGCCGCTTCGACGCTCGCAGCAAACGCGCAGCGCACGCGGTGACAGAGTACGTCACAGCGCGTCCGGCGGCCGCGCGGCTCGGTGGTACGGTCGAAGCTCGAAGCACAGCGCGCGGCTCGAGCAACGAGCGCGCGCCCCAACGCGGGCTACGGAGATCGCGCATGGCCTTCACGGTCGCCACCTTCAACGTCAAAGACATGCTCGACGAGAGCACCCCTCCCCTCAGCGAAGACCCCGAAGCCGCGCGGAGGTTGTACCGCGCGAAGCTCGAGGCGATCGCGCCCATGGTGCGAAGGATCGACGCGGACGTGATCGCGTTTCAAGAGATCTCGTCGGCGCGGGTGCTCGACGACCTCAAGGCGCTTCTGCCATCGCGCGACGGTCGGCCGCACGGGGGCTACGGCGCAGCGGTGGCGGGGTCGCCCGATCGGCGGGGGATCGCGTGCGGGATCCTCTCGCGCTTCCCCGTGGTGGCGACGTGCGATCATCGGCCGCGGGACCTCGAGTTTCCTGCGTTTCGCGCGGGGGATCTGCGGCCGTTTCCTGAGCAGCGAGTGTACGCGCACCGGGGCGTGCTCGAGGCGCAGCTCGCGATGCCCGACGGATCGAAGCTCGTCGTGCTCGACTTGCACTTGAAGAGCAACCTGCCGATCCCCCTCGAAGACGAGCTCAAGCAGCCAGTGCCCTTCGACGGACACCACGCGCACGCCGAAGGGCTCGTGCGCTCGCTCGTCACGCGCGTCGCCGAGGGGCTCTTCGTGCGCAAGCTCGTCGACGCGTGGCTCGACGCAGACCCCAACGTCGCCCTCGTCGTCGCAGGAGACTTCAACGACACCGAGCAGTCCGTCGCCGTTCGCTCGGTCACGGGCGACCTCGTGCTCGGCGCCGCGCAGGGCGGAAGCGTGCGCGAAGGCGACGCGTTTGCGGGGCGCGCGCTCATCCCGTGCGCGAGGGCGGTGCCCGCAGAGCAGCGGTACTCCGTGGCGTTTCGAGGCTCGGTCGCGCAGATCGACCACGTGCTGGTGTCGCGGGCCCTGTACGCCCGCTTCTCGAAGGCGCGGTTCTTCAACGAAACGCTGCTCGAAGACCTCGCCGCGCAAGGCCCCGGGGGCGTCGGCTCGCTCGCGAGCGACCACGCGCCGCTCGTGGCGGAGTTTCTGTAGACCGTTCTCGTGACCGACGCGTGACGAGCGCGCGGCGTGGCGCGCAGTTTGCGCGGCGCCGTTGATTTCGTGTTGCGCGGGCACAGCCGGGGTATCGTCGCGTCGTTGCCATGCAATCCCTGCTCGGAGGCCGGTTCGTGCTCGAAGCGAGCGTCGGGCGCGGGGCGTTTGCGGAGGTCTTTCGCGGCCGCGATCTGCGCACGGGCGACCTCGTCGCGCTCAAGCGCATGCACGGGACGCTGGCGACCGACGTCATCGCGCGCGAGCGGTTTCTGCGCGAAGGGCGGCTCTTGGCGCGCGTGGACTGCCCCCACGTCGTGCGGTTCATCGCGCACGACCCGGGCGACGACGACAACCTCCCGTGGATGGCGCTCGAGTGGCTCGAAGGTGAAGACCTCTCGCGCGCCGTCAGCCGCGCGCGGTTGACGCCGCAGCGCGCGGTCGAAGTCGTGCGGCAAGCGGCCCTCGGCTTGGACGCGCTGCACCGCGCAGGGGTCATCCACCGCGACGTCAAGCCGGCGAACTTCTTCGTCCGCGAAGACAGCGCCGCGCCTCACGGCGTGCACGCCACGCTCATCGACCTCGGCGTCGCGCGCGCGCCCACCGAGCGCGACATCACGCTCGACGGCGTCCGCGTCGGAACGCCCGCGTACATGTCCCCCGAGCAAGCCCGCGGCGACGATCGCCTCTCGGCCCGCAGCGACCTCTACTCGCTCGGCGCCGTGCTCTACGAGCTGCTCGCGGGACGCAAGCCCTTCGCCGGAGCCGATCCGTTCTCGATCCTCGCGCGCATCGTGCTCGAAGATCCGCAGCCGCTCGCGACGTTCGCTCCAGAGCTTCCTGCGGAGCTGCTCGCCATCGTCTCGCGCGCGATGGAGCGCGACCCGAACCTCCGCTTCGACACCGCCCGCGCCATGGCCGAAGCCCTCGCCAGCCCGCTGGTCCTGCCCGACCGGCCGTCGGTGCTCCGGCTCGGCGACGACGCGCCCACGGCGCAGCTGCGCGTCACCCACAGCGAGAAGTCCATCGAGCGTCGCGTCGTGACCGTCCTGCTCGGCGACGTGAGCTCGGCGCGCGACGGAGAGGCCGCCTGCCGCGCGCTCGAGCGCGTGATCGCACAGCACGGAGGCAGCGCGCACAGGCTGCTCGGTCGCAGAGTGCTCGCAGTGTTCGGCGCGAGCCGCACGACCGGCGACGAGGCCATGCGCGCAGCGCGCGCCGCGCTGGTGGTGCAGCACGAGCAACACGCAGCGCGCGTCTCGCTCGGCACCGCGCGCGCGCTCGCAGGCGGCGCCGCGCCGCCCATGGACGCCGTCGAACGTTGCGCCAAGGACCTCGAGCGCTCTCGCGGCGCGATCGCCGTCGACGAGGACACCGCCCGCGTGCTTCGCGCGCACTTCGTCATCGAAGGAGCGGACGGCGCCTGGGTCCTGCGCGGCGAGCGCTCGAGCTACACCGCGGTCTCTTCTCGCGTGCTCGGCAGAGACATCCCGATGGTGGGCCGCGAGCGCGAGCTCGAGATACTCGTCGAGGCCGCCGCGGGCGCGAGGCGCGCGCGCTCGAACGCCGCGGCGCTCGTGCTCGGGCCGCCGGGCATCGGAAAATCGCGACTTCGCGTGGAGTTTCTCAGGGCATTCGAAGCATCGAAGCCCTTCGCGCAGCTCGCGATTCGCTCGGACCCCATGCTCCAGGACGTCCCCTTCGGAGCCCTCGCGCGCGCGATTCGACACCGCGCCATGGTCGAACCCGACGATCACCCCGCGGTGCGCGGCGCCGCGCTCACGCGATGGGCGCGCGCGATTCAGTCGCCCATCGACCTCGCCGTCCTGCGCGTCCTCGCGGGCGTCGACGACGAGCCCGACTCGCTCGGCGACGACGCAGACCGCCGCCGCGCTCGCTTGCGCGAGGGCTTCGCGCAGCTGCTCACCGCCCTCGCAAAGCAGGGCGACGGGACGCTCGTCCTGCTCATCGAAGACATCCAATGGCTCGACGAAGCCTCGGTCGACGCCATCGGCTGGGCCCTCGAAGAGACCGGAGATCAGTGGCTCTTCGCGCTCGTCCTCGGCCGCCCCGAAGCGAGCCGTCGGTGGCCTCGCCTCTGGGACGGCAGCCTCGCGGCGCGCATCGAGCTCGGCCCGCTCACCGAGAGAGCCACCGAGGCCCTGGTGTACGCCGCGCTCGGCCCCGATGCGCCGCCGACGCGCGTCCGCGCCATCGTCGAGCGGTCAACGGGCAACCCGCTCTTCGCCGAAGAGCTCGTGCGCAGCGCGCTCGCGGACGACGGAGAGCTTCCGCTCGCGATTCAAGCGGCGTTTCAGGGGCGCCTCGACGCGCTGCCGCCCGAAGCCAAGCGCGCCGCGCTCGTCGCGAGCGTGCTCGGCATGACCGTGTGGCCCGACGCGATCACCGCGATCGAGCCCGCGATCGTCGCAGACGCCGCGCTCGCCGCGCTCGTTCACGCAGAGCTGCTCTCGAAGCGACAGCGCGCGCGGCTCGGCCGACGAGAAGAGTACCTCTGGCGCCACGCCCTTCTGCGCGAGACCGCGTACGCGATGCTCTCGCCCGAAGACGCCCGGCGATGTCACGCGGCCGCCGCCCGCTGGCTCACCGCCGCCGGAGAGCGCGACGACGCGGTGCTCGGCGAGCATTTCGCCCGCGCCGGAGAAGGGACGCGCGCCGCAGAACATTTGCTCTCGGCCGCGCGCAAAGCGCTGCGCGAAGGCGCAAACGCCGCGGCCATCGCCCACGCCGAGCGAGGACTGTCGTGCGAAGGGTTCACCGACGAAACGGGCGCGAACCTGCACTCGATCGCCGCAGCAGCGACGCACCGCGCCGGCAGCTACGACGCCTCTCTCGAGCACAGCGGCCGCGGCCTGGCCCTGGGCGCATCGCGCGCGCTCAGCCTGCAGCTCACCGGGCAGCGCGCGCTCACCCTGCGTCGCACGGGGCGCGTTCGCGACGCGGTCGAGCTTCTTCACGCGGCGCTCGCGCTTCGCACCGAGCAAGAGGACGCCGCGGACTCGGCCACGACGTACGCGGCGCGCGTGTACGTCGAGCTCGAAGGCGCGTGGGCCGACGTGCAGCGCATGGAGTTCGACCGCGCAGAGCAGCGCGCGACCGCGGTGCTCGGCAAGATCGAACCCTCGATGGACAAGGGGCTCGAGCTCGCGGCGCGCCACGCGCTCGCGCAAGCGCTGCACGGCGCGGACATGCTCGAGCGCGCGCTCAAAGAGCACCGCGCGGTGATCGACGAGGCCGACGCGCAGGGCTATCGATGGCGCGCGATCGGCGCGCGCGTCGGGCTCGGACAAGTGCTGCTCGCGCTCGGGCTGAGCGAAGCGGCGCTGCGCGAGCTCGACGCGGTCGTCGAGCAAGCGCGCGACGCCGGGCTGCCGAGCTCCGAGGGCTACGGGCAACATCAGCGCGGACGGGCGCTGCTCAGGCTGGGTCGACGACGCGAGGCCACCGACGCGCAGCGCAGGGCAGCGGACATCGCCGCGCGCATCGGAAACCCCGCGCTCGAAGCCAGCGCGCACGCCGCGCAGGCGAGCATCGCCGCGCTCGACGGGGACACCGCGCTCGCCGAAGAGCACGCAGAGCACGCGCTCGCGCTCAGCAACGCGCCGCGCGGCTGGAGCGCGGCAGCGCTGGCCACCCGCGCGTGGGTCGCCTCGGCGCGAGGCTCCAACGCCAAAGCCCGCGCGACCGTCGAAGAGTGCCTCTCGCGCATCGACGACGGCGGCGAAGACGAGGGCGACGAGTGCGCGCTCGCGGTGGTCCTTCGCGCGTGCGCCGCGCTCGGGGACGGGGTGCTCGCAGAGCGGGCGCGACGGTCGGCGCGGAGGCGCTTCGACGCGCGAGCAGAGCGCATCGAGGACCCCGCGCTTCGCGCTTCAGTGCGCGCCCTCGCTCGCTCGGTGCAGCGCTGAGCGCGCGTCAGCGTTGCGCGCGCGCTGCGTCGATGACGGCGTCGACGCGCGCTGCCAGGTCGTCGCCCGAGCGCTGCGCGAACGTGTAGCTCACGCGCGCGACGGGAATCGTCACGTGGATCACGTCGTCGACGCGCGAGGGGCTCGCGTCGAGCACGACGTCGGCGCCGCTCGCGGCGATGGTGGCGGCGAGGTCCGCGCGCTGCGCGTCCGAGTAGCCGAGCGCCGGAAGCACCGGGCCGATGTGCGGATACCGCTCGAACGCCTCGCGGATCGAGCCCACGGCGAACGGACGCGGGTCGATGATCTCGCTCGCGGCTTCGCGCAGCGCGGCGACGTAGCCAGCGCCGTGGGGCATCGAGCCGTGCGTGACGGTGGGGCCGTCTTCGATGACCAACGCGCGCTTTCCGCGGACCAGCTCGGGTCGGTCGCAGCGCACGTCGAGCGCGGCGGTGATGACCTGCGCGCGCGGGTTGTCGCGGCTGGCGCGGGCGGCGATGGCGGCGACGTCGTCGGGCCGCGCAGCGTCGACCTTGTTGATGATCAGCACGTCGGCGCCGCGAAAGTTCGCTTCACCAGGGTGAAACCGCGCTTCGTGGCCGGGCCGGAGGGCGTCGCACACGACCAGCGAGAGGTCCGCTCGAATGAAGGACAGGTCGTTGTTGCCGCCATCCCAGAGGATCACGTCGGATTCGGCGTCGGCGGCGCGAAGGACCGCGCGGTAGTCGACGCCGGCAAAGATGACGAAGCCCTCGGAGAGGTACGGCTGGTACTCCTCGCGCTCTTCGATCGTGCACGCGTGCTTGTCGAGGTCGCTCTCGCTCGCGAATCGCTGGACGGATTGCTTGCGAAGATCACCATACGGCATGGGGTGTCGCAGGACGCCGACGCGCAGCCCGCGGGCGCGGAGGTGGGCGGCGAGCCATTGGGTGAGCGGGCTCTTTCCGGCGCCGGTGCGGACGGCGGTGATCGAGACGACGGGGCGCGCGCTGCGCAGCTGCGTCTCGCGCGGAGGAGCGATGGCGAACCCCGCCCCGTGCGCGAGGGCGATGGACGCTTTGTGCATCACGTCTTCGTGGGACAAATCGCTGTACGAAAGAAACACCCAGTCCGCGCGGTGCCGCTCGATCAGCGCGCCGAGCTCGGACTCGGGCACGATCGGGATGTCCTCTTCGTACGCGGGCCCCGCGAGCTCTTTGGGAAAGCTGCGCTGATCGATGTACGGGATCTGCGCCGCGGTGATCGCCACCACGCGAAACCCAGGGTGGTCGCGAAAGAACGTCTGCACGTCGTGAAAGTCACGCCCCGCCGCGCCGAGCACGATGCATCGAAACATGGACACTCTCTCCTGAGGTCCGAACCGGTCACGAACCGCGACGGTCGGCTATGATCAGTGTACGCCCTTCTCATGACGACGCTGACTCGCTCGATCGGTCGACTGCTCGTCCCTGAAAACGAGGCGAATCGCCTCGCAAACGGTGACTTCGTGGACGCAGGCCACGGGTACGACGTGTTCGGCTCGAGCCCGGCGTGGATCGCCGCGGCAGAATGGGCGCTCTCGCCGCTGTATCGCCGGTACTTTCGCGTCGAGAGCCAGGGCATCGAGAACATCCCCGCCGAGGGGTCCGCGCTGCTCGTCGCGAACCACAGCGGGACGCTCCCGCTCGACGGAATGATGATCGCCCTCGACGTGCTCGCGAAGAGCTCGCCCGCGCGATTGCCGCGCGCGGTGCTCGATCACTTCGTTCCCCAATTGCCCGTGGTGGGCCCGGTGTTCGCGCGGATGGGCGCGGTCTCGGGCACACGCACCAACGTCAAACGACTGCTCGAGCAAGGCAGCGTGGTGATCTTGTTTCCCGAAGGGACCGAGGGCATCGGAAAGCCCTTCTCCCAACGCTATCAACTGCAAGGATGGCGCGTCGGCCACGTCGAGCTCGCCCTGCGCTATCGCACGCCGATCGTGCCTGTGGCCGTCGTCGGCGCCGAAGAGCAGTGGCCCCAGCTCGCGCGGCTCAGCGTGCACGCGCTCGGAATCCCGTACCTCCCCATCCCCGCCACCCTGCTGCCGCTGCCCGTGAAGTATCACCTGCGCTACGGCGCGCCGATCGCGCTGCACGAGCGCTTCAGCCCCGAGAGCGCCGACGACCCCGAGGTGCTCCGCGTCGCCGCGCAACAAGTGAAAGAAGCGGTCGCCGCCCTCGTGGTCGACGCGCTCGCCGCGCGCCGCGGAGTGTTTCGATGACCGACGCACAGCCCCCTGCCCTTCGCGTCCTCGTGACCGGCGCGAGCACTCCGCTCGGCCGCGCGCTGGTCACACGACTGCTGCAGAGCCCCGACACAGCGATGGTCCTCTGCGCGTGCGCGTCGAGCGAGGACGACATCACCCAGGCGTTTCGCGACGAGCCGCGCGTGCGCGCCGTGCGCTGCGACCTGCGACGCGAGCGCGACGTGCGCTCGATGCTCTTCGGCCCTGCGCGCGCACACAAAATCAACGTCCTGCTCGACGGCGCGCGGCACCGCTCGATCGACGCCGAGGGCCCCCGCGTGCGCGCGCTCAACGTCGAGGCCACCCGCGAGCTGCTGCACTTGTGCGAGCGACACGAGAGCATCGAGCGCTACGTGCTGCTCAGCTCCGCCGCGGTCTACCGCGCCGACGGGCAGAGCGCGGACGTGGTCGAAGAAGAGCACCCGCTGGACTTTCGCGCGGATGCGCCGCAGTGGCGCAGGGACCGCGTCGAGGCGGACGTGAGCGCGTGCGTTCGCATGGGGATGTCCCGCTTGCGCATCGCGGTCCTTCGGCTCGCAGAGCTCTTCGACGAGGACTGCGGAAGCCAGTTCTGGGACTACCTGCGAACGCGGGTGTGCCTTCGCCCGATGGGCTTCGACCCGATGATCGAGCTGCTCACTGTTGACGACGCCGCGCGCGCGATCGCGCGGGCGCTTCGCGGCTCTGCCCAAGGGATCTTCAACGTGCCCGGCGCCGACGTGCTGCCGTTGTCCAAGCTCATCGAGCGCGCGGGCCGCGACGAGGTCGCCCTGCCAGGGCCGCTGCTCGCGCCGCTGTACGCGCTGCGACGACGGGTGACGCGGCTGGCGTTTCGCTACGACGTCAACCGAGAGCGATTGCACAACAACTGCGTGCTCGACGGCCGCCGCGCGAAGGCCGAGCTCGGCTACGAGCCCGTCACGCGCGTGGACTTCGGACGCGTCCCCCTGCCGATCGAGTGAGCGCTGCGCTCAGTACGCGCGCGCGAAGATCACGCGCTGCTTGCTCGGCTGACCGGTCAGCACGCACTTGCCGCTCTCGCCGTCGTGCTCGAACGGAATGCACCGAATCGTAGCCTTGGTCTCTTCTTTGATCTTCGCCTCGGTCTCAGCCGTGCCGTCCCAGTGGGCGAGGACGAAGTTGCCGACCTTTCCGTCGCCGTCGAGCGCCTTCTTGAGCTCTTCGTACGTGTCAGCCTTGACCGTGTGCGCGTCGCGAAACGCCTTGGCGCGGTCGTAGAGCGCCTGCTGGATCTCGGTCATCAGCCCCGTGAGCACCGGTCCGATGCCCTCGATCGGCGCGCTGACCTTGTCCTTCGGACCCTTGTCGCGGCGCTTGATCACGCACGCGCCCGAGTCCACGTCGCGGGGACCGATCTCGATGCGCACGGGGACGCCCTTCTGCTCCCACTCGAAGTGCTTGGCGCCAGGGCGCATGTCCTCGCGCGCATCGAAGACCACCTCGAGCCCAGCGTCGACGGCCGCGCGACGAACCTTCTCGCACGCCTCGAACACTTTGCCCTTCTCGTCGTCGCTCTTGAAGATCGGGACGATCGCCACGTGAATGGGCGCGAGCTTCGGCGGCAACACCAGGCCGTTGTCGTCCGAGTGGGTCATGATCAGGCCGCCCACGAGGCGCGTCGAGACGCCCCACGAGGTCTGCCAGACGAACTCTTCTTTGCCCTCTTTGCTCTGAAAGCGAACGTCGAACGCCTTGCCGAAGTTCTGCCCGAGGTCGTGCGAAGTGCCGGACTGAAGGGCCTTTCCGTCTTGCATCATGGCCTCGATGCAGAAGGTCGAGACGGCGCCAGCGAAGCGCTCGGACGCGGTCTTCTCGCCCTTGAAGACCGGCATGGCCATCACGTTTTCGGCGAAGTCCGCGTACACGTCGAGCATGCGGCGCACTTCGGCGAGCGCGTCGTCGTGATCGGCGTGGGCGGTGTGCCCCTCTTGCCAGAGAAACTCCGTCGTCCGCAGAAAGAGCCGCGTGCGCATCTCCCAGCGCATCACGTTGGCCCACTGGTTGATGAGCAGCGGGAGGTCCCGGTAGCTCTGGATCCACTTGGCGAAGAAGTGCCCGATGATCGTCTCGCTCGTGGGGCGAACGACGTACTCCTCTTCGAGCTTGTTGCGCACTTCGATGGTCGTCTTGCCGTTCTCGTCCTTGACGGCCTTGAGACCCGAGTGCGTCACGACCGCGCACTCCATCGCGAACCCGTCGACGTGCTGCGCTTCTTTCGCGAGGAAGCTCTTCGGGATCAGCAGCGGAAAGTACGCGTTCTTGTGCCCCGTCGCCTTGAAGCGACGGTCGAGGTCGGCCTGGATCTTCTCCCAGACCGCGTACCCGTGCGGCTTGATGACCATGCATCCACGGACGACCTCTGCGTTCTCCGCGAGGTCACCCTGTCGGATGACGTCCTGATACCACTGGGCAAAATCTTTCGAACGCGTGGTGATGCTGTCTGCCATGGCTTTGCGGCGCTCGCTCTACCACGCGCCGGGCCGCTGGCGTAGCCTGCCGTTGCTCGCGCCGTCAGACCGACGACGCTGGGCGCGCTACACGCTCCGCGAACTTCGCCCGCGCTCCCCTGCGCATCCGCACCGCCTCTGGAGGCACCTTCGATGAATCGTCAGCGTCTCGTTGCTGCGTCGCTCTGTTTGTTGGCCCTCGCCGCGCTCGACGGCTGCAACCGCCGTCGCCGTCGCAATCGCGACGACGAAGAAGAGAACAACACGCCGCAGCCCGGCATGGTGCAGCCAGGGATGCAGCCCGGAATGCAACCCGGCATGCAGCCGGGGATGATGCAGCCGGGGATGATGCAGCCGGGTATGATGCAGCCGGGGATGCAACCCGGCATGCAGCCCGGGATGCAGCCCGGGATGCAGCCCGGGATGCAGCCGATGATGCCCACCCAACCCACGATGCCGACGATGCCCACGCAGCCGACGCAGCCCGCGGGCAACCTCGGGCAGGGGCAGCTCTCGGGCATGCTCACCATGGGCGGGACCGCCGCGGGAATGCTGCAGCCCGGCGACACGTCCCTGCAGGACGGATCGCTCGGCGACGACTACGGGATCATGCTGACGGCGGGCGTTCCGGTCACGATCGTGGTGCGCGGCGGGCAGCGGACCGACGTGCCCAACGAGCAGCTCGACACGTACGCGATCCTGCTGCTCAACGGCCAGGAGCTCACGCACCACGACGACATCGACCTCGCCAACAACAACCGCAACAGCCGCATCAACTGGACGCCCACCACCAGCGGAATGCACACGCTGCGCGTCACGACCTTCGGCACCGGCCTGAAGACCGGCTCGTACAACGTTCAGGTCTTCATGGGCAACATCCCCAACGCGATGTGATGTGGTAGAGCGCCGTCGCGAAGATGGCACTCGAACTGTTCACGAAGCTCCCCCTCGGCGGCGTCGACCGCCGCGCGCTCGTCAACCTCCTCGCGACCGAGGGCCCGCAGACGGCCCGCGACGACCTCGCGAAGGTGCGCTCGACCCTGAGCACACGCGGCTCGGGCGTGCGCGACGGCGCGTGCGTGCTGTTGCTCGGCGGGTCCAACGGCATCCTCCGCTCGCTCGCCATTCAGCTGCTCTTCGCCGAGCGCGTCCCGGTCTTCGCCGTGCACTACGACAGCGAGAAGCTGCAGGTCGGCCCGCACCACGCGCGCGCGATCACCGACGCCGCGAAAGAGCAGGGGATCGACGCGACCTTCGTCAACGCGGACGCGACCTCACCCGAGACCATCGCCTCGGTCGTCGCGCAGCTCAAATCGCGGTATCGCGCGGTGCACCTCGTCAACGGGATCGCCGCCGGAGCGACGAAGCGCTACGCGCAGCACGGCCCGACGCAGGTGCCCGACCTCGACGTAGCGTTCGATTCTGTCAGGCAGATTCCAGACTTTTCGTCGTGGGAGAAGATCCGCAAGGTGGGCCTCGTGCAGGTCGAGGTCGCGACCGAGCAAGACATCGAGCGGACCAACAAGTTCATGGGGCGCTCGACGGACCCGTGGGCGGACGCGCTCGCCGAAGCAGGGCTGCTGGTCGCAAACGAGAGCCTGGTGGCGTTTGCGGACTACGAGTTCGAGCCGACCGACCCGGTCTACGCGATGGGGCCGCTCGCGGGCGCGAAGCTCTTGCAGCGCGAGAGCCTCGCCCGCATTCGCGCAGCGCACAACGTCCGCACGACGCGGCTCTGCTACCCGCCCATGGCCACGACGGCGATCGGCGCGATCCCCGGCGGGCTGCTCAAGTTCGCAGGCAGCGCCGAGCTCATGCTGCGCGCGGGGACGTACAAGTCCCTCGCCGCGCTCGCGGCCGACTCGATCCCCGCGTTTCGCCCGGAGTTCACGGACGAAGCGCTCTACCTGGACCTCGCGTACAAAGCCGTCCGGCCCGGCTTCGACGCGCTCGTGGCCGACATCAGCGCCGACAACCTGCGGGACAAACTGCGCACGGTCATCGGTCACGCGGGGCTCTGAGCGGGCCGCTCACCACGTGGGCGTCGCTCGAAACGCGGTCGAGCGGCTCTCGAAGAAGTTCGAGTTGAGAAAGCTCTGCTGCGCGCGGCGGCGCCACGTGAAGCGAAAGCGAACGCCGGATTCGGTCTGCGTCCCGCGCATGGACCACTCGGTGATCGACTGCCGCGAGCGCTCGTTCTCTTCGAGCTGAACGGGATGCACGATGCGCACGTCGCGCATGGCCGTCAGAATGTGCTCGTCTTCGCCCGAGCGTCGACGAATGTCCCCCGAGCGCGCGTGCCAATGCAGCTCGTACGCGGGCGCGCGGCCCAACATCACGAGCCGCTCGAGCCCCGCTCTTCCGGCGAGCGTCAAGCGCGCGGGCTCGTCGTTGGCCGTAAACGGGAGGCGCGCTTCGATCCGGCCCGTCGTGTCGAACATCTCCCCCACCGGGAGCGCCTCGTCACGAATCGACACATCGCCGTCGCCGCGCTCGGTCATCAAGAACCGCGCGATGAAGCTGCGCTCGAAGTCCGTCGCGCGCTGCTCGTTGACGGTGATCTCCGTGTCCGACTCTTCGCCTTCTTCGCCGAGCGTCACGCGGATCACCGACTGCGGCGCGAACACGACCTGCTCGACCCCGTCCGTCGTCCGCGTGGCGCGACGCACGGTGAACTCGTACTCGATCGGCCGCCGCCCGTTCGAGCGCAGCGTGCAGTCGACGCCCGCGAGCGCGTCGATCCGCACCGAGTCGATCGCAGCCCGCTGGCCGCGCAGCGCTTCGGGCTCGATGATCTCTCGCTGCTCGTGCAGCTCCATGCGCGTCGAGAGCTCGCTGTCCGAGCAGCGCCCCGCGGGCGTCGTTCGATGCAAGCGCACGGTGTAGCGCGGGCCCGACTCGACGACCTGCGCCGCGCCGCCAGAGGTCTTCACGCCCGTGCCGTCGAGCTGTGGATAAAACGAGCCGTCGCAGCCGGCGCAGAAGACCGACGCACACAGAATCAAGTGAACACCCGCCCGACGCATTGGATCAGAGGAGGGAGCATACACGATCGAGCGCGGGGCGGCAGCGTGGCGCCGCCGGCGCTGTGATCGCGGATCGTGCCGGAGGTGAGCGAGCGAACGACCGGCAATCACAGCCTTCGATGCCCAGGTCAACCGTTCGCATCGAGGCAAATTTCCAGGCCATACAATGAAACGATACGCGGCGGAGAACGAGGGGATCCTTCAGCCGCTCGGTGGGACAACTTCGTTCAACTCGGAGGCGCGCAGCAACTCGCTGTTCCTATCAACGGAAGTGAGACAGTCGTCAGCCGTGTAATCACACAGCGAAGCGACAACTTGACCATCCCGAATCCAGAACGTCTCTCCGACTCCTCGAAGTTTACCGAAGAGCTTTTTTGTCTCACTGGGCAGGTTGTCGATGTCACATACTAGGAGGGGAGGCGGTGCGGGCGTGTTCGCGAGTAGACTTGTCAGCTTCCCGAAGGCCGCGATGGACGGTCCGCTCCAGGGCGCCAAGACGAACAAAATCGCAGATTCGATGCCCTCGAGTGAGCCCGACGGCCACTCTTTCACCCCGCTCTGCGGCAGCAACGAGTACCGAGCGATGATCGCGGCGACGCTCATGGAGCCCCTCGAATTGAGAACTGAACCATTTCGACTCCGGGCGCGAAGCCCTTTCGTAGCAGAGCCTCGCCCTCGGGGCCCATGCCGACCAGCGGGCGGTCTTCCGAGTGATCGACCAAGCCTTTCCTCAGCCTTGAACATTGGAGGTCGTTTATGAAATTCGCAGTTCTCCTAGCGCTTCTCGCGTCGCTCACCGTCGGCTGCATCGGAACCCGTCCACTCGCGTGCGTGTGCCTCGAAGTTCGAGTCACCGGAGGAGCGAACAACACGCCGCTCTCCGATGTGCAATTCTGGGTGATCGACGCCGTCAACGGCGATCGACAAATCAGCGAACCGCTGTTCGTCGGAGGCAAATACTATCTCACTGAGGACGCCTGCAGCACGACACAACACGAGTTCGAGGTGCGTCGTGCGGGCTACGTCAGCCAACGATTCAGCCACCGCTCGTCGGTCGAGCGCGGTCGCTGCGATCCGCCGCCGCCGCCCGATCCGCCGGTCACCGTGCAGCTTCAGGCGCAGTAGTTCGCTCTCCCCGGCCGCCCGTTCGTGAACTCTCGAACACCGTCCCTGCTCAGCCGCGGTCTACACGGCGCACGAGCGCGATGGCCTCGGTGTGGTCCGTCGGCGGCGCGACGCTGCGTCGCTCGGTCGCGGGCGGCGTCGGCGCGATCGGCGCCGGCAGCGGCGGAGGAATCGACACGAACACCGGCGCCGCCGTCACCATGCGCTGAATCGTCTGCACGTCCGCCGCGATGCGCTGCTCGCTCACCGGGTCGGGCAGCGTGAGCGTCAGCGCCGCGAGCTCGTCCGCGACCGCCCTCGCCGACGCGAGCCGCTGCGCGGGCTCGGGCTGAAGCGCCGCGATCAACACCGCGTCGAGCGCAGGGCTCACGTCGCTGCGAAGCGCCCGCAGCGAACGCACCGTGCGCCCCTCGACCAGCGCGCGCAGCGCGTCGGTGTCCCGCGTGTACAAGCGCTCGCCCGCGAGCAGCTCCCACAGCACCACGGCCACCGCGTAGACGTCGGACGCCGCAGAGAACGGCGCGCCGTGGAGGATCTCGGGGGCGAGGTAGCGGAGCTTTCCTTTGACCATTCCGACTGGGGTGGTCTCGCAGTCGTCCATGAGCTTCGCGAGCCCGAAGTCGACGAGCTTGGTCACGCCGTCGACCGAGAGCATGATGTTCGACGGCGTCGCGTCGCGATGAATCACCGGCAGCGCCACGCGCGTCCCGTCCGCGAACCGCTCGCAGTGCTCGTGCGCCGCGCTCAACGCCCGCAGGACCGCGATCACCACCGCGAGCGAGAGCGAGAGCGACGGCCGCTGCTTGTGCTGCTGCAACAGGTCGATCACGGTCTTCAGCGTCACCCCGTCGATCCACTCGGTGACGATGTACCGCCCCCGCGCGTCCTCGCCGAAGTCCATCACCTGCGCGATGTTCGGGTGCGACAAGCGCGCGGTCAGCACGGCCTCGCGGCGAAACATCACCTGGTGCTGCTCGGACCGAAAGTACGCCGGCAAGATCCGCTTGATCGCCACGGGCCGACGAAAGCCCTCCATCCGCTCGAGCTCCGCGCGCCAGAGCTCACCCATGCCCCCGATCGCCACGCGGTCGATCAAACGGTACCGCCCGCCGATCAGTTGCCCCACCGCGTAATCCTGAAAATTCATCAATCGGGCATTGTGGTCAATCGTAGGCAAGGTTGCAAGGGGACAGCGCCCGGGCGCAGATCGTTCGCGATTTCGCCGCGCGCGTGGCCTCGGCGCGCCACCAAGATGGCGCAGCTTCGCAACCCGCCCGCGCGGCCTCGGCGCGCCATCAAAGTTGGCGCGCTGGCGTGCGGCACAGCCGACAAGCGCTCGGGCACGAAGCCCGAGCTGAGGCACGTGAGCGCGAGCGCGACGGGCGCTACAGCGCGACAGAGCGCTGGTGTTTCAGAGGGCGAACCCCGGTTGCCTAAGCCCAGGCGCATGCCTGGGCGCACGTTGGCTTTGCCACGCGCAAGCGCGCCGACTTGACGGCGCGGAAGCAACGCGCGCTCTCGACGGCGCGCAGAAGCAACGCGCCGTACGCCGCTCAGCCGCGGACCTGCCCCTCGCCGTACACGACGTACTTCTCCGCCGTGAGCTCGCGCAGGCCCATCGGTCCCCACGCGTGCATGCGCGAGGTCGAGATGCCGATCTCTGCGCCGAGGCCAAGCTCGCCGCCGTCGTTGAAGCGGGTGCTCGCGTTCCACAAGACGCACGAGGCCTCGACTTCGCGCAAGAAGCGCTCTGCGCGCGCGCCGTCCGCGGTCACGATCGAAGCCGTGTGCTCGGTGCCGTGCGTCGCGATGTGATCGAGCGCTTCGTCGAGCGAGTCCACGACGCGCACCGCGACCTCGAGCGCCAGATACTCCGTGTCCCAATCCTCCGCGCGGGCCGCGATGAAGTCCGCATCCGCCCTCGCCAGCGCCTCGCCGCTGCGCTCGTCAGCGTGGATCACCACGCCCGCGCCCTGCAGCGAGCGCGCGACCTTCGCGAACAGCCCCGACGCCAGGTGCGCGCGGTGCACGAGCAGCGTCTCCATCGCGTTGCACACGCCGGGGCGCTGCACCTTCGCGTTGTGCGCGATCGCGACGGCCATCGCCTCGTCCGCGGTCTCGTCCAAGTACACGTGGCAGATCCCCTGCCCGTGGCGGATCACCGGCACCTTCGCGTGCTCGTCCACCATCGCCATCAAGCTCGCTCCGCCGCGCGGAATGCACAGATCCACCCTGCCCGTCGCCCCGAGCAGCGCCGCCACGTGCTCGCGCCCCGTCTCGCTCACGAGCTGCACGCAGTCCACAGAGAGACCCGCGCTCGAGAGCCCTTCGCGCACCGCTTCGGCCAGCGCGCGATTGGACGCCATCGCCTCGCGTCCGCCGCGAAGCACCAGCGCGTTGCCGCTCTTGATGCACAGCGCCGCGCACTCAACAGTCACGTTGGGCCGCGCTTCGTACACGACCGCGATCACGCCGAGCGCAGCGCGGCGCTTGAACACTCGCAGCCCGTTCGGTCGCACTCCGAGCGAGCGCTCTTCGCCCAGCGGATCGGGCAGCCCCCGAACGGCGCGCACGCTCTCGGCGATGGCGCGGACCCGCTGGCTGTCCAAACGCAAGCGGTCGAGCATCGAGCCAGAGATTCCTCCGGTGCGCGCGCGGGCCATGTCCCCCTCGTTGGCCGCGAGGATCGCGGCTTCGCGCTGCTCGATCGCGGACGCGATGCGCTCGAGCGCGAGGTCTCGCTCGGCCGCGGTGCTTCGCCCCAACGAGCGCTTGGCCTGGCGTGCGCGCGAGAGGATGTCGTCGATGACGGCGGTCATTTTCGTGGGCTCCTATTCAAGCGGGTCCGAGCAGCACCAGGTCGTCCGCGTGCACGACCTCGTCGCCCAGGTGGTAGCCGAGCGTGGGCTCGATTTCGGCCGTCTTTTTGCCGCGAATCTGCGCGAGCTCGTCCGAGCCGTACGCGGTGATCCTGCGCGCCACGAGGGTCCCGTCGAGCTTGACCACGTCGACGGCCTCGCCCTGGCCGAACTCTCCGCGCAGCTCGGCGATGCCCGAGGGCAGAAGGCTCTTGCCCGCGGTGACGGCGCGCGCGGCGCCGTCGTCGACGACCACCGCACCCTTGCCGCGCAGCGTGTGCGCGATCCAATGCTTTCGGCTCGCCATCCGCTCGACCGAAGGAACAAAAAACGTCCCTACGTCTTCGCCGGCGACAACCCGCGCCAGCACGCCGCGCTCTCGCCCCGGGGCGATCACCGCGCCCGCGCCGACGCTTGCTGCAGCGCGGCCAGCGCGCACCTTCGTGACCATCCCGCCTTTTCCCCCAGAGCTCGTCTCAGTGCGCACAAATCCCTCAGCGCTCGCGTCCTCTGCGCGCACCACCGGCACCCTGCGATCGCCATCCAATAGTGCCGGCGCCACCGAGAGCATCACCAACAGATCCGCCCCCACCAGGTTCGCCACCTGCGCGCTGAGCGCGTCGTTGTCCCCGAACGCGATCTCGTCCACCGAGACCGTGTCGTTCTCGTTGATCACCGCCACCGCGCCGCGCCGCGCCAGCTCTGCGAGCGCCCTTCGCGCGTTGAGAAATCTCTTTCGATCTGCAAGATCCGCGTGCGTCAGCAACACCTGCGCGACCACCTTCGCGTGCGGCCTGAACGCCTCTTGCCACAATCGAATGAGCTCTCCCTGCCCCGCCGCCGCGCACGCTTGAAGCGCGTCCATCGTCTTCGGCCGCGCGGGATATCCCAGGGCTCCGACGCCCAGCGCGATCGCGCCGGACGAGACCACCACGACCTCGCGTCCGCTCGCGATGAGCTGCGCGCAATCCGCCGCGATCCCGTCGAGCACCGCGCGATCGATGCGCCCCGCCGTCGTGAGCACACCTGTACCGATCTTGACCACCACGCGGCGAGCGCCGCGCATCCACTGTTGCCGGTCGTCCATGAGCGAGCGCGAAGGTACACTCCCTCGCTCAAGAATGAAGCTCCAGGGTAGACGCATCGCGTTCGTCGGCGCAGGCAACATGGCCGAGGCGCTCATCAAGGGACTCTGTCGCGCCGAAGGAGTGGGCCCCGCCGCGCTCTCGGCGGCGGACCGCCGCGCGGACCGAACGAAGTTTCTCGCTGAGAAATACGGGATCACCACGACCACGGACAACGGCGCGTGCGTGCGAGAGGCGGACATCGTCGTGCTCTCGGTCAAGCCGCAGGTGATGGACGCTGTGGTCTCGGCGCTCAGGCCGCACGTCGCCAAGAGCGCGCTGGTCCTCAGCGTCGCGGCGGGCATCACCACGCAGTCGATCGAGTCGCTGCTCGAGCCCGGCGCGCGCGTCGTGCGCTCGATGCCCAACACCGCTGCGATGGTGGGCATGTCCGCGACGGCGATCGCGCCCGGCGCGCACGCGACGGACGAAGACATGGAGGTCGCCCGCGCGGTGTTCGAAGCGGTGGGCCGCGTGGTGGTCGTCGACGAGTATCACCTCGACGCGGTGACGGGCCTCTCGGGCTCGGGTCCCGCGTACATCTTCTTGATCATCGAGGCGCTCGCGGACGCGGGCGTAAAGGTGGGCCTCTCGCGCGACATCGCCCTGCAATTGGCGGCGCAGACGCTCGCGGGCAGCGCGCACATGCTCCTCGAGACCGGCGAGCACCCCGGAAAGCTCAAAGACCAGGTCACCTCCCCCGGCGGCACTGCGATCGCAGGGCTTCACACCCTCGAAGCGGGCGGCCTTCGCACCACCCTCATCAACGCCGTCGAAGCCGCCACGCGAAGGGCCAAGGAGCTCGGCGATGCGCGGAAGTGAAGGGATCGCGCGCGAGTGGTACCATGTGGACAACGGCGACGGCTGGGACCTCGCGCTGTACCGCACGCACCACCCCGCGAAGATCGACCGCAACAAACGCCCGGTGTTCATCGTCCCGGGCTACGGGATGAACTCGTTTATCTTTCACTTTCACCCGAGCGGTCGCTCGCTGGCTGCCACCCTCGCCGACCGCGGGCACGAAGTGTTCACTGTTGATCTCCGCGAGCAGGGCCGCGCCCGCAAAGTCACCAGCGGAAAACAAACTCGCTACGGCCTGAGCGAGCTCGCCCTCGTCGACTTCGCCGCGGCCATCGACGCCGCGCGCGCGCACACCGTGGCCAAGAGCGACGAGATCGACCTGCTCGGCGCCTCCCTCGGCGGCACGCTCACGATGCTCTACCGCACGCAGTCGAAGAACCCCGCGCCCGGCCGCGTGGCGCTGCTCGGCTCGCCGATCCGCTGGACGGGAGTGCACCCGCTGTTGAAGCTCCTGTTTGGCTCTCCTGCGCTCGCGGGCGCCGTCGAGATCAAGAAGACCCGCGCCCTCGCGGGCCTCGCGCTGCCCGTCGCCGCGCGGCTCGCGCCCTGGGCGCTGAAGATCTACATGAACACCGACGCGACGGACCTCACGCACTACAGCGAGATGGTGAACACCGTCGAAGACCCTTCGCGCTACGTCAACCGCGAGATCGCCGAGTGGATCAAGACCCGCGATCTGTTCATCAACGGGCGCAACCTCACGGACGACGTCGAGCGCTTCACCGACCCGCTGTGCACCATCTTCGCCAACGGCGACGGGATCGTCCCCAAAGAGACCGCGACGTTCGCGCACTATCACGCGCGAAGCGCACGCAAAGTGCTCATCGAGGCGGGCGACAGGGCGATCCCGTACTCGCACGCGGACATGTTCATCGGCAGAGAAGCGTCGCGGCTGGTGTTCGAGCCGCTGATCGCGTTTCTCGAAGAGGGACGCTGAGCCCACGCGCACCAGTATTCAAGATCGCTGACGATGCTCATATGACTCTCGTGCCGCGGTCGCCGCGAGTCATTCTTCGTCATGTTGCTCCGTGAACTGCGCACGTACTCTGTGCTCCGAACGATCCTGTCACGCCTTCAATGTCTGCAGGCGCGACGACGCAACTCGTTCAGGAGCAACACACCGTGACGATTCGCATTCAGTCCTCGCTTGCTTTGGCTTGTGCCTGTTCGTTGCTCGCGCTCGCCGCGTGCAGCCCGCCGCCGAACCCGCAGCCCGACGTGGCCGGCCAGGACGCAGCGCCCGCGGACGCGATGGGAGGACAAGACGCGCACGAGCACGACGGCGCGGTGGAGATGGACGGATCGAGCACGCCCGACGCCGAAGCCGACGGCGGCGGATCGACGCCGGACGCGACCGCCGAGGCCGGGACGCGCAGCGAAGACTGGGGCTTTCGCCCGATGCCCCACGGATTCGCGTTCGAGAACTACACGAACATGGAGATGCCGACGAACCTCACGCCCGTCGAGATGCGTCGCATCTTCGGGCCGCAGGTGTGCGAGGGCGGCGCGGCCATGGGCGCGTGCCGACTGGTCCCGCAAGCGCAGCAGTGGATGGAGACGCAGAACAACGGGATGAACGGCGGTCACTGCGAAGGCATGGCTGTTGTCGCGTCGTTGCTGTACACGGGCGCGCTTCCGGTGGGCATGTTCGGCATGGGGATGAACGCGGGCGACCTCGGCTTCATGGGCAACGACGCCCTGCAGCGCGAGATCGCGACGTGGTTCGTCACGCAGACCACGCTGCCGATGCTTGAGCGCCGAACGCTCACGCCCTCGCAGGTCGTCGATGAGCTCTCGCGAGACCTCTCGCTCGGCCGCGCGTTCGGCGGAACGGTGGTCGGCATCTACAAGCGCGGCGGCGGCGGTGGCCACGCGATCACGCCGTACGCGCTGCGCAGGCCCAACGCGACGACGGTCGAAGTGCTCGCGTACGACAACAACTACGTCAACGCCGAGCGCGTGCTCACGGTCAACCTCGCCACCAACACCTGGACGTACAACGCGTCGACCAACCCGATGGAAATGGCGTCGCAGTACGAGGGCGACGCCACGACGTTCAACCTGACGCTCGCGGACATCACGCCGCGCACGATGTTTCCCCACGCGTGCACGTTCTGCGGCGACTCGCCGATGGACGGCGGCGGGATGCGCGGCGTGCAGGTCTCGCTGCGCGGAGCCGCGGACCTCTCGATCGCGGACGGCATGGGTCGCACGACGGGCTACGACTCGATGGGACGCGAGGTCAACAACATCCCCGGCGCCGCGCTGCAGCGCGTGCGCAGCGCGCGGCTGTACACGGACAACCCTGAGCCTGTGTACACCGTTCCGCGCGCGACGCCGCTCACGATCACGCTGGACGGAACGCGCCTCGCCGGCGTCGAGGACACGGACCTGCTCATCACGGGTCCCGGCTACTCGCTCGGCATCGACGACGTGATGCTCGACCCCATGCAGCGCGACACCGTCACCCTGCAGCCCGGCGCGCCGGACATCACCTATCGCGCCTCGGGGACCGAGACCCCCACGCTCACGCTGGCCTTTCAGCGCCCCGCGGAGGACTACACGATCGAGCTGAGAAGCACTGCGATGACCGCGGGTCAGGTGCTGCGTCTCTCCGTCGACTACGCCATGCAGCGCGCGCGCATCAGCTTCGACGGCAGCACCTCGGCGCCGGCCTTCACGCTCTACATGGACCGCGTGAGCGAGACGGGCGTGATCAACTTCACGCACGCCGGCGTCAGCGCCACGCCCACCACCGTGCTGTACGTGAACTTCGGCACGTGGAGCGGCAATGGAATGCCGCTGAGCGTCGGCGTCGACACCAACGGCGACGGCACCATCGACCGCACCGACATGCTCGCCGACCAGTCGTGATCGCACGCTGCGGCGGGTTGGCGAGCGCGTCGTGAGCGACCGCCGGGGGGAAGAGCGAAGAGCCAACGAGCCTGTGAAGGAGCGGACTTCTCCACGGCGGGCGAAGGCGAAGAGCGAGGGGCGAAGAGCGAACGACCCAGTGAAGCCCCGGTTCGCGCCACGGCGGGTTGGCAACGGGCGAAGAGCGACGGGTCAAGACGAGCCCGGTGAACACCCGCTTCGCGCCACGGCGGGTATGAAACCCGCCGCAAGCGACGCTCGAAGCCTCGCGTCGGAAGGTGCGCGAAGCGCGCGACCACGCTCAGCGTGCGGAGCGAGCCAGCGTACGACGCGATGGACCGAGCGCGACCACGCGCGGCAAAGCGGGCAACGTTGCCCGAGTAACCGGTGCCGACCGCCCCTCCGTATTCGAAAACGGTCGAAGAAGGAGGGCCCACGTGATGGGCAACAGGTGCACGCAAGTCCGCGCGGCCAGAGGACAAGTCGCGCGACGCGCGGCAGGAACACCCGTTGGACGCACGGCGGCCACGCGGCGGCCGATGCGACGCGCGGCAGGCACACCCGTTGGACGCACGGCGGCCACGCGGCGGCCCATGCGACGCGCGGCAGGAACACCCGTTGGACGCACGGCCAGAGGACAAGTCGCGCGACGCGCGGCAGGAACACCCGTTGGACGCACGGCCAGAGGACAAGCCTCCGGCCTTTGCGCGACGCAGCGTCGC